>CAVSNL010000016.1:0-94233 GCA_963729285.1 uncultured Acidobacteriota bacterium
TTTGTAGCGATCAAGCAAAGGACTGTTAATCCGTTGGTCTTAACCTGCTGGCAATTCTGAATGTTTCGTTGGCTTTCTCGGCAGCTGAAAGGCATTGGCGAAATGGAACATGGAATTGGCTTCAGTATCTCGGCGAGTTCTGTTTTTGATAGGCTCATTTTGCATTTTAACGGAGAGTCTCTACAATGCAAAATCTCTTTTTTGGCAACCCTACATGTCGCGAGAGCCGTTTCGCGTGCCAACGTCATGAGCCCGTTTCCGGCTGCTTCGCACCGCCTGCTCGGCATCCTGAAGACGCGTGGCCCGCAGACGGTGGCGGAACTTGGCCTAATCCTCGGCATCACGCGCACCGCAGCGCGACACCAGTTGACGAAACTCGCCGCGGAAGGCTTGGCCGCGGCTACCTCGGAGGCGTCGTTAGGCGTCGGTCGGCCACGTCAATTCTGGAGCTTGACGTCGGAGGGCAACGCCCGCTTCCCCGACGCGCATGCGGACCTGACGGTGCAACTGATCCGTGGCATCCGCACGCAATTAGGAGAACTGGCCGTCGAACGGCTTATCGAAGCGCAAGCTGCGGAATCCCTGACCGGCTACAGGAAGGCCCTGGAAGACGCTGGCGAACTGCAAACTAAGGTCGCCCGCTTGGCTGAACTTCGCAGCCGCGAAGGCTACATGGCGGAGTGGTACGCCGAAGGCGAAGAGTATGTGCTGGTCGAAAACCATTGTCCGATTTGCACGGCCGCCAAAGCTTGTCCCGGACTGTGCCAGTCCGAAATCGAGACCTTCCGCAAAGTGCTCGGCGACGGTGTGTCCATCGAGCGCACCGAACTGATCAGTACAGGCGATCGGCGTTGTACCTATCGCATCAGAAAGACACCGTACGCGTGATGGTCGCTCATGTGGTTTGGGGATGAGCTTTCCCATGTGGCCTTAGTGCGCATGGGTTAGCTTGTTTACCTACGTATAACGAACACGATGGGTATACGCAACAACTATCTTGATGATTTTACAGAACTTAGTGTATAAGTTCTCTTGGTCGGGACAATGTATGAGTAGCATGAAGGATCGTGGAGAGAGAAAGACAGGTCCTCAATCCAAAGCGCCGTCCATCGCTATTGCGGCATCGTGCTAACAGCGTGGACAGACAGGACCGACCCGGAAAGGTTAGAGGCCGCGATGCTTTCTTGGTTCGAAAGCAGCAGGAGACAGCTCCCGTGCAAAACGCGTCACTCGTTTCTGGGCTCTTGATTGTCCATGGTAGCTAACGCTAGTCCGAGGGGAGGGAAGCCTTGGGCACGCCTGAGAAAGGTGAATGTGATCCAGTAAAACTCCGCTCATTTGTGAATGGTTGTTATTTAGCCAATCCATTGTGTCCTTTCTTCGGAGATTTCGTACCATGCGAAAACATTTCTTAGCAACACTCCTTGTCTTGATCGGCTGGGCCGTTACAGCCCGCCGGCGTCATGGGTGGGCGCGGCTCACGTCGATTCACCTGACCGATCCCGGCCACAGGAGCGACCACCGTCACCGGCAACCTTGCGACTCAGAATAGCCCTCTCAATCCTCTCGGGACGGTTACTATTGTGACACATACACGGTAACTTGACCCAAGGCATCGACTATATGTTTAACATGTCGGGTAACAATGGCTCTGCCGCAATACCACAGCCGACGGGTACTGCCCAGATTTTCCTCTTGGATCCCAACAACAACCAGGTCAATTTGACTACAGGAGGAGATCCCAACCTTTCTTCTTACGGTCCCGGCAGCAAATGACGGAACTCCCGGTTGGGGCGGGGCCATCAATCCCAGCGGCGGGTGCGATTTTTCCGACATCCCGGAAATGACGGATGAGGAGATTAAGCGTGCGCGTCGCGTCGGCCGTCCTACAACCGGCTACGCCAAGCAGCTTATCGCCATTCGCATCGCCCCGCGTGTGCTGGCCAAGCTCCGCCGGATGGCTTCCAAACAAAACAAGCCTTATCAGACGTTTATCCACGAGCTGTTGGAAAAAGCTGTTAGCAAGCGCGTCGCCTCGCGGGATTGAGAATCAAGGCAACCGGGAGGAGAGAGCTGAAGCCTGCCGTACGGCGTTCCCGCCGAGCCAAGACGCAGTGGGCCGGGCGGGGCCCTTCGAGACTCAGGGTAAACAAGTCCGCCCCAACAAAGACGCGCAGCGAGCGGCCGGTCTGAAGACCGGCCACTACATTTAATCGGCGAGAAGAGCCCGTAATCTCCGCGGCTACGCGTGAGCCTTTGCCGCATCCGCCCCGATCTGCTGTAATATTCCCAGCTGATCTAAACTCCCCCACCGTTCCACCAGCTTCCCATCCTCAAATCGCGCGATTTGCACGCCTCGCGCCGAAATCCGCCGCCCCGTCGGAGCCACCCCCATAAAGGACCCCTTGTGCGTCCCCGTCAGGGTATAAGCAACAGCGATGTTGTCGTTATCGTTGACCACCTTATCCACCGCAACATTCAGGTCCGGAAAGGAAGCCCGCATCTCGGTAAACATCCGTATGAATCCTTCGGGCCCGAGACCCTGCCCCGGAGCGGGGTCGTGATCCAGCGCGTTCGCGGCCACCGCCTCGCGGAGTCCCTCGAGTTTTCCGCTGTTCACCGCTGCTCCAAATTTTTCCTGTGCCGCGAAGTTCTCTTTCACGCCCATGTCGTCCTCCTCCTTGGAATAGGCCAGCCATCTCGATCTGGCTGATCCGCGATCATAACCTTCGATGATCGACGAGAACCGGTCGATACCAGACTTCTTCGTTTTCCTATCCCCCGAAATCTTGCTTTTGCCTCGATGCCCAGGCGTCCCGGGTAGTCAAATATTTATAGACGGTTTGCCTGCAAGCAATTCGCTGGCCTGCGGTTGCGGCACTCCTAAATCGACTGCAGCTGCTTGCAAGACGTTTCTTCAGGGGCTGAAGCCCTTCGTCAGCTCGCAATTTATATCGGAGCTGAAGCTCCGACCCCTTCAAGAGCTGAAGCTGCGACCCCTTAAAGAAAGGGCATTTCGGCGGCGTGTTCGGGCGTGGTGGAAGGGGCTGCGGAGAAATGCGACAGGATTAGAAGGAAGCTTTCTTCAGAGGCTGAAGCGTTTGTGCGAGAACTGAGAAAGAAGCCCTCAGCGGCTAAAGCCTTGTTGATTCGGTTCCAGTTACGGCACGGCTGAAGCCGTGCCCTCCCGAAAACCGGAGTTCTGACACAGACTCTGAAGCCCGTCCGCTTAGGCGATGTTATGCCGGGGCTGAAGCCCGGCCCCCTAAGGAAAAATCTTTTTATAGTATTGGACTAGGATGGTTGGCGGCGGGGCTGGGCTGCCAAATTGTCGGTTGCAGGGGGAGGGGTGACTGCGGGAGAATCGATTTCCGCACAATATGAGGCAAACGTCATGACTGCACACAACATTGGCGAACTCAATCCTCCCAACCGGCTGATGCTTACTCCGGGTCCGTCCTCGATGGACCCCCGCGTCTACCGTGCCCTGGCCACCCCTCTGGTCGGCCACATGGATCCTTGGTTCAAGGGCTGCATGGACGACGTCCAGGTCCTGCTCCGGCAAATCTTCCAGACCGAAAATCGCATCACGATGCCGCTGTCGGCTTCCGGTTCCGGAGGCATCGAAGCTTCCGTCGTAAATACCCTGGAAGAAGGCGACGAAGCCATCGTTGCCGTCAACGGAACATTTTCCGATCGCATGGCGGTCATCGCCGGCCACACGCCCGCGAAAGTCACAAAAGTCGAAGCTCCCTACGGGAGGGCCGTCGATCCCGAGGATGTGCGTCGAGCGGGCAAAGGCAAGAAAATCAAAATCGTCGGCTTCGCGCACGGCGAAACTTCTTCTGGAGTCATCACCGACATCGACAGCTTCCGCAAAGTCGCCGACGAACTCGGCGCGCTCCTGATCGTCGACACCGTGGCATCGCTCGCCGCCGTGCCCATCAACGTCGACCGCCAGCGCATCGACATTTGCTTCAGCGGCACGCAAAAAGCCATCAGCGCGCCGCCAGGCATGTCGCCCATCACCGTGAGCCCGCAAGCGGAAGAGGTGTTCCGCGATCGCAAAACGAAAGTGCAAAGCTGGTACTTCGATCTCACCACCGCCATGAATTATTGGGGCAAGGATCGCCTCTATCACCACACCCCGCCGATTTCGCTGATCTTCGCTCTGCGCGAAGCCATGCGCATCGTGATCGAAGAAGGCCTGGAAAATCGCTGGGAGCGCCACCGCACCAATCAGCTGGCGTTGATCGCGGGTCTCGAAGCCATGGGGCTGGAGATGCTAGTGAAAAATCCCGCGGATCGTTTGCCGACCGTAACCGCCGTCATGATTCCCAACGGCATCGATGACGTTAAGGTGCGCAATCAACTCCTCGACGAATTCAATATCGAAATCGCCGGCGGCTTGGGCCCGCTGAAAGCAAAAATCTGGCGAGTAGGCCTGATGGGCCACTGCAGTCAGAGGCAATACGTACTGCTGTTCCTGGCCGCGCTGGAAAAAACTCTAATCGACCAAGGCTTCCGTCTCCCAAGCGGCGCAGGCGTTGGTGCCGCAATACAAAGCTACACGCACGCTGGCACAGCAGCCGCAATGAGCCGCTGAACGGCGCCTGGAGAACGCGCGAAGTTACCGTTGCGGAGGCACATAGCAAGACCAAAGAGTTTCTTCAGGGGCTAAAGCCGTGCTTTCGGCCTGCTCTAAGGAAGAGACTCTTTCCGCGGCGCATTTTGTTTGTGCCGTTCACAGAAAGTACTAATCGACGGGAGCCGATGAGATTGGTTCTTTAGGAGGTCGGAGCTTCAGCTCCGACGTTACGATAGAAAATGCAAAGGGTTTTAGGCCCTGAAGAAGGCTTTTCGGACGACTGGCGAACGAGAGACGAGGACAAACAGTGACGATCGCAGCGAAAGAACACGAGAGCAGCGCAACGAAACGCCCGATGCTGGCCAACAGCGGCGCGATGAGCACCTTTGTCGGCGCGTTCACCGTGACCTCGAAGCTCACCGGACAGGTTTACGAGTGCCGCTTCTCCCACATGTGGAACGGCATCGCCACGCGCCACGCGGACACCATCGACACGAAATTTTACGTCGATGGCGTCGCCCACGTCGTCGGACTCGCGCACACCGCCTTCGTCACCTTCCGCGACCGCACCGGACGCGATCTGACCGATCGCGAGTGCAGCTTCGTTGCCGCCGAATTTTTGCGCGAACGCCTCGAGGAAGAGGACATCCGCCCGCTCTACGATGTTTTCCACGACGACGTTCTGCGCCTGATCGAAGCCATCGGCATCAAATAGCGCGACATTGAATTTTCATTCCCGATCGTCTCGATGCCGCAGTACATTGCTCGCATGAAGCCCACCCCTCCTACACCGAAGTCCACGAGCGACCGCTTAACCACCGTGCTTTCGTACGGCACGCTGTTGTTGCTGATTTACCTGGTGTACCGGATTACGGAACCATTTCTGGTGCCGCTGGCGTGGTCGGCGGTGCTGGCGATTTTCTTCTACCCCGTCTACGAACGCATCGGGATGCGCATGAAGCCTACGCCGGCGGCGCTGGTGAGCACCCTGGGCGTCACGCTCGTCCTGATCGTGCCGGCGATCGTGGTGCTGGTGCTGGCGACGCGGCAGGCCATCGAAGCGAGCGCGCGGATACAAAGCGCGGTGATGGATCCGGACAAGGCCTTGCCGATGCATGCGGTCGCGTGGCTTCGCGGGCATCTTCCCAGCGAGTGGCAGGACATGGATTTCTCGGCGCCGCTGCGGCAAGCCGCCGAGAAGGTGGGAGCGTTCCTGGCGGGAAACTTTGCGGCGCTGGTGAAGAATCTCGCGACATTTTTCGTCGATTTGTTCATTCTGATTTTTTCGCTGTTCTTCATGTTTCGTGACGGCGACAGCGTCGTACGAGGCGTGCGGCATCTTGTGCCGTTTGACGAAGCGATTCAGACGGATATGTTGAGGGAATCGAAGGACCTGATTTTTGCAAGCGTGGCCGTGGGCTTGGTTATTGCAGGGATTCAGGGACTTTTGGGCGGGCTGGCGTTCACCATCGGGGGAATTCCCACGGCGGTTTTCTGGGGCGTGCTGATGGCATTTTTCTCTCTGGTGCCGGTCGTGGGCTCGGCGTTGATCTGGGTTCCCACGGCGTTGTGGCTGGGATTCAACGGGCACTGGGGAAAAGCGGCGACGGTTTTGGTGATTTGCGGCGGAGTTGCGGCCGTGGCCGACAACATTATTCGACCGTTGCTGTTGCGCAACCGCACGCACTTAAACGAACTGCTGCTGTTTATCGGGGTGCTGGGCGGCCTGGAAGTGTTTGGCTTGCTGGGACTGGTGGCGGGCCCCACGATCGTGGCGGCGGCGATGGGAGTGTTTCGCGTGTACAGGACCGGCGCGACGCGATGGAAACGCGGGAAGGGTAGCTAGCAGGCGGAATGTTTGTTCAGCTGCTTCTCAGGTTCCTTCAGAAATTATTTTTGGCCATTTGCCAAGACCAGCAATGCAGCGCTTGCCGCAGTTTTTTGATCCGCGGTCCATGGTGGTCCGATCGACCGGCCTAGATCTGAAATTTGCTGCTTCCGCTTGGCGGCTGCTTTGCCGAAGGCCGCATGAAGACGATCGTCGAGGTCGCGCTCGCGAAAGCCGGTTACGGAGAGAGCGAGATCCTGGCATGCTTTCGAAAAGACCTCGCGAAAGAACTCGCCCTCCGCGGCATGAATTGCGGCGTGTGACGCGAGGATTTTAGCGAGAGGTGGCAACGGGCGGCCCGAAGCCAGCAGAATCGCGGAGCCAATGACACGATATTGGCGGCTACTCAATTCATTCAGGACATCACGGACGGCAGCCAGAGTGAGCTCCTTCGAAGCTGCAAAACAATTGCCGATAAATCTCTCGGCATCCAAGGGCGCGAGATTTTTGGCGAAGTGATAGGGTTGGTTCACTCCGGGAGTTCCGGGCGTGGCGACGGCAATGCGGCGGCGGTCGATTACCTCTATGGCGCCAGCGGCGTTGGAGATAGCCACGAGGGCACCCAGCCGGAGTGGATGCGAACACCGATGGATGCATGTTTCATGTACGGTCGACCGATCTAAAGATCGGCCACTACGGTCGCTGGAGTTTAGCAGAATGCTGGAGCGATGGGGGACGCATGGGCGCGAAGAAAGCGAAGAAGAGTGGAGTGCCTGCGGACAAGCTGGCGCTGTTTGACAAGTTGATTGCGGCGCACCCGGAGATTGAACGTAAAGGGGCCAACAATGCCTACGCGGCGGTGAACGGCGACATGTTTCTGTTGATGCAGCCGACCGGGACGCTGGCGATGCGTTTGCCGGAAGGCGTGCGCGAGGAGTTTCTAAAGAAATATAAGACCAAGCTGTACGAAGCGTACGGAGCGGTGATGAAGGAATACGTCACGGTTCCCGATACTTTACTGGAGAAGACGAAAGAGTTGCAGAAATATCTTGAGTTGAGCTACGAGCACGTGAAAGGACTGAAGCCCAAGCCGTCCAAGAAGAAGAGTTAGACAAGGAGCGAAACTCCTAGTTTGCCAGACGTGCCTGCTCATTGATGTCTGAATGCGCCTTTAAGGGCTAACGGTATATAGTGCGGACGTTATGGATTGCCGGCGGTTGCGGATGACGTAAACGCTGATGGAGACGAAGATGGCATCGGTGTTGATTACGGGAACAAGCAGAGGAATCGGTTTTCAGGCGGCGCTGGCGTTCGGCCGGGCCGGTCATCAGGTACACGCGACGATGCGCAATCCGGCGGGGTCTCCGGAACTTGCGGAAATCGCCGTGCGAGAAAAACTTCCGATCCACGTGAGCGCGATGGACGTGGACTCCGACGAGTTGGTGGCGAGCGGCATTGCGGCCATACAGAAGGAGCATGGTCCGATCGATGTGCTGGTCAACAACGCCGGCGTCGAACGCAACGGCGCCGTCGAAGAGCTTCCCTTGGCCGAGTTCCGGGCGGTCATGGAGACCAACTACTTCGGAGTGATCCGTTGCGTTCAGGCGGTGGTGTCCGGGATGCGCGAGCGCCGCAGCGGATGCATCATTAATATCAGCTCGGTCGCCGGGCGCATCAGCAGCGCGCCGTTGACGCCCTACATGGCTTCCAAATGGGCCTTGGAAGCGCTTAGCGAAGGGCTTGCAGGCGAATTGAAAACGTTCAATGTGCGGGTACTGCTTGTCGAGCCGGGCATCATTGACACGGCCATGGCCCAGCGCATTGGAGACCGTCCACAAGATTCGGTCTACCGGCAACGTGATCGGTTCGCCCGTTTGTTCGCGGCGTCGTTGAAAAATCCGGCGCCACCCTCGCTGGTCGCGCAGAAGATTCTGGAGCTTGCCGAGAGCGACACCTGGCAACTGCGCCACCCGGTGGGACCCGATGCCGTTCCGTTTCTGCAGTGGCGGGGTCAAATGAGCGATGAGACTTGGGTGGATTTGAATGGCAGTGATGACGAAACCTGGTACCGAAGAATCGAGAGTGATTTTGGTTTGGATACCAGACCACCGAAAGTGAAGGCAGAAGCGAAATAACGAAAGACACGAGGAACAGAGGCACGAAAAAAGGAACTTAGCCGGCCCTATGTGCGTTCATCTTAGGCGGAGGGACTATGCACACCTTGGTACAAGACTTTCGCTACGCCTGGCGGATGCTGCGCAAGAATTGGCTGTCGACTCTGGTGATTTTGGCGTCGCTGGGCGTCGGCATTGGGGCCAATTCGGCGGTGTTCAGCGTGGTGGACGCGCTGTTGCTGCGTCCGCTTCCTTATCCGCAGCCGGAGCAGCTGGCGGCGGTATGGCTGCATTCTCCAGCGATCGGAATATTCCGCGATTGGCCTTCGCCGGGCCAGTTCATCGACATCCAGAACGAGAACCACTCCTTTGAGGAGATGGCCCTCGCGCAGACCCGCAGCCGAATGGTGATGCCGTCGGAAAGCACCTGTGGTTCGATCCGAAAAAGCCCATCACCATTGTGGGCGTCGTGGGAGCGGTCAAACAATACGGACTGGGGACGGAGGGCAAGATCGCGACGTATTTTGCACGGGAGCAGGACTCACCAAATGGCATGTACCTGGTGGCGCGGACGTCGTCTGATACGACCGGGTTGGCGGCAGCTATCGCCAGCGAAATTCACAGCGTCGAACCTATCGTTGCGGTTTACGAGACCCGGACCATGCAGGACCGCTGGTACGATTCGCTGGCGCGGCAGCGTTTTTCCAGCACCATGCTGGCGGCGTTTGCGGCGTTCGCGATGTTGCTCGCGGCCGTGGGGCTTTATGGCGTGATGTCGTACCTGGTGACGCAGAATACTCACGATATCGGTGTGTTGATGGCGTTGGGCGCGCGGCCTGGCGACATTCTCGGACTGGTGTTGCGGCAGGGAATGGAATTGGCGGTGATCGGCATCGTGGCGGGGCTCGCGGGGGCGTTTGCGTTGACGCGGGTAATGGCCAGTTTGCTTTTCGGAGTGAGCACGATGGACGCAGCCACGTTCGGCGCGGTGCCCATATTGTTGGCGGCGGTGGCGTTCGCCGCTACAGCGATTCCAGCGTGGCGAACCACCCGAGTAGATCCGGTGGTGGCGCTGCGGGAAGAATAGCGATGAAGTGGTTTGAATGGCACGCCGGGCTGAAGCCCGGCGCCTACATCGTCTGCGTGACTCGTTGACAGCGTGGCGGGGCTTACCTACACTGCGGGTGTATGGAAGTCCATCTGACGCCTGAACAGGAAGCTGAACTCGCCAGCTTGCCAGCCGCAAAGGCCGCGACGCCAATACACTGGCCGAGAAATATTGGCTCTGTACCTTAAGCAGGAAGCGCGTTTTGTTGAAGCTGTGAAGCGCGGAATCGCGTCCGCCGAGCGGGGCGACTTCGTGGAACACGACGAAGTGTTGGCACGGATCGATCGATTGCTTCAGCCCTGATGCGATTCGCTGGACGACGGACGCTGCCAGCGACCTGGAGCGGATCGCGATTCACCTCTGCGCAGAATCCGTCGCGGCGCGAGAGGTCATTCACACAATTACCGGCGGGATCGCTACCTTGACGCGATTTCCAAACCGCGGAGGACCCGGCCATGTGGAAGATACCCGGGAACTTCTGTTTCCCTCTTGCCTTAATCGCTGTTTATTCCGTGAAAAGACAAGTGATCGAAATACTGCGCATATACCATGCTGCACAGGATTGGTTGTAGGTGGCGTGATTGAGCTGATGCGAAACACGCGGGGCGAAAATGCGTGCGAGGACGTGAGCGTGTGCTAGAGTACCCGACTGCGATGGGTGTGAACGGATACAAACCGGCTGCGGTGCATGCGGAGTTGCCTCCGGCGCAGCTGCGTTGGCGGTGCGAGGCTTCGCGGTTGCCGTTCGAAACTACGGCGCAGGCGGAATTGCGCGAAGGGTTTATCGGGCAGGAGCGGGCCTTACGGGCTTTGAAGATGGGTGTGGAGCTTTCGGCTCCCGGCTATAACGTGTTTGTGTGCGGGTTGGCTGGGACCAGCCGCGGCGGAACAATCGCGCGGATGATTGAGGAGTTGCATCCGGTTACGAAACCCTCCCTGGACCGGTGTTACGTCAACAACTTTAAGATTGCTGACCGGCCTCGGCTTTTATCCTTGCCCCGCGGGCAGGCCAATGCGTTCAAGAAGGAGATGCAGGCGGGGATTGATTTTCTGCGGCGGCGGATTCCGCAGGTATTTGAGGGCGAACCGTTTCAGCGGCAGAAGGGGCGAATCGTCGAGCGATTTACCGTGCGCGAAAAGGAGTTGATGGACGATTTCACGCGGCGGATTTCAGGGAGCAGTTTGCGCTGGGGCATATGCAGGTGGGGGCGGTAGCTTTGCCGGGAGATTTTTCCAGTGCTCGAAGGGCAGATGGTGCCGATCGAGGATATTTCGAAGATGGTGCACGAGGGGAAACTTGATTCGCCGTGGCGGAAAAATTGAACGGAAGTACGAGCAGTTCCGGCAGGAATTCACCGTGGTGTACCGGAAGACGCTGACGTTGTCGCGGGAAATGGCTAGCGAGCTGAGTTACCTGGAGCAGGAGGCGGCTTCGTTTTGGTGGACGGAGTGATCGAGGAGTTGAAGGAGAAATATTCCGACGCTGAGTGGGGATATCTGAAAGTGCGGCGCCATCTGCTGGATAACCTATCCGTTCAAGGAACGCGAGGGCGAGGGAGCAGAGGGCGAGTGGCCTTCGATGGATGGCATGCCGAAGATGCCGGGTAGCGGGCCGGAGCGAGATCCATTTCGTTTGTATGGCGTGAATGTGATTTTGGCGCATGGCGATGACGATGGCTCGCCGGTGATTTTTGAGACTACGCCGACGTACGCGAATTTGTTTGGCACCATTCAGAGGGCTTACGACGCGCGAGGCGGGTGGACGAGCGACTTCATGGATTTGCGGGCGGGGTCGCTGCTGCGAGCGGATGGCGGATTTTTGATTATGTATTCGCTGGAGGCGTTGTCGGAGGTCGGTGTTTGGCGGGCGCTGAAGCGGACTTTGAACCACAACCGATTGGAGATTCGGCCGCTGGAGATGTTTTATCCGTTTGGCGGCAGCGCGTTAAAGCCGGAAGCGGTGAACCTGGATGTGAAGGTGATTTTGATCGGGGACCGCGAGTTGTACGAATGTTGTACGACTACGAGGAGGATTTCCGGAAGATTTTCAAGGTGCGTGTCGAGTTTGATGAAGAGATGAAGATGAGCGACGGCGTGATCGCGGAGTATGCGGGGCGATTGCGGGCTTTGTGCGAGAAAGAGAATCTTTCGCCGTTTGATCGCGGCGCGTTTGCGGCCATGCTGGAATACGGCGTGCGGCAGGCGGGGCGGCGGAACAAGGTTACGGCGCGATTTGTGGACATTGCGGATTTGGCGCGGGAGGCCGCGTACGCGGCTGTCGGCTGCGGGGGAATCGGTGGTGCGCGCGGCGCATGTGCGGACGGCGCTGTCTTCCAAGATGGAGCGGCACAACCTGATCGAGACGCGGATTCGCGAGATGATCGAAGAAGGGACGTTGCTGGTCGATTTGGAAGGCACGCGGGTCGGTCAGGTAAATGGATTGAGCGTGCTGGAGATTGGCGGGTATTCGTTTGGCAAGCCGGTGCGGATTACGGCTACCGCGGCGCTGGGAAAAGTCGGCGTGATCAACATCGAGCGCGAATCAAATTTGAGCGGGCGCTTTCACGATAAAGGCGTGCACATTATTTCGGGATATTTGCGCAGCCGGTTTGCGCAGGATAAGCCGTTGTCGCTGTCCGCGAGCATTTGTTTCGAGCAGTCGTATTCGGGAGTGGATGGGGATAGCGCCAGTTCGACGGAAGTTTACGCGCTGGTGTCGGCGCTGGCGGAGTTGCCTTTGCGCCAGGATATTGCGGTGACCGGGTCGATGAATCAGCAGGGTGATGTGCAGGCCATCGGCGGGATCAACGAGAAGATCGAAGGATTTTTTGATGTGTGCCAGATCGCGGGGTTGTCGGGTTCGCAGGGAGTGTTGATGCCGGCTTCGAACGTCGAGGACTTGATGCTGCGGGAAGATATTCTGGATGCGGTGGTGGCGGGGAAATTTCACATCTGGCCGGTGGCGAAGATTGAAGAGGGAATTGAGATTTTGACGGGGATGACCGCGGGCTGCCGGAATGGTGACGGTTCATTTCCGGGTGGAACGGTATTCGCGGCGGTGAATGAGCGGTTGAGCAAGATGGCGCGGGTAATGAAGGAATTCGAATAGGCAGTTGTCTTCACAGTCTAATCCGCGACAGATTCTTGAGAAGCGGCTATTATCGTTGTTTGCGGTATCGCTTTGCTGATCAATTCGGGAGCATTAGATGGCGTCTCACTCGCTTTGCTCGCCGTAGTTTTCCAGATGATCCAAAACAGGCGGTGCAACAGTGGTTCGGTGCTTGATCGCCGTCAGGGATCTGGTTCTATCGCCACACAAAAGAAGATCCTGACCGCGGAGACGACAACGGTACGGGTTCGATCAGCTAACAGATTCTATTGTGTGGGCGCGAGGTAGGCGTTGCGGTGGTCGATGCGGTAGGTCGGCGGCGTGACGTCCGCTGGCGTGGTTGACGGCGGCGTGACGCGAACTTCGATGGCGTGAATCTTTCCGTCGCGCGCAGGCGGGACGAACGCCAGGCTGTATTCGTGGCGGACTAGTTGGGCGATGTGAGCGTAGACGCCGGCGAAGTCTTGAGCGGAATTCGGAAAAAAGACGCGGCCGCCGGTAGCTTGAGTTAGAGCGGTGAGAAGCTGGTCGGCTTCGGCGAATCCTTGCGCGGCGATGGCGGATTTTTCGGCAGGAACGTGGTCTTTGTTCTTCTTGGTCTTCGAATCCTTTTGATTTGGAGCGGGTTGGCGCAGTTCTCCGCTTAAAGACAGCGCGAGGATGCGGACGTCGCTGGTTTTGACGCGGGTCATGAGTGCGGAGGCTATTTCCGGCGGCGAGGTATCGAAGCCAGTCGAAAGCAGCACGATCGATTTCTTGCCTTGTACTTTGGCGAGCCAATCCAGGACGGTGGAGAGGCTGCGCGAAAGATCGAGTGCGCCGAACCCGACGTAGTAGCGTACGTTGGCGAGCGCTGCTTCGACAGCTTGTTTATCGGGAGTGAAATCGAGCATGCCTTGGGGCGTAGCGTCGTACTTCACGACGGCAACGCGATCGCCGGGGGAAAGCCCTTCGAGAAGCGCGTGAGCCGCGCGAACGTGGCTGGCTTCGAGAAAGTAAACCGCAGGCCCCGCCTCTACCAGCAGTAAAACCTGCGCGGGCTCCGTGATGCTTGCGAAGTCGGTGATGGGTTGCTCGACGCCGTCGTCGAAGATGTGGAAGTCTTCGCGGCGAAGACCACCAATGAAAATGCCTTGAGGATCGGTGACGATGACGCCCACGTTGACACGATCCACGCTGACACGAATCGGCTCGGTAGGTGTTGCGACAGGTTCTTGGGCTCGCGCGAGCGGCTGGAGCGCCAAGACGAAGAAAGCTAACAGAGCCGAACGGCACGCAGGTCTACGTAAATCGCGAAAACGCATCACCGCGTGATTCAAGCACGTCATTCAGGCCCGTTACTCAAGTCCGTTGCTCAAGCCCGTTATTGAAGCCATTGATCGAAGTGAATGCCTTTGGCGTCTTTCCAGGATGCGCCGGCCATGAAATGTAGATGCTTAGGGAAGACTTGCGGGTTCGCATTGGTCAGCAGGGAAGGGACTTTCGCGGCCGCGGCTTTCTGTTGCGCGGTGGCGTTTTGCGTTTCCGAGGCCTTTTTGGCTTCTTCGATCCAGCGCGCCTTCAAGGCAGGCCAGTCGATCTTCTGGAAATCGAGATAGTTCAGACCGTTGATCTTATCGGGATAGGCGGCGCGGGCGCTTTGGAATTGTGCCGCGGAGATGGCGTTCGAAGTCGAACGAGAAGCAAGGAGTTCGCGGACGGTTTCGTGACGAGTGGCGCCGACAATAAAGTCCGGGGTGACGGCAAGGTGATAGAAGTCCCATTGGGCTACGCCTTTGCTGCCTTGACTGCCGTGGAGCGAGATTTTGAGAAATGTGGTGTCGCCTTCCGCGCGTTCCGATGTGATCTGGTCGCCGAAAATGGACCGAATGAGCTTCAGGGTTTCAGGTTTTTTGCGGATTCCGAGAACATAGACGGCCTTTTGAGGATCAAGCGAAGGGCTGAGTTGCATCGACGCAAACTCTCCGGTAGGCAGTGCCAGCGCGTCAGCGAGCGGCATGCCGAGACGCTGTTGCGCTACAGCCTCGACCATGGCGGTGGCGTTCTGCTGTCCCGCGGGCATCGCGGCGGCGACACCACGTTTCAGGATCTCGTAGAATCCGGGCAGATTAAATTGCGTTTCGCTGTAGGAAATGGAGTTAGGAGAAAGAAAGGAAAGCGAAGTCGGCGACGATATGCCGTCTGGCCAGAAGTCGAAGAGCGCGCCTGGCGCGGTATCGCCGAGAATCTGGCCTTGAAAGTGGGTCTTGGAGCCTTGGAGGATCATACGTCCGCTGAAGGAGTGGATTGCTTCGAGTTTCAGAGCGTTGAGAACGGGAGCGAGCTTGAAACCGGAGGCGCTGTCAGGGACCAGTCCTTTGAGGCTCGGGATTCCAGCAAAAAATTCGAGCACGCCGCCGCCGAGTTGCGGTTGTGCTTCCTTGTAGGCCGCCGATTCGGCCAGCGAGTTGCTCTCGGCGGGCTTCCCTTCGAGGCGTCCCAGAATATCTTCGAGGACGGAACGTTCCGTGGCGCTGGCGGCGTATTTGCCGTGTTCAACCCAGTAGGTGGTGCTGGTCTTGCGCTCGACTTTCAGAGTTGGCACGCCAGCGACAGTGATTTGCGAAATTTGCGGCAACTCTTTTTCCTGGCCTCGCATGCGCAGAACCGCTTTACTCAGCAGAGCTTCCTTGCCGGTGCGGTCGTAAACAAAAAAGAGCCCATTGTAGGTATGGTCCGAGGGCTTCGGAGGAGTGGCGCTCGCGGTCATTTTCGCTTCGGGTTTGCTGAGGTAACCGATGACGAACGCGTTTTCCAGCAGGGAAGAGTACTGCTCGGCTTCTTCCGGGGTAAGCGCCGGCTTGGAGGCGTCTTTCTCCGATGATGCGTTGGTCATATTTTCAAACATGGCGGCGCGGACGGGGGCGAAATCGGGATCGTCCCACAGAGCGAACAGCGCGTTCGTTTTCCTCGCATCACCCGCGGGGTTTCCGCGCCAGATGAGGTAGAAGGAAGTGCGCGATGGCATTTGCGCGGGCTCCAGCGGTGCCTGCGCCACCAGCCGCGGCGAGAGTAGCATCGACAAGATCAGGGCGCAGACAAGAGCGCGCAGGTGCGTAAGTTTCATGAGAGGTCTCCGACCCGGAATTCCTGCCACAATGCGCAGTTTTTCCATGCTAGCTCGCGCCCGGAAAAGACAGAAGCCCCGTCCCGCGTCAGGTTTCCAGAACGCGGAACAGGGCTTCGAATGCTAGAAGCAGGCCGGGTTACAAGGGCGGGGTTAAGGAGGTTTACGAGGTTGGCTTTGCCGCGCTGCAGGAGCGGCCGCCGGCGCAGCTGCAGGGGTGGTACCCGAACCCGCATCCTTGGGAGTGGAAAGGTAGCCGTTAATGTCGTTCTTGCCTACGTCGAACACCACGATTTCATACGGGGCCATGCGGGAACTGCCCTTGAGGTAGAACTGCACTGGTTCGCCCGCGGTCTTATCTCTCTTCTCGATCGAGCGATCATCGACGAAGACCGTCATGGTGTACTTGCCTTTTTTCTGGTCGGTCTTGTTCAGGGTGACCTGGACCGGGCCGACACGCTGGGGCGTCTTGCTCTTGGTAACTTTAAATTCGTAGTAGTTGCGGTCGCCGCGGCGCTTGAGCTCTTCGAGATCGTCGCGGTTGTGAGCAATCAAGCCGCTCATGACGCCCATGTCTCCCGTGGCTCGCTCGAGCTTGCCCTTGGTCGTCTCCAAGTCGGTCTTGGTGTCGGCGATGTCCTTCTTTGCGCCGCCCACTTCGGTGGCAACTGCGCCAATCTTTTCGTCGCTTTCCTTCTGCACTTGGTTCAATTGCGTAGCCAGCTTTTGATCGGAGGCGATCTGATCATTGCGAATGGATTCGGCGCGGCTGCGGGCCTTTGCCAGTTCGGCTTGCGTCATGCCGACTTTCTGTTGGGTAACCTCGATATTGCCTTTCAGATCGGCGAGGCGGGCGTTGGCCTGGTCGAGCTGAGCACTGAGCAACTTGTTCTGATCCTGGGCCTTGGCGAGGTCGGCCTGGAGCTGTGCTTGTGCGGAATGGCCCATGTAAGCAAGGACGATCACTGCCAGAATCAGGACACCGAACAGCACAGCGATCCAACGCGGCGTGCCCGCGCTGCTTTCGTAGTGGTAGGACTCCTGCGGACTCGGTACGTTTGGCGAAATACTCATTCAGCCTCCTAGGAGATGGGCCCCCAACCCTGCGATGGTACCATCCGCAAATCATTGCTCGCAACGTGCGCCGGTTGCGTGGAGGGTCTGTTTCCGGGATTCATGGGGTGCACCACAGCTTCGCCGACTCTCAACTTACGCAAATTGACAAGGCGACCAAGGCCTGGCAAGGGCCAGGCTGATTTCGCATATTTGTACGAGATCATAAAAAAGGTTTAGACTGATCAGCCGACTCTGATGGGTGACGCTCACTTACGAGCTGGTGATGTCGTGTTGAGCAGACTCACTAACGGTTCGGCTGCAGGCGCAACCGCCTGGCTACCGGTCACAATCTCTTTCGCGCCTATTTCCTTGCCGTACAGTTTCTTATTGGCCTCATTGTCCGCGTCCATCGAAGCACCTTCAAGCGACACACCGGCGAAAGAGTCCCTTCGACCGCGAATAGGTCAATACGTCGGCACTCATATTCGCCGCATTGTAACCAGTCGCTTGTGCACCCGTGGGGCCAGCGGCCGCGGCTGCATTGGCGCCGAGTTTCGACTTGCCATTCAGAATGGCATCGACACCCTTGCTGTGCATGACCGCCAGAACGAAATCGGTCGCAGTGGAACCGAGCTGGATACCAAGGCTTTCTTGATCCAGCGAATACATCACGGGCGCGCCCCAGTCGCCCTCCATCTTGGCGCCGTTTCGACAGACGAGCACGCCGCGCCCGTAGCTGCCGCCGATACCAACGGCCACTTTCTTGACGCTCGGAAAGACGAGGACGCACATGGCCTGATTGAGGACAGTCTTCGGTAGGCCTTTGTCCTCCTGAAGCTCCTTCATCACTTTGGCGGAATTTGCTAAACGTTCATCTTCTTTTTTCTGAGCAAAAAGCGGGAATGCTGCTGCTAAGCAGAGACCCAGGATCGCGATCTTGATCTTCATCGTTCTATCCTTTCCACTGGGCTGGCGGATTATACGCCCAGAAGCACACGAATAAATAAATGGCAGCAGCAGATTACCGGGCAAACGCTTTGGCCAAGTAACAGCGTTATGCAAAATCTTGACAGTCACCCGGACCACTTGGCTGATTAGCGCGATAACCGAAACTGATCCCCTACCCGGTTATGGCCTATTCGCGGGTTCGGCGCTTCGTTCGACTTTTGGCGCCCGCGGTGCCGCGTGAAGCGGGTGTTGGCCATCTCGAAAAGATGGAAGTGGTGAGGCCGCCGCGCGGGGTGAATTCGCCGCGCACCACGCACCACTCCGGTTGGATGGCGTCAACGATGTCGCGCAACATTTTGTTTACGGCATTTTCGTAGAAGATGCCTAGATCGCGGTAGCCCAGCAGGTACATTTTCAGCGATTTGAGCTCGATGCAGTGTTTGCGCGGGACGTATTGGATGGTGATGGTGCCGAAATCGGGCAGGCCGGTCTTTGGGCAGACCGAGGAATACTCCGGGAATTTCGTGGTGATGATATAGCCAGGGAATTGATTGGGCCAGGTTTCCAGCGCCGTCAATTTCGTGGCGATGCCGGCGCGCGCGTGTTCTTCCGTGTAGTCAGACATGAACTCTCCCGCCACCTATTATATATGTCGTCGCCGAGCCCTGTAGCCGCGGTCTCCGAGACCGCGGGGTTTAGATTCAGAGGAGGCCACCCCGCAAACTTTGTGCAGGATCGCTCGCTGTTTCCTGCTTACGTTAGGTTTCGACCACGTCGACCTTGCTCGTCGTCACAATTTGGGCGGCTTCTGATCTAATCCCCGCCTCCCGGACGAGGGCGGGCACAATACTTCCTATCTGGCGTCCAGGTCTACGTCTTTGATGGGGACGTCCCAGTGGGCGTCGAGGATTTCGAAGCGGTGCTGCTCTTCGCGTTTGTAAGTGTCCTGGTCGGGAAAGAGCTGCTTGAGGAGCGCGGCGGAATCGAAATTGTCGTGAGCGATCTCGGCGTTCTTGAAAATGATGGTCGTGCGATAGTCCCACCGGCCGTCCTCGGTGGTGTGATAGCGGGGGGCGACCGCGAATACTTTCAGGATGCGGCCGAACTCCATTTCTTTCTTGAGGAGCGGGTAGTGATTTTTCTTGAACAGAGCGATGAACTCATCCGCGTGACCCCACTTCGCTTTGTAGTAGTACTCGACTACGAACGGCCGTTCCTTTGCTTCCTGCGCGGCAGGGCTTGCCTGCACGGAGCTGCGAATCGGGAAACCCAGAGTGGCGGCAGCGATGAGCAGTGGGACGTACCAACGAATAGAATTGAGACCGGGCAGTTGCATGAACTCCTCCATCATTCTTTGACCTTGAGATGAGCGGATGTTACGGAGATGAGCGGATGTTACGCGCGAGCCGCCCTCTCGCACAAGGTCTACCTCGAAGCTATAATGCGTGGCGGTTGTCGCGGGCACGGAGGAATTCCACTCGATGAGCGATGAGAAAAGAGACCGGGACCTGGGCATGCACTGCCCGATTTCGCGGCGCGATTTCTTGAACGGAATCGCCGTCGGCGTCGGCGGCACGCTGGTCGGCGACGCCGCTGCTGGCGGCGATGGATGGCGAGGAGTACGCGCCGGAGAAGGCCGCCGATTACTATCCGCCCGCGCTGACCGGCATGCGCGGGAATCACGACGGCACCTTTACCTTCGCGCATCGCCTGCGCGATGGCGGCAAATGGGATGCCGAGGGCCCGGCCACGAGAACCGGTGAAGCCTACGACTTGGTGGTCGTGGGAGGGGGAATCAGCGGTCTGGCCGCCGCGTATTTCTATCGCAAAAACGCCGGAGCTGCGGCGCGCATTTTGATCCTCGACAATCACGACGACTTTGGAGGCCACGCCAAGCGCAACGAATTCCGCGCAGGCAAGCGCATGCTGCTGAGCTATGGCGGGACCCAATCGATCGAGAGTCCGGGCTCCTACAGCCAGGTGGCGAAGGATCTGATCGCAGACGTGGGAATCCAGGTCGAGCGTTTCTACAAGGACTACGATCGGAAGCTATACGCAAAGTTAGGCACCGCGACGTTTTTCAACCAGGAAACATTCGGCCAAGACCGCCTGCTCACCGGCACGAACGTGACGCCCTGGCCGGAATTCCTCGCCAATGCGCCGCTCTCCGACGCTGTTCGTCGCGACATCGCGCGCGTGTACACGGAAAAAGTGGACTATATGGCAGGCTTGTCGAAAGAACAAAAGCTCGCCAAGCTCGCGACCATCAGCTACGCGAACTATCTGACGAACTTCTGCAAGGTGACGCCGGAAGCGTTGCCCTTTTTCCAGACGTTTCCGCATGATTTATTTGGAGTGGGCATCGACGCCGTCTCGGCGGCGGCGTGTTACATGAATCCCGACGACTACGAGTCCTTCACCTACCCGGGATTCGATGGGCTGGGATTTCCGGAACGAGAGAAGGAAGAGCCATACATTTTTCATTTTCCCGATGGCAACGCCTCGGTCGCGCGCTTGCTCGTGCGTTCGCTGATTCCCGGCGCGGTTCCCGGTACCACGATGGAAGACGTCGTCATCGCCCGCGCCGATTACGGCAAGCTGGATCAGCCGGAGGCCAAGGTCCGGCTGCGGCTGAACAGCACGGTCGTACACGTTCAGCACGCGGAAGCTGCCGCGAATTCACCGAAAGAAGTCGAAGTCAGCTACATGCGAGGCGGCAAACTCCAATCGGTCCGCGGCAAGAATTGCGTCCTGGCGTGCTACAACATGATGATCCCGTACATTTGTCCCGAACTTCCCGAGAAACAGAAGGCAGGCGCTGTCGTATCTCGTGAAGACGCCGCTGGTCTACACGCACGTGGCGCTGCGCAACTGGACTTCTTTTTCCAAATTAGGCGTGCGTCAAATCGTTGCGCCGGGCAGCTATCACACCTACATCGCACTCGATTTCCCGGTGAGCATCGGCCAATACCAGTTCCCGAGCAATCCCGAAGAACCCATGGTGCTGTTCCTCTTGCGCACTCCGTGCAGGCGAGGGCTTCCGATGCGCGATCAATATCGTGCCGGCCGCGTGGAATTGCTGGCCACGCCTTTTGCAACATTCGAGCGCAACACCCGGGATCAGTTGGCCAGGATGCTGGGCGAAGCGGGCTTCGACCCCACGCGCGACATTGAGGGCATCACCGTCAATCGGTGGGCGCACGGCTACGCTTACACGCCCAATTCGCTGTTCGATCCCGATTGGAAAGAAGAAGAAAAACCCTGGGTCATCGGCCGCAAACCGTTCGGACGGATCGCCATCGCCAACTCCGACGCAGGCGCCAACGCCTACACCAACGAAGCCATCGACCAGGCGCACCGCGCCGTTAGCGAGCTATTGACGACGAGCTCGTAGGCTCGATTTACATCGGATCGGAGAACTTGCGGGAGAATTGGTAGCCCGGACGGGAGTCGAACCCGTAATCTTCACCTTGAGAGGGTGACGAGTTAACCGGTTACTCTACCGGGCCACGCAAAACAGTTTATCGTGTTCATGATCAGTCGGCAATCGAGCCATCTTCTTGGCCCGGCCCGTTGGCCTGCCGAAAACCCAGATCGTGCCCGACGCCGGGGGTGGAATCCGTTCCCGCGCCGCGAGGCCAATTTCCAGGGACTCCCCAACAAGTCCTGCTCCGAAAAACATAAATTTTACACCAACGCTCTTGACTTTGCCGTTAAGTTGAGATTAATTCCACTTCGCGTACTCCGCACATTGGTCCCGTGCTTCTAGTGGTGGGCACCGGTCTGTGTGCGTCCAATCCAAGCGCTGAGAAGATCGCTGATAACGAGGGGGGACTCGATGAAACTCTACGAGTGTGTCCACGCTCTTTCGCTCGCCATTTTACTCTTGGTAATGGGAGGTCTGACTTCCGCGCAAACCTCCAATGTGCAACGCCGCATCACGCAACCCATCGATGAAACTGCCCTGGTGGTGCTCAAAGGGAACACGCATCCGCTCGCGCGGCAAGAGTTCGATCGAGGTGCCGCGCCCGGCAGTCTGCCGATGAACCGCATGCTGTTGGTGCTGCGGCACACCCCGGAACAGGAAGCCGCGATCAAGGATCTCTTAGCCGGGCAGCAGAACGAGTCCTCACCGAATTTCCATCAATGGCTTACGCCCCAACAATACGGCCAGATGTTCGGCGCATCGGAGGCCGACATCCAGACACTGACCACCTGGCTGGAATCCCACGGCTTCCAGGTTGCGCGCGTCGCCAATGGCCGCCACGTCATCGAATTTTCCGGCACCGCCGCGCAGGTGCAATCCGCGTTTCACACCTCCATCCACCATTTTCAAGTCAATGGCAAAGATCACTGGGCCAACGCGTCGGACCCGCAAATTCCCGCGGCCCTTGCGTCCGTGGTGGTGGGCGTGAAGTCGCTTCACAATTTCACTCCCCGGCCCACCTCTCACTTTGTGGGCGCCTTTCGCCGCGACGTCAGTACCGGCCACACCACGAAACTTAGCGGACCCGACTTCACTTTTCCTGCCGGATGCACCGGCCCAAACTGCGAGTTTGGTATCGGACCCACCGACTTTGCCACCATCTACAACGTTCTGCCATTGTGGAAAGCCGGAATTGACGGCACCGGGGAGTCCATCGCAATTGTGCAGGACTCCAACATCGACATTCAGGACGCTCGCGATTTCCGCAATTTGTTCGGCTTGCCTGCCAACGATCCGGAAATCATCCTCGATGGTCCCGATCCAGGCCTGAACGGCGATGAAGTCGAAGCAATTATCGATGTGAGCTGGTCGGGCGCGGTAGCCAAGGGTGCCAAGATCAAGCTGGTGGTTTCGGCAAACACGAACACCACCGCCGGCCCCGACCTCTCCGCGTTGTATATCGTCGACAACAACATCGCGCCGATCATGAGCGAGAGTTTTGGCGAATGCGAACTTTTCCTCGGCACCGCCGAAAATCAATTCCTCAACGCGCTCTGGCAGCAAGCCGCTGCCGAGGGCGTCACTGCCTTTGTTTCTGCGGGTGACGGCAGCTCCGCGGGCTGCGAAAATTTTAATACCGCGACGGAAGCTACCACCGGCTTGGCCGTCAACGGGCTGGCCTCCACACCTTACAACGTCGCCGTCGGCGGCACCGATTTTGTCGGACAGCTATTCAGCCCCACAACGTTCTTCAATCTGACCAATGATCCGAAGACGCAAGCCTCCGCGCTCAGCTACATCCCGGAATTGCCCTGGAACGACAACTGCACTAACCCGCTCTTCGCCGATTTCGGATTCACGGCCGATCCGATCGCCAACTGCAATAATCCGGCGTTGAAGGCCGACCTGGACGTCGTGGGCGGTAGCGGCGGCGTCAGCAGTTGCACCGTCTCCGATGGCCAGAACCTCTCCAGTTGCTCGGGCGGCTATGACAAGCCTTCTTGGCAGACCGGGGTTGGCGTGCCGAAAGATGGAAAGCGCGATTTGCCGGATGTTTCTCTGTTCGCGGGCAACAACTTCTTGGGCGCCTTCTACATTTTCTGCGAAGCAGACCTCCTTCCATCGGGGAGCTGCGATCTCAATCCGCCGTATATGGATTTTCTGGGCGCCGGCGGCACGTCGTTCGCCTCGCCGAACTTTGCGGGAATCATGGCCCTGGTCAACCAGAAGACCCAGTCGCGCCAAGGCAACGCCAACTTCGTTTTCTACAAGTTGGCCGCCGAAGAAAATCTGGCGAACTGCAACTCCGACGGCTCTCCACTTCCTGCCTCTAATTGCATCTTCAACGACGTGACCGCCGGCACAAATACCGTACCCTGCGTCGCGGGTTCCCCCAACTGCACCACCGGAGGCGAGAGCGTGCCCATCGGCATCCTAACCGGTTACAACTCCGGCGTTGGCTATGACTTCACAAGCGGCTTGGGCTCCGTGAACGCCGCCAACCTCGTCAACAACTGGAAATCGATCACCTTCACACCGACCACCACAAATCTGAAGCTGCATCCCAACGTCATCTTTCACGGGCAGGGAGTCAACATAAACATCGATGTGGATAGCAACGGCGGTACGCCCACCGGCCAGGTCGCCTTGGAGACCAATCACAAGAATCCTGCGGGTGATTTCACGCTGGCCTCGAACGGCACCGTGAGCACCTCGACGCACCTTCTCCCGGGCGGACTTTCCACGGTGATCGCCCGCTATGGCGGCGATCCCACGTTCGCGCACAGCGATTCCAATCCGGAAACAGTTTTTGTTCTTCCGGAACCAAGCACGACCACGATTTCTTTTTTCGCGACCGATCTAGCAAACTTCAACACCACCCCGTTTTCGGGTGGACCTTATGGCACTCCTGTTTCCGTGCGCGCGGACGTCGCCGGCAATTCTGGCTTCGGCTTCGCCACCGGCAAGGTGGATATCACCGACAACAACAACACTCTCGCGGGCAACCCGTTCGCCCTCAACTCCCAGGGCAACACGCTCACTCCTAATCCCATCACCACGTTCCCCGTGGGTTCGCACACCTTTCGCGCCAGCTACCTCGGCGACCTGAGCTTCCTGCCGAGCACCGCGCACCACATGACCTTTGTCATCACCAAGGCGCCCACCAAAACAACGCTCAAAGCCAGCCCCACGGTCACCGTCAAAAAAGCCTTGGTCAACATCATCGCGACCCTCGCCACCCAAAGCTTCGGAAATCAACCCACCGGCACGATCACTTTCTTCGTCGGCAAGACAGCGTTAGGCTCCGCCGTTCCCATCCAGGCCGCCACTGACCCCAATACCGGACTGGTGTCCGCCACCGCCTCCATCAGCACCAGCAATCTGCCCGTCGGCTCCGATAGCATCACCGCCGTCTACACCGGTGACCCCAACTACCAGGGCTCGACTTCCCCGGCCGTCACCGTCACCATCGACAAGAATTAACCGGCATCCATCGCCGCCTTCAACTACTCCGCTCGGAGTGCTTTCGTCGGATTGATCGAAGCGGCCTGAATCGCAGGAAGAGCGGAAGCCGTCAGCACAAGAAACAGGATGGCAATGCCTGCCACCGCAAGCACCAGCGGATCGAAAGGGTTGACCTGAAACAGCAGGGAGCCCATCAATCGCGACACCGCCAGGGCTCCCAGCACCCCGGCCACGCACCCAATTGCCGCGAGACGTAGTGCGGAACGCAAAATCAGGCGAACGATCCCCTTGCGCTGCGAACCAAGCGCCATGCGAATCGCGATCTCTCGCACCCGCAGCTCAACCGAGAACGCGATGACGCTGTAGATCCCGAGAACCGCCAGCAGCACTGCCCCACCGGCGAAGGCAGCGATCACCGTGGTGTTGAAGCGCCGTGGAGCTTCGCTGTCGGACACCGTCTGCTGCATGGTCTGGATCTGGGCCAGTGCGAGTTGCGGATCCAGCGATCGCACCGTAGCGCGAAGCGCATTCTCCATTTGTTCGGGTGGAAGTGTCGTCCGAACAGCGATATAGCCGCCGTTCCCGTTCAGATCGGTAGGCCCGCCAAGCGGTCCGACCGAGATCTCGTACTGTTCCACCGGCTCGTAGTATTGTTCCCGAGTCTCGACGTCGGGCGAATCTTGTTTCACGTCGGCCACCTCGCCAACGATGGTCAACCACGGGGTTTTCATATCCGCCGTACCCAGCCGCAGCCGCTTGCCGATGGGATCCTGACCATGCCAGTAGTGCTCCGCGAGCTTGTGGTTGACCATAACCACAAGCGGAGCGCCATCTTTGTCCGCCTCGGTGAAAACACGGCCCCGCAAGAGCGGAATCTTCATCGCGGCAAAGTAGTTGCCTGGCTGTGAGCGTCACGGTGGCGATGCTCATGTTCGCGCCCGGCGGCGCGACATATCCCTCGGGTACGAAGACATGGATGCCGTAGCCGGACATCGGGACTGCCGTCGTCAGGGTGACGAACTCCGCGCCCGGAAGTTCTCTGAGCCGTCGCAACACCTCGTCATTGAATCCGTTCACGGCGGATTGCGAGCCATATTGCTGCCGGGGCAGCGAATACGAAGCGATCAGCGACATGTTCAGGCTGAAAGCCAATCGCGACCTCGCGCATCTTCTCAAAGCTGCGCAGCAGCAACCCGGACGCGGCCACCAGCACCAGCGCGATGGCAATTTCCACCACCACGAGCGTGGACCGAAGACGCGCGTGCCCGCCGCCCGCGCTGCCACCGCGGCCTCCTTCTTTCAGGCTCTCGTTCAAGTCCGTGCGAATCGCCGCAAAAGCGGGAGCAAGGCTGCACAGCATGCCGGTCATCAGCGCCAGGAACAGCGCGAAGGCCACGACCATCCAATCAAGGCCAATTTCAGAGATGCGCGGCAGAGTCTCCGGCAGTTGGCTCACGCATACGCGAATCGCGATGGCCGCAAGGGCGATGCCCAGCACTCCCCCGGTGACGCTGAGAGCCAGACTCTCCAGCATGCTTTGCCGCAACAGCGTAGCCGTACTCGCTCCCAACGCAAGCCGAACGCCAATTTCGCGACGCCGCCGAATTGCGCGCACCAGCAGGAGCCCCGCCAGGTTGGCGCAAGCAATGAGCAGCACAACGCATACCGCCAGGAAAAGAATCCGGATCAGTGGGCGTGCATCCGCGACCGTGTCTTCCTGCAGTGGACGCACAACCGCTCTGATTTTTATATTTGCTATGAACGAGGGGAAGCTGCGCATGATTTCCAGAGCCACTTGATCCGCGTCGGCTCGCGCTTGTGCCACCGTAACGCCAGGTTTGAGCCTGGCCACGATCTGGAAACCCCAGGATCCAGTTTGCGTGAGCTCGGACGTCGTCAAGCTCATGGGTACCCACAGCTCCGACCGATTCAGATGGCCCGGCAGTAGGGGGAATTCGAAGTTGCGCGGCATCACGCCGATCACGATGTACGGCTTGCGGTCGAGCAAGATCTTCGCGCCCAGCACATTAGGATCGCCATGAAGCCGGCTCTGCCACGACGAGTAGCTGAGCACCGCGACTTGCTGGCTATCGTCGTCCTCCTGCTGCGTAAACACCCGGCCCATAACCGGCGGCACTCCCAGAGTGGGAAACACTCCAGCGCTTAGCCGTGTGGCGTTGACCTGGGAAGGCACACCAACTCCAGAGAGTTCATAACTCGCCGACTGGTAGCCACCCAGGCTCTCAAGAGTGTGCATGTCTCGTCGCGTAGGTGCGAATTTCCGGCCCTGTAACCGGTGGCACCGCTACCGTTCCCAAGTCCTGTCCCCTCAACAATGTCCCCAAGCGCGACCAGTCGGCCCGGTTCGCGAAATGGTAGGGGGCGCAGTAGCACA
Source organism: uncultured Acidobacteriota bacterium (assembly GCA_963729285.1). GTDB lineage: Bacteria > Acidobacteriota > Terriglobia > Acidiferrales > UBA7541 > Acidiferrum. The sequence continues at coordinate 27,145 of CAVSNL010000016.1, forward strand.
CCCTCGACAACCGAGAAGGTCGCCGTCGCCGCAGCGATACCCAGCGCCAGCATCAGCACCGCGGTTACAGAAAATCCCGGCGACTCGCGGAACTGTCGGAAAGCGTACTTGATTTCCTGGAGGATCCGTTCCACAGTTCACCTCCAGCTGGAAGTCCGATTGACGTCGCCGCCAGCTTCGCTCAAGAGGCTGCAGCAGGCAACTCCTAATCTCGTTGGCCCCGGTTGCCGCCATCCTAGACCAATGTATTTCCCAGTCCGATTGGAAATGCGCTCGCAGGTGACTCGGTAACTGCACGGTTTCTGTAGGGGCGGGGCTCGCCCCGCCCGGCGTCAAATGCGGCACAATCTCGCTGCTTCAGGACCCGCGAAGACGCGGTCCCTGCGACAATCACTTCGCGCTTGACAAACAATTACCAATCTGCTACTATGTCTCGTGTTATCGGAATCGCTAATTCGAATGCGGTGCCAAGCCCCTGGCACCTCCGCGCAATGGAGCTCTCGAGGATCTTCCCGCTAACCCCTTTAGAATCCGCACTTACAAAAAATGCGCCCGTAACTCCTTTACAATCCGCACATCCAAAAACACTGGACTTAAAGGGGCTCTGTTTACATCCTGCAGGAGCCGGGCGATGCCTCAGCCGATAGAGGTTAAAAGCCAGGCCGAGCAACAGAGCTTGCCGCATCTGGGAGGCCAGGCTGCGACCCGGTGCTTTGCTAGAGAGCTTGCGTTTGATCACCGAGAAGACGGTTTCTATTTTGGCGCGCGGCCCATACAACGGCCGCGGAAAAGCACGATGCATCTGGTAGCGAAACTCTCCTTCCGGAATACCACGCCGCCGATTGGGAATCACGCTGTGGGCTCCCAGCGTGCCGCGCACGTGTCGGTGGTTGGCTTCGGAGTCGAACTCCGCGTCCGCCAGCACCACTCCAATAGGCATGGTACGGCTCGCCGCGTCCACCAAGCCGGGCAAAGCACGGGTGTCGCACCACGGACCTTGTCGCGCGCGTTGCGCCAGAATGATCTGGCGATCCACATCGACCACGATCAGCCACTTCAGAAAGTGTCGATAGCGTGTTTTTCCGCCCGCATGCTGCTCGACGCGGCGTATGAAATAGGTGCTGACAGCGTGCTGCGTAAACCCGGTACCGTCCACCGCCCCGCAGGCCCGGCGTCGGCCGCGGCGCGAACTGCGGCGCAGTCGCCGTACCGATTCTCCCAACGCGCTCTCCATGGTGTCGTCCGGTAGCCGTCGCAAGAAGCGATACACGGTGGAGTAGTCGGGCACGCTCGATAGTCGCAGCACGGCACGCAACTCCGCATGCTCGCGCCGTCGCACCTCGGCTTCGCGGAAAGTCCAGTCTTCGTAACGCATCAGGCAGAGGATGGCCAGCAACTGCGGTTGGGTGAATTGGTGTTTGCTGAAACGACTCCGGTAAGTCGGAAGAATCGCCGTGGCTATATCCATAGCCACGCGAGCAAAAGGCAGGAGTCCGATTTCGGGCATCGCACCTCCTGCTCCATTAGAAAACACCATCACCACTCGCTAGTCCTCATGGAAAATCAGCCTGGGTGCCAAGGATGTAAACAGAGCCACTTAAAGTCCTTTAGAATCCGCACTTACGAAAAAGGTGGGGGAGGGGGTGAAACTGTTAACTAAGATCGTCGTCCCACGGATGGTGAAAGATTTGACAAGTTCCGTCGCAGGTGTTGTCCCCGCGGCACGCCCGGCTTAGGATTTCGGTCGCGTTTATCCGCCCCGGTGTACTGTAGAGCCTCAAGGGCATAATAGGCTGCTCACATCCCCATGCCGAAAAAGATACGCATCGTCGTCGCGCTCACGACGAACGACAACGATTATCAGATCGAACAGGCGCAGTCCGCCGAACAGGCCGCGACGCGACTCGGTGTGACGACGGAAATCATCTACGCCGATAACGACGCCATCAACCAAAGCACCCAGATTCTGAAGGTCGTGCAGGCGTCACCCGAACACCGGCCAGATGCCATCGTTTTCGAGCCCGTGGGAGGTACCGCGCTTCCGCAGGTAGCCCGCGCCGCCGCCGCCGCCGGGATTGGCTGGGTGGTGCTCAATCGCGACGCCACCTATCTCGACGAACTTCGCAAGTCCACAAGCGCTCCGATGTTCGCGGTGAGTTCCGACCACCTCGAAATTGGCCGGTTGCAAGGGCGCCAACTCGCGGCCCTGCTGCCCAAAGGCGGCGCGGTCCTTTATATCCAGGGCCCATCGGAAAATTCCGCGGCCAAAGAACGCACCGCGGGAATGCAGGAGATCAAGCCGGCGAACATTCAAGCGGTCATGCTGAAAGCGCAATGGACCGAAGAGAGTTCGCTGCGCGCGGTACGCTCCTGGTTGAAGCTCACGACTTCGCAGAAATCGACGATTGACGTCGTGGCCGCTCAGGATGATTCGATGGCTATGGGAGCGCGAAACGCCTTCCAGGAATTAACCAACGAAGTGGAACGCGAGCGCTGGTTGAGACTTCCGTTCATCGGGTGCGACGGCCTGCCCAACACCGGCCAGGCCTGGGTGAAAAGCGGCCAACTGACTGCCACCATATTCGTTCCGCCCAACACCGGGCAAGCCATCGAAATGATCGTGGACGCCATTCGCAATCGCAAGCAATTGCCCGTCCGCGTGCTGGTTGCGCCACGTTCCATCCCCGCGCTGAACGCGCTAACGCCGCGCCGCCCCGTTTAGTCCGCGACGTTAGTCCGTGAGGAGGTCTTAGAGCCAGCGGCTGGCCAAAAGTTGACGGCTCACCCGCGTCCGTCTTCTTCTCCGACAAAAGCGGCGTATAATGCCGCGGGCAGTTTGACTTCAAATTGTTTGCCATCGCGGAGGGAAAAACCAGATGAACAGCGGACGCAAAAGCGCGGGCGTCGACCGCAGGCAGTTCCTCGCAGCAACCACGGGGAGCTTGCTCGCTGCAACCGGAGGAACCCTGCTCGCCGCAACGGTTCCGGGGGCTTCGGCAATGAATCCTGGCTCGGAATTCTCCGGTGGATCACTCAAATCCCAGACCGCGGAGCGCCCTCGTGGGGCTGACAAGTCCATGCGCAAGATTCCTATCGGCGTCTTCGATCCGGTGTACGGCAAAATGCCGCTGGACCAAATGCTCGACACGGTGAGCGCGCTGGGACTGGAAGCGATGGAAATTGGCACGGGCGGCTACCCGGACAACCTGCATTGCCCGCTCGACGAACTGATTGAGGACACTGCGAAGGCGAAGGCTTGGAAGAAAAAATTCGAGGACAAGGGAATTCAGGTGGCGACTTTGAGTTGCCACGGAAATCCGGTGCATCCGGATGCGAAGCACGCGGCGAAGGACGCGGACACGTTTCGCAAAACCGTGCGGCTGGCGCAGATTCTGGACATCAAAGTGATCGTGACATTTTCCGGGTGCCCCGGTGGCACACCGACCGACGCGCAGCCCAACTGGATTACCTATCGCTGGCCGCCCGAATACGGGCAGATGCTGGACTGGCAATGGAAAGAAAAGATTATTCCGTACTGGAAAGAGGCCGCTAAATTCGCGCGGGATCACGGGATTCACAGGATCGCTCTGGAAATGCACCCGAATTTTGTCGTGTACAATCCACGAACGCTGATGAAGTTACGCGAAGCCGTGGGCGAAGAGATTGGCGCGAATAACGATCTAAGCCATCTGTTCTGGCAGGGCTGCGATCCGGTGGAAGTGATTCATTTCCTGGGCAAGCAGGGTGCGATCTACCACGCGCACATGAAGGACACCGTGATGTTCCCGGGTAATGTGGCGAAGTACGGCGTGCTGAATTTTGCGCCGGATGTTGCGAGCCTGCCGGAAGCATCCGAAACGTTTCGGGCGGTTGGATATGGGCACGGCGCGGCGCTATGGAAGTCGATCGTGCAGGCGTACATGGACATCGGCTACGAAGGCATCCTTAGTATTGAAAATGAGGATCCCATTCTGGCGGGACCCGTAGGCGTCGAGCGGGCGGCGTGGGTCTTGAAGAATGTGCGCAACGAATTGCTCGGCACGTGATGGGAACGGAGAGTCTGTGGCACAACCATTCCTGGCTGTGCGCGTAAGACAAAGCAATATTTGTAGCGTAGAGCTGGATCCAGGGAGTCGCTGAATGGCGCAGGTGATTCGTTCGCCAAAGACGTACGATGTGATTGTGGTGGGTTCCGGCGCCGGCGGCGGGATGGCGGCGAAGATCCTGACCGAGGGCGGCCTGAACGTGGCGATGCTGGAAGCGGGCCCGCAAGTTCACCCGGAAAAAGACTTCAAGATGTTTATGTGGCCATACGAGCTGCCGCATCGTGGAGTTGGTGTAGGCGGACGTGCGGCGGAGAATTTTGGGGAGTTTCTGGCGCCGAATGGCGCGTGGGACATTGAGGGCGAGCCATATACCTCCGCGCCCGGATCGGATTTCCGGTGGTTTCGTTCGCGGATCGTGGGCGGCCGCACCAATCACTGGGGGCGGATCGCGCTGCGGTTTTCTCCGATCGATTTCAAATCGTACACGCGCGATGGGCTCGGCTCGGATTGGCCCATCAGCTACGACGATATCGCGCCTTATTACGACAAGGTGGAAGGCTACATCGGCGTGTTTGGGACGAAAGAGAATGTTTCGAGCGCGCCGGACGGCGTTTTCCTGCCTCCACCCAAGCCGCGCTGCACTGAATTGATCGTCAAGAAGGCCTGCGACAAGCTCAACATTATTTGCATTCCGTCGCGGCTGGCGATTCTCACGAAATCCGTAAATGGACGGCTGCCTTGCCATTATTGCGGGCAATGCGGGCGGGGATGCACTACGGCGTCGAATTTCAGCTCGAGCCAGGTGCTGATTCCACCTGCGATGGCGACCGGCAAATTGACATTGATCACCGACGCGATGGCGCGCGAGGTGCTGGTCGGCGCGGATGGGAAAGCGCAAGGCGTGTCGTACATCGACAAGGCCACGCGCACCGAAAAGCGCATCAATGCGCGCGCGGTGGTGCTGGCGGCGAGCGCGTGCGAGTCGGCGCGGCTGCTGCTTAACTCGAAGTCGCCGTCGTTTCCGGATGGTTTGGCGAATTCGTCCGGAACCGTGGGGAAATATTTGATGGATTCGGTGGGCAGCGGCGGCGAAGGATATTTCCCGCAGCTCGAGAATATGACGCCTCATAACCACGACGGCACCGGCGGGATGCACATGTACATGCCGTGGTGGAAGTTTGACCGGAAGAATGATTTTCCGCGCGGCTACCATATCGAATTTGGCGGCGGGCGGGAATTGCCGAACGTCGGAATGTTTAACGGCCTTTGCCATCGCGAAGAAGGATACGGCGTCGAACTGAAACGAAAGGCGCGCAAGGATTACGGTACGACCATCGGGTTTGCGGGGCGCGGAGAGATGATTCCGAATCCGGATACGTATTGCGAGATCGATCCGGACGTCGTGGACGAGTTCGGCATCCCGGTTTTGCGATTTCATTTCAAGTGGTCGGACTACGAATTGCGGCAGGCTAAGGATATGCAGGAAACGTTTCGGCAGATCGTGGAGATGGCCGGCGGGCAGTATTTGACGAAGGCGCCCATCGATGGGCCTCGGGCTTTCGGGATTGACCTGGGGGGAAAGATCATTCACGAAGTGGGGACGGCGCGGATGGGGGCTGATCCGAAGACGTCGGTGTTGAATGGGTATTGCCAGGCGCACGACGTGAAGAATCTTTTTGTTACCGACGGGGCGTCTTTGGTTACCAATCCGGATAAGAATCCTACTTTGACGATTATGGCGTTGTCGTGGCGGGCTTCTGAGTACTTGTTGGGCGAGGCTGGTAAGGGCAACATCTAGAGAACGAGAGAAGATAGCGACAAGGAACGGGGATGCTACGGCTCTGGTTGAGATTCTCGGAGAAGCGGAAGCAGAATGGAATTTACCACAGAGGGCACAGAGGACGCAGAGAAGAGAGGAATTGATGGGGACTGGAGTTTCGCGGCGGGATATTTTGCGGTCGCTGATGGTTGGGGCGGCGGGTGGGTCGGTGTTGCAGATGATTCCGGCGCAGGCTGCGGAATATGCGCATGAGCTGGTGCAGCGGGAGAAAGTTGCTTCGGCTACCGGGCGATACGTGCCGAAATTTTTCTCGGCGCACCAGTATGAGACGCTGACTTCGCTTTGCGACACGATTATTCCTAAGGATGAGCGGTCGGGTGGGGCCGTCGAAGCCGGGGCGCCGGAGTTTATCGATCTTTTGACCAGCGAGAATGAGAAGTTCCAGACGCGACTCGGCGGCGGATTGATGTGGCTGGACAACTATCTGTGTCGATCGTTATGGGAAGGTCGTATTTGGAGTGTGCGCCGGAGCAGCGCAAGGAAGTTTTGGACTTGATTGCGTTATCGGAAGAATGCGAAAGGGAATTCGGGATTGCAGTCGGGCGTGGCGTTTTTTGCAGTTCTGCGGAATATGACTTGCGATGGTTTTTATACCAGCAAGATTGGGATCGCGGATTTGCAATACATTGGGAATACTTCGCTGCACGAGTTTCCGGGTTGCCCGCCGGTGCCAGAGAGCAGAAGTTAGGGGTTAGAGGTCAGAAGTTGGAAGACCATCACCGAAGTGAGAGCCTGGGCTAGCGGGCGTTCGTTGCGGTTCACGCCCGGGCAAGTTGAGGCGCAGCAGTGTTGCGCGCGTACAGAGCATCCACTGCAAGAGGCAAGCTGCTCGCTGGCGCAGCAGAATTCAAATCCCCACCCTTCCTGCAAAAGACGCAGGAAGGGTCGGGCACCCAAGAGAAAATAGGAACAGAGAGAGTGCTACCAGACGCGGCAGACTTTTTCTGTTGGTTTCACCATGGGTTGGCCGGGTTTGCAGGCGAAGGCTTGGGCGAATTCGGGCATGTTCACGACTACGCCGTTGATGCGGTATTGGGCAGGGGAGTGCGGATCGACTTGGGCGCGCATGCGTAGGTCTTCGGGGCGTTCGTTGGCGCAGTCCCACTGGGCGTAGCCGATGAAGAAGCGCTGCTCGGGAGTGAGGCCGTCGATGGGTTGCAGGTTTTTGTCTTTGGTGGCGGATTTCCAGGCAATGTAGGCGAGAATTTCGCCGCCCAGATCGGCAACGTCTTCCCCCATGGTGAGTTTGCCGTTGATATGGACATCGTCGACGACGACGTAGGACGAATACTGGTCGCTGACACATTTGGTGCGCTCGTCGAATTTCTCCCGGTCTGTCTTGGTCCACCAATTTTTCAGGTTCCCTTGGGCGTCGAACTGGCTGCCTTCGTCGTCGAAGCCGTGGGTTAGCTCGTGGCCGATGGTGCCGCCGGTGTTGCCGTAGTTGGGGGCGTCGTCCATCTTGGCGTCGTAGAGCGGAGGCTGAAGGACGCCGGCGGGGAAGTTGATGTCGTTCATTTGCGGATTGTAGTAGGCGTCTACGGTGGGAGGCGAGATGTCCCACTCGCCGCGATCGACGGGCTTGCCGATTTTGGCGATGTCGCGACGATGTTCGAAGGCGACGGCGTTGTGGACGTCGCCGATAAAGTCGTTGCGCGTGATGGTTACGGAACTGTAGTCGCGCCATTTGTCGGGATAGCCGATCTTGTTGCGAATGCCGTGGAGCTTGGCGAGGGCCTGCTGCTTGGTTTCCGGGCTCATCCAGTCCAGTTGACGGATGCGCTGCTCCATGGCGGCTTCAATCTGCTTGACCATTTCCAGCGTGCTTTGTTTCAGTTCGGGCGAAAAAACCTTGCGGACGTAGGCCTGGCCGAGGGCTTCGCCCAGATCGCGATCGGCGTATTGGACGCAGCGCTTCCAGCGCGGCTGCATCTCTTTCGCGCCGCGCAGATACTTGCGGTAGAAGTCGAAATTTTCCTGCACGAAATTGGCGGAAAGATAGGGCGAAGAGGAATCGGCGACGTGAAACCGCAGATAGGTTTTCCAATTTTCGAGCGGTTCGGATGCGAGTTCGGCATTGACCTGTTTGAAAAAGGCGGGGGCGGTGACGTTGAGGATGGCAATTTTCGGATACTGCAACTGGGTGTAGTAGGTTTGCCAGTCGAAATTCGGCGTGAGTTTCTCCAGCGCCGGGAGATCCATTTTATTCTTAAGTTTGTAGGGATCGCGGCGTTCGACTTGGGTGAGGGATGCTTTGGCGAGAGCGGTCTCCATGCGCATTACGGTTTGCGCGTTGTTTTTGGCGGTCTCCGGATTGTCGCCGAGGAGTTCGAAAATTTTCTGGACGTGTTGCACGTAGCGCTCACGGGTCTCCTTGGATTTGGCATCGTCGTTGGTGTAGTAGTCGCGATCGGGGAGGCCCAGGCCACCTTGGTCCAGGGAGGCGATGATCTGTTCGGAGTTGTCGGGATCCTGATCGGAGCCGCCGCCAAAGAGGATGGACCTGCTGAAGTTGAGTTGAAGCTGCGCGATGATCGAGGCCATATCATGCACGGACTTCATGCGTGCGATGGCGTCGAGTTGCGGCTTGATCGCGTCGATGCCGCGGGCTTCGATGGCCGACTCGTCGATGCAAGCGGCATAGAAGTCGCCAATTTTCTGACTGACAGCGTCACGCTGGCCGGTGTTGGTGGCGGCTTGCTCCAGGATGCCGCGGAGAAAATTCAGATTGTCTTCGTAGAGTTTGGCGTAGACGCTCCAGGAGGTTTGGTCGGGCGGGATGGGATTTTGCTGCTGCCAGCGCCCGCAGGAGTATTGGTAGAGATTCACGCACGGGTCGATGGATTTGTCCATCGATGTGAGATTGAGGCTCGGGGAGTAGGGGAGTTCGGGGGTGCTGGAAGTTTGCGGGCGGGCTGGCGTGGCGAAAAGCATGGCCAGGGCGGAGATGCAGAGGACTGAGCGTGAGCTTCATGGATGCCTTTCCTAGTGATGCTGGCGCGGTTTGTTGGCGGCGCATTATGGTAATGGGACGGGATGGATTTTTCCAATGTGAAAAAGGACGGACGAGGCCTACGCCAGGTCTTCTAGAATTGACGCAGGGAGCTGGAAAAAGGATTTCGAGATGAGCATTCGTATTCGTGTGGCAACGGCTGAGGATGTGCCGGTTTTGCGGGAGTTGATTGAGGCTTCTGTGCGGGAATTGCAGGCTGAGGATTATTCCGTGGCGCAGAGGGAGGCGGCGCTGCGGACTGTTTTTGGCGTGGATAGTCAGTTGATTGCGGATGGGACTTATCTTGTGGCTGAGGATTGTGGTGCGGCGGATACGACTGGCTTTGGTGAGCGGGCAGCCTTAGCGGACTGCAGAGTGTCTGTGCTACCTCGGATTGCTGGTTGTGGCGGGTGGAGTAAGCGGAAGACACTTTATGGAGGAGATCATTGGACGCAGCGGGAGGATTCGTTGTTGGATCCGGAGAAAGATGCGGCTAAGATTCGGGCTTTTTTTGTGCATCCTGCTTGGGCGCGGCGTGGGGTGGGGACGTTGATATTGGAGGCTTGCGAGACGGCGGCGCGGGAGGCGGGATTTCGGCGGTATGAGATGGGGGCTACTTTGACGGGGGCAAAATTGTTTGGGGTTAAGGGGTATGTGGCAGTGAAGAGGATTGCGGTGCCTTTGGATAATGGAGAGTCGTTGCCGGTGATTCATATGGAGAAGATTGGAAGTTGAGGAGCGGGGCGAGACGGGAAACGGCAGCGGGCGGAATTGTAGCGGCGGTTAGATTTGGGTTGAGTTGGATCTAAACCCCGCGGTCTCGGAGACCGCGGCTACAGGATGCTGGTTTCGTTAAGCCTAGGGAATCCTGCGCCCCTACAAGTGGATGCGGACCCGGCGCGCCAATCGGGAGATTGGCGTTCCCGGGGAAGAGAGCGATTGCGCGCGGGCTACTGCTGGGGTTGACACGCTAGAACGGTAGCTTGGAGAGGTATTCGTAGCTGGCTTGGGGGTCGGCTAGGGATTTGGCTTCGTCGTTTTCTACGAAGTAGTGTTCGATGCCGGCTTTGCCGGAGTGGGCGAAGATATTTTTCCAGTCGATGGAGCCGCTGCCGACGTTTGCGAGGTGGCCGGTTACGGGGTGGCCGACGGCGCCCTCGTAATCGCTCGAGGCGGAGCCTTCTTTGCTCCAGTCTTTCACGTGAACCAGCGGGAAGCGGCCGGGGTATTTGTTGAAATAGGCGATGGGGTCCTGGCCACCGACCGTGATCCAGCAAAGATCCATTTCGATTTTTACGAACTTGGGGTCGGTTTGCGCCAGAAGGTAATCGAAGGGAAGCTTTCCGTCGAGGCCATCGACTTTTTCAAACTCGAAAGAATGGTTGTGGTAGGCGAATTGGATGCCGGCTTTTTTCGTGGCTTCGCCAACCTTGTTGCAGGATTCGGCGAGGCGCTTGTAGCCGTCGGCGGTGCGCGATTTTGCATCGAGATAGGGGCAGACTAAAAATTTCTGGCCGATGATGTTTGCGCCGTCGATGATCTCCTGCAAATTCGTTTCGAGGGCCAGCGTTTTGCCCGCGGCGTTTGGCGGCGGTTGCATGGGATGGTGCGCGGACGGCGAGGTGAGGCCGTTGGAATCGAGAAGGGCGCGGACTTCCTTGGGAGACTTGCCGTAATAGCCGGCGAATTCGACTTCTTTGTAGCCGATCTTGGCGACGCCCGCGATGGTGCCGTCGAAGTCTTGCTTCATGAGACTGCGGACGGTGTAGAGCTGCAGGCCTACGCGATCGATGTGATGGACGGCAGCGGCGGCCCATGTTGGGCGCGCGACGGCGCCGACAATGGCGGTGGCGATGGATGATTCGATGAAGGTTCGTCGGTTCATGGCGGGAGAGAGTGTACTCCTTTCGGGGCTTGCGTGGGAGTGGGTGCAAAAAAAAGGCGGCTCTCTTGCGAGAGCCGCCTTTCGTTAGGGGGTGTAGTTATTAGAAGTAAAAGCGCAAGCCGAATTGCATGCGGCGTGGCGCATGCGTGCCGGTCAGGTGCAGGAAGTTCGAGCTGTCGAGGTTCGCGCCCGGATCAGCCGTGTCCATGGCGATGCCGTTCGTACCTCGGATTGGTTGTTAATTTCGTCGAATTGGGTGTGATTGAACACGTTGAACAATTCCCATTTGAAGTCGAAGCCCATGCGTTCGTTGATGGCGAAACGCTTGGAAAGGCCGGCGTCGAAGTTCAAGCGGCCGGGGTAGTTCAGCGTGTTACGACCGACAGTGCCAAAGGTGAGTCCTGTCGGGAGGCCGAACGCCGCCGGATTGTAGATAACCGGTCCACGGACGTCGGGGAACTCGGTCTGCGGAATGCTGGCGTCGCGGGTCGCCGACGAGATCGGGACGTGAGGCGGCTTCATTCCCGCTCGCCACGCCATTGCCCACACCGGCGTTGTCGCCGTAAGTGGTGCCGTTGGTCACACTAAAGGGAAGGCCAGCCTGGGCGATGGTGATGCCGGAAATCTGCCAGCCGCCAAGCAGAGTATGCGTCAGGCCGGACGCCTTAAAGAAAGGCAAGCCGTAGACATAGCTGATGGTCAGGTTATGACGCATGTCGAAAGTAGAACTAGCGCGATTGGCGGCGATGTCGTAAGCATTCATGAAAGCAAAATCGAGCGGTCGGACGAATCGTCGATGGAATGGCTGTAGGTGTAAGCCGCGCTGAGGGTCAGGTCGCCGACGGTGCGGTTTGCGGAGACCTGCAAGGCGTTGTAGATGGAATTTGCCTGGGTCGCCAGCTGAGTGATGTTGCTGAAGCCTGGGAAAGCGGTGCGCAGCGGGTCAGGATTGTTGCCGCAGGCGACGCCTAGATTTATCAGTGCTTGGCCGGTGATCGCCGGTCCACCCGGGCCGGCCGTGAGGTGGTGCAGTCACCCACGTAGCCAGTGAGTGGGGTTCGGAGCCGTAATCGGTGTCCCCGCCGGGTACGGGTTGCTGCCCGCAGGTACCGGCAAGAGCTGGTTGGAGTCGCTCACCAGGGTCAAATGCGTGCCCTTGCTACCGACGTAAGCCACCGAGAGAACTACGTGAGATGGAAGCTCCTTTTGAACGTTCAAGTTCCACTGTTGCACGTAGGGCCAGATAGCCTTATTGGGGATGGAATTGACGGACAGCGGAAAGAGCAGCCCGCCGCCACCGATGTTGCCGTATCCCACGACGTTAAATTGCGATGAGGTGAGGGCGCCCGGCGGCGAACCTTCCAGGGACTCGGTATTGCCTTCGTTGCCGTTGGTGTGTTCGAAGAAGACGCCGTAGCCGCCGCGAATGGCCATCTTGCCGTCACCCTTGGGGTCCCAAGCGAAGCCAAGGCGCGGAGCGGGGTTGAAAAGGTGGCCGGACAAACAGCCGGCGTTAGAAGATGGGCCGACGGTGGCCGCTGGGAAACCCGGGACGACGAAGGTTCCTCCCTTACCGCCGCACTGGATAATGCCGTTGAGCGGATTGCCGGTACCAGGTGTGAGGGCTCCCGCGCTGCCGGTGACGGTCCCGGTGCTGTCGATAACGGGAGAGGCGCCACTAACAAAGGCGGTAGGTTCGAAGTTAAAGGCGTCTTGATACTTCTCACGGTAGGTTCCAAAGAGGCTCACACGCAAGCCGAGGTTGAGGGTCAATTTCTTAGTGACGCGCCAATCGTCCTGGAAGTAGGGCTCAAAGATCTTGTAGCGGTTGTAATACTTAACGGTAGCGTTCCACTGCTTATAGCTGGCGACATTTCCCATCAGCAAATCCGCAAATGAGTTTCCGGTGCTGATAGGGGACGAAGTGTTGAAAGTCAGAAGGCCCTGGACGTCGGCAGTATTGTCTTCATTTTTTTGCGCGGCGGCGAAATAGGCGCCGAACTGGAAAGTGTGCGTGCCGACAATCTTGGTCACGTTGTCGCGATAGGTATACGTGGGATTGGCGTTGTTCCAGGGGAAGTATCCGGTATCTTGGCCGAAGCTACCGCCATAGGCAATGTTACTCTTGCAGCTGGATGGCGGGTAACTTTCCGCCGAAGCCGTTGTCGAAGAGCGAGCCCATCGCAAACCCGGCGGGAAATGCTGGGGGGTTCAGGCGGTGAGGAAAATGTGGTCGGCGGTGTAGCTAGCGACGAATTCATTTAATAGTGTGGGCGTGACGTTGGCGGTAAGGCGCGCCACAAAGCTGGTTCCCGGTCCAACGAAGTTGGTGTTGATGTTGTTGAAGCTGGAAGTTCCGATGCCCCAGAGAGGATTGGCCACGACGGTTGACCAGGAATCGTGGATGTAGCGGAACGTCAATCGGTAGTTGTCGGTAATGTTGTGATCGACGCGGACCAGCTCTTCGCGCCAAGTGGTTGGAAGCGAGACCGTCTGAGCGAACGAAGGGAAGCCGGCATTCGTGCTGTTGGGCGCGGGGATGAGTCCCTCAAGCGCTTGTCCAACGGCGCTAATGGGCACCGCCGCGGGATTCGGAACTTTCGGACAATCCGGCCCCGGGCACAGGTCTGAAAAATCGCCGCCGCGCTCGGCAACGGATGGAACGTTTTGAGTAATCGCGTCGGGGTTCTTCTCTCTTCGCCATTCCTCAGAAAAGAAGAAGAAGGTCTTTCTCTTGTCAGCGTTGTAGTGATGCGGAATGTATATGGGTCCGCCGATGGTATAGCCGAAATCGTGCTTCTTGTAGGGCGGGTTGGGGTCGCCTGGCTCGCCGCCGGATACCCACGGTTTGGCGTTGAAGAAGTCATTGCGCAGGTACTCGAAGGCGCTGCCGTGGAACGCGCTGCCGCCGGACTTGGTCTCGACTTCGATGGTGCCGGAGCCGTTACGGCCATACTGCGCGCCGTACGTGGAGGTCAAAACTTTGAATTCGGCGACAGCTTCAACGTTTGGGTAGACGTTCAGCGTGGAATTGCTGCCGTTGTCCATGTTGTCGCCGCCGTCCAGTTCCCAGTTGTTGTACTCGGTGCGGCCGCCGTTCATGCTGTACGCGACGTTACCGTTAACGCCGACGGTGCCTTCATCCTGGTTGGTCTGGCTTACGACGCCCGGAGTGAGGGTCACGAGCTGGGTGAAATTGCGGCCATTTAGCTCGAGCTGGTTAATTTGTTTACCGCTGATCGTGGTGCTGAGTTCCGAGGAGGCGGTCTCGACCTGAGCGACGCTCTCGCCGGTCACGACCACTTCTTCGGAAACGGAGCCGACGGTCAGTTGCACGTCCACACGGATCTTCTGCGCGACGTCCAACACCACGCCATGAGCCGTGTACTTCTGAAAGCCCTTCGCGGATACGCTGAGGTCGTAGCTGGCGCCCGGCAAGCCGGCGGCGACGTAAGCGCCGTCACTATTCGTGACGGTGGAGCGAGTCAGGCTGCCGGCGGTGCTGGTGATGGTGACTTCGGCGCCGGCAACGGCTGCGCCGCTCTTGTCCGAGACGGTGCCGCCGATGGAGCCGGTGTCTTGCGCGCTTGCGAGAAACGGAAGACACAAGACTAGAATCGCGCAAAAAAGAATTCGCAGGGCCGTGCAGTTGCTGATGTAAAAAGGGGAACCACCAATACAACGCGGATGAGAATATCCCTTCACTTTAAGTACCTCCGGTAGTTCTAAGTTGAAAGCTTGGAAACGTGAGGGAGAAACGCCTGCCGTCGCGCGCAACACCGCGTCGCCACTCGCCGGAGACAATTCATCGAGTACAGCCCCCACCACTCGACCGGAACAGCAAGCACCCACTTGGCTATTAAAACGAGTTAATACGGCATTCCTGCGTGGCTGTCAAGCACGATTTTTTGCATTGGTCCCATGAAGATAATGAGGGGAGGGCGAATTTTGGGGCCGGTTTTGAGCGGGAAAACGGCCATAGTTGCGAGAAGCGGCTTGAATTCAGGCGTTCGGGACTGGACACTACGTGGTATGAATTCGAGGATTTCCACAGGACTGGCAAGTTTCTTCTGTCTCTGTCTGCTACCTCTGGCAGTTTGCGCCTCGGGGACGGCAAGCGGAGCCGGAGGAGGTCCGGGCTCGCCAGCGGAGACTCAAGATGCTGCGCCCTCGGTCGCGAGTGCTCACGTCGATCCGCAGGTGTGGTTCGCCAAAGGCGAAGCTGCGCTGAACCGAGGGGATCTAGATGGTGCGGAGGCTGCGTTTCGGCACGTGATCGCCGCGGATCCCATGGCGGGGGCTGCCTATTCAAACCTGGGAGTCATTGCGATGCGCCGCAAAAATTGGGACCGCGCACTGACGCTGCTACAGAAAGCGGAAAAACTCGAGCCAGCCATGCCGGGAATACGGCTGAACATCGGGCTGGTGAAATATCGACGCGGCGACTATCCGGGAGCGGTGGCGCCGCTGGCGTCTGTTGTTCGAGACCAGCCGAACTCTTTCCAGGCGCGCTATTTGCTGGGGCTTTGCTATGTGTTCACCGTGCATTACGCCGAGGCGGTTTCCGTTCTGGAGCCGCTCTGGCCGCAGGCTTCCGACAATTTTATGTACCTCTACGTTCTGGGAATTGCGGCGCACAACGCCGGTCAGAAAGAACTCGATGAGAAGGCGCTGGCGCGCCTGGTGGACGTTGGCCGCGACAACCCGGAGTTTCATCTCATTTTGGGCAAGGCGTATCTGAACCGTGAGGAACCCGACAAGGCCCTCGTGGAGTTGCAGCGCGCCGAGAGCGTGAATCCGGACATGCCGTTCCTGCACTTTGGGCTCGGGATCGCGTACATGCGCATCAACGACAACGAACATGCCGAAGCGGAATTTCGCAAAGAGATCGCGGTTGATCCCGGTTCGGCCGACATTTACGAGCAGCTGGGCGAGTTTTATTTGAAGGTGGGAAGGGATGCGGAAGCCGAGAAGGAGTTTGAAGAGGCGTTGCGGCGCAACCCGAGGATGCCGGGGTCGCTGTTCGGATTGGCTAAGATCCATGTGCGGCAGGATAAGTATGAACAGGCGCTGCCGGAGATTGATCGAGCGGTACGGCTTGCGCCGGATAGCCAGAACGTACACTTCATGCGTGGGCGGATTCTGATGAAACTGGGGCGACGGGAGGAGGCGGAGAAGGAGATGAGCGCTGCCAGGGCGTTGATCGATACTTCGCACGAGAAAGAAAAAGAGCCTGGCGCGATGGACGAAGATCGCGTGCGGAATCCGGAGTTGGCGCAGCCTCCGCAATAGTGCAGGGCTTTGAGGTTGGGGAACGCACGCGACCAGTCGAGTTCTTCAGGCGTCGGTTGCTTCTTGGGCCGCGGATTGTGCCGAGACGCATCGGCCGGGCGGGGCGATCGTGCAGGCCGGCCAAGGCGGGCGGCGCTTCGAACGGGGTATCCAGCCAGGCTTGCAGATCACGGTAAACAAAGAGTGGTTGGCGCAGCAGGGCCACCAAATTCGATAGCGACCAGCCGTAGCGTGCGCGCAGTTGCAAATATTTCAGCAGCAGCATGGCGATCAGTGCTGTCCAAATCTGGATGTGCAGTGCGTTGGCGCTGGTACCCACAAAGGTTTTGATGCGCAGGTTCTGCTTCAAATAGCGGAAGAAGACTTCGATCTGCCAGCGCCTCGAAGATTTGCGCGATGGTGGTGGGGCCAAAGCTGAGGTGGTTGCTGAGCAGCACCAGGATTTCCTGACGTTCCTGGACCCACACTTCGACGCGCGGAACGGCCCCGTTGCCCGATAGTGCGGACTGCCCAGCGAGATAATTTCATCCTTGAGGATGTGGCGATTTTTCGGGACGGGGAGTTGTTTCTGAACCCCATAATGCGCATCGTGGCGGAGGCGCGTCACAAAAAACACACCCTCATTGGTGAGCCTTTGATACCAACGGTAGTCCACATAACCGCGGTCGAAGACCAGGATGGTGCCGGGAGCAAACTGCCATTCACGAGCTATGTTGACTTCCGAAGCCTTTCCTTCGGTAATGACCGCGTAGCGCGGCAGATGGCCATCATGATCCAAAACCAGGTGTAGCTTGGCCGCGCCTTTGGCTTGTTGGTAGTGGGCCCAGTCAAACATGCTGGCGCAGAGATCGATAATCGTGCCGTCGATGCTCAGCAGCGGGTTGCGAAAACGGAAACGGTGGAGTGGGCTGGCTGCCTGTTGGCAACGCGCCAACAAAAGGTCAAAGACCTTTTGATACAACGGCCAGGGACGATGCTCATTGGCATAGGCGAGCGTGGACTTGTTGGGTGCCTGGGGCACGCCAAGATGTTTCAGCTTGCCTTCGCAACCCGCTAGCCCGCCGCAAATCTCGCGCAGCGAACGCGCTTGCCCTAGGTGACAGAACAGCATGGCCACGAATTGGCCCCAGCAAGTGAATCCACGGGCATGACGCTGGGCGCGGGTCTCGCGAACGGCATGTTCAAATTCCAGGCGGGGAAAGAGCTGCAACAACTGAGAAAAAATCTGCATGCCCCGCCCCTACAACGGGACTTTAAGCGGTGGGGCTTGCCAAGGGCCGCGGGCCTGTTCGATGCGTTCGGCAACTGCCAGCACCAGTTCTTCTTCGTGCGGGCGTCCAATCACTTGCACTCCGATGGGCAAACCTTCCGGGGAAACCCCGACGGGAACGGAGACGCCTGGGCAACCTGCAAGGTTCAGCCACTGCGAATGGCGCATGGATGTGCGATAGCAGTGCGGGGAATTTGCGCGATACGTTCCTTCGCCGTGACGAAATGCGGGGGACGTGGAAACCGGGGACAGCAGGATGGGGACGTCCTGCAATTGCCTGAGGATTTCGGCGCGGATGTTGTCGCGAGCGGCGCAGGCGGAGAAGAGCGCGTCGAGCGTAATGGGGTTTTCGGGCGCGGCGTAGTCGAGATACTCGCGGAGGATCGGGCTGAGTTGTTCTTCGTGGCCTTCGATCGTGGGACCGAACAGATGCGCGACGACCGGCCCGAAGAAAAACCACCAGATGTCGAGGGCTCGATCGAGTCCGGAGAGTTGAAACGGTTCGACGGAGAGTCCCTGGTCCGCCAGGAGGCCCGCCGCTTTTTGCACTGCCGCCTCTGTCTCCGGAGAAGCTTTGGGAAGCGCGCTGCTCTCCAGCAGACCGATGCGTAGATCTTTCAACTGCGTGCTTCCATCAATGTTGGAAAGCGGCACCGGCGCTGACAGGGCGTCGCCGGGATCGGGTCCCGCCAATACTTGGAACAGAGCGCGGACATCGGCGATCGTTCGCGCGATCGGTCCTACGACGCCGAGCCAGGAAAGTAAACCAGCACCTGGCGGAAAGTGTCCGGTCGATGGCACGCGACCTGGAGTGGGCTTTAGTCCACAGATGCCAGCAAAATGTGCTGGAACGCGGATGGAGCCGCCGCCATCGCTTCCGACTCCGCCGAACGAGCACCCCGAGGCGATCGCAGCTACTTCGCCGCCACTGGAGCCGCCCGCGCTTCGCGAGAGATCCCAAGGGTTGCTGGTTTTTCCGATCAGCAGGTTGTCGCTCTCGTAGGCCATCAGGAATTCGGGGGTATTCGTATTGCCGAGGATGATCGCGCCGGCCGCACGCAGGCGTGCTACCAGCGGCGCATCGTGTTGCGCAACGTAGTCCTTGCGGAGCAGCGAACCCGCCGGGCAACGCAATCCCGCTACGTCGATGTTGCCTTTGATCGTGACCGGCACGCCGTGGAGCGAGCCGAGCGCGGCATTCCGCGTTATCGCGGAGTCCGCCTTTCTCGCTTGCGCCCTGGCACCTTCCGCGTCGAGGTTCGCAAATGCGCGCAGCTTCGGGTCGAGCATGGAAATTCGTTCGAGCGTCGTCTCGACAAGTTCCGTTGTCGAAATTGCGCGCGTGCGGATGGCCGCTGTAGTGTCTGAAATTGTCGAAAAGGGCGAAAAGTTCATAGATTTTGCCTGGTGAATCTACGTCTCGAAGCTGCGGCGGTCAAGTCTCGCAGATAATGCGTGCTTCAGCGAAATCAATTGACGGTTCGGTGAGGAGCCGGGAGAATCAAACGGATACTCCGTCGCCGAGTGCCATCGAGTGCTTCATTCGCGACTAAAGAAAGACCTTGCCGATGCCAAGATTGAACCCGCGCGCGAGTTTGTTCGTGATCGCGAGCATTTTATCGATTTGTGCCGTCGTTACGTTCGCACTGCGCTCCCGATCCGCGCGCGCTCAGGAAGCACCTCCCGCCAAATCGACGGCCACTCAGGACAAGGCATCCAGTGCGACGGACGCGCTGCGGTTCAATACGCTGGGTGTCGCGTATATGAATCAGCAGAAATTTGCTGATGCTCAGAAGAAATTTGAGCAGGCGCTGGCCGCCGATCCAAAGTTCGCCGTCGCGCGCCTTAACCTGGGCGTGGCGCTACTCAGCCAGCAGAAACTTGAAGCCGCCCGCGCGGCGCTCGAGGAAGCTGCTCGCCAGCTTCCGCAAGATCCGTACGCTTGGTACAACCTCGGACTTGTATATAAAGATGCCAGCGAAACGGAAAAGGGCATTGCCGCTTTCCAGCACGTCACGGAACTTACGCCTGAAGCTGACGGCTTTTATTTTGTCGGCTATTTACAATCTCAGGCACAGCGCTACGACGCTGCCATCGCCGCTTTTCAGAAAGCGCTCGCTGCTTACCCATTTCACGCGTCGGCAGAGTTCGGCCTTGCCCGCGCGTATCAACGCAAGGGTGACGCCGCCGCTGCGCGCGAGCACCTTGCTCGATTTCAGAAAATTACGACGGAGCATTTGGGTACTCCATTCGGCGCGGGCTATGGAGATCAAGGCCGCTATTCGCTCGCGGAACTCGCGCGCAGCCCGATAGCGTCCGCCCCAGCCGCGATCACGGTCGCGTTCAAGGAGCAGCCCGTCGTCGCAGCTCCCGCAAGCGGCGGAGCAACACCTATGGGACCAAGTGCGGGAGCCTGCTTCATCGATTACGACGGCGACGGCAAGCCCGATCTCTTCCTGGTGAGCGCGACGGCTGATGGAACGAGCCGATTGCTCCACAATCTCAGCGGTGGGCGCTTCGCGGATGTCACGATGACGACAGGCCTCGATCTGCGAGGCAGCGGTCTGGGCTGTGCCGCCGGCGATTTCGACAACGATGGCCACACGGATCTTGCGGTCTGCATGAGTGATGGCGTTCACCTGCTGCACAACAAAGGAAACGGCAAGTTTGAGGACGTTACCGAGGCGGTCGGCATTCGCCGCGAAAAAGGTTGCGTCGGCGTGACCTTCGTCGATTACGATCACGACGGCGACCTCGATCTGTACATAACCGCACAGCCCACGGCCTCAGGGGCATCCGAGGCAGTCGCTTACAACACACTGTGGCGTAACAACGGCAACAGCACCTTCACCGACGTCTCAGCAGAGACCGGCCTCAACTTCGACGCTACGGGCGCCGGGCTCGTCACGACCGATTTCAATAACGATCGCGCCATCGATTTTGTGTTCGCTGGAGGAACGGCGGGCGCCTCGATTTACTTGAACCCGCGCGAGGGGAAATTCACGCCCTCGGCCGCAATCGACTTTAAGAAGGAAAATCTTCCGCCAGCGGTCGGCGTGATTGCTTTCGACTTCGACAAAGATGGCTGGATGGATTTGGCTTTCACCCACGCGGGCGCGCCCGGCGTTAGTTTGTGGCGCAACGTCGAGGGCAAACGGTTGGAGCGTGTGAAGTTGCCCGATTTGCCGTGGGAGCGCGGTTGGGGAATTTCCGCGATTGATTACGACAATGACGGCTGGATCGATCTTGTCGCTGTCGGGGAAACCGCGAGCGGCGGGGAGTTGCGCTTGCTCCGGAATCTCGGCACCAGCGGCTGGGCTGATGTAACGAAAGATGTACATCTGGACGCTGTGAAGCTGACGCAGCCACGAGCCATTGCTGTTGCTGACGTTGCGGGTGACGGCAATCCCGATCTGATCGTAACGCAGCTAGGTGGCGCACCGCTTCTGCTTCGCAGCGAAGGCGCGGCTCAGCACTCATGGATGCGCATCGACCTGAAGGCGCTCAACGACAACAAGAGCGCGATTGGCACAAAAGTTGAACTGTACGCGGGAGCCCTCTATCAAAAGTGGGAAGTGCCGGGCGCGTCCGGCTATCTCGGCCAAAACGCACCGTCGATTCTCGCTGGACTGGACACCGAGAAGAATGCGGAAGTCGTGCGTCTGTTGTGGCCCACTGGCGTGCCCCAGGACGAAATCAATCTCGCGGCGAAAAAGGAGCAAAGCATCGCGGAGCTGGATCGCCGCGGCAGCTCCTGTCCGGTTCTATTTTCCTGGAATGGTCGCGAATTTGAATTCATCGCGGACATGATTGGTCCGGGCGTTGTCGGCCATTGGGTCGCACCGGGTGAACGCGATGTTCCCGATCCCGATGAGTATTTAAAGGTCGATGCGCGCAGCGTTCGTCCTCGCGACGGTCTCCTCAGCTTCCGCTTCATGGAACCGATGGAGGAAACCGTTTATCTCGATCAAGTGCGACTTCTGGCCATCGATCATCCGGCGGCCTACGACGTTTACCCGAATGAAAGATTTGTCAGCGCTCCGCCGTTTCCGGAATTCCGTGTAATCGCTACCAAAGACGCTCATGCGCCGGCAGGTGCGTGGGATGATCATGGCAACGATGTGCTGGCTTTGATTGCCAAGCGCGATCGCAAGTACGTCACCGATTTCGAGGAGTTGCCCTTCGCCGGCTTCGCTGAGCTTCATTATCTTGAGCTCGATCTCGGCGTCTGGGACGCGAACAAGCCGCTCCGCCTGATCCTCGACGGCTACACCGACTATTTCACCGCGACCTCCATGTATTCCGCCGATCAAGCGGGCATTAAGGTGATTGCGCCTTATGTCGAAGCGCAGGACGCTCGACGGAAAATGGATCCGCGTGGTTGACGACATGGGCTTCCCCGCGGGTCTCGAACGGACGATGGTCACGGACTTGACTGGGAAGCTCCCGGCTGGCACGCGACGCATTCGCATCGTCAACAATTTGAAAATTTATTGGGACGCGATTCGTGTCGATCAGACTCCCGATGCGCGTGAAGTACGGGTCGCGGAAGTCCCGCTCGCAAACGCCGCACTCGAGTATCTGGGATACCCGCGCGAGATCCGGCTGACGCCCGCAAGCGACACCACCTACTCGTACACGCAGCGCAGTATGACTGGTCCATACGCGCACGCCGCCGGCAATTACACGCGTTACGGAGACGTGCACGATCTGCTAAACCGCTCCGATGACCGCTTTGTGGTTTTTGGTTCCGGTGAAGGAGTGAAGCTCGACTTCGATCCGCGGAAGCTTCCGGCATTGCCGGCGGGCTGGGTGCGCGATTATTTCTTTTATGCCGACGGCTTCGAGAAGGACCTGGACTTCTACGCGGCGCATGCCTTTACGGTCGAACCACTCCCGCGCCACTCACTGCTTTCTTATCCTTATCCTGCGGGCAAAGACTATCCCGCTGACGCTGAACACCAGCAGTATCAGTTGGACTACAACACCAGGCAGCGCTCCGATCGGCTTCCGCTGGATCTGCGTTACCACTATTCACCAAAATAAACGCCACGCGGCTCCGAATTTCTGCAGCGATCGTTCCTGCGCGATCAGTCCTTCTCTGCGAGCAGCGTATCTTGTATTTCGTGCAGCTCCTTTTTCTTCTTCTTGTCGACATCCGGAAACGCCAAATTCAGTTCGCTAAGCGCCTCCACAATCGCCGACGCCACCACCAGCCGCGTAAACCACTTATTATCGGAGGGAACGACGTACCACGGCGCATGCTTTGTGGCCGTGTTCTGAACCACCTCCTCATACACTTCTCGGTAGTCTTTCCAGAAACCGCGCTCCTTGATGTCATCCATCGAGAATTTCCAATTCTTTTGGGAGTCTTCCAGCCGCGCCAGAAACCTCTTCTTCTGTTCCTCCTTCGAGATGTGAAAGAAGAACTTCCGAATCACCACCCCGTTCCGCGTCAAATACCGTTCGAAGGCGTTGATATCTTCGTACCTTTCGGTCCAGATGTGCTTGGTCACCAGCCGGTCCGGCAGACGCTCGTTCCTCAACAGCATGGGGTGCACGCGAACGATCAACATCTCCTCGTAGTACGAGCGATTAAAAATTCCGATCTTTCCCCGCTCGGGCATCACATTGTGGCAGCGCCACAGAAAATCATGATCCAGTTCTTCGCTGGTCGGCGTCTTAAACGCATGGACGTCGCAGCCTTGTGGATTCACGCCGGACATCACGTGCTTGATGGCGCCGTCCTTGCCCGCCGCGTCCATCCCTTGAAAGATCAGCAGCAGCGCCCAGCGATCCTGGGCATAGAGCTTCTCTTGCATGTCGCTCGCCAAGGCACTGTTCTGTTCAGTCAGTTTCTCGGCGTGCTTCTTGGATTTCACCCCCTTGGTTTCGCCGGGGTCGAAGTCTTTCAGATGGAACTTGCTACCCTTCGTGATGCAAAAAGGTTCGGCAAGCCGGGTCGCTTCTTTAATTAGTTTTCGGTCGTTCATAAGTCACTGAAGTGTAGTACAGCTGCTCAAGTCTTGTAGGGGCGGGGCTTTGTTTGTCCGCTAGGACAAGGAAAACGGATGAGGTCAGAACAGTGAGCCTAATCCCCAGCCAAGCGCGGAGAACCGGTCTTGCATGTGAAACAAGGAACCGTCCGGCATGGGCAGCCAGCGGTTCAGTCGAAGCACATTAATCGCGTAGTAGACGCGGATGGGCACGCCAACTCCTGGCACCGTCCAATTCAGTTGCACGCCCATGGACGCATGCACGATCTCATTCATGGAATCCGCGAGCATTGGTCGAGATGGGCCCAGCCAATTCAAGAGCAACGCTCCCGATCCTAAATCGAAAAAGCCCGTTGCCTCGGTACCAGCGGCCAGGGGCATACGGTACTCGGCGTTCGCGGCACCCACCAGATCGGCTCCCGCGGGCGTTGCGGAATATTTCGTTTCGCCGCCCGGTGAAACGGAAGACACCACCGCATCCGGACCCAGCTCTCCGGGACGCAATCCCCTCACGAAATCATCGCCAGCGAACAGGCGCGCATAGGCAGGGAGTTGGCCCGAATAGCTTCCCACGCCGGAAAAGCTCGTCCGAAAGGCCCAGGAGTTTTCGTGATGTAAGATGGGGTCAGGCACCACCCGTGCCCACCCCGCCTTCGAGCGCACCACGCGCTCGCTGCCGCCCATCCAGCCTCCGGAAACCGAATCGGTAAGAGTGATTCGTTCATCGCCGGTATCGCGCGTCCATCCGAGCCCTGCCGCGTGGCTCGACGTTTCGGTTCCCACGCCGCTGGTGGTTAATCCCGTAACACCGCCCGTACCAGCGGTCGATACCGCCGGTGAATATTGCGTATTTGCATGTGACAGGTCGTACTTGACGCTAAACGTGTCCGTATTCGTCAGCGCGTAGTTCCATGCGGCGTTGAGCCCTTCACTCTCCTGCTTGAAGAATGGCCCTTTCACGCTCCCGGAAAGCCGTGGTCGAAGAAACGTATTGAAAGCGGAAAGCGCCAACGATCCACGCGTGCCGAGGAAACCTTCCTTTGCGAATCCGAGGGCCAATTGCAAGCTTTCAGGCCCGCCCTCGATGTGCGAGGAAAGGAGTTCTTCGCGGTCGAGCAGATTGAAAACCGTATATGCAATACCGAGGGTGCTGCCGAATTGCCCGTGCCCTCCGGTCAGAAATGCGCGCTGTTGCCCAAGTTCCTCCACGCGTATGATCACGTCGGCCGTATGAGAGGCTTCGTCGGTCTGCACCTGAATATCTTCTTTCTTCATCGGCTTGAAATAGCCGGTTCGTGCCAAACGCGCCAATCCTGCTTCCAGCAACCGATCATCGAATGGCGCTCCCTCTTTCAGGACAATACGGCTGCGAAAATACCGGTCCGGGAAACGATGAATACCGCGAAACTCCAAGCGTCGCACCATATAAGGCGGCGTGGGGTTCCGATCGAACAGGATTCGCACCGAACGAGAGTTCGGATCCAGCGTGCGAATCGCCTCTACGTTGAAAAAGTTTGCTTCCTGGTTGCGAGGTGCTTTCGGTTGCGCTCGCGCCTGCCAAGCCCGGCGAAGATTCTCGACCGTTCGCGCCGAGTATGGGCGCCCAAGCAGCTCCTCGGTGGAAGCAATCGGGGATTTGTGGGCAGCCGTAACGGCCTGCGCAAGGTCCTCGCCGGTCCTGACCGATTCAACTCGATACATTGGGCCAGCCTCGATCGGGATTCCGACAGCAAGCCGCACATCCATCGTCTTTCGCGGCCACGGAATCCAGCGTTGTGAAGACTCCGCGTACTTCGATACCTGCGCGTCTCCAATCCGCGCCTCCGGATAGCCATGATTCTGGTAGTAAGCCAGGAGCCGTTCCCGATCCTCCTCAAGCGCTTCCCGCGAGTACGAATTCTTCCCCTGCAGAGAGCCGAAGAGAGCACCAGGGTTTATTCGGCGCATCTGCCGCTGCAATAATTTCGCGGACACTTCGGGATCACCTTCGAAAGTTACTCGGCTGACCGAAAGATGCGGCCCATCGGCAATCTCGAAGCGCATGCGAACCGTCGCGTTGGCAGTCTGGACTCGTCGTATTTCCACGCGTGATTCGGGATGCCCGATTTCAGCGAGAGCCTTCCCAATTGCCCGGCCAATCTGTTGCGTAGTTACCTGATTTTCCGGTTCACCCAACTTGGGTGTGAGCTTTTTCCCCGCGACCAGCTTGGCGATCTGTTCTTGTGAGAGCAGCCGCGAACCCGAGTATTCGACGCCCGTCAGGAAGGGATTTTCTTGAAGGTCGAATACCAGCCGTACGTGTTGGGGGCCTGCTTCAGGGTGACCGGGCAGTCTGTCCGCGCCCTCGACACTCACACGGATGGCCGCGAACCACCCGAGTCTCGCCAGCGCACGAACGTCGCGTGCAATCCGTTGATCGTCAAACCGCTCACCTGCGCGGCTTGCAACTTGCATCCGCACGGCCTGGGGAGAAATTCGCCGAAGGCCGGCGAACGAAATTTCATCGACGATGGGGGCGTCGTCAGTCTGGACGGATGGAGAGACAAGCTCCACGGTGCGTGGAGGATCTTCGGTTCGCGCCGCGAGTCTCGCGCCCCCCAGCAGCGACACCACAACCGTTGCCACCATGACCTGGCGTTTGCGCATCTCTCCTCGCACCAAGGAGGATGACTACACGCTAACGGATGTCACTCATCGTTGCGGGGTTGTCTATCGTGGTGGGCGCGACAAATGGCGAGAGACAAATGGCGAGAAAGGCTCGTCAAAAGCAAACTGGCTCGCCCCGGAAACAGGACGAGCCAGCGTGAGCTTGCTTTTAGGATTGTCGAATTACCGTTTCACTTATCGAATACGACCTGTCCGGTCGAAGGATTGAGGACGACCTTATCCGTCCGCTGATTGTTGAAATCGAACATGTTCTCAATCGTCCCAGCAACCTGGTCGAACGAGCCATTTCCGATTTGCGGCAACTCCCAGTTCTCTTCGATAAAACGAACAACGGAGCTTTGGTCGGTCAAAGTGTGATCCACGAAGTTCTTCTTCGCGTATGGGGAAATGACAAGGAACGGAAGCCGTGGCCCGTATCCGCAACGCGCCTGTTGAGCTTCCAGCGCGCCGGACCCGTTGCCGCAAGCGCCGGGAGCGGTGAGAGCGTCAGCGGTGCTGGTCGACTGATTGACGATTGGCGGCATGACGTGATCGTACCAGCCATCCGAGTCATCCCACGCGATAATGACCGCCGTCGATTCCCAGTCTGGAAGGGTCTGGAGGAAATTGATCGTGGTGGTGATGAAGACTTGTTCATCGAGGGGCGACGAGTTGCCGGGGTGACCATCCTGCGCTCGATTCGCCTTCAGATAGCTGACGGCCGGGAGCCCGTTCGCGAGGGCTGACTTTTGGAAATAGCTCAGATCGTAGACGTGATTAGCTTGGCCGTCATGCCCGACCTCGCTGAGCGAAGCCGGCGGAAGATGATGTGGATTCGAGGTCGCCTGATAGTACTGAAACGGATTGTGGTGCGGGCTATAGGCCGTTTCGGGTGTCCCGTCGATACGGTTTGTCGTGGTTGCGCATTTTGCTAGGACCGCTGGTGTATTCCCGTTCGCAGGGACAAAAGCGGTCGTCGGTGTGAAACCGCCCTGGAACCATCCCCATGAAATGCCTTTGGCGCCCAACAAAGTGCCAATGTTCTGGTTTGTACTGAGCATTCCAATCTTCTCAGAACCGCTGCAATCATCGTAGAACGGATCAGCGTCGCCGATCACGCTGCTGCTGGTGACGCCATTGAGTGTCGTTGTGATTACATCGCCGGCTGCCACCGCTCCTACGTTCGTGGTCAGGTCCGCTCCGCCGGTCATGCCGGATATGACGTTAATGGCGCCGGGGGTTGACGGCCCAAAGTTGGTACCGAAGGAGTTATCGTCCATCGCGAAGTTCTGCGCGTAGTTCCAAAGCCCGGTTACCGTATTCCCGTCGTAATAGCCCATCACGATGCCCGCGCCGAGCGCCGACACATCCGGCCACGTCGCAGCAGAGCAAGGAGTCGCGGTGAACTCCGGGAACTTGTCCATCAGTCCGCTATCGAACGCCTGTTGCTCCGGCGTGTAGTCATGGTTCTGGTCGCAGGTATAGTTCTGGCTAGGGTCAAGCCTCACCGGTTGGTAGAGGACGGCGTTCTTGTCCTGGTTGTTGTTGTGTTCCTGCAGTGCCTGGATAAGTCCATTCACGCTCGGGGTGCTGGACTTGGCGTGAAACTGCACTTCTTCGCTCGGATTCGTAGCCTTCGGATATGTTGCGAAGTAGTGGTCGAACGAGATATTTTCCTGGAAAATCACGACGACGTGCTTGATTGGCGTTGTCGTGGTGCCACCGCCGTTTCCCTTTCCATTGCCGCCTGCGAATACCGGACCCGGTGTAACCGCTGCCAGATTCGTGGCCAGCAGGACAGCCGCCATCCAACGTAAATTCTTGCGGATCATGAACTCTCCTTATTGATTTTGAGCGACGTAACGCCTGACGCCGCGCAGCCTCACGGGGCGGGGGCCTGTAGAAGCGCGATTGGCGGTCGGAAGCAAACGTGCATCAGGTTGATACGCTTCCGTTGTTATTGGCAGATGACATTCCGATGAACTCTTTTTCACGAATTGTAAAAGTTTTCCCTCGCGCTCATTGCGCCGGGAGTCGCGGCTCAACTTGGATCAGGCCCATCATGCCGGAGTCTTCGTGTTCCAGAAGATGACAGTGATACGGAAACAATCCGATCGAGTTCGCATCTCGGAAGTCCATGCGCAGCTTTACTCTGGGAAACACCGGATTTTGTCCATCCCAATAAGGAACGTTGACGGTGTCGCGCAGAAACGGTTCGTTGATCGGAAGTCCAAACCACTCAAGAAGCGCGAAATGCACCTGGTGAATATGAAACGCGTGTAATTCCTGGCTTCGGTTTTCGATGATCCAGTCTTCCACGTCACCCTGATGCGCAACGATGTTGGGCACGTCGGATGCCGGATCGAAGGGCTTGGGAGCTTGACCGTCAACCGTCAGATAAAAGGTGGTCGGGCTGTTGGGATCATGGGGATCGAGAGGCGTCTCCGTAAAATACAGCTTTCGAACGCGCGTCGGTGTCACATCTCGCAGCCACGTGGTTTGTGATGGCAGGAGCGGAACCGGCGATCTTGCGAGTACCGACCGTGGCTCCGGTGCCTCTGGCTTGGAGATAATGGTTGCGATTGGCCGCGACGGGTCGTTCTCGCCAACAGCGCCGGTGTTCACGCTGCGTGTCACCAGGGTTGCGTGGGAGCCTTGCGGTGGCCCCTTCATGACGAACTCGATTCGGCCGCCGGGTGGGATGCCGAGATGACTCAACAGGATGAAGTGGTTTCCTGCCGTGCCCTTGTTACGAATCGGCACGCCGTCCAGCGCCACGACTTCAACCGCCTGAGCCTGGGCATCAAACAGCATTTGCAGACTCAAGTAGGTAATTGCCGACGCGTTGAGCACCCGCCAAAGCTGCCGCTCACCCGGTTTCATCGTGATCGTCGCGGGTGGGTAGTCCGGATACGGAACGGGAACGAAATTTAGAGTCAGATCCTCGGCAGGCTTGCCGGTCCCCGTTCCCGTATTCGTCACATCGCCGTCGGCGTCCAGAACGACCGGCGGCAACGACTTGCCCGCGTCCGTGGACGGCATGGCTTGCGGATTTAGCAAGTTCTGATCGCGAATGACCAGTACACGTTCAGGAAGCCCCGCGAGATCCGGGATGGCCCTCTCGATTCCTTCGACGATCAGCGCTCCGGAAGCTCCGCCGAGAACCTGAGCTTTGGTAAAGCCATGAATGTGAGGATGATACCAGTACAATCCGGGCGGTTCGTCCTGGGGAATCTGAAAGCGATATTGGAACGCGGCGTCGCCCGGCTGGATTACGGTGTGCAAAACATCGTCTTGATGACAAACCGCGGGCACCGTCAGGCCATGGAAGTGGAGATTAGTCGACGCTGGCTTCATCGCGCCGTTCGCGCAAGAGTCTCCCGCCGTTCCACTCGTCCCGCCGCTCATGTTCATCCCGCCGCGAGGCGGCGCTCCCGCTGCGGCGTCCGTTCGCGCCCCGCGTCCGGTGCCCTCCGATTCGACCGCAGCCTCGTTCTTGAAATTCAGAATTACCGTATCGCCCGGTTTTACCCGCAGCGTCGGAGATATCTCCCCGTCTGTCGTGACGTAGCAATATCGTTTCTCCCCTTTCGCACTGACATAACTGCGAAACGCCAAGTCCACCTTGAGCTGGCCATCAACGCTGCGCAAATCCTCAGGCTCAGGAACTTCGGCTCTCTCCGCCGGGCGAACACAACCGGCCGCAGCCGAAGCACCGTAGTGGCCGATCTTTAGATCGGTCCTTCCCGCAATCGCCGATCCGCCGTTCGCACCGACCCTCATTGCCGCGTCCTGCCCCACACAGCAGCTGGCGCCAAGCACACCCACCAAACACAACAGCACCACACGCCGCAAAGTCCAGCCCCCACTCTGTTCAGAATCGCGCCAGGAAAAACCCGTCCCCGGATGGCCAATCAGAATCGAATCCCCAGAAACTCCCACACTCCACAATTACGCGAACTTTGTTACTCCCAGGTGAAAGCCGCGTGAACGCCGCGTCGGCGCCGGGTACCGGCACCGACATGCGTTGACTTCGCCGCACTCCGCTCCTAACATGCCCGGTTCATGCCAAAGCCGAAATCCAAAGCCGCTCGCGTCTTCCAACTCCCGCATCCCCA
Organism: uncultured Acidobacteriota bacterium; assembly: GCA_963729285.1. Classification (GTDB taxonomy): domain Bacteria; phylum Acidobacteriota; class Terriglobia; order Acidiferrales; family UBA7541; genus Acidiferrum. Next base: position 57,230 of record CAVSNL010000016.1, read on the forward strand.
ACCCGTAGACGCCCTCGAATACGCCCGCTTCACGGGCATCTCCACCTTCATGCGCCTCCCGCACATCACACAAGCCGAAGAACTCGACATTGCCATCATTGGCGTGCCCTTCGACGGCGGCACAACCTATCGACCCGGCCCGCGCTTCGGACCGCGCTACATCCGAGTCCAATCCGCGATCATCCGCCCGTGGAATCCGGTCCTCAACGTGAATCCGTTCGAAAAATATCGCATCGCCGACTTCGGCGACCTCCCCGTAAATCCTCTCTCGATTGAAGACACCTTCCGCCGCATCGAGCAAGGCATCGCTCCGATCCTGGCCGCCGGAGCCCGCACCGCCTGCGTAGGCGGCGACCACTCCATCAGCCTGCCGATTCTCCGCGCTATCGCGAAAAAACACGGCGGCCCCGTGAACCTCATCCAGTTCGACGCCCACAACGATCTCTGGGACGAATATTTCGGCAGCAAGTATTCGCACGGCACGCCATTCCGCCGCGCCTTCGAAGAAGGCCTGCTAAATGACGGCGGCGTCCTGCAAGTCGGCCTGCGCGGACAGGTCTACGGCGAAGACGATTTCGATTTCGCCCGCGAACACAAAGTCCGCATGGTCACCGCCGAGGAATTCCACGAAAAGGGAATGGCGCAAGTTCTCCGCCACCTGAACGCCTTCCGCAACAAACCCGTCTATGTCACGCTCGACATTGATTCGGTCGATCCAGCCTACGCGCCGGGCACCGGCACCCCGCAAATTGGCGGCTTCACCAGCATCCAAATTCTCCAACTAGTCCGTGCCCTACAAGGCCTGAACATCATCGGCTGCGACCTGGTCGAAGTCTCTCCACCGTTCGATACCGGTGAGCTCACGAGCCTCCTAGCCGCCAACCTCCTCTACGAATTACTCTGCGTCCTCTAGATGCCCACCCTAGCCCGCAAGCTCCGCCTCCACGATTATTTCGCCTTAGCTTTCGGAACTATGATCGGGACAGGCTGGCTCGTCCTGATGGACGACTGGCTGGGAAGAGGCGGCCCGCTCGGCGCAATCCTGGGTTTCGTCCTGGGCGGAATCATTCTGCTGCCAGTAGGCTACGTCTACGGCCAATGGGTGCTCCGCCTACCCGACGCCGCGGGCGAAGCCGCCTACACCGCCCAAGTCTTTCCGCCCATCGTCAGCTATTTCACTGGCTGGATCATGCTGCTCGCCTACTTCATCGTCTGCCCGTGGGAAGCCATCGCCCTGGGCAAAATCGCCGCTTACATTTTTCCCCAGCTCGATTCGATCGAGGTCTATCGCGTCGCGGGCCAGCCAGTTTTTCTGCTCCGCTTGGTCTTGGGCATCGCGCTCACCATTTTCCTGATCACGATCAACTACCGCGGCATCCGTCTGAGCGCCAACTTCCAGAAAGGCATGACGACGATCGTTCTCTTGATTTTTCTAGCTCTCGTGGCCATCAGCGCTGTCCGGGGCTCCCCCCGAATCTTCATCCCGTCTTTCACGCTACTCCGTTAGTTTCGATTCTGTTGACGCTGCAAATCGTCCCGTACTTCCTAACCGGTTTCGAGTCCGTGCCCAAGTACGCCGAAGAAGCCAACCCCGATCTCCGCGGCAAAACCTATATGACCGCCATTGCCATGGCGCTAGGAGTCGGTGTCTCTTTCTACGCGTTCTCGCTCGCTGCGGTCTCCTACATTGCCCCTTGGCAAAGCCTCTTAGGTAAACATTTCGCCACGGCCATTGCCTTCGAGCACGGCATCGGCAAGCACTGGCCCGTCCAACTCATCCTCGTCATGGCCATGTTCGGCCTCTTCCAATGCTTTAACGGCAACTTCGCTGCCGCCACTCGGATGATCTTCGCCTTCGGTCGCAACGGCTCGGTCCCGGCGCCGTTAGCCCGCATCCACCCGCGTTTTCAAACTCCCAGCAACGCGATCCTCATCATCGGCGCGGGCACGCTCGTGGCCCTCTTCCTCGGCGACGCCATCCTCGTCCCCGTAACCGAAGTTGGTTCCGCAGCCGCAGCCTATGGCTGGCTAGCTTCCTGCATCTCCTTGCTCCTCGTACTTCGCCGCGACGCGAGCCACAGTCGCAGCACTGGTAGCGCCGGCTTCCAGCCGGCTCCGACTCCTCCCGTCAAACTCCGCCTCATCGCCACGTTCGGCGCCATGGCCGCCTTCGCGCTGGTTCTGATGAAGTTTCTCCCGATCTCCCCCGGCCACTTCACCACTGCCGAATATATCGCCCTAACCTTCTGGCTGGTGCTCGGCGCGATTCTCCATTCCCGCCGCACAAAAACTCAGACTGCCTAGCAGGCTGCGGAAAAAGTCTTTTCTTCAGGAGGTCGGTGCTTTAGCGCCGACGTAAATCACGTGCTCTCAACGGGCTTCAGCCCCTGAAGGAAGTTTTTCTTCGTTTTGTCCCATTTTTCCGTAGCCTGCTAGGACTCCGCGCCCTCGCGCTCGGCATCCCCGCCCTTGGCGAACTATTTTTCCTGCTGCTTCTTCCACTCCGCCCGGAACGCCAACTCCCGTTCTGCGATATAACTCTTATATCCTTCCGGATCGACAAACGGATTCGCCGCGCCATCCTTCAACTGCGCGAATTTCTCCGCCATCCCGTAGTAACCCCCATGCGCCCCCAAAAACACGTCGCACGGCAAAGCCTTCCACGCGCGAAAAGCTCGCTCGTAGTCCTGGGCGATCTCTGGATACGCCGCGTTATTCACCAGCTTGTATCCTGGATTCACATTCGGACTGCCGACGATCACTACCTCGTATAACTTCCCATCTGCGCCATCGCGCGCCTTCATCGTCCACGTCGTGCAGCCCTTCGTGTGACCCGGCGTCTTGTGCGCCACCAACACCACGCCTCCCATCTTCACTTCATCGCCGTCGTGCAACACGCGATCCACTTTCGTCGCTGGATACAAATTCTCCGGCGCCCCGCCATACTGAAAGTCCGCCTTCCCGCCCGACTCCACCACCGGCACATCCCCATCCATCACCATATATTTCGCGCCGGTCAACTCCTTCACTCGCGCGCTGCCCGCGCAATGATCCCCATGCGCGTGACTGATCAGCAAAATCTTGATGTCGCTGAACTTGAACCCCAGCTTCTCCACACTCGCCTGGATCAGCGGCACACTCGCCTCCAGGCTGCTGTTGATCAGGATGTGTCCCGCGGGCGTCGTAATCAGGTAAGACGCCAACCCCGCGCTCCCCACATAGTAAACGTCGTCCACCACGCGATGCGCCGGAAACTCCACCAGCCAATCATTGGCCTGGCCCGCGGGCGCGCCAGCACCCTGGGCCCTGGTCGCGTTACACGCGATCGCAGCGATCGCGCAACACACGAACACTCGCAGAATCAATTGGGTCTTGTTCATAAGACGCAAAGTACCACACTCCACTGGCCGATGACTTCGCCTCTCCGCCCGCCCATGTATACTCTTTCTTCGACCACCGATGATTCCGTTCCTCCATCTAGGACCCCTGACCATTCCGACCTTCGGCCTGATGGTCGCCACCGCTCTCTTCGTCTCGGCCTACGTTCTACAGGCTGACTTCGACCGCCGCCGACCCCAACTCGAGTCGATAGTCTACGCCGGGAAATCGCGACGAAGGCTTCCTGGTGATCGGTATCGCGGGCCTCGCCGGACTCGCAGGCGCGCGGCTCTATCACGTGCTCGAAAGCCCGAGCGAATTCTTTGCCGATCCCTGGCCGCAGCTCTTCAGCCGCTTCGGCTTCGCATGGTTTGGAGGATTCCTCGGTGGATTCGTGGCGCTGCTGTTCCTGGCGCGCCGTCTGAAGATTCCGGTGCTGGAATTTATGGACATCTGTTCGCCGGCCGCTTGCGTCGGCTACGCCATAGGCCGCATCGGCTGCCTGCTTTCTGGCGACGGCGACTATGGCATGCCCACGTCGCTTCCCTGGGGTATGAGTTTTCCCAACGGCGTGGTGCCCACAACGCAGCGGGTCCATCCGACGCCGCTCTACGAATTTTTCATCTGGCTGGCGATCGCCGCCATCCTCTGGCGCATGGGAGCGAGGTATTTGCGCGAACCCATGGCCAAGGGCGAAATTTTCTCGCTGTATCTGATTCTCACCGGCATCGCCCGATTTTTGATCGAGTTCATCCGCATCAACCCGCGTTCCTTCTTCGGAATGAGCAACGCGCAAACCGCCAGCCTGGTCTCGATCGCGCTGGGCGCCGTCTTACTCGTGTACGTCAAGAGCCAGTTCCGCGCCCTCAAGAAACCGCCGCGGCATAGCGGCAAAATTGTGGCTAGTAGGCCGGCGTTGTCCTGAAGTTGAGGATGGGGCCGATGTGTCAAGCAAGGGCAGGCAGACGCTTCGTTGACTCTGTGAACTCTGTGCTCTTTTCCTCTGAGCCCTCTGTGTTAAATCTTTTTCCCCGTCCAAACCATGCCGCATCACAAACGCCGCGTCAGAGCATTTGCCGGAGGACGTATTGCAGGATGCCGCCGTGCTTGTAGTAGGAGACTTCTTCAGGCGTGTCCACGCGAGCGGTGACGGTGAAACGCGTCTTCTTTTCCGTCGGGAGATTTCGCGCGGACAGTGATCGCGCTGCCGGGAGCCAGCGACGTTACGCCTTCGATAGAGAAAATTTCGTGGCCCGTCAAGCCCAGCGATTCGCGGGTTTCGCCTCGCTGGAACTCCAGCGGGAGGACGCCCATGCCAATCAGGTTGCTGCGGTGGATGCGTTCGTAGCTTTCGGCGATCACCGCGCGCGCCCCGAGCAGGCGGGTGCCTTTCGCGGCCCAGTCGCGCGACGACCCCGACCCGTATTCTTTTCCGGCGATCACCACCAGCGGCACCCCAGCCTCGCGGTATTTCACGGCGGCGTCGTAGATGCTCATTTTCTCGCCGCCGGGCAGATACAGCGTCCAGCCGCCTTCGGTGCCCGGAGCGAGTTGATTCCGCAGGCGAATATTCGCAAACGTGCCACGAACCATGACTTCATGATTGCCGCGCCGCGCCCCATAAGAATTGAATTCGTGCGGCTTCACACCGTTAGCGACGAGATATTTCCCGGCAGGAGAATCAACGGGTATCGATCCCGCAGGAGAAATATGATCGGTAGTAACGCTGTCACCCAGAATAGCGAGCACGCGAGCATCGTGAATATCCGCGAGCGCCGGCGGCGTCTTCGGCATGTTTTCAAAATACGGCGGCAGCTTGATGTACGTCGATTTCGGATCCCACTGGTAGAGATCGCCTTCGGGAACTTTCATCGATTTCCAGTGCGCGTCGCCCTCAAAAACTTCGCCGTACTGCTTGAGGTACATCGCGGTAGTAACCGAAGCGCGCACCGTCGATTCGATTTCCTGCGGCGTGGGCCAGATATCGCGCAGAAAAACGGGCTTGCCGTCCGATCCCTGTCCGAGCGATTCGGTAGTGAGGTCGAGATCCATACGGCCGGCCAGCGCGTAAGCGACCACCAGCGGAGGCGAAGCCAAATAGTTGGCGCGCACCAGCGGATGGATGCGTCCTTCAAAATTGCGATTGCCGCTAAGCACCGCGACGGCCACAAGATTGTTGTCCTTGATCGCAGCGCCGATCGCTTCCGGAAGCGGCCCGCTATTGCCGATGCAGGTCGTGCAGCCGTAGCCGACGAGATTGAACTTGAGCTTATCCAGGAACACATTGAGGCCGGAAGCCGCAAGGTAGTCCGTAACAACTTTGGAACCAGGCGCGAGACTGGTCTTCACCCAAGGCTTGATCTGCAAGCCGCGCTCAACCGCCTTTTTGGCCAGCAAACCCGCACCGAGCATCAATGATGGATTCGACGTATTGGTGCAACTGGTAATCGCGGCGATCACTACCGCGCCGCTGGAAAGATCGAAACGAGTCGCCGTTGTTGCGCACGGCGACGTGCTTGTCCGGCGTGCCTTCAACCACCTTCGTGAAAGAAGACTTCGCCTGGCGCAGCGGGACGCGATCCTGCGGGCGCTTCGGCCCAGCGACCGTCGACTCAACGCTGGCAAGATCAAGTTCCAGCTTGTCGCTGAACAAAGGCTCGGGGGTCGAGTCCGTGCGGAACAGGAACTGTTCTTTGCAATACGCTTCGACCAAAGCGATCTGTTCCTGAGTGCGCCCGGTGAATTGCAAGTACGCCAGCGTCTCCGCATCGACCGGGAAAAAGCCCATGGTCGCGCCGTATTCCGGCGCCATGTTGGCGATCGTGGCGCGATCGGGAACGCTCAAGCTGGAAAGTCCAGTGCCGTAGAACTCCACGAATTTTCCGACGACGCCTTTCTTGCGCAGCATTTCGGTGACCGTCAGAACGAGGTCCGTGGCCGTTGCGCCTTCGCTGAGTTTTCCGTGCAGCCGGAAGCCCACGACCTCCGGAATGAGCATCGACGAGGGCTGGCCAAGCATCGCGGCTTCCGCTTCGATGCCCCCGACGCCCCAGCCAAACACGCCAAGCGCGTTCACCATGGTGGTGTGCGAATCAGTGCCAACCACGGAATCGGGATACGCCTCGAACTTGTTCCCGCTGGGCATCGCGCACACGACGCGCGCAAGATATTCAAGATTGACCTGGTGACAGATCCCGGTGTCGGGCGGAACGACCTTGAAATTCTGGAATGCGGTCTGGCCCCACCGCAGGAAGGCATAGCGCTCGACGTTGCGTTGAAATTCCAGTTCCGCGTTCAATCCAAAAGCGTTGGCGCTGCCGAAGCTGTCGACTTGCACGGAATGGTCAATCACCAGCTCGGCGGGAAAAAGCGGATTGATCCGCTTGGGATTGCCGCCCATGCGCTTCATAGCTTCGCGCATGGTAGCGAAATCGACGACGGCGGGCACGCCGGTGAAATCCTGCAGCAGCACGCGCGCGGGCATAAACGCGATTTCTTTTTGCGCGCCGTTAGGAGTCCACCCAGCCAGGAAGCGAATATCTTCGGCGTGAACGGTACGCCCATCTTCAAAGCGCAGAAGGTTTTCCAGCAGAACGCGCAAAGAAAAGGGCAATTTCGCAAGCGTCGCGACGCCCTGCTTTTCAAGCACTTCCAGCCGATGGATCTGGAAGGCTTGCGCCCCGACATTCAGCGTGTCGCGCGTCTTAAAAGAATTGCCTGCGGAGATGGCCATTCTGGCGGTCCTTTCCCGGAGTTCGCCACTCTATGATAGCCGAAAAAGAAAGCCGAAAAAGAAAGATCGTGCGGCGAGGGATGGACGATCCATTTCTTCCCAATCGGAGTCCGGACCGTCAGCTTCACGCTGGCGATTAGTGGTGCGCGGCTGTCAGCAACCCCTGTCTTTCGATGGCGTTACAGGGCGCAAGCCAAATCCTTCCAATAAAAGAGACCTGCAGCTGTCGATTTCGAGGGGCCTCGTTCGACGTTAGTGTAGAGGCAGGATTCAGCCGGTAGTAGCCGGACGGAACCAGGTCCTGGCACCCGCACAAAGGAGACGCCGCGATGCGATTCATGATGATTGTCAAAGCCAACAAGGATACCGAAGCGGGCGTCATGCCGAGCGAAGAGCTGATTTCGGCGATGGGCAAATACAACGAAGAATTGATGAAAGCGGGCGTGCTCCTGGACGGGGCGGGCTCAAGCCCACTTCGAAGGGCGCGCGCGTCCGGTTTTCGGGCGGAAAGCCCACGGTGATCGACGGCCCGTTCACCGAGGCCAAGGAACTCATCGGCGGCTACTGGATCATCCAGGTGAGGTCGCGGGAAGAGGCCATCGAGTGGGCGAAGCGCGCGCCTGCTCCGCACGGGCCACACCAGGATAGCGAGATCGAGCTTCGGCAATTTTTTGAGATGGATGATTTTGCCCCAAGCGAAGCGGTCGATCGCGCGCGCGAGTTAGGCAAACAATTGGAGAAAAAGAAGTAGCTGCGGCGGGCGCTTCAGCGTTGCGGCGGCGGCAAATTCAAAGGTAGGGAGGGCAGATCGATGAAAAAAATACTGATTCCCGCGTTGCTGGTTGTTTCCGCCGCATTCGCGCCCGGCCTGAGGAATGCCGTCGAATTCCCGGATCGAGCATGCGAAGTCGCCCAAAGCGTGGTCGCGCCACTGTTCTGGCACCTTTGGGACGAGCTGTTGGACCGCGAGATCGCACGGTTGTCACAACCGCTCACACTTGGCGGCGAAGTGCTGGGTTGGCGGCCAGGCTTGCCGAACAACACGGTCGTGTGCATTTTCTTTCATGTTTTTCTCAAGCATGTATTCGATCGTGCCCTGACCAGGGCGGAGAAAAATGATACGTTTCTCGTGTCGATTCCGGAGGGCTTCGTTCGTCGCCCTGTAGAGAGGCAATTCTTGCGCGTTGCGCAACTCCCGGCAATTTAACGCCGAAACTAAACTTACCAAGGAGATCGTCATGAAATTTCTGAGCATGTACAAATCCGTAGAGAAAGGCCGGCCCCCTTCGGAACAGGAAATGTGCGACATGGGCAAGCTGGTCGAGGAAGGGATGAAGGCGGGCTATTTGCTTGCCGTCGAAGGCTGCATGCCCACCGCCATTGGGCGCGCGCGTTCGGCGCTCTGACGGCAATATCAACGTGACCGACGGGCCGTTCAGCGAGTCCAAGGAAGTGGTCGGCGGCCTGGCCATCATTCAGGCGAACTCCAAGGAAGAAGCCATCGCACACGTCAAGAATTTCCTGAACTACGCGGGCGACGGCGAGTGTGAGCTTCGGCAATTATACGAAGCGCCGCAAGCACAGAGCGCAGGCGAAATCCTGACGGACCTGAGCTGGAACACGGTGTCGCTTGCACTCGCAAGGCCTCTTGCTTAGCCTGAACTTGCTAAGCAGGAGGGCTCACCGTGTCCGTCGCTGATACCCATCGCGCCATCGATGCCGTGTGGAGGATCGAGTCGGCCAGGCTCATCGCCGGGCTTGCTCGCATCGTTCGCGATGTTGGTGTGGCCGAAGAGTTGGCGCAGGACGCCCTCGTCGTCGCGCTGGAGCGCTGGCCGGAATCGGGCGTGCCCGACAATCCCGGCGCATGGCTCATGGCCGCCGCAAAGAATCGCGCCATCGATCACTTTCGCCGCACCAAGCTGCTTGAGCGCAAGCACGAGGAACTGGGTCGCGAGCTGAAGTCGCAGCAGGACGTGGCCATGGCGAATTTCGACATCGCAAATCTCGATCACGATATCGAAGACGATCTCTTGCGTCTTGTGTTCGTGTCATGTCACCCGGTGCTCTCGACGGAAGGTCGCGTTTCACTGACGCTTCGTTTGCTGGGTGGCCTGACCACCCAGGAAATTGCCCGCGCCTTCCTGGTACCCGAACCCACCGTCGCGCAGCGCATCGTCCGCGCCAAGCGAACACTCACCGAGGCGCGCGTTCCTTTCGAGGTGCCGCGCGGGCCGGACCTTGCGGCGCGCTTGTCGTCCGTGCTCGAAGTGATCTACCTCATCTTTAACGAAGGCTATTCGGCGACGGCCGGCGAAGACTGGATGCGCCCCGCGCTCTGCGAAGATGCACTGCGGCTCGGGCGGATTCTGGCAGGGTTAGTTCCGAACGTACCGGAAGTGCACGGGCTGGTCGCATTGATGGAAATCCAAGCCTCTCGAGCGCACGCTCGCGTCGGCCCGAAGGGCGAACCCATCTTGCTGCTCGATCAGGACCGCACCCGTTGGGACCACGTCTTGATTCGCCGTGGCCTCGCGGCGCTGCAGCGCGCCGAGGAACTTGGCGGCGGACTTGGCCCATACGCGCTGCAGGCCGCCATCGCCGCGTGTCACGCCCGAGCGCGCACCGCCGCAGAGACAGATTGGGAGCGCATCGCGGCGCTCTACGACGCCCTGGCACAACTGATGCCCTCGCCGATCGTCGAGCTCAATCGCGCCGTCGCTGTCGCCATGGCCTTCGGTCCAGCGGCTGGCCTCGAAATCATCGATGCGATTGCATCGGAACCCTCACTGAAGGCCTACCATCTCTTGCCCAGCGTCCGCGGCGACTTTTTGTTTAAGCTGGGCCGCTTCACCGAAGCATTGGCGGAGTTTCAGCGCGCCGCATCGCTCACGCACAACTCCCGCGAACGCGAATTTCTTTTGGGTCGCGCCCAAGCGTGCGCCGCGGAGCTTTCACCGCCCGCGCCCCATTGAACTTTTCCTGCGATTACGGGTATCTTCCACCCTCTTCACCAACCTCGACGCACCGCGCGAAATCCGCACCAGCCCTATCAGTGCGTATGAGATGCAGGTGGAGATGGCCTCTGGACATGCGCGGTGATCGCTGGGTAACCTCAAACGGGAGTGAGTGGACACGCGTCGAACCCGCTGGACGTCCAAATGTATGCGTCGATTCGCTCCGCGAGCACGGCCCCGAAAGGCATGAACGCCATGACAAAACGGACGGCACTCGCTTTGGCTCTACTTGCTTTCTCCCCGGTTTGCCTGCGGGCGGCTGTTGCAAAGTCCGCGCTGGAAGTGGTGGTGCTGGGTTCTGGCGGGCCGCGCGCCTTCGGAAGGGGCGGCTCGAGTTTCATCGTGGAGGTCGATGGCGAGCCGCGAATTTTGGTGGACGCCGGGCCAGGAGCGTTCCTGCGGATTGGAGAATTGGACCTGGATATCGGAAAAGTAGACACGGTTTTGCTGACGCATCTGCACATCGATCACAGCGTGGACCTGGCCGCCTTTTTCAACGAGCGGGCGCTCACCAGCGACGGACCCATCGCGTATCACATTTTTGGCCCCGACGGCGCCGGCCTATTTCCCAAGACCTCGCGATTTGTTGACCTGTTGGTGGGAAGTGACGGCGCGTTTGCCTACCAAAAAACATTCGGCGCCCGCGAATCTTTTGTCGTCCGTGATCTGCCGATTCGTCTCGATTCCGCGAGCAGCAAGATTGTGGACGACAACGGCTTGGTGGTGGAAGAGATTGCCACGCATCACGACGACTGTCCGTCGGTGGCCTATCGTATTTCCTACAAGGGCGTGGTGGTCGTTTTCTCCGGCGATATGGATGCATCCGCGCTGCCTAATCTGGTGCAGCTGGCAAGAAACGCGGATCTGCTGATTTTTAATTGTGCGGTGCTGGACCCTCCGGATTCGCCCGCACAGTTGTACGCCCTGCACACGCCCCCGAAGAAAATTGGCCAAGCCGCCCGCGACAGCGGCGCAAAGAGTCTGTTGCTGAGCCATCTTGCTCCCGACGTGTTGGGACAAGAAGACGCCGTGCGGAAATCAATTCGCACGTCCTTCACCGGACCAATTCAGTTCGCAACCGACAAATTGCGCGTACCCGTAGGAAAATAAGCAGCACCGGATGGCTCCCCTGTAGCCGCCCTCGCCGAGAGGGCGGGGTTTAGAGCCAGCCCCGCCCAGCCGTCTCTGCCTGCGCGCCTTTCCTCTTCGCGTAGGTGCTCGCTCTCCACGCCAGGCACGACCTGCACTCCGTTCTCGCGGTGGTCCATGTGTTGACTCTAAGCCCCCTCTCGCCCTTCGGCGCCCAGGCAAGAAGACGGCGACGATGCGTCTCGAAGGTATACTTAGATCGATGAACATAGTTCTGATCTCGACGTATGAGTTAGGCCGCCAGCCTTTCGGCGTGGTCTCCCCAGCGGCATGGTTACGCAAGCGGGGCCATGAGGTAGCGTGCTTTGATTTGACGCGTCAGGAACTGGACCAAAACGTGGTTCGTGCGGCTGCGTTGATTGCGATTTATTTGCCGATGCATACGGCAACGCGATTGGCGGCGAAATTGATTCCCTCGTTGCGCGAGCAAAATCCCGCTGCGCATATCTGTTGCTACGGTCTCTACGCGCCAATGAACGCGGAGTATTTGCGGACGTTGGGAGCGCGAACGATCTTGGGCGGAGAGTTTGAGAGTGGATTGGTCAGTTTGGCCGAGCGGATGAGCGCGCAGGGCAACGGCGGAGAAAAACCGCTCCGACTCGAGGAATCCGAACCGGCACAAGAGCGTCGCACACGCCGGCGGCGCAGCCCGAACCTCTCGTATCACTGGAGCGACTGGCATTTGAGGTGCCCGACCGCGCCGGGATGCCCCCGCTCGCGAAATACGCTCACCTGATTATTCCGGGCGGCGGCTATCGCGTGGTCGGTTCGACTGAGGCCAGCCGCGGCTGCAAACATCTCTGCCGTCATTGCCCAATCGTGCCGGTCTACAACGGTGTGTTCCGCATTGTGAGCCGCGAAGTGGTAATGGCAGACGTGCGGCAACAGGTGGCGGCGGGAGCCCAGCACATCTCCTTCGGCGATCCAGACTTTTTCAACGGAATACGCCATGCCCTGGAACTCGTTGCCACATTTCATTCGGAATTTCCCGATGTGACCTACGACGTCACCATCAAGATCGAGCATTTGCGCAAGTACGAGCAACATTTGACGACCCTCCGCGACACCGGCTGCCTCTTCGTGATCAGCGCGGTCGAATCCGTAGACGACAAAATCTTACAGCGTCTCGACAAAGGCCACACTCTCGAGGATTTCTTGCACGTGGCGCGAACCTTTCGTTCGTCAGTCATGACCTTGCATCCCACATTTGTGGCGTTTACGCCGTGGACCACCCTGGATGGCTATCTGGATTTGTTACGCGTGCTGGCGGCCGAAGAGCTGGTGGAAAACGTAGCGCCGATCCAGCTGGGAATTCGCTTGCTGATTCCCGAAGGCTCACGCCTGCTGGAGTTAGAGGAAGTACGCCGTGGAGTCGGCGCATTTGACGCCGAGTCGCTGGTCTATCCGTGGCAGCATCCCGACGCCCAGGTCGACAAATTGAGCGAGATAGTGCAATCGATTGCCGCGGACGCAGACCGCAAAAAGCAATCGCGCTCCGAAGCGTTCGCAAGGATCTGGGCGGCGGCTCACGCCGCGGCCGGAATTGAGACGCCGAGGCTGGCCCTGGTAGAGCGATCCGGCGTAGCGGTGCCGTTCCTCAGCGAACCCTGGTATTGCTGTGCCGAGCCCACAAAGGAGCAATTGGTTTCGATCGGAAGCGTGACGAAAAAGCCCGCCGAACCAGCAACCGTGAGCGCCGACGGCTTCGTGTGAAATATAGGCGCCGGGCTTCAGCCCGGCGAACCATGCGAACTCCTCGCGTCGCTAGCCACTGTGGCAGGTGAGCGCCCCCTCGGAGAAAGGCAATACGAGTGAAACGCAAACGAGTATTCGTCTTTGCAAGCAAGCTGGGATACCAAACCCGCAGCCTCGACGAGGCTGCCCGCAAACTCGCCGTGGACATCCTCTTCGTAACCGACCGCTGCCACCAACTCGACGATCCCTGGGGCGATCGCGCGATAGCTGTCCATTTCGAATCGCCGGATGCAGCCGCATACGCAGTCTTGGAGGCGGTCCGCGCTGACGGGCAGGCCGTCGATGGAATCCTGACGTTTGGCGATCGGCCCGCCGTCGCGGCGGCCTACGTTGCTCGCGGTTTAGCTCTTGCCTACAACCATCCTGTTGCCGTCCAAGCGTGCCGCAGCAAATTGCGCACCCGCGAAGTGTTTCGCGACGCGGGATTGCCTGGGCCGTGGTTTCGCAGCGTGGCGTTGCATCCCCCGCCCGAGCCCGCGCTTCTCGGCATTTCCTATCCGTGTGTGCTCAAGCCGATGTCCCTTTCCGCGAGTCAGGGAGTCATCCGCGCCAACAACCGCGAGGAATTCGTTGGCGCCGCCGAAAGGATTCGAAAGCTGCTGGCATCGCCGGAAATTTTGGCGACGCGCGAAGCAAATCTCGATCAGGTGATTGTCGAGGGCTATATCCAAGGCAGAGAAGTGGCCGTGGAAGGTTTGTTGACCGATGGCCAGCTCCGCGTGCTAGCCATCTTCGACAAGCCCGATCCGCTGGAAGGCCCATATTTCGAAGAAACCATTTACGTGACGCCGTCGCGCCTTTCGCAATCGGAACTACGCGACGTCGAGCGGTGTGCTCTGGATGCCGTTCGGGCATTGGGCCTGACTCAAGGCCCTATCCACGCGGAATTTCGCATCAATGAACAGGGAGTGTGGCCGCTGGAGGTTGCCCCGCGGCCGATTGGCGGGCTTTGCGCGCGGGCCCTGCGATTCCAGCACGTACGGACGGCGGTCGGCGCTGATCGGCCTGGAAGAGTTGTTGCTCCGCCATGCCGTGGATTTGCCGGGCGCCGATTGGCCCCGCGAGTCCGAGGCCTCGGGCGTGATGATGATTCCAGTTCCGCGAAGCGGAATCTTGGAAAAAGTGGACGGCGACGACCAGGCACGCGCGATAGCGGGCATCAGCGAGTTACAGATTACCGCGCGCCTGCACGATTACATCGCGGCGTGGCCGGAGGGCTCAACTTATCTCGGGTTTTTGTTTTCACGGGCGGAATCACCGGAAGAAGCCGAGAGCGCCCTTCGAGCCGCACATGCAAAATTGCGATTTACCATCGCGCCGCGACTCGCGGTAGAACATCCGGCGACCAAAGGCATGGTCAGCTAGGAACGCGCCGCCGTGGGAACGCCCAGTCAAGAGAAAAATTCAACAGAAAAATTTAAGAGAAAAATTGACGAAACCAGCGTACCAGCGAGAGCTAGCCCTTGGCCTTGGGCGCCACGTAACCTTCCGGAAGCTTCGATCCCTCACCGAAGAAAAACTGCTCCATCTGTTCTTCCATGATTTTCTGCGAGTTCGGATCGAGTGGGTTAAGCCGGTATTCGTTCATCACCATCTTGGAATGTTCGATCCACAGCTTCCAGGCATCCTTCGACACGCTCTCGAAGACGCGCTTGCCGAGTTCCCCTTTCCAGGGGATGCGATCCAGCCCCGGCATCTCTTTTCCAAACTTCACGCAGTGCACCATGCGCGTGCCGGGCTTGACGGGTCCGCTCGGCGCTGGTGTCGGGATCGCAAGATTCATTGGCCATCGGGGCTCCTGGAAAACACCTGAATTTTGACGATACCCCAAGCAGGTGGGAAATTCCACTTCGGGGGTGAGAAGTGCGGCACCAAGCGCTCAATCATAGCGCAGATCGTTTGGCGTCACCGCGAACGTCGCGGTAAGATAATTTTTATACAAATTAGGGGAGGATTTCGTTATTGCCTAGTCAAATACTTTACCCAGGTAAATTAGCTGTGGCTTGGCGCCGCGAGTTTGACAATTTGGTCGCCGCGAAAGCCGTGGATCGGCTATGGGCAAAGGACGTGACCCTGTGGCGGGGCCCCGAAGGCCAAAAGCAATCCGTAGGCGGGAATCTGGCCTGGCTCGATTTGCCGGACCAAATCGGCGCGTATATGGAACGCGTCGCACAATTGGCGGCAGTCACAAAACAGGAAGGCTTTCAAGACGTGGTCTTCATTGCCATGGGTGATTCCAACTTGGCCGCGGAGACTTTGTTAAACACACGCGCAGAGAAACGATATGAAAGAGTATTTCTTTTGGACAGCACCGACCCCAGCGCAATTCGCGCGGTCGATAAACAGCTGGACTATGGAAAGACGCTGTTTGTTGTCGCCAGCAAGTCCGGGAAGAGGATTGAGACCCACGCGCTGCTGCTCTATTTCTTGAACAGGCTCAAAGAGCAAAGCGGAGGCGACCCGGGCCGGCGCTTTATCGCGGTGACCGAAGAGGATTCGTATCTGTCGTCGTTAGCGCAAGACTACGGATTTCGGGCCACCTTCCTTGATTCACCGGGCATCAAGGGCCGTTATTCATCTTTGATTCATTTTGGACTGCTACTGTCCGCGGTTTGGAACAGCGAGCCACAAACCTTCGTGTCGCAGGCCGC
This sequence comes from uncultured Acidobacteriota bacterium, assembly GCA_963729285.1. GTDB lineage: Bacteria > Acidobacteriota > Terriglobia > Acidiferrales > UBA7541 > Acidiferrum. Next base: position 72,913 of record CAVSNL010000016.1, read on the forward strand.
AGCCATGCGCGACGCGTGCCGGCAGTCCGCTGCTGTCGACAAAAACCCAGCCCTGGGCCTTGCCGCATTCCTCGCGGCCGGCGCGCTGGATGGGAGCCACAAGCTTCTTCTGCTGGGTACAAAGAGCACGCAGAATTTGACCTACCGGATCGGACAACTGGTTGGCGCAAGCATGTGCAAGAATGGGCATGGATTACTTCCGGTATGTAATGAACCTCCCAGATGGCTGGAAATTTACGGTCGGGGCTTCAGTGCCGCGATTCTAGCGATGCGCGACGACGAGAACTCCCGGGTGAACGAATTCGAAACGCTGCTAAGGAGCGCCGGCCTGCCAACTGTATCGATCGAGATCAACAACCCCGACGAGTTAGGTGCGGAGACGTTCAAGTGGGAAATAGCCACGGCGCTGGCATGCGTTCCGCTGAACGTGAATCCGTTTGATGAGCCGGACGTCCAGGAGAGTCGAGGAAGGGTCTCCACCATACTTGAGATACTCTCGACCAAGCACCGATGGCCGGCTCGCACCGCGAGGGTCCGCGAGAAGGGAATTGAACTTTACGCGGAAGCCGAGACGCGGCTCCAGATTTCGACTTTGAATCTCTCCGAGGCGTTACGAACTTTCCTGGAAGCGCGGGAGGCCAATGGATATCTGGCGATCATAACCTATGCCGGCAACCAGCCCGCAATAGATGCCGCGCTTGGCCGATTGCGCGAACAACTCGCTTCGCGGCTGCAAATTCCCGTGCTACTGAGTTCCGGCCCTCAGCTATCTTCGTAATTTCGAGCAGGTGTATAAGGGTGGGCCATCCAGGGGACTGTTCTTGATTCTTACCACTGAACCGGCGGAGGATATCGGCATTCCTGGCGCCGGATATACCTTTGGACAGTTACAATTGGCTCTGGCGCTCAGCGACTTCGAATCCCTGGAGTTGCGGCGCATGCTGGTCATGCAACTGCACTGCACTCAGGGCCTGGAGCAAGGCTTGTCGGAACTCGAGCTCGTGGTTCAGAAGCTCTAAAGCATGCTCGCGGAGCCAAGACTGAGTTGAGAGTCGCGGGCAAGATCACCGATCAAAATATATTTAGGAAATGGCTTCGAGGCGAGGTGTCGCGGGCGTGTCCAAAATAACTACGCTGTTTTGGGATATCGGTGGAGTGATCCTGACCAACGGTTGGGATCGCGCCTCGCGGCGCGAAGCCGCCAATGTGTTTCATTTGGATTGGGAAGAATTCCAGGACCGCCACGAACTCTCTTTTCCCGCCTTTGATTCCGGGCACATCACTCTGGACGAGTATCTTGATCGCACGCTATTTTACCGGACCCGCGTCGTTTACGCGGGAAGAGTTCACGGCCTTCATGTTCTCGCAGTCCAAGGAATTCCCCCAATCGAGGGCGCTCCTGAAACAGACCGCGCAATCCGGCAAATATTTCATCGGAGCGATCAATAACGAACCGCTGGAACTCAATCAATACCGCATTGAGGCCTTTGATTTGCGCCGCGATTTTCTGGTTTTCTTCAGTTCGTGTTACGTGCATGCGCGCAAGCCCGAAGAGATGATTTTTCGCGTGGCCCTCGAGGTTACCCAGCGGCCGCCGGAGCAATGCGTGTTCATTGATGACCGTGCTCTGAATCTGGAGGCCCCTCGGCGATTGGGCATCAATGCCATCCACTATCAGAACGCCCAGCAACTCCGCTGTGATCTGCAAAAATACGGCGTTGAGGTATAGTGTCAAACGCCGTTAATCGCGAGCGAAGAGCCTGGAATCGCTCGAGGGGAGACCGAAGACCATGGATGAAAACCGTTCGGGAGGCGCAAACGGCTCTGAGCCATGCACCGTGGTTTTGTTCGGTGCCTCAGGGGATCTCGCCAAGCGTAAGGTGATTCCCGCGATGTTCGACCTGGCGATCCACGGCTTGCTCGGTCCTCAGTATGCGATCGTGGGCTACGCGCGCACGCCCATGACCGACGAAAGCTTTCGGCCTCGCATCGGAGATGCCTCCAAGAGCATGTCGGAAATCGGGCCGATCGATCCCAAAAAATGGGAGGAGTTTGCGTCGCACCTTCATTACCAACCCGGCGAATATGGCAAAGCGGAAGATTTCGCCAATCTTGCAAAGCGCCTGACGGAACTGGAAGCCCAAAAAAACCTGGCGGGCAACCGGCTGTTTTACTTTCCACGCCTCCCGAGGTGTACAAGGACATCGTTGAGCAACTTGGGCAAGGCGGGACTCGCCGAGCCTACGTCTCCCGATTCCTGGGTGCGCATCATCATCGAAAAGCCATTCGGCCGGGACCTGGCTTCCGCGAAAGAGTTGAACAAGATCGTGCTGAAAGTTTTTGACGAGCATCAGGTCTACCGCATCGACCACTACCTCGGCAAAGACACCGTACAGAATTTGTTGGTGCTGCGTTTCAGCAACGGCATTTTCGAGCCGCTCTGGAACCGCAACTATGTCGATCACGTCCAAATCACCGCTGCGGAGACCCTGGGCGTGGAACGGCGCGGCGGCTTTTATGAGACTGCCGGCGCGCTCCGAGACATGATTCAGAGCCACGTCTTGCAGCTTACTTCGCTCGTCGCCGTGGAACCTCCGGCGTCGTTCGATGCCACCGCGGTGAGAAACGAAAAGCTGAAAGTGCTGCAATCCATACGGCCGTTCGATCTGGGAATGGTCGCGCAGTCGGTGGTGCGCGGGCAGTATGCCGCCGGCAAGATCGATGGCAAGAGCGTTCCCGGATACCGCTCGGAACCCGGCGTCAGTCCCACTTCGCGCACCGAGACCTTCGTTGCCGCGCAAGTATTGATCGACAACTGGCGATGGGCTGGCGTTCCATTTTATTTGCGCACCGGCAAGCGTTTGGCAAAACGCACGACCGAGATCGTGATTCAGTTCAAGTGCGCGCCGCACATCGTATTTCGGGAGCGCGACGTCAAGGCCAACCGGCTGGTCTTGAACATTCAACCCGATGAAGGAATTTCGGTTTCCTTTGGCGCCAAGAAGCCGGGGCCCGATATGGCCATCGGCAACGTCACCATGAATTTCAGTTACCGCGAAGGGTTTGGCGATGGCGCGCGAAGCGCGTACGCAACACTGCTCGGCGACTGCGTGCGCGGCGACGCCACGCTGTTCGATCGCGGCGACAGCGTCGAGGCGGCTTGGGCGCTGGTCGATCCGATTCTGGATGTCTGGAGCGCGGCGAAGACCGCCAGCGTACCGCAATACCCGGCGGGAAGCTGGGGCCCGCGCGAATCCGATGCTTCTGCTGGAACGCGAAGGCCGACAGTGGTTCAATTCATAGCCACAGCTGCAAGCGCATAAGCACACAGCGCGAAGTAACGAACTAGGAACAGGGGGAAAGGTGATCCTTGCCGGTGACGTAGGCGGCACGAAGTGCAACCTTGCGCTTTTCTCGGAAAACGGCGGGAAGCTGACGACCGTTTTCAAGCAGCGGTTTGCGAGCAAGGAGTTCGCGAAGTTCGAGCTGATCGTGAAGGAATTTTCGCGGCAAGCGGCGTCCCATTTGTCCAACGATCGCGTGGTCGCGGCGGGCTTTGGAGTTGCCGGACCGGTGATCGAAAATCACGTTCGCGCCACCAATCTTCCGTGGACCGTGGATGCGAAAATTCTCGAACGCGAATTGGAAGTCGAAAAGATCGTGCTGTTGAATGATCTTGGAGCGACGGGGCACAGCATCGAACACCTCGCGCCTGAAGAATTCACGGTCCTGAATGCGGGAAAACCGGAGCCAGGCGGCACTATGGCGTTGCTCGCGGCGGGCACTGGACTCGGGCAATCCTTCCTGGTTTGGGATGGCACCCGCTATCGCATTGCGCCATCCGAGGGCGGGCATTCCGATTTTGCACCGCACACCGAACAGCAGATCGAGTTGTTGCGCTTCATGCGCCGCCGCTATCCGCAGGTCAGCTGGGAGCTGATTCTTTCGGGTCGCGGCTTCCGCACCCTTCATGAATTTCTTGCGCCCGAAGTGAAGCACGCTTCCTTCGAGGACCCCGACGCGGATCCCGCACCGGAAATCACGAGCAAAGGCTTGGCCAAAACTTGCCCGGTCTGCGTGGAGACGCTGGATTTGTGGACTTCCATCTACGGTGCGGAAGCCGGGAATCTTGCGCTGAAAGTCCTGGCGCTCGGCGGGGTTTACGTGGCCGGCGGCATCGCGGTCAAGATCATTGAGAAGATGAAGGACGGAAAATTCGTCGCCGCGTTTAAGGACAAGTGGAAGTTTGAGAATCTGCTCGCGAATATTCCGGTATCGGTGGTGCTGAACGAATCCGCTCCGTTGCTTGGCGCCGCTTACGAAGCACTGGCTTCGATCCGCAGGTAAAGCTCAAGCAGGCTGCGGAGAAAGTCTATTTCTTCAGGAGGTCGGTGCTTTAGCGCCGATGTAAACTGCGTGCTTTCAACGGGCTTCAGCAATCTGGGTGGAAGGCGCCCCGAAGAAGCTTTTCTCCTCGTTTTGTTGCATTTTTCCGCAGCCGGCAAGGATCTTCGTAAACTCGTCGAAACTCTCGGAACTCAGCGTAAAGCAGTGCCCGTCCTCGCGATCATCCTCCGCATGTCGCACAACCTCGACCGTGTGAAACCTTAGGTTGTTTGGTAAGCTGTGCCTTCGGCAGTATTTTGCGCAGAAAGATTGCGCGGGTCAGAAAGAGAACGAGGAGATAGACATGAGCAGCGCAACGACAACACAAGCGATCGATTTGCAGAATTACGTTGGTGGCGGCTGGCGCCGATCTGCGGCCACCGAATACGTGGACGTCGCCAACCCGGCGACTGCCGAAGTCCTGGCGCACACCCCACTCTCCACCGTCACCGAAGTGAATGCGCGCGGTGCAGGCTGCTGCCGATGCGTTTCCCGCGTGGCGGCGCACTCCGCCGGGTGAACGCGTCCAGTATCTGTTCAAGCTCAAGAATTTGCTGGAAGAACACATCGATGAGATTGCGCGCTTGATCACCCGGGAAAACGGCAAGACCTTTGCCGAAGCCAAAGCCGAGATGCGGCGCGGCATCGAGAACGTCGAAGTGGCCTGCGGCATTCCGATGATGATGCAGGGCTACAACCTGGAGGACGTGACGCCGGGCGTGGACGAAATGCAGATCCGCCAGCCGCTGGGCGTGGTGGCCGCGATTGTGCCGTTCAATTTTCCGGGGATGATTTCGTTCTGGTTTTTGCCCTATGCCATCGCCTGCGGAAATACCTTCGTGCTCAAGCCGTCTGAACGCGTGCCGCTGACCATGCACTACGTAATGGACCTGGTGGAGAAGACCGGGCTGCCCAAGGGCGTCGTCAATCTCGTGAACGGCGGACGCGATGTGGTGAATGCGCTGTGCGACCATCCGCAGGTGCGCGCGATCAGCTTCGTGGGCTCGACGCCGGTGGCGAGACATGTTTACGCGCGTGCGGCGGCCAGCGGCAAACGCATGCAGTGCCAGGGTGGCGCGAAAAATCATGTGATCGTGTTTCCCGACGCGGACATGGAACTGGCGACGCAGATCATCAGCGATAGCGCGTTTGGTTGCGCGGGGCAGCGGTGTCTTGCGGTTTCCGTCGCGGTGACCATCGGCGAAGCACAGAAAAAGTTTGGCGAATCGATTGCCGACGCGGCGTCGAAGATTCGCATCGGCAATGGTCTCGACGCGCGGCGTGCAGATGGGGCCGGTGATCAGTCAAGAGAGCAAGCAGCGCATCGAGTCGCTGATCGGACAAGGCGTCGGCGAAGGCGCCACAGCGATCGTCGACGGGCGCAACGCCAAAGTGCCGAATCACGAAGGCGGCAATTTTCTGAAGCCGACGGTGCTGGACGGGTTGCCGGCGTCGAGCAGTCTTGCGAATACGGAGATTTTTGGCCCGGTGTTGAGCCTGGTTCACGCAAATTCGATTGATGATGCGATGGAATTTTTGGCCAAGAGTCCTTACGGCAATCAGGCGTCTTTGTTTACGACCAGCGGCGCGGCGGCGCGGAAGTTTCGCTACGAGGCGCCGGCGGGGAACATCGGGATCAATATTGGCGTGGCGGCTCCCATGGCTTATTTCCCGTTCAGCGGATGGAAAGAAAGCTTCTTTGGCATTTTGCACGGGCAAGGGCGCGATGCGGTGGAGTTTTATACCGAATCGAAGATCGTAGTAGAGCGCTGGTCGCGGCAGGAAACGCGGAAGTTTTAAGCGTTCCGAATCAGAGCACTGAACCAGTGCGACCAATAGCGCCGCTGCAGCTGGACGTCAACGAACAGATTGAGTGCGCGCAGACGCTGGCTTCGCGGTTCTATACCGATCCGTCGATTCTGGAGATCGAGAAGGCGCGGATTTTTCGGCGCACCTGGCAACTTGTCGGGACGCTCGATCACGCTTGCGGCGAAGTGAACGGCTTGCAAGCGGACGATCGCCGATCGCGAGACTTTTTTCACCGCGGAGGTCGCCGGCGAGCCGATTGTGGTGGTGCGCGACAAGGAGGGCACGCTTCGCGCATTCAGCAATGTGTGCCGGCACCGGGCTGGGCCTATCGCGTTGGGCAGCGGGTGCAAGAATGTGCTGCGATGCGCATACCACGGCTGGACCTACACTCTGGATGGTCGATTGATCGGGACGCCGGACGTGGAGGGCGTTGAATTTTTCGATCGCAGCACGATGGGGATGGTGCCGCTGCGGTTGGAAACCTGGGAGCAGTTCATTTTTGTGAATTTCGACCAGCGGCGCCGAGCCGCTTTCGGCTTATCTCGGAGATATTCCCGAACAGGCGCGGGGATTTCAGTTTGCGGGTCTGCAGTTTGCGGAGCGGCGCGACTACGTGATCAATTGCAACTGGAAGGTGTACGTCGATAACTATCTCGAGGGCTATCACATTCCTATTGCGCATCCCGGATTGATGCGCGAGATCGATTATTCGCAATACCGGACGGACACGTTTCGGTATCACTCGCAGCAGTTTGCGCCGATCCGGGCGATGAAGGCGGAGGACTCTGGTGATCGCGCCTACGCTCCGGGTAGCGGTGCACAGGAGGCGCTGTATTTCTGGATTTTCCCCAACTTGATGCTGAATATTTATCCGGACAATGTGTCGACCAATTTGATCGTGCCGCTTTCTCAGGACAAGACGCTAACGATTTTTGAGTGGTTTTTTCACGATATTGCGTCGGCGAAAGTACAAGAGCGGATGAAGAAGGCCATTGCTTTCAGCGACGAGGTGCAGCAGGAAGATATTGGGCTGTGCGAGAGCGTGCAGCGGGGGTTGCAGTCCGCGCTCTACGACCGCGGGCGATATTCGGTGAAGCGCGAGAATGGCGTGCATCATTTTCATATGTTGCTGGGGGAGTTTCTCGGCCAATCCTAGAATCCTTGGGCGATCGCGATCTGCGTTTTTCATAGTAACTTGCTGATTACCACCCTCCCCCTGGTTTTTTGTAAGTATTCATTCTAAAGGCTGTTAAAGCTACTTGTTTTGATAGACTTGTGTAAGTGTTGATTTTAAGTGACTTACATGCGTCCTGTATTTGCGTAGACCCGAAACGAAATTCCTAATTCTGAGGCTCGGTTCAAGCCAGCGATCGGTTGGCTGGGCCTTGCCTAGAGAGCGAAAAAGCAGATCCCTCACCCCGCAAAAGGCGCGGGGATTCGGGATGACAGTTGCTCGGTTCCCATTGCCGCGCCGACGGGTTGGGTTGCCGGGCTGGATGGTGAAGTTCGGGCGTACAACGTGGCGAGCAGGATACTTAAAACAGAAAGAGCGCCGGGTGTGCCGGCGCTCGGTCGTAATTTTAACTGAGAGTTATTATACCACGTGGATAGCGGAGGTCAAGAGTAAGTTTTACGTTGTAGTGTGCAACGCGCGGCGTGTGGCGAGTTTCCGTCATTTTGGGGATTTGTCGGCGCGGGCGAAGTCGGCTTCGGAGAGGGACTTGGTCGCGGGGATTTGGGCGTAGATGGCGCCGCGTTGGTCGTAGAGTTCGGGGCGATCGGGATATTTAGCGATGAGGTCGTCGTAGGCGCCCAGGGCGTCGAACCAGAGGCGATGGTCGGTGAAGATTTGGCTCGGGCCAGGGCGGATTGGTACGGGTCGGCTGCGGGGATGGCGGTGACGGCTTTGTCGATGGCTTGGCGTTCTTCGGCGGAGACTACTTCGAATTCTAGAGGTTCGCTGGCTAGCGGATTTGGCAGGACTTGGACTCGCCAGTAGTAGGTTTGGCCGGGTTGGAATTTTGTCGCGGAGGAATCCAAGCGGTAGTGGGTTTCTTTTAGTTGCTGGTGGAGTAGTTGGGTTTCGTCTTCGTCGGTGATGATGAGGATGTAGCCTTCGTTGTGACCGGAGAAGGACCAGTCGAAGGTGGCGGTCGCGCCGTAGAATTTTGCGCGCTTGGGGGCGAGAAGGATTGCGGAGGGGATGGCGGCGGTGCGGCTGCCGCCTAGCATGGTGGTGACTTTCTTTTCGGATTTGGGGTCGGAGATGTCGAAGCCGGAGAGATCGGCGTCCAGGACTTTGCGTTTGGGCTTGGCGGTGGGGTCGGGTGTGGCGGATTTTGGATCGGGTTTGGGTTGTTGTTGGGCGCGGCTTGAGGAGTTTACGAGTAGAGTAAGCGCGCAGACGAACAGAAAAACTTCTCATGGATGAACCTCGTTGTGAATGGGCTTACGCGAATCGGGATTCATGGATGGTCGGAAATGTCCTCGCGGTGAAACTCCGGGGAGCTAGGTTTCAAAAACTGAAACACCCGCGGAAAAGGCAACCCCAAGACCCAGGTTTCAAAAACCGAAACCTGGGGCACCCGCGCAAGATAGCAAGCCCCAGGTACCCTCCGTCGGTCTATGGCGCAGGCGGCTCGGTGCTTGTGATGATTTCACACTATACAGCGGAATTGGGGTGGTGAAGCCGCGGACTTGGGCTTTGCCCAGGGAGACTGTGGGGAATTGCTCGCGGACTTGTTCGTAGGTTGCGGGGCTCAGGACCAGCGAGGTCTTGAAGTCTTTGGTTAGGGATTCGAGGCGGGAGGCTAGGTTTACGGCTTCGCCGATTACGGAATACTCGAGGCGATCGGGGGAGCCTACGTTGCCTGCGGTGACTTGGCCGGTGTGGATGCCGATGCCGATTTTTAGCGGCGGGTCGGTGGGAGGCTTTGGTGGCGTTCCATTGATCGACGGCGGCTAGCATTTCCTGGGCGCAGCGGACTGCGCGGCAGGCGTCTTCCTGGGTGCCTTCGGTTAGCGGGGCGCCGAAGATGACCATGATGCCGTCGCCGATGAATTTGTTGAGGAAGCCGCGGTTTTGCTTGATGACTTCGCCCATGGCGGTGAGGTAGCGGTTAAGCCAGGCGAGAACTTCCTTGGAGGGGACGCCTGCGGTGGTGGCGGTGAAGTTGCGGATGTCGGAGAAGAGGATGGTGGTTACACGCTCTTCGCCGGCGAGGACGATTTGATCGCGATTTTTCCAGATTTCGGCGGCTACGTCGGCGGAAACGTAACGCTCGAAGAGGCCCATGAGCTGGCGGCGCTCGGCTTCCATGGCGTTTTTGAGGCGGCGCTCTTCTACCGAGCGGTAGCCCAGGCCTGCGGGTAGGGCAGCTAGCAGGCAAGCTTCGATGGAGACGAAGGGGAGCCAGAGGTGATTGCTGGTGAATAGAGCTGAAGCGATGAGGAAAATTCCCGCTGCGAGAAACAGGGTGATGGCTGCCGCGACATACCATCGGTAACGAAACGCGATGACGATCACTACAGAGCGAGTGCGAATCCAGCGACGATTCGCGGGAGCAGGCCTGCCGTGCTCAGGTAGTTGCCGCTGCAGCAACGTGTCTGCGGCGGCGGCGTGAATTTCTCCACCGGAAAGAAAATCGCGGCTTGCGATCGAGAAGCCCGCGCGAGTGAGTGACGTGGCGAAGATGTCGCGACCCATTTCGCTGGACTGGCCGATCACAACAATTTTTCCTGCGAAGAGTGCGGGGTCGAAACTCGGAGAAAGCAGCACGCTTACCGGAACCAGGCGGCGTTGAGCGGCTTCAGGATCGATACGGATCCACGCGGTGTCCGGGTTGGTGGTTGCGAGCGGGAGTTTTTTTGTGCCGAAGAAGAGGAAATTGGTGGCCGCCTGGACGGAGGTGCTGGTTGGAGAAGAGATCGGCTAGAGCTACGGGAAAGGAGAGAGCTTTGTAGTCTTTGGTAGTGACTCGCAGGAAGGTTCGACGGACGGCGCCGTCTTCGTCGAGAGGGAGATCGGCGAAGGCTACGCCTGCGGCGGCGTTTTTGAAGAGGTCGAGCGGAACATTCTGGGGATGGGTGCCGAAACCGTATTCGCTGATCAGGATCACGTTGCCGGCGTCTTCAATGGCTTTTGCTAATTGTTGGTCTTCGCTGCCCTGGCGCGGGCGATCGAGGATTATGTCGAGTCCGATTACTGAGGGTTTGCCCGTGGCGATTTTGGAGAGGATTTCGGCTAGCAGTTGGCGGGGGATAGGGAAGGCGTTGTATTGGCGGACGGAGGATTCGTCGAAATCGACGTTGAAAACCGTGCCTTCGTAGGGCTGGGTGGGTGGAGCGAGCCGAGAATATGGGATGGCGGTCAGGAGGTCGTAGGCGTGGAGGTCGAGGGAAGCGAGGGCGCCGCGGTGATCGATCGCGAAGACGAGCGCGGTTATGATCAGCGCGAGCGCGACGATCGGGAGGTAGTGGGACGGAGTGGTGGCCTGCGGGTTCGCGATATGTTTTTGTGTCATCTAAACCCCGCGGTCTGAAAAGAGACCGCGGCTACAGGGTGGGGTAAGGGCGAAGGAAGAATCGATCAGGAATGCCGCGTGGGAGCTTTTGCGTAGGCCTACGCCTGAGAGCGGGAGGTGTTCGGCCAGGCCTGGGAGGGCCATGGGGCTTTGGTTGCCTTCGGTGGCTTTGTCTACGCTGTCGTGGATGTAGGCGAACAACTCGCCTGCGGTGACCGTGCCGTCTTTGTTGTAGTCGGCTTCGCCGTGCAAACCTTTCAGGAGGAAGAAGGTGAAGACGCCGTGGCCGCCACCCCATTTGTCGGATTCGTAGGAGAGCTGGCTGATGTCGCTGGCGGTGATTACGGCGCGATCGGAATCGTTGGCGAAGTGGGAGAGATATTGGTTGACGAGATTGTTGGATTTTTTGCCGTGGGCGCTGGCGCCGCTGAAGCCGTAGCTGTGGCAGGTGTCGGCGAAGGTGACTACGCGTTTCGCTTTGATGACGCGGGTGAAGACGTCCTGAAGCTGGTACATGGGAAAGGCGGTGCCGCCCATGTCATCGATCTTTGTGTCGTAGGTGAGAAGATACAAGTTACGCGGATCGTTGGGATCGGGCGCGCCATGGCCTGCGATGTAGAGGACTACTTCGTCTTGCGGCTGGGCTTTGGTGAGAAAAGTGAAGAGGGCGCTGCGAACATTTTGCGAGGTGGCGTCGTCGTTGAGGAGCAGGCGGATGTTGTCTTTGGGGAAGGAGCCGCCGTCGGGAGAGAGCAGGAAGTCGCGGAAATCCTGGGCGTCGCGGTCGGCGAATTGGAGGTTGGTGATGCCGCCGGCGGTGTCGGAGTAACGGGCGATGCCAACGACCACGGCGAATTTGTCGGCGCCTGCTACCGGGCGATCGGGAGTGATGGAGGCGCGCTTATGGTCGCGAGTTGCCGGGGTGTCGGAGGTTTGCAGGAGGAACGAGGCGTAGTGGACGCGCGTTCTGAGATCGGTGAAGGAAAACTCGACGGAGTTGCGGCCTGGCTGGAGATGGAAACCTTCGTGATGGCTTAGATCCAGCTTGCAGAGGATTCCGTCGGATGTCGTCGTGGTGGTCATGATCATGTTGGCGGCTTGCGTGTTGATCCTGGTGAACAGCGAGCCGGGGCTTACTTGCGTGGGGCTTTTTGCGATGTGGATCAGGAGTTGATCGAAATCGACGGAAGCGATGACGGCGGCGCTGTTGGGTTCCAACTGCAATTGCATTTGTGGGATTTCGAGAGTGATGGGTTCGGCGATATCGGCGGCGGTGGCGGGAAAAAGCAGAGCGACGCAGAACAACGTCAGCGAAAGGCATGCACCGATGCGCATCGAATTCACCGGACCGGACTCATGAAGTGGACTCGCTTAATGGGACTCAATCAGTGAGCAGATTGTAGTGGAACATGCGTGTCTTGTCATCGTGAAATGAGAGCATTTTGCTTGACAAAAATGGCGGTGCGTTATTAGTTGCGAGTAGTCTCTCCGAGCGCCTTTTGCCGGAAATTCCAAAAAAGAACGCACTGCGCTCGAATACCATTTTGTTCGCGGGAAGACAGGAGGAGTCCAATGATTCGGCCTTCGGCTTTCGTCCGATTTGCGACGATGCAGTTCATACTGCTGTTTGCGATCTTGCCGTTGTTTGCGCAGACGGCGACGGAGTACAACGATAAAGACAAGAAGAAATTGGCGGAGATCGCGCAGCGCCCCGAGGTGATCAAGAGAATCCAGGATACGTGGGACGCGCACCGGCGGGCGGATATGGAGTTTGCGTTTAACGTGAACCAGTCGTCCAGGGCGGGGCAATTGTCGGTCACCGAGTTGGCGACGTTCCGGCAGAACTTTGGGGAGTTGTACAACAATCCGATTCTGGTGCGGTACGTGAACTCGCTGGGGCAGAAGATTGTGCCGCAGGGGTCGCCGAATTTGTATTCGTTCCGGTTGCTGCTGGATCCGGTGCCGCGAGCGGAAGCGCTGACGACGGGAACGATTTATATTTCGACGGGATTGGTCTCCATGCTGGACAGCGAGGCGCAACTTGCTTACGTGCTGGGCCATGAGATCGCGCACGTGGAGAAGAGGCATACGTACAACATGATCCGCAACGAGATTCTGGAAGAGGAATTCGATCACGAGAAGACCGCGGACGTTGCGAAGAAGCGGACGATCTTTGGGGTGGCCTCAACGGTGGGTGGCGCAGCGATCGGTGGAGCGGCGGGCGGCTATTCCGGGGCTTTGATCGGAGGCGCGATCGGCGCGGCTGGAGGAATCGCCGGGGGATTATTGTTCCGGAATCGATTTCAGCCGACCGAATGGTCTGCGGTGTATGAGGATGAAGCCGATGAGGCGGGACTGAAATATATGCTGGACCAAAACTATGATGCGCGCGAAATCCCGAGAATGTATGCGCGACTCGACAACCTGGTGGGGCGGGACAGCCGGGTGGGACTGGGATTCATCGGCAAGCCAGAGCGGACTCGGGAGCGCCAGGCACAAATCACGCGACTGATTACCAGCGCGTACAAAGCTGATCTGGAAGCGCGGGCGAAGAAGGGACTGGTGAGTTCGGGGCCGGAGTTTCAATTGCTGATGTCGGCGCTGAAACGAGATAACGGCGTGAGCGCACTTGACTACGATCTGTACGATGAGGCGCGGGACGATTTGGATCAGGCGGTGAAATTGCGGTCGAACGATCCGCGCGCGCATTACTATCTCGGGCAGGTGATGATCGCGACCGGGCGAACGCCGGAAGAAAAGCAGCAGGCGATGAGCGAATTCCTGCAAGCGATTCAATACGATGCGGACCGTGGGGCTTATGCAGAGCCGCATCTGGAAGATGCGCTGTTTCAAATTTCACAGAACGATCCTGGATTGCAGGATCAGATCAAGAAAGAGCTGAAGACTTATGTTGCGTTGTATCAGCGCCAGCACATGGGACAGCTGCCTGGGAACATGTACATCATTTATGACTACTTTCTGCTGATCGGAGACAAGAGCTGGTATATGCCGCCTGCGTCGGTGGTCAGCACGAAGAATGTCGATTCGCTGAATGTAGCGCAGGGAAGCGTGGGTGTGGCGAGCGCGGCGGAAGTGGTTGCCCGGGCTACCGGAGGGCGGACAGTGGCAGGGCGACTACGACGTCGGAGCCGGCGAAGCCTGCGGCGAAACCCGCGGTTAAGAAAACATCGACGCCGGCGCCTGCGCCGCACTGAGGACTGAGGTCAGCGTGCGACATGATGTGGGCTGGCCGGACTAAAGTCCGGCGCCTACATAGGCCGCGGGGCGCGCGGCGGTTGCGCGCTCCGCGATGTGGATTGGGAGGGCTGGGATGAAATTCGCACGGATGTTGGTGGTGTGTTTGCTATTCCTTGGCGGCGGACGAGCGGAAGCGCAAGGGAATGGTGGCAAGAGAATTGTGGGGATCATGCCGACGTTTGACACCTCGGGAGATTCGTTCGGGCAGCAGTTTGCGCAGAACCTGACGGCGATGGTGTACGACAAATTGGGTGGGGCGCCGTTTGAAATTGTGTTGCTGAATCCAGGAGGACTGTACAGCCCGTTGATTCCGGAATCGATGCTGGAATACACGCAGTCCACCGGAGTAGACAGCATATTGGTGACGACGCTGCTGCCGACCGACAAGCCGCAAAAGGGCGATTTTATTTTGCACGTGGAAGCCAAGTTGCTGGATGCGCAGAACGCGAAGGAATTGGGTTCGCCGTCGACTTACAGCGCGAAGGTGAGCCGTAACGACGCGCTGCTCGATGCGGTCAAGGGTGGCCTGGATTATGGGGGTTCCGCGTCGAACACCGTGCGGCAAGGGCGAAATGTTTATACGGCGATGGCGCGAACGAATGGGAGCCGGCCGTTTGAGAAGCAGCCGCTGGGAAAAGCGGCATTGGGAATGGCGGCGTCGATTCATTCGCAGATGTTGGCGCAGGTGCAGGTGGCAAAAGGGGAGCGGGTCGATGCGGCGAGAGGCGGCGCTTGCACGATCAGCATTCGCGTGGGGTACACGGCGAAGAAGGCGTCTTCGAGGGCTTACGACATTCTGGTGAACGGGGAGAATCAATCGTTGTGGACGAAAGATGGAGTGACGACGCTGGAGAACATGAAAGGCGGACCGCTATTTTTGCAGATCGGCGTCAACGATCCGCCGTATCGGACGCCGGTGCAGGACCTGTATCAGGCGAATACGGATTTGGATTGCTCGCGTCCGGAGCGGCAGTTGTCGCTGGACATCGGCGCGGTGGGGGATGCGTTGTTGCATTGGCGTTGACGGGCGAGCCTGTTGTCCAGAGGCGAAGAATCGTCGGAGTTTTTTGGCGAAGTGGCGCGCCCGGCCAGACTCGAACTGGCGACCCTCTGCTTAGAAGATAAATCTAGATGTGATATCTCGTTGCTTTTCCTTGGCTCTGCGTACTTTTTGCACCACCGTTTTGTATCATATTCGGGGGTTATTGGACCCAAGTTGGACCCAAGTTTTGGAGTGAACCCTTGAAGTGGCACACAAAATTGGGCACAGTTTCCGGGAAAGGAAACATAAGTGGAGAGAAAGAGATACTCCCGGAAATTTCAGCGAATGGCTGTCGCACGGATGGAGACTTGCGAAGATGTCGGTGAGCTAGCGCGAGAACTCGGGGTACGACCGAGGTGCTTGTACAAGTGGCGCAGGAAGCTGGAGATGGTTGAACCAGGACAAGAAGCGTCACGGCCCAGCACGCACGCATCGGCTCACCGCAAGGAAATCCATCGCTTGAAGCAGCTATTGGCAGAGAAGACCCTGGAAGCGGATTTTTTCAGAGGTGCCTTGCAAAAGGTCGAGGCTCGACGCCAGAAGAGCGGCGAAACTGGCGAGACGGGATCTTCGAGCAGATCCGAGAAGTAATGCTTTTGCAAGGCAGCCTGAGTATCGAGCGCATGTGCCAGTTGGTTCCGGTCAGTCGCAGAAGTTTCTATCGATCGCTGAAAGAGCAGCGACCTGCGGAAGAAGAGACCGAGGTTCAATCGGTCATCCAACAGATTGCCCTGGAGCATCGTCGTCGTTACGGATATCGACGAATCACCGCGGAACTCCGCCGCCGGGGAATGCAGGTGAACCACAAACGCGTGGTGCGGATCATGCGGAAAGATAACCTGCTGGCCCTACAACCGAAGTGCTTCAAGGTCACCACGAACTCGAACCACAAGTTCGAGATTTATCTGAACTTAGCGGCTCGGATGAAACTGACCGGGATCAATCAGCTTTGGGTAGCGGATATCACCTACATTCGGCTGAAGGCGGAATTTGTCTACTTGGCGGTGATCCTCGATGCGTTCTCTCGCAAAGTGGTGGGCTGGGCGCTGGATCGTACCCTGGCGATGCGGCTCACCGTCGGAGCGCTGGAACAAGCCATCGAGCGCCGACAACCGAAACCCGGCCTCGTGCATCACTCGGATCGAGGCCTGCAATACGCTCGCGGGGAATATATCGCCATCCTCGAGAAGTACCACATGATTCCGAGCATGAGCCGACCAGCGAACCCCTACGACAACGCCAGTTGCGAGAGTTTCATGAAGACGCTAAAGCGGGAAGAAATCTACGCCCACGACAAATACGACGACCTGGAACATTTGCGGGCGAACATCGAAGAGTTCATCGAGGAATATTACAATCGGCAGCGGCTGCACTCCGCCCTGGGTTATCGACCTCCGGAAGAATTCGAGCAACAGGCCGAAAGCCAGGCCGAATCTCGAAGCGCAACGATGGTGTTTTTTGAGAACAAAGAGAACAACAAAAAGATTTCTAAAGGGCTGCTGGGGAAAGGGACTCAAATGCCGTCCCCTTCCCCAGACCCCTTCTCCTGCTAGGAGATGCAAGAACGCTTTTACGAAAGCGGAAGCTGTGTCCAAAAAAACTGTGCCATCTTAGGGGTTCACCCCAAAATGGGGTGAACCCCTAAGATGGCACAGTTTTGGAAAAGAATCGATTTGGCAGGCCATTCAATACTGTGGAGCACACCGGATCGGGCATGGGTCACGATTAATCGATGACATTGCGGTCACGGACGGCAAGGCAGTGAAATTGGGCGACCTCGCGCAATACGTGCTCGACAAAAGGATCCCGTTGGAGATTTGCCTGCTAAGCGACGTCCATACAGGGGCCACACGCAACTTGTCCGAGCATCCCTTTAAGGTCCTATATCAGGAGAAATTTCGCGTCACCCTAAACACCGATAACCGGTTAATGAGCGACACGACTACGACTAAGGAATTCGAGGCTGCTGAAGATACCTTTGGTCTGTCCCTGGAGGACTTCGAAAAGATCACTATCAACGCTATGAAGAGCGCCTTCCTGCGTTACGACCAGCGTTGCGATCTTATCTACGCCGTAATCAAGCCGGGTTACACCACGGCACGCTGCTCTCAGGCAACAAAGTGACTGCGAGAATCTGGAACGGGGACTCCGCGTTAAAGTGAAAATCCACACATTGTAAAAGGGCGCCCCTTTTGGAGTAGGGTTTTGAGTGTCCGCTCGAACCTCTCCAGAAAGGAGCACCCTGTCTATGGATAGTGTGAAGTATATCGGCATGGATGTTCACAAGGAAGCGATCTCCATCGCGGTCTTAAATTCCTCCGGCAAGCTGGTGATGGAATGCATCATCGAAACCAAGGCCAGCACGATTCTCCAGTTTTTCCAAGGACTAAGCGGCAACCTGCAGGTCACCTTTGAAGAAGGCACTTGGGCGGCCTGGTTGTATGACCTGTTGAAGCCACACGTCACCGAGCTCGTAGTGTGTAATCCCCGAAAGAATGCCTTGCTGAAAGAAGGCAGCAAGAGTGACCGCATCGATGCCAAGAAATTGGCCGAACTGCTGCGCAATGGAGCGCTTTCCGCGGTCTACCATGGAGAGAACGGCCTGCGCATGTTGAAGGAATTGTCCCGAAGCTATTTGACGATTAGCAAGGATCTGGTGCGGGTGATGAATCGGCTCAAGGCCTTGTATCGAAGCTGGGCTATTCCCTGTGCCGGGACGCAAGTCTACGCACCGCGTTACCGCTCGGAATGGTTGAGCAAGATCACGGAACCTGGCGTGCGCCGGCGGGCCGAGCTTTACTACCAACAACTCGACGCCCTGCGTTTTTTGCGCCAACAAGCCCGGAAAGAGCTGCTGGCCGAGGCTAGGAAGCACCGCGCAACGAAGTTGCTACGCCAAATTCCTGGTATTGGTTCGCTTCGGGCGGCTCACTTGGTGGCGTTGATGCAGACGCCCCACCGCTTCCGCACCAAGCGCCAACTGTGGACCTACAGCGGGCTTGCGTTGGAGACTCACGACAGCGCGCAATACCGCTCTATCCAGGGACAGCTGCAACGTTCCAAGAAACCACCGCAACTTCGTGGGCTAAATGCGAACCATAACCACGATCTCAAGGATGTCTTCAAGGGTGCGGCCATGAGGGCGAGCACCTGCGCTGGACCGCTCCGCGATTTTTACCAGAACTTGCTCGGCAAAGGGATGCGACCAACGATGGCTCGTCTCACCTTGGCGCGGAAGATTGCCGCGATCACTCTGATCGTCTGGAAGAAAGGAGTCAGTTTCGACGCCAACTATTTAAAACAAGCAGCTTGAGCGCCTCTGACAGAGAGTCCGTTCCATCCTGGGGATCATCCTTGGCGGTGGCCGTCGGGTTCTTGAGACGCTTGGTTCGAGGGAGAGTATCCACCGGAGAAATCAGGCCACCATGTTGTTCCAACACGAGAGTCTCCGATTCCACCCTATGCCCCCTTGGATAACCAAAGAAAGTCATAGGCCACGAGTCTCCAATAGGACCATGAGTTACCGCTTAGCTGGGCAGATAACCGTTACGCTTGTTTAGTTTCAAGAAACGGATGGCGCCGTCACGACAATGAAATGGAACCACAGGCGGGAAGAACACTCTCACCGATTCATACTACGAAACGAAGCAACGGCTTCCTGATGAAGACCACTCGTCGATCGCGCGTGCATGTTCAAACGATTGGGCTGAATGCCGAAACAAAAAAGTGTTGGCACCGAGCCAACGGAGAGATATGTCTCTTGACATTTCCTTTTATAGGACTTCTCCGGTAAGCGCGTTAGGACGTAGCCGCCCGGCGGCGGACGCTTCGCGTGAGGTAGTGGAGTGTTGGTTGCTTGATGGCTTGAGATAAATTTTGGGTCACAAGGAGGTCCCTGTGACCCATCTCAGAAAAATAATGCTGGAAGAACTCCAGCGCCGTAATTACGCTCAACATACCACACGTTCCTACATCCGCGCAGTCGAAGATTTTGCTCGACACTTCAACTGCTCCCCTGATCGCTTAGGCCCTCGACACATTCGCGAATACCAAGCGGAGTTATTTGAGAAGCGCAAGTTGTCAGCGGGTAGCGTCGCGGTCCGGCTGGCAGCCTTAAGGTTCTTTTACTGTAAGACGCTCAAGAGAGCCTGGAGCATCGCCGACACTCCCTACCCGAAAGGGGCGCATCGCCTGCCAACGATCCTCAGCAAGGAAGAAGTTGCTCAACTCATTCAGGCCGCCAGCACTTCCTTCCATCGCACTCTGCTGATGACGCTCTACGCCACCGGAGTACGACGCGCTGAATTGACACACCTGAAAGTCAGCGACATCGATAGCAAACGCATGGTGATTCACATCCTGGGCGGCAAGGGACGCAAAGACCGGGATGTGATGCTCAGCCCAAAACTACTCGAGGCGCTGCGTGAGCACGGGCGCGGATTACCGCGCAAGCCCAGCGCCTGGCTGTTTCCTGGCAACCGCTGGCATACCGGTGATACTCCGATCACCACCAAGGTGGTGTGGAACGCTTGCGAGGAAGCCGCCCAGCGAGCGGGCCTCCAGAAAGATATTCACCCTCACACCCTTCGTCACTGTTTTGCGACCCATCTACTCGAGGATGGTGCTGACCTGCGCACCATTCAAATCCTGTTAGGTCATAACGATCTGAAAGAGACGGCCCGCTATCTGCATCTCTCCCAACGTCACCTGCATGCAGCCTCAAGTCCGTTGGATTCGCTGCCGCTCGAAGGCCGTTCGCCGCAGGAAGAGTAGATGGCCCGGCCACCGCTGGAGGTGGCCGACCTGATCCGCGCCGCGGGAGATGCTTTCATCGAACGAAATCGCCACTGGCTCCGTTGGGAGCACAGCAAAGTATTGCTGGCCATTCGCCGGTGTCGTACCGCCGCACTCGGCGGTCATCTCGATGAGTGCACCCGCTGCGGGTATCGTGCCACCATCTCGTATAACAGCTGCCGCAATCGCCACTGCCCGAAGTGTCAGATCGCTGCACGGGAACGCTGGATCGCTGCGCGTCAACGTGAGCTTCTCCCGACCCGCTACCTGCACGTGGTCTTCACACTCCCCAGCCGCTTGGCGCCACTGGTCCTGCAAAACAAGAAGATCCTCTACGATCTCCTGTTCCGCACCAGTGCCGAAACCCTTCTCGAAGTCGCGCGCAATCCGAGACACCTCGGCGCAGAGATTGGCTTCTTCAGCGTGTTACATACCTGGAGCCAAAAACTCAAAATTCATCCGCATGTTCATTGTGTCGTTCCTGCCGGCGGCCTCTCGCCCGATCACACCCGCTGGGTTCGCTCACGAGATAACTACTTTCTTCCCAAGGAAGTGCTGCGGGAAGTTTTTCGCGGCAAGTTCGTCGACGCTCTTAAGCAGGCTTTCCACAATGGCCAGCTCAACTTCCAGGGAGACCTGCAGCTTCTTGCGCAACCCAAGATCTTCGCTGCCTGGCTGCGGCCACTGTTCCGGCAAGACTGGGTGGTCTATTTGAAACGTCCCTTTGGTGGTCCCGCATATGTGTTGCAATATCTGGGCCGCTACACCCATCGCGTGGCCATCTCCAATCACCGCCTGGTCTCCTTCGCTGATGGCCAAGTCACCTTTCGCTGGCGTGATTCCGCTGACCACAACCAACAGAAGTTGCTGCCTCTATCGCTCGACGAGTTCCTGTGCCGCTTCTTACGGCACATCCTTCCGCAAGGCTTTGTGCGCATCCGTAACTTCGGCTTTTTGGCCAACCGCAAACGCGCCACGCTCCTGCCTCTCTGCTTTCAATTACTGGGCTCAGCCCAAGAGCCGCAAGCTGGACAACACGTTGCTTCCACTGAAGAAGCGCTTGGTCTTTGGCGCTGCCCTAAATGCGGTGGAGCGATGAAGGTCATCGAAAGGCTCTCCGCTGCTGAAATCCAACTTCGTTCTCCACCACAGATCAGCGCTGCGGCATGAAACCACTCTCTCCAACTCGAACACTCTGCATCCTTCCGGGCGCCCCGTACCGCTGCGCCTGGTCGCCCAATCGATCCGTCCGTCCAGCTTGTTCAAACACAGTCTTTGCGATACTTTTTCGCCGTAGCCAATTTCCGCGCGCACGGTGTCATGTCTCGTGCCCTGCAGCACAGTCTCAGCACGGCTTAATACCGCTCGTTCCCGCAATTGAATTTGCATAGCGCCCGCGTCCACCGCAACCACGGGCGGCCACGTCCAAACGGCTTTACCGGACGCGCGCGGAGATCCCCGCCTCCGTTCACTCCCTCACCGAGAACGCGCATCCGGTAAAGCACTAGC
>CAVSNL010000017.1:0-206774 GCA_963729285.1 uncultured Acidobacteriota bacterium
CGGGACTTGGCCTCTTAGATAACCTGGAGGTATGATTGGGCGAATCGGGACATGGGCACTATGCCAACAACGGCTACCTGGATAGCCGCAATTCTGATGGGCTGCGGGTTCAGCGCGTTCGTGTCGCTACGTTTACCAGGACTCAAACCATGCTCTAGTGACTCAACGGTCGGCGAGCGAATCGGCTCAAAACCTATTTCACTTAACATATAGTTGATCACCCATCAGATAAAGGCGACTGGGGCTCCAAATTCGTGCCTTAACGACCTTGTGATTTGGTGAGCTTAGCTCTTGCATCTTCCAAGTGCTCAAGATGGATCCTGCCCCAGGCCCACAACGTTTCGAACACAGGGCCGAGCGTGCGGCCGTGCGGCGTCAACCGATAGCGCACTCTTAGCGTTGGTCTCAGCTCCGCCAATCGTGTCACGATGCCTTCAGCTTCGAGCTGCCGCAAGTGTTGCCTGAGCACCTTGATTGTTATTCCAGGCATGGTGCGCCGAAGCTCGCCGAATCCACGAGAGGCATCGCCGAGGCGGCGAACAATCATTGGTTTCCAGCGACCCTCAATCACCCTGATCGCCGTGTAAACGGGGCATTGGTCCCGCTCGACATAGATTGCACCGTGTTTGCTCATTTTTGGCACCAAGCGAACAGGGTACTTTAAAGTGCCTAATTGCCAAAGCGTTCGAACAAACACACATTGTTGCGACCGGAGGTAATATGGGATCGACTCGACTATTCCGCTTCATCATTCCCGCATTAAACATTGAGGACGCCGCAGCCTTCTACTCTGCTGTCCTGGAGCAACCCGGAAAGCGAGTCTCTCCCGGGCGGCATTACTTCGGGTGTGGCAGCGCCATTCTTGCGTGCGTCGATCCGAGAGCTGATGGCGACGCCTGGGACGCCAAGCCGAATCCGGACCATGTGTACCTCGCGGTAGACGATCTCGATGCATGTTACAAGCGCGTGAGCGGACGACCCAACGGCACGATCCTCCGTCCGATCGAAACACAGCCCTGGGGTGAACGCAGTTTTTATTGCACGGATCCCTTCGGGAATAAACTTTGTTTCGTCGACGAGCGGACCGTGTTCACCAGTGGTTTGATATGACGGTCCTTGGACGGTACGATTCAAAACCTAAATGAAAAATTTTAGCACGATCCCAACGGCCGAAGGAGTGGTGCAAATTCCTCGTGGCTCGTCCTGGGCGGGAGGAAGCGAAAAAGAACCGGCATGCGATGCGGGCCGACCCGGAGTTTCAAGAGGTGATCAAATCCGAGCAGGCCAACAAGTTGGTGGAAAAGGTGGATTTGACCTACATGCGTCCGACGGACTTCTCGCCGATAAAGTGGTGCGAGATTTGGCATAGCGCGATTTTGATCGGGCAGCCGGGTACAACAAACACACGCAGGAGAATGAACCTATGAAAATAAACCAGAAACTGGCGCTGGCAGTGCTGGCCGGCGTTTGCATCGGGGTTGCTGGCGCCATGACAATTCGGGCGGAGCAAGCCAAGAGGCCACCTGGCTACGTGATCGCGGAAGTCGAGGTAACCGACCCCACTACATTACAGAAATATGGCGACAAGGCCCCGCAAATAGTAGCGTCCTTTAATGGCCACTATGTCGTTCGTGGAGGCGAGGTCCAGTCCCTCGAGGGCGAACCGCCAAAGGGCTACATCGTGGTAATCGGTTTCGACAGCGTGGAGAAAGCTCGCAAATGGTACGATTCTCCAGAATATGAGGCGATTAGGCCGTTCAGGCAAAAAGCAACGAAGAGCCGACTATTTATCGTCGAAGGGGAACCGGCACAATGACGGCAAACTTTGGCTACAACTTTCGTCCGGAAATCTTCAACGTAAGCTAGGCTTCTTCGAGGGCCAAGGGGTGAACCATGCAGTTGTCTGTGTTCATTGGAACCAGTCTTGATGGCTTCATCGCGCGCCGGAACGGCGATTACGACTTCCTGCCAGCTGATGGCGGCGAGCCGCACGGATACGATGAGTTCATCGCCAGTGTCGACACCATTCTCATTGGTCGCAACACGTTCGAAGTTGTTTTGAAGTTACCGGGTTGGCCTTACGGCGATAGGCGCGTCGTAGTTCTAAGCCATCGTCCTCTCGATTTTTCGGGAATCACAGGACGTGTTGAACAAATGGGCGGTGAGCCGCATCACATCGTCAGCGAGCTCGCAGCGACCGGAGCTAAGCACGTCTATGTCGACGGCGGGATCACGGTCCAACAGTTCCTGCGTGCTGGCCACATTCACAAGCTCACCGTCACGCGCGTACCGGTGTTGATCGGAGAGGGGATTCCTCTTTTCAGCAGCGTGCCACGGGATATCAAGCTCCGCCACGTCGATACTCGGCAATACAAGAGTGGATTGGTGACAAGTGAATACGACGTGATTTCCCCTGACGAGGGCCTATGGCCAACAAATTGAAACCCAACTGGCACCGATAAGCTTGTGGTTCGGCATCGATAAACGCGCTTGTGACGATCAACTCCCGAGTCGTCGGCAAGCCGCAAGTGACGGCGGGATCAGATCTCCTGGAATTACTTCCGCACAGCCCGTCATTCGGCCAGAAAACAAAGCACCATTGCCTATTTCGAGGGAAGCGCCTCTCGAAGAATCTTAACGTTCTGCGCCACGCTTCTGTTAGCGGTGTCAATCACAATGTGTTCGCGATTCCACGGATGATATTCGCGCGAGACTACCTCCTCCCAAGTCGGCAGTCTCAATCCAGAAATGTCCTGTAGCCGCGTTTCCACCCGGGATCGATGTTCACGAGAATCTGAACAAATAACCTCGATTTCAACGGTTTCTACTTGAGCGTTTTGCCCCACATTAAGCCAAGCATCGCGCGTGATGAGCAGCGGATTAACCGAGTCCGCAACTGCTTTGCGGCCGATGCGAAGGTTGTCTCGCACAATAGCAAACCCAATCCGATAGCCTGCCTCATCTAGAGGTGGTGGAACTACAGGAGTGCAATCCCGGATCGCCTGTTCAATCGAGTCGATACGTACATACATTGCGCCGATCTGACGCGCGAGCACTTGAGCAATCGCTGTCTTACCGACGCCTGGCAGGCCGCCAAAGATAACAAGCACCGATCACCGCGTTCCGAATCTTGCGTCTGGGGTTCTTTCGTCCGACATCCGAGAGTACATCGGAATCCCCGGCCGTACGGTAATCCAGCGGGCGATCGGGTGGATCGTTGGCTACTCGGAGAGCGCCGGGAGTAATCCCGGAGAAACGCCAGTGCGACTCTCCAGGTTTTGGACCTGCTGGCAAATTGAAGACCAGGGCAGTACGACCTAATGTCCTCGAGTTTTTTCGAGTATGATCTGCCGATGCAGCTTTCGACGACCCACGGGAAGAACACACTTTTGTGCCTCAATGTCCAGTCTACAGAAGCGCACTACCGGCGCGGCGCTTCCATCCTGCCTCACTACCACGACGAAGCATGCTTAGTGCTCATTTTGTCCGGCTTCGCTGCGCATACCGAAGGTCGCCACAGCATCGAGCTTCATCCTGGAAGTGTTTTGTACCTACCTCCTGCTCAACGGCATGCGGACATTTTCGGCCCAGGCGGGGCACGCTGCCTGGTGAGCAAGATTGATCCGGTGTGGATACATCGACTCGGTCCCGAATTCGACGGACTGACTCCCAGAGTGACCAGGGATTGTCATCTTTACGCTTTAGGCGTCGCGATTCATCAGGAGATCAAGAATCCCGACGATCTTTCCGGATTGATCGTGGAAGGATCTCTCCTGGAGTTATTCGGGAGATGGAAAAGAGACCGACGTCGTCGAGCGCAGTATGCTCCTCCGTGGCTGGAGCGGGCCAAAAACATGTTGGCCGATTCTTTTCGCGAGTCTGTTTCTCTACAGGGCCTCTCTCAATCTGTTGGCGTGCATCCCGTTCGTATCGCAAGAGAGTTCCGTCGGGTTTATGGTGTGACCACTGGGGCCTTTGTTCGTAAACTACGGATTGACTTCGTGGCGGAACGGCTCCGTGCTCCGGGGAAGGTGACATATTCGACGTTGACCGATTTGGCCCTCGATGCTGGCTTCAGCAGTCACGCGCACATGGCGTTCGCCTTCAAGCGGATTACAGGATTGACGGCCTCCGAATTTAGAAAGCTACACGGACCACATCACCGAGATGAAAGTCGTTAATCGAGGACATCGGATTGCGAAACGACTCTGCTATAACTCCGGCGGAGGGAAGGGGCCTCAGTTGAAGGCGGACGCAAGAAGCGACGACGAAAGGGAGATTGGCGAAGAGCCTGACAACTCCCAAGCTGTTTTCAGAAGTTGCAGCCAGCGTCACATGCAATGGCCTCGGCGATTGCGTGAGTCTTCTCCGAGAGCCGGATGCGGCAAATCCGCACGTCCGGTTCGATGAGCGGGGTGTGGAAACGGAAGCATGGCGGAGCTAGTGAGGCACCGACCGACGAAAGGGTCGGTAACAGATAGGCTCCACCTAAACCACCGCGCCACACCTCGACTCCACACATTGAGAATTAGGCCGATTTCACTTGTACGGTAACTAGCGTTTGGACGTAGCCGCCCGGCGGCGGACGCTACGCGTGAGGTAGGGAGCGTTGGTTGCTCGTGGCTTGATGTAAATGTGGGTCACAGGAGGTGTTCCTGTGACCCATCTTCGCAAAATGATGCTGGAGGAACTCCAGCTTCGTAATTATGCACAAAATACCATACGTCACTACGTTCGCACAGTCGAAGATTTTGCTCGACGATTCCGCTGCTCGCCCGATCGCCTAGGCCCTCGACACATTCGCGAATATCAGGCGGAGTTGTTTCGGAAAGGAAAATCGCCTGGCACGGTAACGCAACGTTTGGCAGCACTGCGTTTTTTCTACGTCAAGACGCTGCGCAGAGCCTGGAGCGTTGCCGATACTCCCTATCCGAAAAAGACACATCGCCTGCCGACGGTTCTTAGCCGGGAAGAAGTCGCGCAACTCATCCAGGCGGCACGCACTCCTTGCGAACGCATCCTGCTCATGAGCCTCTACGCGACCGGCGCCCGGCGCTCTGAGTTGACCCATCTGAAAGTCAGCGACATCGACAGTCAGCGCATGGTGGTGCACATCCGCGGCGGCAAGGGGCGCAAAGATCGCGATGTCATGCTCAGTCCCAAGCTGCTCGTGGCACTCCGCGCCCACTGGCGTTTCTACCACCGGAAATCCAGCACCTGGCTGTTTCCCAGCAACTACCGCAAGGATCGGCCGATCGATACGAAAACCGTTTGGTACGCCTGTCAGAAATCCACCAAGCGCGCGGGCCTCCAGAAAAGTGTTCATCCCCATACGCTTCGCCACTGTTTTGCCACGCATCTTTACGAGGCCGGCACGGATCTCCGTACCCTTCAGGTTCTGCTCGGTCATGAAGATCTAAAAGACACCCTTATTTACGTGCACCTCTCCACACCGCACCTGAACGCCACGGCGAGTCCTTTGGACTCGCTAGCACTGAACGACAAGCCACCAGACGAGAAGTAGATGAGCCGGCCGCCTCTGGAGGTGGCCGACATCATCCGCGCTGCGGGAGAGGCTTTCATCGAACGAAACCGCCACTGGCTTCGTTGGAAGCACGTCAAAGTACTGCGGGCCATTCAGCGGTGTCGTACCGCCGCCCTCGGCGGTCATCTCGATGAGTGCATGCGCTGCGGACATCGTGCCCCCATCTCGTACAACAGCTGCCGGGACCGCCATTGCCCGAAATGTCAGACCGCTGCTCGGGATCGCTGGATCGCTGCGCGTCGGCAAGAACTGCTCCCCACACGTTACCTGCACGTGGTCTTCACGCTGCCCCATCGCTTGGTGCCACTGGTGCTGCAGAACAAAAAGATCCTCTACGATCTCCTATTCCGTACCAGTGCGGAAACCCTTCTCGAAGTCGCTCGCAACCCGAGACGCCTGGGTGCGGAAATTGGTTTCTTCAGTGTCTTGCACACTTGGAGCCAAAAGCTCACCGCTCATCCGCATGTCCATTGTGTCGTGCCGGCCGGCGGCCTCTCACTCGATCACACCCGCTGGGTTCACTCCCGAGACAACTACTTTCTTCCCAAGGAAGTGCTACAGGAAGTTTTTCGCGGCAAGTTCGTCAACGCTCTCGAGCAGGCTTTTCAGGATGGCCAGCTCAGCTTCTATGGAGACCTGAAGCTTCTTGCTCAACCCAAGACCTTCGCCGCCTGGCTGCGGCCACTCTATCGACAAGATTGGGTGGTCTACTTGAAACGCCCCTTCGGTGGCCCCCAATATGTGCTGCAATATCTCGGCCGCTACACCCATCGCGTGGCCATTTCCAACCATCGCCTGGTCTCCTTTGCCGATGGCCAAGTCACCTTTCGCTGGCGTGATTCCGCTGACCACAACAAACAAAAGTTGTTGCCCCTGGCGCTCGATGAATTCTTGAGCCGCTTCTTACTGCACATCCTTCCGAAAGGCTTCGTGCGCATCCGTAACTTCGGCTTCTTAGCCAACCGTCGGCGCACCGCTCTTCTGCCGCTTTGCTTTCACTTGCTGGGTGCGACACAAGAATCGCCAGCCGAAGAACACGCCTCCTCCACCGAAGACGCTCCTGGTCTTTATCGCTGTCCCAAGTGTGGCGGACCCATGAAGGTCATCGAAAGGCTCACCGTTGCCGAGATCCAACTCCGATCTCCACCGCGGATCAAATCTGCTGCATGAAACCACTCTCTCCAACGCAAAAACTCTGCGTGCCGCGGCACGCTCCGTATCTCTCTGGCTCTCCACCAAACAGATCTTTTCTTCCGGCCCAGACAACGATAGTCTTCGCGATACTTTTTCACCGTAGCCAATTTCTGGGCGCGAAGTGTCGCGGGTTGTGCCCTGCAGCACAGCCTCGGCACACCTCAAGACCCTCCCTTCCCCCAATTGAATTCCCATAGGGCCCGCGTCCACCGCAACCACGGACGGCCACGTCCAAACGGGTTTACCGGACGCGCGCGGAACTACCTGCCCAGCTTTACTCCTCAGCGTGAACGCGCACCGGTAAACCTCTAGCGTTTACCAGGACTTCGCCGACCCATGCGACGCGAACCTTAAATGGGTGCTTGATAGCGGCGCAGCCGCACGGCCGCGCGGCGAGGAATTCTGCCGCGACGACCAAGCCGATCCACAACTCGCGCAGCATTGAACGGATTGCTCACTTTTAAGCATTGTGAAGTAAGATCGTGCAACCGATCATCCGGACGGCGACGCTATGAACCCCGAACGCTGGCGGCAAATCGAGCGGCTTTACCATTCAGCTCTAGAGCAGGATCCGGCAAGGCGTGATGGTTTCCTGGACAAAGCCTGTCATGAAGATCCTGATCTGCGCCGCGAGGTGCAATCCCTGCTAGAGCAGAGTGGCGCCACCGAAGCGCTGGACCAAAACGCATGTGCTGCGGTCGGGGCCTTCGCAGCAACGCAAACAGTCCTAAAACCCGGCAAAACACTGGGACCGTACACGATTATAGGACTGCTGGGAACAGGAGGGATGGGGGAAGTCTACGTAGCGGAGGATACCCGGCTCGGCCGCAAGGTGGCCATTAAGATTTCCCTAGAACGGTTCAGCGGTCTTTTCGAGCGAGAGGCGCTTGCGATATCGGCTCTAAACCACCCGAATATCTGCACCCTATATGACGTTGGACCCAACTACCTGGTGACGGAGTTGGTAGAAGGCGAGACGTTGCGCGATTTGCTCAAGCGCGGGCCACCAGTGGAGCGGAGCCTGGAGATCACAAGGCAGGTGCTTGAGGCGCTTCGTGCAGCGCATCATGAGGGCATTGTACATCGCGACCTAAAGCCCCAAAACATCATGGTTCGCCTTGACGGGTATGTGAAGGTGTTGGATTTTGGTCTTGCGAAGCGGATGACGGCTGGTCAAACGGTCCATTCGGAGAGCATTACTCTGACGGATTCGAGCCTTCCAGGCCGGATCCTGGGGACCGTTGCTTACATGTCTCCGGAGCAAATCCTGGGAAAAAACATCGATCAGCGCAGCGACTTATTCTCGCTAGGGATCATCTTGTATGAAATGCTGACGGGGCAACACCCTTGGCCTCATATTTCACCGATCGATATATTGCATGCAATTCTTCACGATGACCCGCCTCTTAAGACCACTTCGCCGCCGGGTGCTGAATTAGCCCCGATTATCCAGAGGCTGCTTTGCAAAAATCCCGCCGAACGGTATCCATCGGCCGACGCCGTTCTGGAAGCGCTCTCGGGCCATGCAACTCCACTTCGATCAGCGGGCCCATGCATGGCGAGTCCGAAACCCTTGACTTCGGTTGCCGTACTGCCCTTCGTTTTCTTAAGCGAAGTCGAAGAACGTAAGGCTTTCTCGCTGGGTTTTGCCGATGCTTTGATTACTATGCTCGGGAGTCTTGAAGATGTTGCAGTCGTGCCGACCTCTGCCATCCTGAAATACATCGCCGGCACCGACCCTGCGCACGCGGGTCGCGATCTGGGGGTCCGCCACGTATTGCAGGGGAATGTGCAGAAGCTCGGGACACACTGGCGCGTCTCGCTGCAACTCTTCGATTGCATGACGCACAAGACTTCTCTTTCAGAGAAGCACGACTTCGTGATGGAAGATGTATTCGAAGTGCAGGACCAAATCGGACACCGGGTGGTGGAAGCGCTGCGAAGCCGTTTCCCCAAGGCGGTGCCGAAGTCTCGCGACCGATACAGCAGCGACCCTGAAGCGTATAACGAGTTCATGCTGGGTATCACCGAGAGTTACTTTGACAAGGAAGAAACGCTGCGAAGTGCCGTCCAGCACCTGTCCAGAGCCGTCAAGCTTGATCCCGAATTTGCTCTGGCACATGCCACACTCTCTTATGTCGCCATGCATTTGCAATTCGAATTCGATCCGCAGCGTACGTGGGTGGAGAGAGCGGAACACCACTGCCGCTGTGCCCTGACACTGGATCCCTTGTTGGCGGAGGGACATTTGGCTCGGGCATTCATCCTGTGGAGCCCGGCAAAGAATTTTCAGCACGCGGAGGCCATCTCCGAGCTAGAACAAGTATTGGCAACACAACCTAATCTGGAGCGGGCCCACAATAAGATGTCGTCAATCTGTGTGCATATCGGAAGACTTGCTGAAGGGCGTGCCGCCTATGAACTGGCGCAGCGGTCGAATCCGAAGACTCGAAGCAACAATCTTGAATTTCTCCATCTGTACAGCGGACAATTCGCTGTAGCCGAGGAGGCCGCTGAGGCGTGGATTCGGGAAAAACCTGGAAGCGTGTATGCTCGCTGGTTTCACGCTCAACCTCCGCTGATGAGCGGAGATCTCGATCTGGCCGAGCAACGGCTGGCAGCGGCCCTCGACCAATTGCCTCACGAGCCGCTGATTATCAGCCTGCAGGGCATGCTGCACGCCAGGCGGAGGCAAGCCGAGCTGGCCTTACAAAGCACCCGAAGGGCGCTGGACTCACCACGCTCCTTCGGTCACACGCATCACACCTACTACCAAATCGCCTGTACTTACGCGGTACTGCGCCAAACAGATACAGCCTTGGCATGGCTGGAGCGCAGCGCGGAAACCGGTTTTCCGTGCTGGGCTTTCTTCCGGGTGGATCCACATTTGGAGACCTTGCGTGACGAGCCTCGCTTCCAAAGCCTCGTCACGGATCTGGAACGCGAATACACAGCCCTGAAGATCGAGCGCCTATGACGGGTGGGGCCCACCGAAACGCGAGTTCTAGATTCGACGGCCAACTCCCGATAAGTCGTGCCGGTTCAAACGGTCGATGCAACACCATCCAATGCTCTGATTCGAGAGCGTTTCCTCGGCAGAACCCCTCTGTTTGGTCGACTCGATCAAAACCTAGCCAGCGTAGTGGTCCGCTGACCTAACCTCAGCCAGCGGTTTTAACCTTTGTTTTCACTGCAAATTGGGCGTGGGTTGAGTGTTGCGTCCACCCATTGAGACCACCGCGTTTATCAGGTATATGGCTTAAATGACTAGGCTCTCTGTTCAATATCTCAATCCGGTTCGTACCGGGCTTGCATACAACGAATTAAGGCGATAGCGTACATTCCATTGTCCGAGACCGTCGAGCATTCGTTACGTGGACGGCTATGGCAGGCACAGGACACAAAGCGAATGACTCTCCCCGACCTGCGTGGGCGAAGGCCATCCGTGATTTGCGTCTACGTCTTAAATTGAGTCAGTCGGATCTTGGCGGCAGAATCGGCTTCTCGGCGATGACCATTTCCCGCTGGGAGCGCGGCGCTCAGGAACCTCCTTCGCACGGCTACATCGGACTTGGCAATCTCGCGCGCGACGCGACCTGTTGGTTTTTCTGGGAACGCGCCGGCCTACGAAGCGAAGACGTGCTCCGGGTCTTGCCCATCCTCAAGCGAGTTACTCAGACTTCTGCCCCGCACAATATTGAAATCGTGACCGCTGGAAGCGGCGCTCTGAGGGTCGAGGAAAAGCTCCAGCTAGTGGCGATCCCTCTGTTGAAAGTTGCAGTCGCGGGATACGGCGAAAGGAGCGATAACCTGCCACTGCTCACCGAAGCACCCGTCGAAGACATGATCGCAGCGCCAAAAGACTGGTGCCCCAATCCTTCCTTCACGAGTTGCCTCCGCGTTAGCGGGAATTCGATGGCACCGTTGATTCAGGATGGATTTGTAGTTGCCGTCGATTCTTCCGACACTGAGGTCAGCACACTCCATGGGAAGGTCGTTATCGCCTGGCACAGAGATAAGGGCCTGACCATATCGCGCTTTCGGCGCTACGACCACACCGACGTTCTCCAGCCCGAGAACAACGAGTACGAAGCCGTGACGCTCAGTGCCGGGCATTCTTGGAGGATCATCGCCAGAGTTCTCTGGTGGATTGGGAAAGCGCCATAGTCGTCGTTGGCGAATCTGCCTTCTCAATCCTGACGGCGATACGCTTCCTGGCTTCATCCAGAAAGAGTCTTAATTCTTGGCCAGCTTCGCGGCATCCGCAGCCATGAACCGCAGCATCTGCTGTTTCAACTGAGCATCCACCTCGTCCGCAATGGTTACAACGTCTGGAAGCAGCGTGCTGAAATCCAAACGCTTCGCATCCTTGTGTAGCATCGAGAAGATGGCGACTTGCAGCAGACGAGACTCCTCTACTGCCATCGCTACCGTGTAACCCTGTTTGCGTCGTAAATCTCCGTGGATGGCAGCCGCCGCCGAAATCGGAGCTTTTGTCCCTTCGTCTAGACGCAACCGCACGATCACAGCGTGCAGAAGCTGAGGGAGATGGCCCGTGCGCTCCTCGAAGTTCAGCGGAATACACGTCAAATCCGCCTCCTTCTCGACGCGAGTAAGCCAATCCTGAATTACGGCATCAAGGTCACGTTCGAGGATGTCTGCCACACTCTCAAATTCGAGAGCATTGCCCTTTGCTTTGGGGTTCGCCTCAGATTCTACCGGATTGATCATACGTTTTACGCCCTCGTTTCTCTCTACTCAGATTCACCGATTTTGTGGACGGTGATAGCAACCATTTCGATTGTCACCGACCGATATTCCCCTACGGCGGTCTTCAAGACTGTTCTGAAAGAGTCAGACTAACTTCTACTAGAGTTTTTTAATGTGCAGGAATGCAGTCTGATACCGACGTAGTGGATACAAGTGTCCCCAGGGACAGGGGCCAACTCCCGGTAAGTCGTTAACCGGGCACTGGTCTGTTCATTTCGCGCAGGATCGCGGCAAACCGCGGATCCGAGTGTAGCGTGCGATATTGCGGAAAGTGGCGCGCCCAGAGGATGAAGGGTGGCTCGCGCTCATCCCACGCACGACGCGCGAATGCTATCGCCTCTTCGCGTTGTCCGGCAGCCTCAGCCGTAAGGGCAAGGTACGCAGCCGGGACATAACCTCGCGAGGCGCTGTCCATCAGTTCGCGATGCAGCGCGCTCGCCTCCGCCGGCTTCCCCCACTGTCCGAAGACTCCGGCCAGGCAGGTGAGGGCGAGCGTGTGGCGCCCCGACATTCCTGCGGCAGCCTCGAGCGTGGAGACCGCCTCTTCGAATCGTCCAGCCGTTCCCAGCGAGACGCCGAGTGCCCAGCGCGCCACGAATGACTCGGGGTCCTGTTGAACGGCCCGGCGGGCCGTCTCGATCGCCTCGTCCAGTCGGCCGGCTGTAACAGAAACAGGCTGCGAGGATCATCGAGACGTAGGCGGAGAGCGGATCGATGTCGA
This sequence comes from uncultured Acidobacteriota bacterium, assembly GCA_963729285.1. GTDB lineage: Bacteria > Acidobacteriota > Terriglobia > Acidiferrales > UBA7541 > Acidiferrum. The sequence continues at coordinate 12,231 of CAVSNL010000017.1, forward strand.
GCGCGCGGCGGGCTTCACGATGCCCTGCTCGAACTCCCCGCATGCCCATTGGAAATAGTGGAGCGCGTACCAGCAGCGGGCCAACACGTAATTCGGACTGAGCTCCAACGCTCGCTCGAACTCCTGCTTCGCCATCTGCGCGGTTGTTTTCGTACAGCAGGGTCGCACACGCCAGGGCGTTGTGGCCCGCCGCGGACATGGGATCGAGCTCGATCGACCGTGTCGCTGCCGCCATCGCCTCGTGGTTTCGACTCAGAGCCTCGCATGGCCCCGGAGTACGCCAGCACGGTAAACGTGTCGGCGAGGCCGGCCCAGGCCAGCGAGTAGCCTGGGTCGAGCTCGACTGCCTTCCGGAGCAGGACGAGCGCGGTCGGCACGCTCGCTCCCCGCCGATCCAGCAGCGCGCGGCCCTTCAAATAAAGCTGATACGCCTCGATGTTCATCGTGGCCTGTTCGACCAGCCGATAGTCCTTGCCACCGGCGAGGGTCACCCCAACCGCTCGGCGATGGCCTTCGCGATCTCATCCTGCACATCGAAGATGTCCTTCAGCTCACGGTCGTAACGCTCCGACCACAGTTGAAAGCCATTCTGCACGTCGCTCAAGCTGCGCCGTGATGCGCACGCGATCGCCGGCCCGCCGCACGCTGCCTTCGAGCACCGTCGTCACGTTCAGCTTCTCGCCGATGGTCCGAAGATCGTCGCTCTTGCCCTTGAACGAAAACGCCGACGTGCGAGCGGCGACCCTCAAGCCTTTGAGCGGCGTGAGGGCGTTCAGGATCTCTTCGGCGATGCCGTCGCAGAACCAGTCCTGGTCCTTCGCGGCACTCATGTCGGTGAAGGCCAGCACCGCGATCGACGCCACGCGTTCCGTCGGCCTGGCTGCCCAACCAGCCCCCGATTCCCACGCCCGGCGTTGTGCCTTCAGTTCGACCAGAATGTCGTTGGCCGTCTGGATGCGGTCGCGCGGGTGCTTTTCGAGACACCGGTCAATGAGACGACACACGTCTCCGGGTATGTCAGGACGCCGTTCCCCAACCGGCTCGGGCCGATCTTTCAAGATGGACGACATGAGCCCCGGCGACGAATCACCGCGAAACGGCCGCGCGCCCGTCGCCAACTCGTACAGCATGATGCCGAGCGAGAAGATGTCGGTGCGATGATCGAGCGGCTTGGCTTCGATCTGTTCGGGCGACATGTACGGCATCGTGCCGACGATGGTCCCGGCCTGTGTGAGCCCGAGGTAGGTGACGTCTTCCCCGGGGCGGACTACATCCGCGTCAACCGCCTGCGCCAGTCCGAAGTCGAGAACCTTCACATTGCCGTCGTCGGTCAACATCACGTTCGCGGGTTTCAGATCGCGGTGGATGATGTGTTTCCGATGCGCCGCCGAAAGCGCGTCGGCCAGCGCAATCGCGATGTCGAAGAACCGCGCCAGCGAGAGGCCGCCCTCAGGAATCCCCTGGTCAAGTGTGCACCCCTCGATGAGCTCCATCGTCATGAAGGGAACATCATCGTGTTCCTCGATGGAGAAGACGGTAACGATGTGCGGGTGGTTGAGCGCGGCGAGGGTCCGGGCTTCCGGTCTGAAGCGCGCCAGGCGGTCGGGGTCGGCCGCCACCTCCTGCGGCAGGATCTTGAGGGCTACGTCGCGCCCGAGCTTGGTGTCGCGCGCACGATATACCTCGCCCATCCCGCCCGTGCCAATCGCGCCAAGGATCTCGTAAGGTCCCAACCGAGCTCCGGGAGACAGTGGCATTTGGCCACAATTCTACACCAGGGGGAATTGGCTACGACGAAGCGGCAGATTAGGGATTCGCTCCGCGACCGGATACATAACCAGCTTGTTAAATGTTGGTTTGTGGCGTTTGTTGGAGTGACAAGCTGGTTTTTGAAATCCGACGGGTAGAGGCGGCCAAGACCCAGGTGGAGACTTACTCATGTTGCGGGCGGCAACGCCATCAAAACGCAAGACTTTTGATTTGGGGATGCAATTCGATTCCCATCGCCCGCTCCATAAACCCTGTTGTACAGTCCGGAGAGATCCTTTACAGAACGTTCCTAAGAGATGGGTTTACACCCTTGGGCCAAAAGGATTGTCTAAGGGTTGCAGGGTCTTTTCCTCCAGATCGATGTAACCGAGATCATAGTCCATAAAGCTGACCAGCCAAATACCCTCGTCGACTTCTTTGATGCCCACAGCTTGACCCGCGAGAGAGGTGCTGAGATTGATTTTCTTTTTGAAGATGCAGATCCTTCCGCAGCAGGTAACCAGAACTGTCCGATCGTGGAAAGGGTAGGAGAGTTCTCCGATGCCGCGAAACGGTCGCGTGGAAGGCTTATAGATGTCGGCGGGGAACTTCATATCGAGAGCTTCATGCGGGCGGTGGTTGTTAAACTCATCAACGAAGGCGTCGAACTTGGCTTGTTGCTGAAGGAAGTTCGAACCGGCCGGGCGGGTAGCCTCCATCTTTAGGGTTCGATGCATGCGTTCATGCCGACCGTTCTGCTGAGGATGGCCGGGCTGGATACGCTCGATGGTAACGCCGAGCCGAAGCCACCAAACGGCCAGCCTACTTAAGTTGAACAGACCATGGGGTGAGGCAAAGGGAACGCCGTTGTCGGAGCGAATGGCTTGAGGCAGGCCTCGTTCCTGGAACAGGCGCTCAAAGGCGGTAAATGCACCCTGTTCCTTGACGGACTCCATGGCTTCACAGAGCAAAAGATAGCGGCTGGCGAAGTCCGAGACGGTGAGGGGGTAGCAATATCTTTTGTCCCCCAGCATGAACTCGCCTTTGGCTATTGACGCGGAAACGGCACATTAGATTGCATAGTTCGTCGATGCCCATCAGTGAGCTTGGGGGGTTCACCCAAGGTCGTGCATAATACGCCGGTAGTATCGTTCTTCAACTTTGGCGAAAGAGAAGGATCCCGCCGCCGTCGCTCTTGGACGGAAGGGTGGGAGGAAGGTCGCGCAGCGCGGTTCCGAATACTTCAAAAAACTGCAAGCGAAGCGGAAGAACCGTAAAGGTGGTCGCCCTCCCAAGTCCAAGAAATCCTAATAAGAAGCTCCTGGCAAACAACGAGCGCTCGTTGTAAAATGCTTTCACTTTGAGCTCCTCCGCCACAGCCGGATTTCCATCTCTGCCGCTCACCAACAAGAAAGCAGAGAGAGCGGTTGCTCATATCTCGGGTCCTGCGAGTTCGGAGGAAGTTTCCGACGAGATATTGCTTTCGCGCCTAGTTGAGGGCGACTCCGATGCTCTGGACTGTTTGTTCCGCCGCTATGCTGCTCTAGTTCGCAGCATCGGGAAACGCATTTTGCGGGACGATGCTGAAGCCGAAGACCTGGTCCAGGAGGTTTTCCTTCACCTCGCCCGCAGGTCCTCAGCCTTCGATCGCAGGAAGGGTTCCGCACGTTCCTGGATCGTGCAGAACATCTACTATCGAGCGATCAATCGACGCCGATACCTGTCGTCGCGACATCAGCTGTTTGTGACCGCACCTAAGGCCCCAGTCGATCTTGCGGCGAGAGCGGCGGACTATAGAAGCTCCGAGACCGCAATCTTCGACGGCGCGTTAGTACGGGAGATCCTCAAGAGCCTGACTCCAGAGCAATTCGAGACGATGCGTCTCTTCTTTTTCGAAGGCTATACACTTGCCGAGATCAGCGAGAATCTCGGACAGGCGCTCGGTAATGTGAGGCACCACTATTACCGCGGGCTGAACAGATTGCGGGCGCGTCTATTTCTGGAATGATCGTACTTTGTCGTGATCCCATGCCAAAAGCTGCCCACCGATAGGCGGGAAACAATTGTGTATGGACCCGCATGATGAATTCCTTGAGCTTTGCGCGTTGTCGACTTCAGGTGAGTTGACCGCGGATGAGCAGGAGACGCTCGCGAAACACCTTAAGGATTGCGCGGAGTGCCGCAAAGCGATACAGCAATTCGAAGCGGTGGTAGATCGGGCCGTTCCTGTGCTTTCGCCCCACCTTCACGATGATTGCGAACCTCCGCCAGATGCTTCGGCCGACGCCGTAGCGGAAGCTCGATTGTTCGAGCGTTTGTCGCGCGAGAAGTACACCCCAAATGGTTCATCCTCAGAACGCTCGGATCGAGCTCTGACGTTTGTGCAGGCGCAGTCCGGTTTGCGGAAGTCCATTGAACGCCTAGACTCGTACCTTCCCTACGCAGCCGGTCTCATTCTTATTGTGACCCTCGGAATGTTGCTTTTGCGAAAAGACGATAACCACGTTGCAGATACTGTGCGTTCTCCCGAAAGCGAAAATCAGCGGGTCGATGGGTCGAGTCAACCGAAAGTTCCGGCCGACCGTGGGGATTCGGAGGGGGCGAATCACCAGCAGCTCGCAGGACGCGACAAGGTCATTTCGGAACTTCGGAGCCAGATCCAACGGCAGAGCACAGAGCTCGCAAGCCTTCGCGCTCGCGCGCAAGACCTACAAAATCACGTGCAGGTGACGGAGGTGGAGAAGAACCGTTCCGTGGCGGAACGGGACGCTCTCGCGCAAAAGGCAGACGCTGCTGAAACATCGCTTTTGAAGTTGCAGAAAGATTTGGAGGCGGCGACACAAGCTCAGGCGGGGGACACGCTCCGCTCTTCAACTATCGAGGGGAAGCTAGCGGAAGCCTCGACCTTGTTGGGCGACCGGGACAGGACTATTGGACAATTGCAGTCCTTGCTCGACCATGACCGAGACATCCGCGAACTCATGGGCGCGCGGGATCTTTATATTGCCGAAGTCTACGATGTGGCCCGCTCGGGCGAGATGCAGAAACCGTGCGGTCGTGTTTTCCTCACAAAGGGCAAATCTTTGATCTTTTACGCTTACGACCTGGACCAGGCGCTCGGGCTGAAAAATGGTAGTACCTTCCAAGCTTGGGGAAGCCTCGGCCCTGATCGGGAACACGCGCTGAACCTGGGCGTCTTCTATGAAGACAATGTGGCGAAGAAGCGCTGGATCGTACGTTCGGACGACGCGAAGACGCTCCAGCAAATCCAAGCTGTGTTTGTGACTATCGAGCCCAAGGGCGGCAGCGACAAGCCGAGCGGCAAGCCATTTCTGTTCGCCTATCTTCGTGCTGATCCCAACCATCCCTGAGGACGAAAGCGCGGCCCCTACAGACCCCGTGAGCTCCGAAATTCTCCTAGGTGAGCAGCGTTCAAAGACCTAGGCTCATCTATCGAGGCTCAGCAGCCACACCCAGTATTACCCTCGGTGGCTCTGCCTTCCCTTGTGTTCTGGGTGCACTAATCCCTCTTCTATGTGGCATCCACCACCGGCACCCTCCACGCGGTTTTCTTGGAGAATTCAAGAACCTACGGCGTCATGCCATGAGACTCCTTTTCGCCCAGAGTTCGCCAAAGACGATCTGCTTCCGGCATGACGGTGACGAAGGTAAGAATTACGTTCTGCACTGTTGTCTGCACCGAGATCTTCACCCTTAACCGATGCATCGAATTCGGAGACTTGGAGATACGGAGGGGCAACTCTCGAAAGTCACGGCCGCACAAGCACCGAACTGGGCGGGAGCGACCCCACTTTTTGGGCCCTGAGCCGCCCAAAACTTTCGTGGGGTCACTCCCGCCCAGTTCGGGAATAATATGATGAATGTTGAGTTGCGCTCATATTCAATATAGGCGGAGCGTAAGGCCGCGCTTGTTCGTGCCTCATTTGAGGTTGTCCGTTCAGCGGTCACAACGAGTAATAATGATTTATTTGCCTCGGAAGAAAGCGGCAACTCCAAACAACCACGAATGTAAGTACAAAAGCCACGCCTAATTATACCAAGTTATAAGATACCAGGACCTAAAACTGTGACCTCCGGCTCGTCATAGACCATGGCCGAACTGTCGACGCCTGGGCATTTGGCAAGCCAACAGGGCATTCATACGTTTCACCGGTCCTAGCGTTGGGTGCCCGATCCCGTTTTGAATATTTTTTGAACCTCGCGACACATTTCTCTTCCCAAAAGCTGAATAGATAAGTAGAGGCATGCTCGTCCTTCAAGACGTCAATGCCTCGTCAAAACAGGTACACGCAAGAGGAGAATCCGGAATGGCAATCCTAAAATCGTCACCCAAACCGCCGAAGAACGAAACGCTCCAAATTCGCGTAGAGGAGGAAATCAGGGCGAAGCTTCACAAGTACGCGGAGTTCATTAGCTCCTCCGAGTCGTACGTCGTTAGCGAAGCTCTGAAGCTTCTGTTTCGTAAAGATGCCGAGTTCAAAGTTTGGCTTGAGGAACAACCGCGGAATGGCGATCAGCCGCACAACGGAGGAGGCTCTCTTTTCGAGACCGCTAAGAAAACATGAAAGCCGGTAATCTCGAGTCCGGTAACGCCGCAACGAACGCGGCCACAGTAGCGAAGAAAGCTCAAGATGATCGGCTCCTGACAGTGCAGGAGGTAGCAAGTCTACTCCATGTCCCCACTTCGTGGGTTTACGAGCGAACGCGGCGAGGCGGTAGCGAGCATTTGCCCCACGTAAAGCTTGGAAAATATCTCCGGTTTGAAGAAGCCGCTGTGTTTGATTTTATTCGGAGGCAGCGTTGCGCTTGATTCCAGAACGGCGGCGCGTATGATCCATTCAGGTACCGCAGAGCCAAGACGAGCACCGGGAGAAAGGAACCGGATGACTCGTTCTCGGTATCAGAACGGAAATTTGAAACTACGCGGCAAACGTAACAAGGTGTGGGTCGCGAGATGGAGAGAGGATGTACTCGGCTCGGACGGAAGACTGCAACGCATTCGGCGGTCGATCGTTCTCGGCACGTTGGCAAATATTCCAACGCGCCGGCGAGCACGAGCGCTTCTCGACGCCAAGCTGTGCGACCTCAACGCTGGACGGCGCCCGCCGCAGTCAGCTATGCCATTCAAAACTTTCATTGAGGAAGTCTGGAGGCCGACCATTCTTCCTACAATGAAATTCTCTACGCAAAAACTCTATCCACACCTTCTGCGCAAGCACCTGCTGCCCGTCTTCGGTGAACAGCCTCTATGCGACATTCGTCGTGTAGATATTCAGCGGTTCATCACTGAAAAAATGACCCGGCAAAATCTGTCCTGGCAGACGGCCGTTCATCTTCGCAACCTGATGAGTGGAACGCTGGAGAGAGCGGTCGAATGGAGCTACTTGGAGGCTAATCCTGCTCGACGAATCAAGATGCCTCCAATGCAGCGCCGCCGAAAAACGGTCGTGCTGACACGCGAACAATTGACCAAACTACTCTGCACCCTACATGAACCGGTGAAGACGCTCGCGATCACCGTGGCCATGACGGGTTTGCGAATCGGCGAAGTACTCGCACTCCGCTGGAGGAATCTGGATTTTGAGAAGAGCGTCATCCAGGTCCGCGAGGCGGTATATGAAGGAAATCTCTCTTCGCCCAAGTCGAAGAGCAGCATCCGCGACATTCCGATGGGACCCTCAATGCAGCAACTCTTGTCGGATTGTCGCAAGGCAGCGCCTGCTGACGCGTTTGTGTTCGCCAGCAGGAACGGCACGCCACTGGACTCGCATAATCTGTTGGGGCGCGTCCTCAAGCCTGCCTGTAAGCGTGCAGGCTTGCCGTCAATCTCCTGGCATACCTTCCGGCACACTCATGCGACGCTGCTCAGCGATCTCGGTGAATCTCTCAAGACCGCGCAGGCTCAACTCGGGCATGCACGCTTGAGCACAACGGCGGAGATCTACACGCATGTAGTGCCGGCCTCGCAGCGAGCGGCGGTAGAGAAGTTGGAGCGGGCCATTTGGCCGCAATTGGACCCAAATGGACCCAAGTCAGCAGTACAGCAGAAGCTCGGCAGTTCGCTAATCCAATGACGTGTCAGAAGTTAGATGGCGCGCCCGGCCAGACTCGAACTGGCGACCCTCTGCTTAGAAGGCAGACGCTCTATCCAACTGAGCTACGGGCGCTTAGATTGATTCTAAAAGATTTAGCCTTCGCTCGACCACCCATTTGTTGTGTCTTGACCCCTTACTGTGCCAGAACTGTGCCAGAATTCGCGAATTCTGGCACAGTTGCAGCCGCGAAGTCGGGCATTTCATTGGCACGACGGTTCATTTTTGTCAGGGCTTCTCGTTGCATTTGCAACTTCATCTGAGAGTATTTCTTAAAGACCTGCGCGTCGCCTTGCCGAAGTAGCTGAGTCACCCACTCATCGGCCACTCCGCCCGCACTGAGCCGTGTGGCATAGGTAGAGCGAAGGTCGTAGATTCTGAAGTAGGGAACCCGCCCTCGTTTGAGTGTTAACTTCCAAGCAGTTCTGAGTGATTTTTGATGCCCCTCGGCATTGAGGTCGCTTGGAAACAAATACTCACTGGGACCAGCAAGAAGCATCTGATCACGAAAAGCGCGAACAGCAAGTTCCGTTAGCGCGAGTTCGGCTACACCATTTGGTGTTTTCGAATCGGCAATCAAAACCTTCGCGTTCAGTAAATCAAGCTGCTCTTTCTTCATGGAAAGAAGTTCCTTGTAGACTCGCAATCCCGTCTCAGTAATGATGCGGACGGCATTGCGCAAATGCTTGGGTGCATTGGATTCGATGCATTGCTGTTCGGACCACGTAACGTAGTGAGGCCGAAACAGTCCCTTGAGAGTCACGGGGAATTCCACGCCAGAACATGGGTTCGATGGAAGTAGTTTTTTTCGAACGGCCACGTTCAACATGCGCCGGAGCACCCGAAATTCCTGATGAACTGTCGTTGCCTTCACCAGTCGTCCCAGCTTGTAGCCAAGTCGAGTTTTAATGCGAATTCGCTGGCGGACCCTGTCCTGGAGATACAGTTCGATATCGTCAGCGGTTACGTCGGCCAAGGTGCGGGTTCCAAAGGACCCTTTGAGATGCTTGATCGCCCGAAGATTGGCCACATGGGTTTTCGGAGTGCGGACAGGCGGTTTGGAATAGTTCTCCAGGAAGAAATCCGCCCATTGCCCGAAACCTAAGTTTTCTCCTTTTCGGACAATTTCGAGGATGAGTCCGTCCCTGGCCTGAAGCCGCTCTCTTAGTTTTTTCTGGGCTTCCTGCCAGTCATCAGTAAAGGTAGATTCCCGGACCCGCTTTCCCCCGCGGTTCCAATAACGAATCCACCAAACCGTGCTTTCTTGTCTGCGGTACACAACGCCGTCATGCTTTCTTCTTCTAGCCATTCTCCATCTCCTGTTTGAATGACGCGCGGAATGTTTCGAGATCCGACTTGAGAAACCGGATGTTCCGACCCATGACGCGGAGATGGGGAATCTGCTTTCGCTCAACCCAAAGATATACAGTTTGCGGACTTACGCCAAGATATTTGGCTGCTTCTCGGACGGTTAAGGGATATTCGTCTTCGCGTTTCGAAATCTGCTGGTCGATATGAATAAGGGCAGCATGAGTCATCGGATTTCCCTCTGATCTTCCTGGAGTTGACGGCTTTCAACTTTTTGTTGTGAATCGTTTGTCTCCACCCCGGGGGTTCCGCGATACAAGGCAGCTTGGGCCTTCGTGACGGTGTGCCGGGCGTAGTACTCCGGATCGCTCTTGTCGGCCGCGCGATAGTCGGCGATGCGCTGAATGATTTCCTCGGGTTGGTCTCCGCGGGCGAGGGCTCGCTTGGCGTAAGCCCAATCTGCCTCGGACTGGCTTCGGTGTCCTGGGGGTATTCGGCGCGGCGGCTCGTGAGCTTGGGCTAGACGGTGTGGTGCTTCCGGCGAGTCTTCATAGATCGCAAAATCGCGGAGATGATAAATCGCGTCGGACTCCTGGAGCGCCCGGACTAAGAATCGGTCGTTATATTTGCGGTTGGCAAAGCCGGGCATTCGCAAGACTCGGGAAATGTCCGTTGCTGCGATGTCACCGTTAAAGTGGGTCGCCAGGGAGTGCAGCAGGGATTCAGCCTGGTCTCTGTCCAGGTCGGCGACGCGCCACACCACTTGGTTCTTGTCCGGCGAAGTGTCGAGCACGAAATTGGGAAGCGGTGTGTTGCCGTCGGTGCGAATCGCGCGCAGCGAAGCCGCCGCGTCTTGGTCGAGGTCAAGGTACACGTGGCGAACCTCCCGAATGCTCTCCTTGGTTCTCGCAAAGCTGTTCGCGCGCAACGGATTCATGCCCAGGAAGATGTCTGCGCCGCCATCGTTTTCTTTCCTGAGCCAGTCTTGAAATGGAGGAGCCGAGATTTCTTCAGCGGAAAGGATGCGCTGCATGGTTTGACGGCGGGTACGATTGCGGACGAGAATGGCGACGCGGTCGTCGGGTTCGTGAAGCGCCAGGACATATTGCGCCGCCGAGAGTTGGCGTGACTTGAAGGAGTTGGTTTCTATCATGTGTGCTCCCGTGGTGCGACGTAGATCACGGAGAAGTCAAACAGGTCGGCGTCGGGATCGTAGCTGTTGATTTCGAGCACTTCGGAAATGAAGCGTCGTCCGGGACGGCGTTCGATCTGAACCATCACGTTGAGGGAATCGCCGATATTGGTCTTAATGGCTCGGTACGGAAGATCAACGCCGCTTTGCAGAACACAGCTTGTGAATCGTGATAACCCCTGTTTTGCGGAGCTTGCGTGAATTGTCGAGATGGTTCCTGAGTGACCCGTATTCAGAAGCTGCAATAAATCGAACGCTTCCCCGCCCCGGACCTCGCCAACCAGAATCCGGTCCGGCCGATGGCGGAGGGCGGCTTTGAGCAGGTCGCGAATCGAGACTGCCGGTGTGCCGTTTTGCTCTCGCCTGGCTTCGAAACGAACGAGATTTTCATGGGCCAGTTGAATCTCGGCGGTGTCCTCGATAAGGAGGATTCGTTCGTCGGCAGGAATGAATTTCCCAAGCGCTGTTAGCAGTGTCGTTTTGCCGGTTCCGGTTCCACCGGAGATGAGCAAATTGCGGCGTTGGAGCAGATAGTCTTCGAGCCGGTTGGCAAGCCCTCGCTCCAGCGTGCCGCTGCGGATCAGGTCCTCCATGTGGAAATGCCGCGAGTTGAACTTTCGAATGGTGAGCGTCACACCGCTCAGGCTGCAGGGCGGAATGACCGCAGCGACGCGGCTGCCGTCGGGCAAGCGGGAATCGAGAATGGGCTTGGACTCCGAAATGTCGTCTCCCAGACGCCGCGCGATGTTCTTCACGGCGACCGTCAGAGAGCGCTCACCCAAGGCTATTCCCGGTACTTGCCGAATATAGCCGTCACGTTCGATGAACACGCGGTTGGAACCGTTGACCATAACCTCACTGATGGACTCGTCGAGGATGAGGTGTTCGATGGGCTTGAGAAAGGGAAGAATCACTTCGAATCCGTTCATCACAGGGCTCCTTCCTCAAGCTGCTGGAAGTACGATTTGTTCGGGTCGTTGTAGTAAGGCTTTAAGTAGCAAAACATCGGCGGCATCGGGTTGAGGCCGTCGTAGGCGATGGTGACCGATTGCGCGTTGCGCAGTTCCGTAAACGTCTTCATATCGAAGCGGAAATCGGTCTGGGTGTTGTAGCTCTTTGAGGCAGTGATGTTGGCGCGGTGCGAGAGCGCTTTGCCGGTCAGAAGGCTCACGCGGGCATCATGTCCGCTTTCGGAAAGGTTGTAGCTGACCTTCAGTCGGTCTTCACGTCCGCACAGTTCGCTTGCTGTCTTTGCGGAGAAGTCATCGGAAAGCGACAAGAAAATCTTCGTGCGGAACGTTTGAAGAAGCGTGCGCCAGCTGTCGCCGGGCAACGCCGAGCGGAGCGAGCTAATGCTTTGTGTCGCGACGATGGGAATGCACTTCGGCTGTCGCGAGAGACTGAGGAATTTCTCGTCGCCCGTGGGATCGCTTTCGCCGACGGTTGCGAAGTGTTGGTATTCGTCGCAGAGAAAGAGGACTTGCCGGAAATGGCGTTCGGGATGGGCTTCCATCTCGGGGACACGGTTCAGCACGGCGCGTTCGAAATCGAGCTTCATCATGACCCCCAGCGCCTTGGCGAGGTCGGGGTTCATTCCAATCGGGAAGCTGAGAGCGCAGATCTTGCCTTGCTCAATCAGCCAGGAGAAGGAGGGCAGCGGCTTTCCGTACTGATTCCCTACGTTCTTTTGAGGGTCGTAGCACTCGGCCTTTGGGCAGAAGACCTTTTTCACCTTCGGGCTATCGTCAAACAGGGAAAGAAACACCGAAATGCCTTCGACAATCGAGGTGCGCAGTTTGGGCTCGATCCCTCGCCAATCCTCATCATGCCAGCGCTTCACGGCTTGCAGTTGGTCGAGCTTTTCCGGGTCGGCTTGCGATGGATCGAGCAGCGACCGGGACTCGTACGGAATGCCGCGTTTCCGAAGGATTTGGCGAAGCTCGGGCGTCGCCGGTGCGAGATAGCGATCCTCTTTAGCGTCATGGACGAAACCAAGGCCGACCACCTCTTCGGTTCGGTCGGCATACGTCTTTGGCGTGAGCGCGATCGAGTGCCGCCCCAGGATGATCTCTTCCGCTTCGTAAATGCGCTGTTCGAGGAACGGCGGAGAGATGGCGCAGTGGTAGACATCGAAGAGCGTGACGTAGCCGTAGGCGACCTTATATAGAAGGATGATGAACTTCACGAGGTTGGAGTAGGCCTGCTGCCAGAAGGGTTCCTTGCCGCGCCCAAACAAGTTGTTGAGAAGGGACGCGATGCTGAAGGCTAGGGCGTATGCGTCAAGATCGTTGTGCAGCGGGTTGTAGCGGTATTCCGAATCGAGGGAGATTTCGATGTAGTCTTCGCCGCGTCCGTGGCGCTCCAAGATCTCCTTTACGCGCTTGCAGAAGTCGCCTTTAACCTCCAGCACGAGGCCGCCGATTCGCTCATCCTTATTAAAGGCTTTGTAGGAAAGAATTTGTTCAGCAAACGGATAGAGGCACGATGAAGTCTTGCCACTGCCCACGGCGCCGAAGACCGCGATGCCGGTAAACAGTCCGCGCTCCGGCACGGTGAGCCACCAGGGAGATCTCGACGGGCCCGGTTTTCGAGGATTGTGCACCTCGCCGAGCACCACAAAAAGCCGATCGCGCTTGCTGGGTTCGGGATAGGCCGGCAGGCGGCCGGGAGCGATTCTTCGTCCGAGCTTCAAAGTGAAGGTATAAACGATCGAGAACGCGCCGGCGTACGCCATGTACGGCGTTGAAAACAGGCACATCCAATAGAGGCACTCGAAGCTCTGAAGCGCGTGGGGTGCGCGCAGAGCGATGACCTTCAAGAAGAGTTGGTTCTCGGGAAATGGAACTCGATAAAACAGGACGAGTCCCGTGGCCATCGCCAGCAGCGCTGCGACGAAGCTTCGCGAGTCGAGGATTCGGCGAAACATCGCGCTACCCCCGTGAAGAGGCCGCGCTCTTTGGTGAGTCCGGCGACTGCGCGCGCCGTTGCTCTCTCCACTTGCGATAGTCCTGGTCGCGCCAAAGATTCCTCTTGATGACGGAGTTGACCACGTGGTCCGGGCTGCTCTCGATGAACCGTGCGTAGTCCTCCAGCAGTTGCTTGACCGGCTCTTCCACTTTCACCTCTAGCGTTACGATGGCTGGGGCTTTCTTAATGAGTGGCATGGCGTTGTCCTTTCTGAGATGTTTCCGAACTCTTCGCTGCGCCGCGGAAAAAACACCCGGCACGGTTACTCGTGCCGCAGGGCGGGAGCGACCCCCACACACTTTTTGGGCGGCTGAAGGCCGAAAAAGTGGGGGCGCTCCCGCCCGTTTCAGTGATTTTTTCACTGTCACTTTTTGCAGCCGAAGCTTCTAACTGACTTTCTTTCCGAGTGATGCGACGAAAGAGGGTGAAGGAAGAAGTGAAGTTAGAGTTGCAGCGTGAATTTCTTACATTCTTCACCTCTTCATCCTTGTAGTTGCTCTGATTGGCGGGCCGGATTGCGTTTCGGATCCCTGAAAGGACTGGGAGCAGAACCGCTCCGCTGACTCCTGGGGCGAAGTAAGTCAGGTTCTGCTCCAGTCGGGGGGAGCACTTCGCGGTCGTGGTGGTGAGCAATGGTGGTCTGTTCATGCTTGAGCCTCCATAGAGGAGATCGGAGCAATTCCCCCCCTACTTACCTATTCAGCTTTCAGACAGGAAAATGTGTCGCTGAAAAAGCAAAAAAGTTTGAAATCCTGAAAATTGGACAGACCATTCCACAAACAACGGTGAGGCGGGAGCGACCCCTGAGAAGCCAGTGACGCGCCGTGCGGCAATGTGTGGGGTCGCTCCCGCCTCACACGGGTTTGCAGCACGTTCCATCGAGTCTCCCGAGACCGGTCCAACCCATTGGGTTTGCAATCGCATAGCCTGACGGGGTCGGTGAAGCAACCAGTGAAGTCTCCCGTGAAGCTACAGGTGAAGCGAGCTTCACAGAAGGAAAAACCTGCGCGGACATTCGGACGCAGGCTCTCCCGGTGTTTGAGGGCCGACAGCGCTTAAGACGAGTCTTGACGGGCGAATCGATGAATTTGTCATCAGAAATTTAGCCACCGCGAGCGAAGAAGCGGATTCGGCCAATATCTATCTATTCCGTATCGACGTTTGGTTTCGTGTCGCTCAAACCGGAAGAAAGTTCAAAATCACCGAAGTGGCCCACTGTTTCGACGACCCCAGGTTGCGGCGCGGTCTTGCATTTCGCGGTCGCGACGTTTATGAGAGTAAGGGCCGCATGCTTTGAAGGTTAAAGACGTAGGAGCGCACCCATGATGCGTTCGACCTTCCTGCCATAGCGATTCAAATCGAGAACGCGACGCCGCTGTGGGCGAGATGAGCGCTCCTCGTATAGAAGCATTTCGTCGTGATGCCGTGGACTATCGAGGTCCGCCCGGAACAACTCCCGCTCTAGGTCCCTGTCACTCTGGGCAAGGATTTTGACGCAAGCTGCGCGGACACGATTGTGTTCGTCCTGGAGGCAATCGTAGGCACGAGCGATATTGCGGTGCATCGCACGCTCCTGTCTCGTTCGTTCCTGACGAAGACTCGAAGCTGCTTGAAGTCGCCGGATTTCCAGTCGCTAAGGTCACCTTCCTCAATCGTCATGCGGGTGGCTACACGCCAACAAAGTTCCGTCTTGTCCACGAACCGGACGTGGATGTAAAGGAGACCCTCCTCAAATTTGTGCTCAACCCAGTCCACGACTTTCCCATGCAAACCACGATACTGCCGGCCCGGAACGAACTGCCAAGCAGCGGAGACCGTTGGCCTTTTCTTCTTCATGAGTGACGGCCCTCCTTTTTCGGCGTTCGGACAGGAGGAGAAACTTTGGCACGTGGCCGTGATTCCTTTGAGGTCGTTCGAGTCGTGCGGCTCGTTTTCGACGCAAGACTCTTTCTCTGGCGCGCGCGCCTTTCGCCAAAACGGTCTTCGTCGGACATGTCCCAACTAGGCAGAATGACGACCCGAGGCGGAAGCCCTTTCTTCTTTCGTCGCTCTTCGGAGCTGCGAACTTCGAGATAGATGTCATCCCGGTCTTTCAGTTTCTCGTCAAAGGAACGCTGAAAACGGTAGGCCCACTTGGCGTCGTCCTCAACAATCTTTTCGAAGTTGTCGAAGAACTCGCGGTTCGCATACACACGCGCGATCTCGACGTCCGAGCGGGCGTGCTGAATGAGATCACGCTGAAAGAATGGAACGGACCCTAGTTTCGTCAGGGCCGTGATGAGCCGGTCAAACAATTGGTTAAGCTCGACGATCCCCTGAAAGAGCTGGAGTTTCATAGTCCATCTCCTCTTGCGGTCAAGATGGGCGAAGTTCCGTTAGCGCCTGAGCGCAGTGGGGGAGGTGGAGACGACTGACCGGGAAGAGCGGAAGGAAATCTGAATCGGGCCCAGGCTGGGGAGGTCCGCCTCGGGTCGAGTTGCACCCTAAATGGGAAATAGATAACTTCTGTTACAGCCATCGTTGCACCTCATACGTGCAATTTGGTCAGGGGTGCGTCGGTGTTATCGGCACCTGCGCGCCCCGCTGGTCTAGGGAGTCTCGGTCTTACGCCGTCTGCCACGCCCTTTCCTATATCGCTCCGCCTTATACGCTTTCACTTTCTCGACATCGGCCTTCGACCAAATACGAATTCGCATCTTGCCCAGCGTCTGCACCGTTGGTGCGGCTACCCGCTTCTCGCGAATCCAACGATGCAAGGTCGCAGACGTAACCCCTACTAGCCGCGCCACTTCAAGCGTCGAATAAGTCTTCATCTAATATGATGTACCCTGAATCACATTGTCAAGACAAAAGAATCCCGGAAGAACGCTTAGCGCCTTCCGGGTCAATGGGAAGAGTATCGCATTTCCCAAGGGGTGGGCAGGCCGGAGAGCGGGATTCTAACCTGAACGCGCATCAACCTAGCCGAGTCCTGACGCCATAAAATCGCGAGAAGTTGCTTCGAGTGGATGCGTGCGTCTCAAGAAAGATCCGCTGAGCTCGTCCGACAGCATTACTTCTGAACAAGACAATAATTGTAGCGATTGTTTTTCGATCATCTTCTTGGCGCTGGACTACCTCGCTTTCTAGCGAACGCGGCATCAAGAAATGTCGGTGCGGGGAATGCGTTAGAATGGGCCGAGTTTCGCCTAGCTGCCGATGACGACCACTTCGGATTCTGCTGTGACAACGAGCAAATCACTTTGGAGGTTGAGCGGGCTGACGGTTTGGCAACTGGCACGGAATGCGTTTGCCGGGCTTAGGAGGAATGATGTAATCGGGCGAGCGTCGCAACTAGCATTTGATTTTCTGTTCGCGCTTTTTCCTTTGATCTTGCTGATGGTGACGATGTTCGGGATATTTGCTTCGCGGAGCGCTGAGCTGCGGAACGATTTTCTCTCTTATTTTTCGAACTTTCTTCCGTCGGGCGCATTCGAGGTGCTACGAACGACGACAGACGAGCTTGCTGTGAATGCGAGCGGCGGGGAATTCACGTTTGGAGTTGCGGCGGTGATTTGGTTCGCGTCGGGCGGGATTGCGTCCATGATTAGAGCGTTGAACCTGGCGTATCAAACGGAAGAAACGCGGTCGTGGTTCAAGATTCGCTCGACCGCGATTGTTATGACGCTAGTGATGTCCGCGCTGCTGGTGATGGCGTTGCTGCTGGTGCTGGTGAGCGGCGACGTATTCGACTCGATTGGGGAGCGGCTGCGGCTGGCCCCTGTGGTTGTGGTGCTGGGGAAGATTCTTCAATGGCCGACTGCGATTGTGTTTGTGATGCTGTCGTTTTCGCTGATTTACTACGCGGGACCTACGCTGGTGGGGCGAAGGTGGCACTGGGTTACGCCGGGATCAGCATTTGGGACGGGGCTGTGGATTCTCGCGTCGCTGGGCTTTCGGACTTACCTGCATTACTACAACACCTACAGCATGACGTATGGTTCGCTGGGCGCGGTGATGATTCTATTGGCATGGCTGTACGTCTCCGGGTTGTCGTTCCTGATTGGCGGGGAGATCAACGCGGAGCTTGAGCGGGCTTGCACCAATTGCCGCGAGCTTGAGGAGCTGAGCGACGCCGGGCCCTGAGTGATAGGCGGAGGACCCGGCCGCGATCACCAGATCGCTGATAGCCCTCCAGCCTTCTCGGCTGAGGTCACAAACTGCAGCTAGGTAATTTTGTCCGCGTGTTCCTTGCGAATCCATTCTTCTACTTCTTTTCGGACACGGACAGCCATTTTGCCGCAGCTATCAGCTTCGCCCTGCGAGATTAGTCCGAAGTCGTCATACCATCCGACATTCCGTTTTTTGCGCAGCTTATCGAGTGTTGGGATGAGTTTCTTCTCGGGATCGATCGAAAACTCGAGAGCCTCGATAGTTCGGTAATGCTCGCTTCCGCCTCGCACGACTCGGTAACCTGCTGATCGCAAGGCGGCCGTAGCGGAGATTCGAATGGCGTCGTACGCTAGACCCAGCTGCACGTCGGCAGAAAGCTTGCCCGCAATAGCGCGTCGATAGTCTTCGAGACGCCCATCCGCGAGCCCGAGCAGGCGGTCGATTTCCTCGCGATCGGAGTCACGTCTTTCAAGCCAGTTGTTCTTGACCCAAGTCTCTAAGGTCATCCTCACCTCCGATGATGAAGAGCTTCTTTTCCGCCAAAACGTTCTTTAGGAAGTTCGCCCGAAACTTCTTGCTGAACTCCCGAATGGAATATACGGTAGGGTTAATTTCGCGGTTTAAAGTTTTTTCTGCGTCGCGGAGTTTTCCGACGACGACCTCAAAATCCACGTTCCCGACTACCATCAGATCCACGTCACTGTGTTCGCGCTCTCGGGAACGAGCTATGGACCCGTAGACAAAGGCCAGATTGATTTTGGATTGCAGCGGAGCGAGCGCCTCCGCGAGGACGTCGTGCATGCCGACCGTCTTCGTCACCAGTCTTTTGATTTCCTGAAAGACTGGGCTATCTCGGTTGGCACTGTATAACGTCTGTGTCCCAACTGTTGTCCTTGTTACCAAGCCCGCCTCGACTAGCTGGCGCATTTCCCGCTGCACTGGGCCAAGGGCGATGTCCGTAACCCGGGCGAGCTGACGCAAATAGTAGCTCTTGCCAACGTGTCCATACAAAACCGAAAGCACGGCACCTCGGGTACGTCCAAAAAGGGTTTCCGATAGAATGTTGCTTGTACCCATTTCGGGGTCAAGTGTAACCGAAGAGGGTACGGAAAGCAACTTTGGACGTCACGAATGTTCCTGCCGCCTTGGCTGGAGACCCCACCGCAAGGATTCGTCCCATGATTGAAACTTATCAGCTGGAAAAAGCGAGCGAGGCTCACGCGCGCATGATGAGCGGCAACGCACAGTTCCGTGTCGTTCTGACGATGTGAGGTTGTCGTTACCCGCCTTGAAGGCTGAAGGTCCGGTCATGGCTAGGCCCACGATCACTCTTGATGATGATTCCGGCGGCATTGGGATGAACAAATCGTCTCCAGCGCGGATTTCGCCGAGAAGCCGCTCAAATTGTTCAAATGCACCTGCGAACATGAGTGAAATCCGCTGTCACAAAAACGTAATACTAATCGCGATGAATCGCGGCAAAATGCGAACGAAAGGTGAATAGAGAAGGAGAAATTGATTCGTCCTGTTTCATCGCAACTTACCAACTCCGCAAGTTCTGATTAAATTGATTGTTCGGCTGTTAACCGTTGGTACGCGAATGATCAACAACTTAGACCGGTAGTCACGAATTGCTACTGAACGCTACAAGTGCAACGTGTGCATGAGCTTCAGAGCGATCAGCCGGCACACGGTAGCACTCGGTAGGGTTCGGTGGTGGGCACAAAACTGGGCACAGTCGCGAGTGTCAAATGAAAGAAGGGTGACCGCTATCGCGAATCAAGTTTGATCTGCCCGGGGTCGTCAGCAACGATCTCCGGTGAGCCCCGATATTCACTGATCTTTCCGGTAACACACATGCGCTTCCCTTTGTACTCGGTCTCCGGGGCGCCAAACTTGCTCCGATTGCTTCCCCAGATGAGGATTGTGAAGATCGGATTCGGATAGGGCTTGTCGAGGTTAAGGAACGTGGGCTGGCCCTTCGTTGATGAAGCGTAATGCGTGCTCGCGACTTCACCACATACTGTCGCGATTTCCCCTACGTGGGCTTTCGCTTCACTGGCTGACATTCGCTTTTGCGCGGCCGCCGGTCGGGCCAGCACGGCCAACATCAGGATTATCAGCACCGTTCGAATTTTGAGCATCACCGCCTCCGTCACTGAACGTGGCACGTGCTCGGCAGTCGCACGTACTCGATGTCCGGTGGTCCATCCACACCCCAGATCATGTGCACATTCCCGCTCTTGTCGATCGTGATTTGAATCTCATAGTTGAAGTTCAAGTCCGAGATGGTGACCGGAGCGGCGAAGGTGGCCCCGCCATCGGTCGAGCGCTGGTACATGACGCTGACCTCACTGGTGCCAGTGTCCATTACAGTGACGTTTTCGCAGGAATCCGCCACCGCGAATTGACCGAGTACGAAAGTTGGCGGTGTGGGTGAGAAGGTGGCCCCTGCGTCAACAGAGCGTGCGAATGACTCTCCGGTTCCGGTTTGCCACACGATATAAATGGTGCCGTCCGGACTGACGGTGACTTGGGGCGTCATTGGCTTTGCAGCAGTGGGGATGCTAAGGGGTGCGGAGAATGTAATTCCGGAATTGGTTGAATGGCTGAAGAACACGGAAGCGCCGTCCGCGTCCCACGCGACGATTATGCCTCCAGCGGAATCCACGAACGCCGACGGAGTTTGATTGCAGGAACCGGCGCCGCTGGAAATCGTCGCCGCGGGGGCGAATGTGATTCCATTGGCCGATGAACTGAAGAGGATCGAGCAATTCGTCATGGTCACAACCTGCGTCCAGAAGAGATAAATCTGACCTTGAGATCCTGTCGCTACGGTCAGGTCCATAGGATTCCCATTGGCGGTCCAGACGGTGGTCGGGGACGAGAAGTTGACGCCGTCAGTGGAATTCGCAGCGAGCAGGTTGGAGGTTGTTAGGTCGAACCAGATGATGGTCACATTTCCGTTGGGAGCGACGATCAATTGTGCAGACGTCGCGCCGCCCGGATTCACAGGAGTTGAGAAGGTCATGCCACCATCTGTGGAATGGCTGAAGAAGCTGTTCGGGATGATGTTAGATGGCGTCAGGTCCCGGTGCCAGAGGAGATTGATGTGGCCAGCCTCGGCCAGACCCATCTCGATCCCATTTTGTGCGTTGAGGGTGAGGCTCAGATCACTTGGAATGATTAGGGGTGCTGAAAACGTGATGCCGCTATTGGTGGAACGCACGAATCCGGGTTCGCTGGAATCGACCCATGCGACGTTGACGTTCCCTGCGGCATCAGTGGCGATTACGGGTTCCCCGTAACCCACGGGGACCTCTGCATGTCCCAGAACCAACGGCGCGGAAGGCGTCGGAGCCGGCGGCGCGGTCAAGGTGATCGTCGCAGACGCGCTGTCACTGTTGTTGGACACAGATGTCGCTGTGAGAGTGACCGCCCCGGCCGAACTGGCTTTGGCAGGTGAGGTATACGTCACAGCTGCACCGGAAGCGGACGAGGTAGGCGAGACCGTTCCGCACGCAGCGCCGCTACAATTCGCGCCGGAGAGTGTCCAAGTCACCCCTTTATTCTGTGAGTCATTCGTGACAGTCGCGGTGAAGGAGGACGTCGCGCCTCCAGTCGCAATGCTGGCCGTCATCGGGGAGACGCTCACGACGATCGCTGCGGTTGCAGTGATCGTGATGATCGCGCTTGCGGACTTGGTGGGATCCGAAACTGAGGTCGCGGTCAGCGTCACTGTTGGTGGAGTCGGGACGTTCGCAGGCGCGCTATAAGTGACCGCGGCTCCAGACGCACTGGCCGGCGCAACGGTTCCGCACGCTGCACCACTACAACCTGCGCCCGACAACGCCCACGTCACACCCTTGTTTGCAGGATCATTCGCCACTGTCGCTGTGAAGTTCGCGGTAGCACCGACTGTGAGATTGGCGGTTGTCTGCGAGAGCGTGACCGCGATCACTTGCTGTACGGCTGTTACCGTAATCACTGCCGAAGAAGTCTTCGATCCGTCTGCCACAGAGGCCGCGGTTAGCATGACGCTCGCGGGAGTTGGCACGCTGGCAGGCGCCGTGTAGTTTATCGGCACACCTGACGCGCTACTCGAAGCCGACAGCGTCCCGCACGTGGCCCCGCTGCACCCGGTTCCCGAAAGAGTCCACGTGACTCCTTTGTTCGAACTGTCGTTGGCCACCGTCGCGACAAAATTTGTTTGCTGCGCTACCTGCACGGAAGCCGTCGAGGGCGAGACAGTGACCGCGATAGGCGTAGGCAGCGGCGCTGAACTCTGCGCATTCAAGACACCGAGGGGATTGAAAGAAGTATCGTACACACGGAAGTCATTCGCGGAGGTCTCGTACAGGCCGACATACTGGACCGACTGGCCGGCGATGGTGCCGGACACGTTGAAAGTGGCCCCGACGACGGTGCCGCTGAGTGTGAACGGCGCAGCGTTGTCTGTGCCGGTGACGCTGAGATTGTAACCACTCTGGCTGATTGTCACCGTGACAGCGTCGGTCGTGGATCCGTTGGCGAGCATCCCCGCGAAGGTTCCCGAGAATGGCTTGATGATCGCGCCCGTCACGGTTCCGCTGTCCGCGACGAACCCGCATGCGGCCGCAGTCGTGTAGGTGCCACTGGTGATCTGCGTTCCATCCGAAGAGATCGTCGCTGTGCCGGTTGAAGTGCCCGTCCCGAGTGAGCCCGCCTCTGTCAGCGTGAAGGAGAGCGTCTGACCTGAGACCGTGGCCTGGACTGAGTCGTCCCCGAGGGCGCCGTTGTCGCATTCCCCGCCGAGGCCCGTATACGTGCCCGGCACGCCTTGGATAAGGACGACGCTGGACTTCGCTGCGGTGACGTTCGTCCCGCTCTGGGCCAGGTTCGTCTCGATCAGCACGCCAGTCCCGCCATTCGTCGATTGCGCGATGACCTGCCACTGCCCCTGGACATTGGCTGCGGTTGGGGTGACGGGAGTAGGAGTCGAACCTACAGGTGCGGCAACAGACCCGCCGCCGCAACCAGCAATGAGAAACGTAGCTGCGACGAACAGGAGCCCGAGGGCAGCTTCGAGGTGAACCCGCAGGATTCCGCGATCGAGGTTCATGGTTGCCTCTTAGGGACGGACTGACGAGGGGAACAGCGGCGGGCAGTGTAACACTCCTGGTTAAGTGAGCGTGATTCAATTATTCATATCAGCTATTCATCTCGAAGGTTGCCCAGTAGCGCATTCCCCAGAGCGGAGAATCGCCCGCAACGGGGGAATTCTCATGAGACTTCAGAAGGGACAGCGGTGGCAGTGTGAATCCCGGTATTGCGGCAGTGAATTTCAGGTCGTGGCGTCAAGCGAAGTAGAGTGCGGGATCAATCCGCGTTGCTCCTGCGGAAGCATGATGAAGAAGATCTTCGTCGCGCCGCAGGTGAAACCTATCCAGGCAGCGCCAATGGAAGGGCGAAAAGCAGCCAGTAGTGACAAGTGACACTGGCGAGCACGAGAAACGGGTCCTGGTTGCGTGGCAGGTGTAGAGTTAAGCCTTTACACTGTCCGAATGGCCCGAGCCGACCGCGCGAGTCTCCGTTCCCTTCCCGAGCGAGACGCCGCGTTCATTGAGCCGATGGAGTGTCTTGCGGTCGCGAGGCTTCCTGACGGTGCGCAGTGGGTCTGGGAGATCAAGTTGGATGGGTACCGTGCGATCGCGGTGAAGTCCCGTGGCACCGTCGCCCTCTTCTCGCGCAACAAGAAGTCCCTCGGCAAGAAGTTCCCGTTCATCATCGAGGCCCTGGCCGGCCTGCCCGCTGAAACCGTCGTGGACGGCGAGCTCGTCGCGTTGGACGACCGCGGACGCCCGGAGTTCAATCTCTTGCAGAACTTTCGCGGGGCGGCGCCGAGGATCCACTACTACATCTTCGACCTCCTGTGCTGCGAGGGCCGGGACCTCACGTGTCTCCCCCTCGTCGAACGTCGCGGCTTGCTGAAGTCGCTCGTGACGATCCGTGACACGAGGATCAGGATTGCGGACTACATCGAGGCGGGGGCGGATGAGGTTCTGGCTGCCGTGCGCGAGCAACGGCTCGAAGGCATCGTCGGGAAGCGGAGGGACAGCATTTACGAGCCAGGGAAGAGGAGCGTTGCGTGGACTAAGCACCGCGTTAATCGTGGACAGGAGTTTGTCATCGGTGGGTATTTCCCCGGGCCACATGGCATCGACTCGTTGATCGTCGGCTACTACGACGAGGACCGGCTCATGTACGTGGCGAGGACCCGGAATGGATTCGTTCCGGCCTCCCGCCGACAAGTGTTCTCGAAGTTGAAGCATCTTGTGACGCCTGCGTGCCCATTCGTGAATCTCCCTGAGACGCACCGCTCCCGATTCGGCGAAGAACTGAGCGCGGAGAAGATGAAGAAAGCGGTTTGGCTGAGGCCAGAGGCCGTCGCTCAGATTGAATTCCTGGAATGGACTGACGCGGACCGGCTGCGACATTCCAAGTTCATCGGACTTCGCGAGGACAAGGAAGCGCGCAGCGTCGTGAAGGAGCACTCGGGCGAAAACTGAGGGCGCATACGACTCGAAAGCGTTTGTCGTATAGTGAGCGCTCGGAGGCGTTATGGGGCGCGTTATTCCCGATGAGATTCTCGACAAGCAGAAAGCATGGAAGCGACGGGCTTCGAGATGGAGTTTTGCTAACACCACGATGGGGATTGCCGTGGTGTTGTTGACCAGTTTGATCGCGGCTAACGCGAGATCGAATTTCGTCTCACCTGAAACCATCATCGTTTGCGCGATGTCGGCCGCCGGGCTAGCTTTCCTTCTGACCACACTGAACGCGGGATTGAAGGCGAAGGGGTTTGCGGTAGCCGCACGGGAGCTTGAGGCTGCAATTGCTCGATATCGGTTCGACGACGAGCTTCCCGAAAGGTATCTGGCTCAAGCTGAGGTGCGGGGCATTGAAATTCTGAACATGTTCGATTCGAAGAAATCGGGCAGCTAGTTGCCGTCGACCATGACTTGAGCCGAATCTTGGGCCTAGGTGGGAGTTCGATGTCGCCGTGCCGCCGGTGACTCTTTCTGACAGCAGCCTCCGCCAATCGAATCCAATCCTTCACGGAGTTCCATTCCGCGTCATCCCAAGTCAGCAAGTATTGCTGCGGGCAGTACGGGCACTGGATCGCGCGTTCGTGGTTAGGGTCAATCTTGCGGTCGTCGGACAACTTTTGAAGCGACGCGGGCATGACTCTCCTTTGCAGGAGAGGAAACGGGAAGGCAGGATAGTACGATTTTCAGGCTCTCTCCCGGCCGCGCCAAGTCGGAAAAAATTGGGACTTTCTCGGTGAAATCCACTTGATGTCCGGTAACCAGCGTTTGGACGTAGCCGCCCGGCGGCGGACGCTACGCGTGAGGTAGGGAGCGTTGGTTGCTCGTGGCTTGATGTAAATGTGGGTCACAGGAGGTGTTCCTGTGACCCATCTTCGCAAAATGATGCTGGAGGAACTCCAGCTTCGTAATTATGCACAAAATACCATACGTCACTACGTTCGCACAGTCGAAGATTTTGCTCGACGATTCCGCTGCTCGCCCGATCGCCTAGGCCCTCGACACATTCGCGAATATCAGGCGGAGTTGTTTCGGAAAGGAAAATCGCCTGGCACGGTAACGCAACGTTTGGCAGCACTGCGTTTTTTCTACGTCAAGACGCTGCGCAGAGCCTGGAGCGTTGCCGATACTCCCTATCCAAAAAAGACACATCGCCTGCCGACGGTTCTTAGCCGGGAAGAAGTCGCGCAACTCATCCAGGCGGCACGCACTCCTTGCGAACGCATCCTGCTCATGAGCCTCTACGCGACCGGCGCCCGGCGCTCTGAGTTGACCCATCTGAAAGTCAGCGACATCGACAGTCAGCGCATGGTGGTGCACATCCGCGGCGGCAAGGGGCGCAAAGATCGCGATGTCATGCTCAGTCCCAAGCTGCTCGTGGCACTCCGCGCCCACTGGCGTTTCTACCACCGGAAATCCAGCACCTGGCTGTTTCCCAGCAACTACCGCAAGGATCGGCCGATCGATACGAAAACCGTTTGGTACGCCTGTCAGAAATCCACCAAGCGCGCGGGCCTCCAGAAAAGTGTTCATCCCCATACGCTTCGCCACTGTTTTGCCACGCATCTTTACGAGGCCGGCACGGATCTCCGTACCCTTCAGGTTCTGCTCGGTCATGAAGATCTAAAAGACACCCTTATTTACGTGCACCTCTCCACACCGCACCTGAACGCCACGGCGAGTCCTTTGGACTCGCTAGCACTGAACGACAAGCCACCAGACGAGAAGTAGATGAGCCGGCCGCCTCTGGAGGTGGCCGACATCATCCGCGCTGCGGGAGAGGCTTTCATCGAACGAAACCGCCACTGGCTTCGTTGGAAGCACGTCAAAGTACTGCGGGCCATTCAGCGGTGTCGTACCGCCGCCCTCGGCGGTCATCTCGATGAGTGCATGCGCTGCGGACATCGTGCCCCCATCTCGTACAACAGCTGCCGGGACCGCCATTGCCCGAAATGTCAGACCGCTGCTCGGGATCGCTGGATCGCTGCGCGTCGGCAAGAACTGCTCCCCACACGTTACCTGCACGTGGTCTTCACGCTGCCCCATCGCTTGGTGCCACTGGTGCTGCAGAACAAAAAGATCCTCTACGATCTCCTATTCCGTACCAGTGCGGAAACCCTTCTCGAAGTCGCTCGCAACCCGAGACGCCTGGGTGCGGAAATTGGTTTCTTCAGTGTCTTGCACACTTGGAGCCAAAAGCTCACCGCTCATCCGCATGTCCATTGTGTCGTGCCGGCCGGCGGCCTCTCACTCGATCACACCCGCTGGGTTCACTCCCGAGACAACTACTTTCTTCCCAAGGAAGTGCTACAGGAAGTTTTTCGCGGCAAGTTCGTCAACGCTCTCGAGCAGGCTTTTCAGGATGGCCAGCTCAGCTTCTATGGAGACCTGAAGCTTCTTGCTCAACCCAAGACCTTCGCCGCCTGGCTGCGGCCACTCTATCGACAAGATTGGGTGGTCTACTTGAAACGCCCCTTCGGTGGCCCCCAATATGTGCTGCAATATCTCGGCCGCTACACCCATCGCGTGGCCATTTCCAACCATCGCCTGGTCTCCTTTGCCGATGGCCAAGTCACCTTTCGCTGGCGTGATTCCGCTGACCACAACAAACAAAAGTTGTTGCCCCTGGCGCTCGATGAATTCTTGAGCCGCTTCTTACTGCACATCCTTCCGAAAGGCTTCGTGCGCATCCGTAACTTCGGCTTCTTAGCCAACCGTCGGCGCACCGCTCTTCTGCCGCTTTGCTTTCACTTGCTGGGTGCGACACAAGAATCGCCAGCCGAAGAACACGCCTCCTCCACCGAAGACGCTCCTGGTCTTTATCGCTGTCCCAAGTGTGGCGGACCCATGAAGGTCATCGAAAGGCTCACCGTTGCCGAGATCCAACTCCGATCTCCACCGCGGATCAAATCTGCTGCATGA
Organism: uncultured Acidobacteriota bacterium; assembly: GCA_963729285.1. Lineage (GTDB taxonomy): Bacteria > Acidobacteriota > Terriglobia > Acidiferrales > UBA7541 > Acidiferrum. The sequence goes on from CAVSNL010000017.1 coordinate 39,221, forward strand.
AACCACTCTCTCCAACGCAAAAACTCTGCGTGCCGCGGCACGCTCCGTATCTCTCTGGCTCTCCACCAAACAGATCTTTTCTTCCGGCCCAGACAACGATAGTCTTCGCGATACTTTTTCACCGTAGCCAATTTCTGGGCGCGAAGTGTCGCGGGTTGTGCCCTGCAGCACAGCCTCGGCACACCTCAAGACCCTCCCTTCCCCCAATTGAATTCCCATAGGGCCCGCGTCCACCGCAACCACGGACGGCCACGTCCAAACGGGTTTACCGGACGCGCGCGGAACTACCTGCCCAGCTTTACTCCTCAGCGTGAACGCGCACCGGTAAACCTCTAGCGTTACCAGGACTTTGCCGAGCCTTGTTGTCTATAATGCGCGCATCGGGGTCGATGCTCGTTGTTCGCGCTGGGCACTCCAGATTCAGGAGGTACCCGTGCAGACGCTTTGGCAAGATTTGCGCTACGCCCTGCGGATGCTGCGCAAGAACCGTGTGCTTACGTTGGTGATTGTGGTGTCCCTCGGGATAGGAATCGGCGCTAATTCCGCGATTTTCAGCGTAGTGGACGGGCTCTTGTTGCGGCCACTGCCCTATCCGCATCCGGAACGACTGGCGGCGGTATGGCTCCATTCTCCGGCACTTGGAATTTTCCGGGACTGGCCTTCGCCGGGCGAATACCTGGATATCCAGAAGGATAACCATTCGTTTCAAGAAATGGCGTTGGCGGGGAGCCAGATTTTCGTATTAACGGGCCGCGAGCAGCCGGAACGCGTGTTCGGAGTGCGGACGCAGTCCCGCCTGTTAGAGATGCTCGGCGCGAAACCGCTGCTCGGGCGTTTGCTTCTCCCTGAGGAGGACAAACCAGGCAGGCCGGACGTGGCGATCCTCACAGAGCGCGCGTGGAAGAGGCTGTTCAACGCGGACCCAGCAATCGTGGGGAAGACCATCGTGCTCAACGGCAACCCATTCATCGTCGCGGGAGTCTTGCAGGGCAGCTTTATGCTCGACGCCGAAGTGATGCCTGGGGAAACTCCGATGGACATGATGGACATTTTCGCGCCACTGCCTCTCGCTGCCGATGCGGAGAGAAACCGGCGCGATGAAAATTACAACATTATGGTGCGGCTGAAGCCAGAAGTTTCGGTGCAACAGGCGCAGGCGGATCTGGATGTCATCGCCAGCCGCATTCGGGAGAAGGACAAGCGCGATGCCAGCTTCGGCATGCACGTGATCGGGCTGCAGGAACAGGTGGTCGGCGATGTGCGCCGGGCATTGCTGGTTATACTCGGGTCCGTCGGGCTGGTGCTACTGATTGCGTGCGCGAACGTGGCGAACTTGCTGCTCACACGGGCGGTCAGACGCGAAAAAGAAGTAGCGATTCGCACAGCGTTGGGAGCCAACTGGAAGCGGCTGGCGCGGCAGCTTCTGACTGAGAGCGTTTTGTTGGGACTGCTGGGCGGAGGGGTGGGCTTGCTGGTCGCGCGACTGAGCCTGGGCGTGGTGCGCACGATGAACCCGGGAAATATTCCGCGGCTGGAGGACATCACCATTAACGGAACGATGCTGGTGTTCACGTTTGGCGTTGCGCTGATCACCGGAGTGCTGTTCGGAGTGGCGCCGATCTGGCGGGCGATCAAAGTGGACTTGAATACTTCGCTGAAAGCTGGCGGGCGCAGGGGAAAGAGCGACGGCGGGTTACACCTCAGACGGCACAGTTTGCGCGGGCTGCTGGTGGTGTCCGAACTGACGCTGTCATTGATGCTGTTGATTGGAGCCGCGCTGCTGTTGCGCAGTTTCGTAAGATTGCAGAGGGTGCCGCCCGGATTCACGACTGATCGTGTGCTGACGATGGAGGTGGACGCCGCAGGACCCAAATATGGCGACGAGAAAGCAACAATCAATTTCTATAAGGAGGTCGAAAGCCGCGTCGCGCACCTTCCCGGCGTCGTGGCAGAGGGCGTCGTTTCGGCGTTGCCGCTGACGGGCGAAGTTGGTTGGGGAATGATCCAAGTGGAAGGCTACACACCGCCGCCAGGCCAGGAGTTGCAGGCGGATGTGCGTGTCGCTAGCACGGATTATTTTCGGACCATGGAAATTCCGTTGAAGAACGGACGATTTTTCAACGAAGATGATGCGGCGGGCAAGCCGCACGTGGCGATCATCGACGAGAAGTTCGCGCGGCGCTTCTGGCCGAACGGCAATGCCGTCGGAAAACACGTGTGGTCGGCGTTCGACCGAAAAAAACCGATGACAATTGTGGGAGTGGTGGGCGTGGTCAAGCAATATGGGCTGGACACGGAGGAAAAAATCGCGTGGTATTTTCCTCAAGAGCAGTACGCCGATCCCAGAATGTTTCTGGCGGTGCATACGGCAACTGAAGGAACGGGCCTCTCTTCGGCGGTAGTGGGGCAAATCCACACGGTCGATCCGGACGCAGCGGTTTACGGAATTCGGAGTATGCGGGAGCGCTTGTACGATTCGCTGGCGCGGCAGCGTTTTTCGAGCACGATGCTGGGAGCGTTTGCGGCGTTCGCGTTGCTGCTGGCCGCTGTCGGGCTATACGGAGTGATGTCGCATCTGGTGACGCAGGGCACGCACGATATTGGAGTGCTGGTGACGCTGGGAGCGCGTCCGGAGAACATCATCGGACTAGTCATTCGTCAAGGGATGGCGCTAGTGGGGGTTGGGATCATTCTGGGACTTGCGGGCGCAGCAGCACTAACGCGAGTGATGGCGAGCCTCCTGTTTGAGGTGAGTGCGCGCGACGTGGCGACGTTTGCTGCGGTGCCGACGCTGCTGCTGGTGGTAGCGTTCGCAGCCACGGCGGTTCCGGCGTGGCGGGCGACGCGCGTCGATCCAATGGTCGCTTTGCGTTACGAGTAAGCGTTAATCAGCCATGCGGATTAGTCATCATAAAAAAGACAATCCACGGGAGGGCGGTCGCGTCATTCAAAAAATGAGCGACAATCGTCGGAAGCAAACTCTGACTCCCCAAGAGATACGCTACGCCCCACATCATCCCGAGAAACGCAGTGGGCAGCACGATGCCGAGCCAGACCAGAAAGCCTTGATTCAAATAACCAGCGTGCGCGAGGCCGAAGGCAAGTCCGGGAATTAAAACCTGAATTGTTTTGCCGTAACCAGCTTTTGCGAATTGCGTCATTAGGAAGGCGCGAAATAGCACTTCTTCACAGAACCCGGCGGTGACTCCTAAGATGAGCGCGGCAAAAAGATGGAATCCGTGAGGCACAAACGCATAGGAGATAGGGACATGCATTCGGGGAAACAAGCGGAGGTTGCTCAGAATAGAAAGGACTGCTAGTGCAAGAGCTAAGACCCACGCTGACCAAGTTCCTACCCGCCAGACGCCCAAATCCCTGAAAGAGACTCCACGATGTTTCAGTAGAAACCAAACTCCAATGACAAAGAGCCACTCAGCGATTACGCCCGCGATGAACCAGAAAAAGAAGCGCTGTTCGGGAGAGCCACTGACCGCAGCAGGAATGGAACTCGTGATGAATTTGGAAAAGAACCAAATCATCGCGGGAATCCCCAGACCCAATGTCAAGGACTCGACCCAACACCGTAGCCGACCTGTCGGCGGCGTAAATGCATTAGCTCCCAAGGCTTGAGTGGCCATGATGAACCTCCATGACGCCAAGCTGTGACGACACGAACCCCGTTAAGTGAGTTATACGAAAAGCCAAAGGGAAAGATTTCACTGTTCAAACTCCCGGTTAGTCGGGTAACCGTACATGTGCTGTATAACGAGAAGCTGGATGCCGTCAGCGGTCGGCTAACACCGACCTATTGGTCCTCTTGTGGCAAGAGTTCCTTCTGGAGAAGTTTCAAGCCCTTTCCCTCGACCATCACATAATCGTAGAGGCCACAGTTCGCTTCATTCGGGCAGGCGTTAACCTTGAGTAGACGACTGTCTGGATGAAACTCCATTCGTTCCATCTCCTCGCCCCCGTGTTTTTCCAACCACTTGACCCCGCTCAGCTGATGGTGGGAAACCCTGCCGCACTGGAATTGCGTCGTATGCAGATGGTCGCCGAGGTCGGAGCGGAGAACAACAGCACTACAGTGATTATGATGCCCGCCGATTTTGTGCACTTCGCGGGGAGCCTATCGAAATTTCTTGAAGGAAAAGGCGCGGCTTAACTCTACTAACTGCCCTGCAATTCTTCATCGAGCGTCTCTTCATCATCGGATTCACCACGGTCAACTCCCTATTGGTCGCGTCACCGGACATGTCCCGTACCAGCACTTCACTTTTCCGATTTCCGCCTTAACCCGGCACTTGGAGCGCGGCCCAATAGAAATGGCGCTCAAGACCGTCGCAATTGTGCGGAAGATCCATAGTCGTCTTCGCAAGGTTCCTCCTTACTGCGATCTGCTCCTGAGAAAGGCATACCCGGGGGAACCCCCAACCCGGCCCTAAACCCACCCAGAGCTCAACAGAATTTTTTATCCATCGCAACTTCCCTCGGCATCAGATACGTGGGCCCAACGAACAGGCGGGCGGAAGAGGTGACCGCGCGTGGTTAGCCTCATGAAGTGACGTTGAATTCTCGGATTTTGGAGGGATTAACATGAACGAGCAATTGCAAAGTGCAGCCGGCGAAAAGGCCTTGCAGGTTTCTCTTTCTGGATATGATCTGATCAATTCTCCTCGTCTCAACAAGGGAACCGCTTTCTCCGATCACGAACGCGACATATTTGACCTTCACGGTTTGCTTCCCCCGCATGTCGGGACTCTTGATGAGCAGGTCGAGCGTCGTATGGAGGCGCTGGCCCAGCAGCCTGACCCTTTCAACAAATACGCCTTTCTCCGCGACCTCCAGGACACCAACGAGACGCTGTTCTATTCACTTATCGTTCGCAACGTCGAGCGCATGCTGCCTCTGGTGTACACGCCAACCGTGGGCGAAGGTTGCCAGCGTTTCAGCGAGATATGGCGAAAGCCGCGAGGCTTGTTTCTCAGCTATCCAAATAAAGATCGCATCCCGCAGATTCTGAATCATTCGCGCTACGACAATGTGAAATGCATCGTATTCAGTGACGGTGAAAGAATTCTCGGACTCGGCGACCAAGGCGCCGGCGGCATGGGTATCCCCATCGGCAAGATGGCCTTGTACACCGCGCTCGGCGGCATCCATCCCGAGCATTGTCTTCCGATTCTGCTGGATGTCGGAACCAACAATGAAGATCGGTTGAAAGATCCGCTTTATATCGGATGGAAGAACCATCGAGTCCGTGGCGAACAATACGACTCTTTCGTGGATACTTTTGTCCAGAGTGTGAAAAAACGCTGGCCTCACGTTTTGTTGCAATGGGAGGACTTTGCCGGTTCGAACGCCGCTCGCTTTTTGGCCCGCTATCGAGATCAACTATGTACTTTCAACGATGACATTCAGGGCACCGCAGCGGTAGCCACCGCAACCTTGATCTCCGCAGTCAACGTGACCGGCGTTCCCCTCGAGCAGCAGAAAATCGTGGTCCTCGGCTTTGGAAGCGCAGGCATCGGCATTACCAATCTTCTCGCCCAGTTCATGCAGGACCGCGGCCTCTCCGCGGACCAGGCTCGCAGCCGCTTCTACGGTATCGACCGGCATGGCCTTATTACAGAAAAAACCAAGGATTTGCGGCCAGAGCAAATGGTCTACGCCCGCAAGGAGCAGGAAGTGCAGGCTTGGAGACAGCCCAACGGGGAAATCTCCTTCCTGGATGTGGTTCGCAATGTCAAACCTTCCGTGCTCATCGGAGTGTCCGGCCAGGGAGGAGCGTTTACCCAGGACGCAGTGCGTGAAATGGCTAAGCACACGCCTCGCCCAGTGATCTTTCCGCTTTCAAACCCCACCTCCCGGAGTGAGGCGACTCCTCAGGACCTGATGGATTGGACCGAAGGCCGAGCCCTGATCGGCACCGGAACGGCATTCGATCCCGTGAACGTTGGCGGAAAGACGGTTCACATCGCCCAGACCAATAACTCTTACATTTTCCCCGGGCTTGCTCTCGGAATCGTCGCCTCGAAAGCCAGGCGTGTCACCGATACCATGGTCAAGGCCGCTGCTGAGGAACTGATTCGTCACCTGCCCACTCTGAAAGATAAGAACGCAAGCCTTCTTCCCCCGATTTCGGAAGCGCGTGAGCTCGGTCGCCAGATCGGCTTAGCTGTCGGAAAACAAGCCATCCGAGATGGCCAAGCGCAGGTTCCCGACGAAGCTGCCCTAGCCGCGAACTCCAAGCCAATATCTGGGAACCCGTCTACGTTCCCTACGAGCGCAAACAGCAGTCTTTTCGGCAGGGTGTCTAGCCATACCCAGAGCGTGAACTACGAGCATGGGGACTGTACACTCTAACCCTTTAGAATCAACACTTGCACAAGTCTATCAAAACAAAACAACTTTAACTCCCTTTGGAATGAATACTTACAAAAAACCAGGGGGGAGGGTCCAGTTCAATCCAAGAACCCAACGAAACGCAGATAGCCAGCACAAATGGGCAGAACAGATAGGCAGAAGGAGGAATACGGCGATGAGCGACGCAAACATTCGCATCGAAAAAGACTCCCTGGGCGAAGTGGCGGTTCCCGCCGATAAACTCTGGGGCGCTCAGACTCAACGATCGCTGGAACACTTCAGCATAGGGACGGACCTGATCCCACGGGAGATGATCACCGCCTACGCCACCCTAAAAAAAGCCTCCGCCAACGCGAATCACGCCGGCGGACGACTCGACGACCAGCGCCACGGATTGATCGTTCGCGTGTGTGACGAGATTCTTGCGGGACAGCACCACGATATGTTTCCGCTGCATGTCTGGATGACCGGCAGCGGAACGCAATTCAATATGAATGTGAACGAAGTGATGTCGAACCGATGTTGCCAGCTTGCAGGCACGCCGCTCGGCAGCAAGACCCCCGTTCATCCCAACGACCACGTAAACATGTCGCAGTCGTCCAACGACTCGTTCCCTTCAGCGATGAACATCGCGGCGGCTGTAAACGTCAAGCAGCGGCTGCTTCCCGCGGTGCAGCGCTTGCACGATGCGATCAGTGCGAAGGTCAACGAGTGGAAAGACATCGTCAAGATCGGCCGCACGCACATGCAGGACGCCACTCCGCTGACGCTTGGTCAGGAATGGTCGGGTTATGCGGGCATGCTCGCCGACGATATGGAACGGATCGAGGACGCGCTGAAGGGTGTGTACCGCCTTGCGCTAGGTGGGACGGCGGTCGGCACCGGCATCAATTCGGCTCCGGGATTCGCCGAAGCGGTTGCGGCGGAAATTGCCAAGCTCACCTCGTTGCCTTTTGTGACCGCGCCGAACAAGTTTACGGTGCAGGGCGCCCACGATGCGCAAGTGCAGCTTTCCGGCTCGCTGCGAACACTGGCGGTGTCGCTCTATAAGATCGCCAACGACATCCGCCTGATGTCCTGCGGCCCGCGTGCGGGCTTTGCGGAACTGTTGATTCCGGAAAACGAGCCCGGCTCTTCGATCATGCCCGGCAAAGTAAACCCGACGCAGGCCGAAGCCCTCACGATGATTTCCGTGCAAGTCATGGCCAACGACGTTGCCGTAGGATTCGGAGGCGCAGGCGGCTACTTGGAAATGAACGTTTACAAACCGCTAATCATATTCAACATCACGCACTCGATCACGATCATGACCGACGGCTGCACAAATTTCCGCAAATTCCTGGTCGAAGGCACGAAACCAAACGTGAAGAAGATCAAGGAATATGTGGACCGTTCGTTGATGCTGGTGACCGCGCTCTCGCCGGTGATCGGATACGACAAAGCGTCCAAGATTGCGCACTATGCGATGGACAACGACCTCACGTTAAAGGCCGCGGCGCTAAAGCTTGGCTTCGTTACCGAGGAAGAATTCGACCGCGTGGTCGACCCAGCCAAGATGGTCAAACCGTACGTGGCCGCGGCAGCCGGCGCCTAAACCATCTCAACAACAATCGCTCGCTGAAAGCAACATCGCAGGCGTCCTAACCATGGCGATGTGGATCTACGGCGTAGAAAAAATCTGGGCGTGACGCACTTGGACGGAGAGGAACTCATGACCTTGGAGGGGCGTTCCGATCTTATCCTCGCACTTGCCCGAGTTCTGTTCGTCAACGGCCAATCCACGGATCAGACTCTGGCCGCAGCCGAGCGGCTCGGCCAAACACTCGGGCTACACGCGGAGATCATGCCACGCTGGGGAGAGCTACAACTCGAAGCCCAAGACGGCGACACCAGACTGACCTCCGTGGTGGCGGCCGATCCTACCGGCGTGGCCATGAATCGCGTGGCTTCGGCGATGCGTGTACTGGAGGACGTCAGCGCCGGCCAACTTACGCCAGCCGCCGCAAAAGAAGCGATCGGCGTGATCTCACAAGCCCCGCCGGCGCCGACGTGGCTGTTCACGTTCGCGGCGGGAGCGGGTGCTGCGGCGTTGGCAGTGATTTTCGGTGTCCAAAATCTGTCCGCAGCCGTACTCATATTCGTAAGCGCGGCGGCCGGCGCCGTCCTTCGCCGCGGCGTTGCGCACTACAGCGCGAACGTCTTTCTGCAACCATTCTGTGCGGCTTTGCTCGCCGGCGCGATCGGCGCGCTGGCGACGCGTTACGACTTGAGCTCGTCACTGCGCCTTGTCGCGGTTTGCCCGTGCATGGTCCTGGTTCCGGGCCCACCAGTGCTCAACGGAGCGCTGGATCTGGTCAAAGGCCGTATACATCTCGGCGCCGCCCGCCTGGCCTTCGCGGGGCTTGTGATCCTGACGATTTCGACGGGACTGCTGCTTGGACTCGCACTTCTCGGGGTTTCCTTACCCGTAGGTCAGGCTGGCAGAGCGGTGAGCCTGTGGCGCGACATGATCGCGGCAGGCGTCGCGGTTACCGCGTACAGCGTTTTCTTCTCCACGCCGCTGAAGATGTTGCCCTGGCCGGTCACAGTCGGCATGCTGGCGCATGCTCTGCGGTGGTGGTCACTTGCGGTGGCCGGCTGTAGCGCCGCGATCGGCGCGTTAGTCGCTTGTGTGTTTGTCGGGCTGGTGCTCACTCCGGTGGCCCGTCGCTGGCATATGCCGTTCGCGGCGATCGGGTTCGCCTCCGTGGTGTCGATGATTCCGGGCGTCTACCTGTTCAGGATGGCAAGCGGCCTTGTACAACTTGCCGGCGGTTCGCATACGACGCTGGATCTGATGAGCGCGACGGTGGCCGACGGCATGACCGCCATAACCATCGTTCTAGCGATGAGCTTTGGTCTCATCGTTCCCAAGTTGGCCATTGATCACATCAGTGAAAGATGGATGCAGGCGAAGTCCTGAGGGCGAAGGAATGTACCGCCGACAGCCGCGAATTTTATTTCTACCGTTTTTATTTCTACCGGTTTTGTTTCTATCGTGGTGCGGTCTCGGTGTGTTCGCCGTTCCTGCCCGTGCGCAAGAGGAACCGCTCCCCGGCCCGGACAGTCACGAGACGGGTCAGGGTCCACACGGCCACCTTTTCGGGGACTGGGGCGGCGAACGGACGCGCCTACTGGAGCGCGGTGTGAAATTCGATTTTCAGTACGTCAGCGATTCGCTCTGGAACATCAAGAGCGAACAGAAAGAGCGGTTCGCCAGTTGGAACCGATTTCGCTGGACGGTGGACATCGATTTTGGCGCGCTGACCGGAGTGCAGGGATTGTATTTCCATGCGACCGCGCTCTGGCAAGGTGGAGGCAATCTGGGAGCGTATCTGGGTCTGCTTACCAGCCCGAGTGGGATGTCCAGCGAAAATACGTGCCGCCTGGATTCCTGGTGGATCGAGAAGCGCTGGCTGAATGAACGGATCACGGCGCGCCTGGGTCAGTTTGCGGGTCAAGATTTCTATGGCGCGCAGCACTACGCGGCATCGTTCATTTTCGAGCCGATGGGCTATGCTTTGGGAAATTTATTTAACACGCTCGAATCCTTCGATCCGCCCTCAACGCCGGCGATGGAAGTCCGCGTCGTGCCAGTTCACAACGTATATGTGAAATCGATGGTGATGGCCGCGGTCCGGGCGCCCTTTTCACAAAATCTCACCGGCTTGGTTCCGCAGTTCAATGGATCTCCGGTGAGCGCTTCGGAGATTGGGTTTACTCCGGGCAAGAACGCGTCGTCGATGCGGGCTTTTGACGACGTCGAGGGACGGAAGGGATACTCCGGCTTGTATCAATTCGGCGCGTCCTACAGTCCTGCGAAGTTCACGTCGCCGACCAGTGCGACACCGCGGTCAGGAAACTATCTCCTGTATTGGATGGCGAGTCAGGCTCTCTGGCGGGTCGACCCGAAAGAAGGAAAGGGTTTGGATGCGACGTTTGCATACGACTGGAGTCCGCCTAGCATCAATCGTAATAACACTATGCTCACCGCGGGACTACGTTTCAACGAGCCGCTTCCTGTGGGTATTCACAACACGATGTCGCTGGGCTATGTGCGAAACAGTCTTAGCTCGCAGTTTCTCCCGCCTGGGATGCCTTCGTGGAAGACGGAGCAAGGCGTTGAGTTCAACGCTTTGCTGGACGTTTTGCCGATGATGCTTTTGCAGCCGGTGATCCAGTACTACGCGAATGTGGGAGGGGGCGCGCAACGTGCTGTTGTTTTTGGATTCAGGACCAAGGTGGACTTCTAGGGAGGCGAGGGAGAGGCGGGAAAAATATAACGCAGAGACGCAGAGTGCGCGGAGAAGCGCCGAGAGGAAAACGTGAACAGGAATTAACACAGAGGACACTGAGGTCGGAACACAGAGGCCACGGAGTTGACGGAGCGGTGCCATGGCGAAGAGACCATACGGGGCGCATAATCGGTTTTTGTGAAGGGACGCGTCCAAGAATCTAGAGGTAAGAAATCAAGGGGTGTAAGAACACCAATGGCAGAAAGATTCGCAGGTAAGGTCGTGCTGATTGCGGGAGGGACGGGCGGGCTAGGTCGGGCGGTGAGCCTGGCGTTCCTGGAGGAGCTCGCCCAGGTGATCGTCACCTATCAGCAGGAGGACGAGTTTGTGGCTCTTAAGAATGCCAGCGGTGCGCATGGCTCATCCCTCGAAGGCCATAAGGCAGATGTCACGGATGAAGCTGCGGTCCGCCAGCTCGCAGCGAAGCTGCTTGCGAATCGCGGACGCCTCGACGCGTTGGTCAATGCCGTGGGCGGCTACGCGGGCGGTACGCCACTTTGGGAAATTGATTCCAAAGTCTTCGATCGAATGTTCGCACTTAATTTGCGCTCTATGTTCGTTTTGTCACGCGTGGTTGTGCCGGTGATGCTGAAACAGGGGAACGGCGCGGTCCTCAATGTCGCCTCAAAGGCGGCGTTCGATCATGCTGCTGGAGCAGCCGCTTATGCTGCATCGAAGGCTGCGGCGGTGGCGATGATGGATTCGCTGGCGGCGGACCTTCGAGGCACGAACGTTCGGGCAAATTCCATACTTCCCAGCATTATCGATACAGAAGCGAATCGCAAAGCAATGCCGGGCGCGGACTTTGCAAAGTGGCCAAAAGCCGAGGAGATTGCACGAGTCATCCTATTTTTGTGCTCCGAAGACGCGAAACTCGTTCATGGCGCGGCCGTGCCGGTATATGGAAATACGTGAAGGACCTGGCGGGCAGAATGCCGGACAACCTTGGTCTGAGGATTCCGCTTAGGCGGTAAGAGGTCTTCGACTGAACTGGATGGCGAACATGTCAATCCGACCGATTAAGCGTGTCATAAAATCCAAGCCAACTCTCGAAGGGGCCGGCGTGCATCTCCGACGAGCGTTCGGTTTCGGAGCCACAAATGACTTCGACCCGTTCCTGCTGCTCGATGATTTCCGGAATGATGTTCCCGAGGACTATCTGGCAGGGTTTCCGTGGCATCCGCACCGCGGAATCGAGACGATCACGTATGTGCTCGCCGGGAACGGTTGAGCATGGCGACAGCATGGGCAATCACGGAGTCATCTCCTCGGGCGACGTGCAGTGGATGACGGCGGGAAGCGGAATCATTCATCAAGAGATGCCAAAAGGCGACCCCGGTGGCCGGATGCACGGCTTCCAGTTATGGGCGAATCTTCCGTCCGCACTTAAAATGACCACGCCTCGCTATCAGGAAGTGAAAACGGTCGAGATTCCAGAGATCACCGACGACGATGGCACTCACGTTCGCGTCGTCTGTGGGAGTTTCTGGGGAAAGACTGGCCCGGTAGACGGGATCGCCGCCGAGCCGATCTATCTGGATGTATCGGTTTCTCCGGGTCGGAGGAAGACTCTTCCGGTTGCGACCACTCGTCATGCCTTTGCTTACGTTTTTGCAGGGAGCGGAAAATTCTGTAATGCGTCGGGTCCGCTCGCCGTGCCGACTGAGGCGATTAAGTGGGCGGACACAAATCCTCCCATAGAGGCAGATAACCGTTCGCTCATACTCTTTGATCGCGGAGACGAAGTTACCGTTCAGGCCGGCGATGACGGAATTCGATTCCTGCTGGTCTCGGGAAAACCGCTGGAGGAACCTGTTGCATGGTACGGACCCATCGTCATGAACACGCAGGAGCAGCTGCAGCAGGCGTTCACCGAACTGCAGGAGGGGACGTTCCTGAAAGAGGGTCGGGGTAAGTAGCGGGTAACAGGGCGAGAATTGCGGGTTATGCAGCTGGGGAGTTAACCACCGACGCGCGCGTGCTGGCTCCCTCGAGTCGCCTCAGATTGGCTGGTCAACGGTACTGGATCGCTGGGCATAGCGCCCGAACAAAACTTGTTGCGAGGCGATTATGGAACTGCTATGCTTCCGCCAAATCAAAGGCGCATCCCCACAGCCTTGGGTTGGTTTCCGATTCGAGAGACTTACTTGGAGGTCTTTCAATGAAGCTCATCAATCCAAAATTCGCGCCAAAGTTTGCGGCCGCCGCGTGTCTGTTTGGCATGCTGGCAGCTCCCGCTGCTGTATTCGCCGGTTCACCCTGCGGCGCCGCTGCCGACCCCACCGCTGGTATCCCAAGCCCACGCCCACGGCCCGAGTTCCTGAGCCGAGCACGTTGGCGATGATCCTGGTTGGAACGGGCTTCGTTGTCGGGTTAACTGTCGTCGAGATTCGCCGCAACCGCAGAGGAAGCGTCAGCGCCTAAGCAACGATCGAGTCGTTCTTGCGGTCGCCCGGCGCAGCCCTCGTTAAGTACACCCGCTCGGCTGATTGGGTAACTTGTTGCTGATGCACTAATTACCCCAGAATCAATTCGCTGTGCTGTCTCAAAACCGATCTCCTTTGCTTTCAAGTCGTTGCACAAGAAACACGGGGTGGGCACCCTGTGCTGCTTTCGGCAACGAAACATGCAAATCACATTAGCGCAATGTAACTGTAATCCGGCGCGTTCCACACTGCCTGCATGCCTACGACGGCGGTTTTGGTTCAGGACTGTGACGGGCCGATAACGTCGAGTCCCCTGTTTCATGTATCGCTGGCGCAAACGATGACGGATCTGACGGAATGCCAGCGCTTGCGATACATGGTGTTTAATCGCGAGATGGGCGAAGGTCTTTCGGCTTCCGACCGCAGTGGCCTGGACCGCGACCAGTTTGACTGGGTCTGCGACCACCTGATGGTTCGCGATATTACTTCAGGCAGGTTGGTGGGCACCTACCGAATGCAAACTGGATATCGCGCCAAGGGCAATCTTGGCTATTACAGCGAACAGCTTTTCGACTTCAGCCCTTTCGAGCCGATCCGCGGTGAGATCTTGGAACTGGGCCGGGCGTGCGTCCATCGCGACTATCGCAACACCACCGCGCTCTCGATGCTTTGGAAAGGCATCGCGTCGTATGCGGTGCTCTGCAACGCGCGCTATTTGGTCGGGTGCAGCTCGATTACCTCGCAGGATGAAAGCGAGGGCATGGCCCTGTATCACGCTTTAGGTGAAAAATATCTCGTCGACCCTTTGCTGCGCACGGAACCTAAAGCCGACTTTCAGTGCAGAGATTCCGGAACGCTCACGGAACCGCCGCGGCCCCCGCGGCTTTTTCGCGCGTATCTCGACAACTCCGCACGTCTCTGCGGGCCTCCGGCCATCGACCGGGAATTCAAGACCATCGACTTTCTTACGCTGATGGATTTGCAGGAATTGCCCGACCGTGTGCGTGCGCGATTTTTCTAGGCCAATCGGCTACTGGCCATCTCATAAGTGACCATACAGGAAGAGAAGAATTTCCTCAGGGGCTGAAGCCCGATTTTGCGTGTCCTTAAATGTCGGAGCTAAAGCTCCGACCCCCTAAAGCTCGGCCCCTCCTAAAGCTCCGACCCCCTGAGATGTATTTATGAGATGACTCTAGTGACTGGCCAGCAGTTCCCTTCCAAGGGTCAGAGCTATTTCTCCTTTAGCAGGTTCGCTGAGCCGCCCACGCGCAAAATCCCTCGTGCCGCCGCCCTTGCCTCCGAGATGCTGAAGGACTTGCTTCAGTAAGGCATTCATGTCGCTCCCGGCGTCGGGATGCTGCGCGAAGATCAAATGGCCGCCAGGGAGTCCCGCGAGAAGGGCGATGGTCTTTTCGGATTTAGCTAGCTGCGCCGCAAAATGTCCTAGATACTCTGGCTGCGCGTCGTCGTGAAACGCGCGAGAGACGATGCGGCGGCCGTCCGGACCGGGAGGTATTGCCTGCCGCGCTAGCGTGGCTTCCGCTTCCGCGAGCCGCTGCAACATACCGCGAAAATCCTTGAAGTGTGCGTCGCGCTCGGAAACCGCGCGGCCAGCCGCGTCGGGCACTTCATCGTAGGCGCAGCTTAGGCGGTCGGCAGCGCGCCGGAGCAGCAGAAAATCGTTTCGCGCGATGCGCTCCGCGCGGCGTCCACAGGCAAATTCGACCCGCCAATCCTGGCGGACCTTCGTGCAGCGGCGCACCAGCAACATCCCGATCTGCGCGGTGCGCTTGAGGTGCGTTCCGCCGCAGGGCTGCAGGTCCGCTCCTTCAATTTCGATGGCGCGCAGAATCCCCTGGCGCTCGACTTCCTTGCGCACGCCAAGTTTCGCGAATTCCTCCGCGGTGCCGTAACGCACGTTGACCGGCCGGTCGTCGAAGATCACCTGATTCGCGGCGCGCTCGGCGCCTTCCAGAATCGCTTCGGAAGGCTCGGGGCAGCGCAGATCAATGGTGCTGACTTCGCTGCCCAGATGGAACGAAACCGTGGGCCTTCCGAAACGCTCCTGGAACATCGCCGACAGCAAGTGCTGCCCGGTGTGTTGCTGCATGTGATCGAAGCGCCGGGCCCAGTCGACACAGCCTTGCACCTCGCCGAGAGCAACCTCGCGGTCCACGATGTGCTCGATTTCGTCTCCGGCGTCGCGCACGTCAAGAACGTTGGCGTCGCCAATCTTGCCAAGGTCGTGGGGTTGACCGCCCGAGGCTGGGTATAGAGCGGTCATGTCGAGAATGACTTCCCATGCCGGCTGAGTTTGATGAAGCGTGGGCTCGCAGCTCAACACGCGTGCGGAGAATTCACGCGCGAACGAATCGTCGTAGTAGAGTCTGCGCGTGGCCATAGTCGTCAGCTTTGTAGGGCGCGCTGCCAAGCTTCGGCATATTTGTAGCCCGTGCCGGTGTTGAAGAGCACTACGGTTTCGTGCGGCTTGATCCAGCCCGAAGTCGCGAGCTTGCGGGCCGCGCTGACGGTCGCAGCTCCCTCGGGCGCGGCGAAGACTCCTTCTTGCGACGCCAGCTCCTTCCCTGCCTGCAACATCTCGTCGTCGGTCACGGTGAGCGCGATCCCTCGTGTCTGCTTCAGCATGCGCAGAATCAATAGATCGCCGAGCGGGCCGGGCACGCGCAAGCCGGACGCCATGGTCGCGGCATTGGGGAAGAAGTCCGCCTTGTCGCGATGTGCCTCCCATGCTTTCACGATCGGCGCGCACCCTTCGGCTTGGACCGCGACCATGCGCGGACGCTCTGCGCCGATCCAGCCCATCTCCTGCATCTCATCGAAGGCTTTGCACATGCCGATCAGCCCCACGCCGCCGCCGGTGGGATACAGAATCACGTCGGGCAGCTTGCCCGCAAACTGCTCCCAGAGTTCATAGCCCATCGTCTTTTTGCCTTCGACGCGGTACGGTTCCTTCAGCGTGGAAACGTCGTACCAGCCCTCGTGATCCTTGCGCTCGGCGACGTACTTGCCACAGTCCGAAATCAGCCCATCGATTTTGATGACCTTGGCGCCGAATGCCTGGCATTCCATCACATTCGCCGCGGGCGTGTCCGCGGGCATCACGATTACGGCCGCGAGACCCGCGGCTGCGGCATACGCGGCCAAAGCGCCTCCGGCGTTACCTGCCGTCGGAGCGGCCAGCGTCTTTGCGCCGAGTTGCTTGGCGCGGGTAACCGCCGCGGTCATGCCGCGAGCTTTGAACGAGCCTGTGGGGTTTAGACCTTCATCCTTTATATACAAATGCTGGAGTCCGAGCGACGCGCCGAGTCGCATCGCGGGGAGCAGCGGCGTCAGGCCCTCGCCGAGTGTGACGAGCTCGCCTTCTGGCAAAACTTCGGCGTAGCGCCACAGCGTGCGCGGGCGGGTCGACAAATTTTTGAGGGTTAAGGTTTCGGCGGCGCGCTTCAAATCGTAGTGCGCGAATAACGGCTTGCCACAGATACAAACATGCTGTTCGACGCCCGCGTCAAATTTCTTCCGGCAATTGGTGCATTCCAGTTCCAAAACGTTGGTCGCGGTGATCATGATTCGATGAGTTTAACACACACGTTTTTGGCTATTCTTTGAGGACGCGCGTCCGGATCAAATCCCGAAAAAGGCAGGGTTTGACGCTACAATAGAGGCTATGGCTGTGCGCCTGATCGCCCTGGATATCGATGGCACGCTGCTGGATAGCCGGTGGAAATTGCCGGAAGCGAACCGCGCGGCCATTGCCGAGGCGACGCGCCGCGGCATCGAGGTCGCGCTGGTCACCGGGCGGCGCTACGACTTCGCGCTGCCGATCGCGCGCGAACTCGAATCTCCGCTGACGATGATCGTCAGCAACGGCGCGCTGGTTCGCACTCTGGATGGCGAGACGCACGTGCGACACCTGCTGCCGGTGGCCACCGCCGCGCGGGTCCTGCAGGTCACCAAGGCGTGGCGCGAGGGCGCGGGCGTGGTGTTTGACCGTCCTCGGGAAAATCAAGTCATGCTGGAGTTCCTGGAGACCGACGATCCCATCCGTCAAGCGTATTACGCTCGAAACAAGGAGTTTCTGGGCTGCGCGCGGCCTCTGGAAAGCTGCCTAACGGAAGATCCGCTGCAGGTAATGTTGTCCGGCAAGGTCCAACCTATGCGGGAGGCGGAAGCATCTCTACGAGCGGCGTCCTTTGCAGCAGAGTTTGGTCTTGCGGTCACCATGTACGAAAGCCGCGACTTTGCCATGATCGATGTGATCCACCCGGACTGCTCGAAGGGAGCCGCTTTGGCGGAATGGGCGGCGCTGCGGGGGTATGGTCGCGAAGAGGTCATGGCTATCGGCGATAATCATAACGATCTGGAGATGCTGTCATTCGCGGGAATCCCTGTGGTGATGGGCAACGGTGTGCCGGAGTTGAAGAGTTTCGGCTGGCATGAGACCGGTACCAATGACGAAAACGGCGTGGCGGTAGCCATTGAACAGTTTGCGCTGCGCGAGGCGGCTTCATGCGCGTGAAGTACCTGGTCTTGTTGCCGGCGTTGTTGCTGCCGATGCTTAGCGGATTGGCGCCTCAGGCGCGCGCGGAATATTTTGTGCTGCAAAGCGGGCAACGGCTCCACGTTAGCGGCTATCAGCTTCTCGGCGACAAGTATAGATTGCAGATGCAGGGCGGCTTTGTGGAACTGGCAGCGCAAGATGTTACGGGCATCGAGCCTGAGGACGTCTTTACGTCCGCGCCACCGGTTACAGCGGCGCAGGCGCCTTTTCGTGACTTGATCGAAAGCGCGGCTGCGCGGTACAGCGTTGACGCGGATCTGATCACCAGCGTTATCGCGGCGGAATCGAATTTCAATCCGAGGGCTATTTCGCGGCGCAACGCGCGTGGCCTGATGCAGCTTCTGCCACCGACCGCGGCGCGATTGGGCGTGCAAAACATTTTCGATCCACGGGAAAACATCGACGCGGGAACGCGCTACTTGCGCGATTTGTTGCTGCTCTACAAGAACGATCTGGCGCTCACCTTGGCGGCGTACAATGCGGGACCACAGCGGGTTCAGCAGTACGGCCGGGTTCCGCCATTCGCCGAAACGCAGTCCTACGTAAAGCGCGTCAGGAGCGCTTATGCCAAGCGCAAGTCGGTTCTGCCGGATGCTAAGCCTTCCACGACGACCGCTCCAGTGGCGGCTGCGAGTGCTGCCCCTTCGGGCTCATAACTCGAAGGTCGTCAGTTCAAATCAACCCACCGCAACCAATTGAGGTAATAGTTTAGAAAGGCCGGATGCTCCATCCGGCCTTTTGCTCTTTTAAATTCGAAAAAGATCCGGAGCACCCCAAGACCCAGGTATCCGAAAAACGGAACCGGGGCACCCGGCACTCGGCCGGAACTCAGAATTCCGGCCTTTTTTCTTTTTGGATGTTAAATCAGGACACCCAGTTACTCTTTCAGTACTCGCGTCCCCGCGTCTCAACGATCACGCTAGACTCAATCGAGCCCCATGCCCGACCCCGCCCAGACCTCCGCGCCTGCCATTGCCCGGATGAGCGGAACCCTCAAGCGCCTCTTGTTCATCGGCACGCTCGGCCTTGTGTTTCTTCTGGAGTTCTCCACAAACGAAATCCTGCTCACCGTCTTGGGCATCGCCGCCCTCATCGGGCTCGTCTACTATCTCGCTTCCGGCCAGGCGTCTCCGGATCCCACGAGCATCTATCCTCTTGACGATCTTTCGAGATTGTTTACCCGCCAACGGACACATTTCATTCCCACTGACTGGCTACCCACCCACGCACTCATTTCTTCTGTCGATCAGCACAGGTGGAACTCGGGGAACTCGTTGAACTCGTTTTCTTTTGGCACGGCAGTGCTAGTGCAGATGCAACCCGATCTCCTCTATGTTTCCTTTCAGTATAAGGTCGCCGGCGCACTGTACACCAACGGCTTCATCGTCGCTTGCGACCAACACGATCGATTCTTCGAACAAATCGCAGCCAAAGCCGCCGGCACAGAATCCATCGCCATCCACTTCGACCTCGCCAACCCTTCCGACGCTATCCCCACCGACCCAACCTGGCACGGCTGGCCCATCCGCTACTTCCGCATCACCAAACCCTAGCCTTCCACGCCTCCCACCCTCCGTATATCTTCAGGGCAGGATTCCTGCCTTTTTGCTTTGAAGTGGATGATTTGAAAAGAGCACCCAATAACTCGAAGACCCAGGCACCAGAAAACGGAGCCTGGGACACCCGACCGACGGTCGTCCGTTCAAATCAACCCGTCGCAACCCATCAAGGTAATAGCTTGGAAAGGCCGGATGCTCCATCCGGACTTTTTGTTTTTAAGTCGAAAAAAGATCGGAGCACCCCAAGACCCAGGTATCGTATCAAGAAACGGAACCTGGGGCACCGGTTCGAGTGAAGAAGAGATTTGCATGACAAATTGTTCACAGATCGTCTCCGGCCGATTTCCTTTACCTTGCGGAACCCATTATTTCTCGCTTGCAGCCTGCGTGGACTCACCGGCATGTCTGGGCGGCGCGGAGTTACTGGACTCGGCATTGGCCGCTCGGTTTTGCGCCTTCTTTGCTCGCAGTTCGCGCGCCACGTCGCCCAGTGACACGTTTTTCTCCGCCAAAATCTGTTTTCCGAGTGCCACGGCCTGGTCGAAATCCATGTATTCAGACACACCGCTATCGCAACGAGCATAGCGATAGGAACCGTACGAGTGCGAATACCCATGGTTTCCATTGGCAGGGGTTGTGCTTGCCAAAAAAAGCAGGGCCAACGAAACGAAGGTGTATTTCATGGATCGCTCCCGGGCGGCTTTGAGTGGCGCGAAGACGCCGCAATCGACATTCGCAAAACCTGGTTGGGGACGTCACAGATGCTGTTATTAGTATGACGGTCTAAACTGCAGAGCGGTTACAGCCTTCGGAGGAAATCTACCGGTTCATCAGGTACTTCTTGGGCCGAGAGCCGACACTCGGCCGCTCGCGAATCGTGCTATCTAAGCCGATTCTGCGGGCCCTTGCAAACCACGGTTAACCTCGCCATATCCAGGCCCACGCGCTCGATGCGATCCAGCGTGGCTTGGTTCGAATCCGGCACATACATCAAAGGGGGTGGAGGCGCCGCCGCGGCCTCATCCGCTCTCCTCTGAATTTCTTCCTGGCTCAATGGTCGAGTTTTGCGTTTCGACGCTTCGTACTCGTCCTCAGCTTGCCGCGTCTCGTTGTCTTGCCGCCCCAAGTTCCGCAAGTACGCCACGTGCTCCGTCATCGAGGTCCTATAATTTTGTATATCGATGTACACATTCTGGAACCCCTCCCACAGACCCACCAGTCGCGCGTCTTTGGGCCGGGACTGCGAAGTCACTGGCCCCTCCTCAGCGGCGCACAGCGTTTGCTCCAACCTCACCGCGCGATCTACCTCCTCCTCATAGGAGGGCGCCATTTTTGCTTCCAACACTCCGCAAACGTCGCGAATCTTTCCTAGCTCCGCATGCTCGGGATACTTAAAGGTCTGCGAGTCGCACGCTTGGCGCAACTCTGCTGTAGACTCGAACGCAATATCGTGCACCGCAGGCGGCGGGACACCGGGCGCACCGGGCGAGGCCGTTCCATGCTTCGGGGAAGCCGGGGGAGGTTTCGATATAACCTTCTCCACCAGGCTATTGGGGATTTCATAGCTGTCTTCCCCGATCGAGTATTGCACGTTCTCTCCTTGCTTCTGCATCGTGTCGGCGTGAATCGTCGATCCGCTCTTCAGCACAATGCTCACCGATGACGACTCATCCGTGTCCACGATGCTCACGGGCGAGCCGTTCCCCGCAGTCTCCGGATCAAAGACCACGTATACTCCTGTCTGCACGACGACGGGAATACCACTCTTCGTCTGCGGCTTCCACCTCCATCGGAGCACAGCTTTCCTCGCCGCGGAAGTAAAGGGCTCGAAATCCCCCAACGCCCTCGCCTCTTTCACTCGGCCGTCCGTGCCAATGATGACCGTGAAGCTGATCGTGCACTTTTGCTTGGGTCCTGGGCTACCCCACGGATAATCGGGATCAACCTGCGTGATGATTTGCGACTCCATGTAATTGCCATCGAAAATAACCGGCATACTATCGGCCCCAGCGGCCCCCTGCTGTCTCGCTGCCACGGCAGCCACGCCCAGCAGTGCAACGATCCACGCGGCGGTAATAATTTTGAAGGGCATCGCTAGCTCCAAGACTAATCCGCCACAACGCGCGCCACCATAGTTTCCTTACCCTGCATCTTCTTCTTAGTTAACGCCTTCATCTAATCAGCCGCTTGTGGCCAGGAAATCGCCGGTTCGGTTTCCTGACAACCTACCTATACGAGCCACTCAAACGGCTTTGCTGCTTGGGGCACCAGGCTTTCTGCTGGGCTCCGTGGAATCAGAGTGAGAGCAGGAGTAAAGCGGAGAGACTATCGATACGCCCTGTCACGCCAAGGACCGATTGACTAAGCCGCTGCGCGAACAAGTGGAAAGAGGAATGTCAGGACTAAACAATTCAGATGGTTGCAGACCTCTGCAACAATTGAGGTAATAGTTTAGAAAGGCCGGATGCTTCATCCGGCCTTTTTGTTTTTTAATCCGAAAAAAGATCGGAGCACCGAAGACCCAGGTACCAAAAAACGGAACCTGGGGCACCCAGCACGCGAAAGTTGCGTCTATAGACTCTTCCTATTTCTCACGATGGGCAGGACGTGATTGATTGCTTCCGGTTTGGCTGTCATTCGGTAGCGGATGAAGTTGCAGGAAGGCGGCTGCGGCGTCGCGGGCACGTCCCGCGATTTCGCGGGGGTTCGGTCGCTCGGCGACGCCGAGCAGCAGGCTGACCATCAAATCGCGCCAGAGCAGCCCGGCGAACTGCTCGGCAAGTTCGGCAGGACGGCCCGTGAGCAGTCCGGACGCCTGGGCCTCGGCCATGATTTTACGCAGGGCGGCGCGGCCTGCCTCGCGTCCTATCGAGTTGAGCGCACGCGCCACTTCGGGGGCCTGGACCGCCTCGGCGATCGCCAGCCGGAATACCGCAATGACCGTGGGATCGCTTACCTCGCGGACAAACTTCGTCCCGAAAGAAGCCAGCACCTGCGCCAGGGTTTCGCGATCGCGCAGCACGGGCAGGTCAGCGGGCACGTCCAGTCGCTTGGCGCGCTTGCTGATGCAGGCGATCAGCATTTCCTGTTTGTTGCCAACTAGCGCGTAAAGCTCTCGCTTCGAAACGCGCGCGCGCGTCGCGATCTCCAGCGTGCTGGCCGTTGCGTAGCCGCTCTTCATGAACGCCGCAAAGGCCGCCTCAAGGATGCGCTCGCGCACCGCGGCTTCGTCGCCGCCTTCCTGGCGGCGTTTTGACATCGTTGCCCTAGCCATCACTCGTCTCCTTGACGACGCGGGTACCGTATAGTACCACAGGGGAGTGGTCTGCGTTTGGCCTGCCGGCAGGGAAAAAAGTTGCGAGTCGTGAAACTTTCGCCAAGTCTATGCGTCTTACCAGCATGTGGTACCCATCGGTACCAATACAAGATCCAGATTCCGTGAGGAATCAAAGGAGCTGAACCATGAAGATTGAAATGTTTTACCTGCTGCTGGCGTTCGCGACGGTCCTGGCACCCATGGCGCAAGGTCAGTCCACACCGCCGCAGCCCAAGATCACCGGCGTGCTGACGATCCTTACGCCAAAACCGGGGGTTACGGTCGAGCAAGTCATGAAAATCATGCCCGCCGAAATTCGTGCGACCGTTCCCCTGTATCTCGACGGCAAGATTCAGCAGTGGTTCACGCGCGGCGACGGCAAGGGCGTCATCTTCCTACTGAACTGCAAGGACGCGGCGGAGGCTCGGGCCCTCATCGAAAGCCTGCCTCTCTCGAAGGAAAACCTCGTGGACGAGCAGTTCATTCCGGTCGGGCCACTCTTGCCGCTCGGGATACTGTTGCGAGATAGCCCAACCAACAAGTGAACTCGGCCATGTTGCGTCCCCAGTTCAGCGGACTTTGGTGCGAGACAGTGGCTGGCCAGACATTTCCTAGCATTCAGGGACGAACCTAATAAATTTCAGGAGCTCGACACATTTCAAGAAGTGGTAGCCCAAATTGCACCGGAAAGGATCGATCATGCCATCTCCAGTTTTGTTCGGAATCAGTGCTGCGTTTGGCTTGGCTGCTTGGGGAGCAGTAGCGTGGCACTATATTTGGCCAGCGCTAAGGGAACGCCCCAGCCCCGAGAATCTGAAGCCCATCCTGCTGCTGCATGGGTTCAGGTTCCTCGGATTGGCATTTGTGGTGCCGGGTGTTGTATCTCCAGAGTTACCGGCAGCATTTGCTCAACCAGTAGCTTTCGGTGATTTCATAACCGCCATTCTGGCTTTGCTCGCTCTGGCTACGCTGGGAACCCGCACGGGGACAGTGCTGACTTGGGTTTTCAATATCTTCGGAACTGCCGACCTGCTCTTCGCCTTTTACCTGGGAAGCCGCATATCACTCCCAGATACCCCAGGCTTGTTAGGCGCTGGCTATTTCATCTTGGCTGCCTACGTGCCTCTGCTTCTCATAACCCATGGCTTGGCGTTCCGCATACTGCTACGAGCCAAGGCTGTCGCGCCGTCACCGAGCAGAGTACGTACCGCTTGACTCAGAACGGTTTGTGGTTAGATAAAAAGAGCTGGCGGGGCAGTTGGGCGCCACGTACGCGATCCCGATCATCTACGTGCCCTTGCTGATGATCACGCACGCCGCGGCATTCTATTTGCTGCTGCGTCCTCAGCGCAGCGCGGTTCGAATCCTCGCCGGCGAGGCCGCGGCATCTTAGAGCCTTTTTGCCTTTTTGATTCGAAAAAAGATCGGAGCACCAAGACCCAGGTACCAAAAAACAGAACCTGGGGCACTCGGCCGAGGGACATGCGTTTTTCTTAACACCTACCTTATGGAACTTATCGGGACTTAACGTAGGTTTCGCGGACCCGCTGTGCTCCTCCAAGACCAAGAGTGGAGCTACGATTCAACCCCCCGGAGTGGCAGTTCCTCGCCGTCTCCGTTATACTTCTTCACAACCCCATCATGAAGCGCCACGTCCTCATCTTCGGTCTCGTCGGCGGCCTCCTCATCGCCACCCTCCAATACACCGAATACCGCTTCGTCATCATCGAGCACTCCGTCGAGCTCTACAGCGCGCTCGTCGCCATCCTCTTCGCGACCTTCGGCATCTGGCTCGGCCTCCGCATCACGCGCAGTCGCGAAACCATCCGCGAAACGGTCGTGGTGAGGGAAGTGCTTGTCCCCGCGGAAGCCCCCGCCCTCGAACCCTTCGCTCCCAATACGGCCCACCAGCAGACCCTCGGCATCACGGCACGCGAGCTCGAAATCCTCACCCTGATCGCCCGCGGCTTCAGCAATCGCGAGATCGCCACGCAGCTTTTCGTTTCCGAAAACACCGTCAAGACACACTGTTCCCGCGCCTTCGACAAGCTCGGAGCCGCCCGCCGCACCCAGGCCGTCCAGCGCGGCAAAGAACTAGGCCTCCTGCCGTGACCGGCGTCACCCGAAAGCACGATTTCCGCTCCATTCCTCAAAAATCATCCGAAAGGATGACGACATCCGGCCCCGTTACACCGCATCGTGACTCCATCCTCACTCGTCACCAGGAGCCTCACATGAAGAAAACCGTCCTCACCTTCGGCCTCATCTCCGGCGTCATCATCTCCGTCCTTATGGACGGCTCGCTTCTCCTCGCCGACAAGATCGGCTCCGGCCACAGCATGGCTCTCGGCTACACCATCATGGTGGCGTCGTTCCTGCTCATCTACTTCGGCATCCGCAGCTACCGCGACAACACCCTCGCCGGCCAAATCTCCTTCGGCCGCGCCTTCGCCTGCGGCATCCTGATCACCCTCATCACCACCGTCTGCTACGTCGCCATGTGGGAGGTCCTCTACTTCAACTTCATGCCCCACTTCATGGACAGCTACTTCGCCGCGCAGATTCACAAGGTCCAGTCCTCCGGACTTGACCCCGCCACCACCGCCGCGCAGGTCGCTGCCATACAGCGCTCTCAGCAGCTCTACCAGAACCCCTTCGTCAACATGGCCTACACCTTCATGGAGCCCCTGCCCGTCGGCCTTATCATTACTCTCATCTCCGCTGCCATCCTCCGCCGCAAAGCCCCTGTCGAACCCACCGCCGCTCCCGCAGTCATGACCACATAAATCAAAAGGCCGGGGCGTAAGCCCCGACCTTCCGTCTTCTGAACTGTCAGCCTACTTCCCATGATTCTTTCCTACTTAAATTCAAGAATTGACCGATTACCTCCCGCAAGTCCCGATTAACCTTGCCAGCTCAGCCACTCGAAGGGTTGGTGGATGGAAAACCGCTCGCGCCAAATGCCCGACGCTTTCGCGCGGGTCACAAGCTCCGTTTGTGCCTCACTACAGACGACCAAAACACAGACAGACCAGCCTTGCTCGAATTCAGACACGCGAGCGTAGGAACCAGTTCTTTCAACACTGTTTTTTCGTCATCGCGATTGCTTCTGCCTGTACGGCCGTAAGGGAACGACCGCGCCACGGGATGGGCGGCTGGCGTCGTGGATGTGTCCGAACTACCGGGGAATAGGGTCGACTACAGAGGTTGAAGCGACTCGACCATGGCTCGGATGTCGCGGTTCTCGAAAACCGGGCCCCCGCGCTGCCCCGTTTCGCTTACGACGGCAGCCACCATGGCCCGGGCCAAGTCGTCAGCCCGAATCACCTGGTTGGGGAACAGCACGCGAAACGCCGGATAGATCCCCCGCAGCAGGCGGTAAGTGAAGTTTGGTTCCTTCCGCGGCTCCACAGGGTAGATGTACGCGGGCCGGAAGATGTAAACGCGAGGGAACCCCGCCGCGAGTAGTGCGTTCTCGGCCTTTCCCTTGTAGCGTGCGAAAGGCAAGCGACTCCGTCCGGTCGGGTCCGCGCCACTCCCACTCAAAAATGAGAATGCCACGTCAGGGCTGCTGCCGTGGAGAACCCGCGCGAACTCGATCGGGTAGTTCACGGTTATCGTCCGGAGTTCGGCGTCCGACACCGCTCCCGTATATGCACCCAGGCAAAAGACGGCCGCGTCCTGGGCCGAAAGGGTCTCCGCGAGCGCCGAGCAGTCCGCGAAGTCTCGATGGACAAGCTGTTTTAGCTTGGGATGCGAAATGTTGAGCTTCCTGCGAACGATCGCCGTCGCGGACTGGACGGCGGGATGGTCGAGCGCATAGCGAAGGGCGTATCCACCGACCATTCCCGTCGCGCCGACAATTACAAGGCGTTTCTGGCTCGCCGGCGGGATGTTCATGGTCGGCCGGGAGGCGCCGCAATGGCCCTCATTGAAACCACCTGTTTAATCGCTGTCATCACATTGCACGCTCCTCTATCCAGTCGACGTACAGCAGGCGCTCCGCAAATAGCCAGGCGCCGTCGATCTTCACGAACTTGTCTGAGTACCGGAGAGCCGCAATCATCAGGCTTCGCTTTCCACCATCGATCGTGAGGTGATGGGCCAAAGTGTAGGCCTCTCCGGTGGCTCGGTTGGCGGTCAGCGTAAGGATCGTGCTCTGTCCGACGAAATGCATGGTGGCGTCGTACTTGTTCAGGTCCGCGAAGACCGGAGCGAGCGCCTCTCGTGAGTGCAGCTCTTGTGAAGGCTTTGCATCCTTGGCGTTCATGTACACCACGAAGTGGGTGTCTGCGGTAAAGAGAGACATCTGACCTTTCGCATCGCGGCGATCGGCGCAGTGCGCGTAGGCCTCGACGAGTTCCCGGATAGCGAGGCGATCCACGGCTTCTTCGGGTGAGATAGCTACGTGCTTGCTCATTGGCTCGTCTCCTCGTCGAATTCAGGGCAGCATTCTTGATGCGTCGAATCTTAATTTCTGTGCCGAGAGATCACCCAGGTTTGCGTCCAAAAGCGAAATTCAAAGCCGTAACATTGGGGACGTACCCAGCAACTGCCGCTGCGGTGACATGGTCAACGTATTCCGATCGCACGGCTTCGCGCGCGGAGGATTGCGCATCCTTTAGAACTCGCCACGCAGGGTGATCCAGGCGTGAATCCCAGAACGCGATGGCCTCGCTGAGTTCGATGGGGTCGGCATTCGCGAGCTCCGTTCTGACGGCCACAACCTCGTACCCCGCCTCCTCCAAAAGCGAACGACATTTTGCGGACGTATCCGCAATATCGGCATAGGTCAGATGGACACCGTGCTTGGCCGCAACATCTGCAATCACTTGAGCTACGCCGAATGGCTTGGAGGGCGCGTCAAATGCGATGATGCCGCCTGGTTTGAGAAAGTCAATCCAATGGCGAAGAGCGCGGGGAATATGCGACATAAGCACGAGGGCCGACGAACAGAGTACGCGATCGAAACTCTCGCGCGGAAATTCCAGCCGCTCGGCGTCAGCGAGCACGAAGTCGATATTCCGCAGGTCTGCCGCTGCTGCTTTTCTATGCGCCTCGGCAAGCATCCCATTTGAAACATCAATGCCAACGACCTTCCCGGCTGGCCCGACCCTTTGCGCAGCCTCGATGGCCAGGAGTCCCGTTCCGGTGGCAATGTCCAGGACGCGGAAGCCTGATCTGATCTCCGCGCCCGCAATGAGGAGCGCTACGACGTTATGGTGGATTGCGTCTCGGTCGTAAGTCGCACCGCGCCGATCGAAGTGCGATGTCGCGGAGTGATTGAAGCTGGCAAGCTCTGACCGCTTTTTCATCCGGGTTGCGGCCACAGGCGCTGTTCCTTGGAATTCATTTGTGTATCGTGCTACCGTGACGAGGAATAGTCAAAAACTGTGGATTGGCGTGCCACGGTGAGGTGGCAAGATGAGTTGCAGGGAGGGGACGAAGATGCCAGAGCGATCAGGAACCTTCGCTGACGATCCGTTGAACGGTCGGCGCCCAACCAATCACGAACGGATGTATGGACAGCCTTGGGATGCGTCATATCGTGACGGCCCGGCGCCCTG
This sequence comes from uncultured Acidobacteriota bacterium, assembly GCA_963729285.1. Classification (GTDB taxonomy): domain Bacteria; phylum Acidobacteriota; class Terriglobia; order Acidiferrales; family UBA7541; genus Acidiferrum. Next base: position 67,365 of record CAVSNL010000017.1, read on the forward strand.
GGATATTGGGCGGCCGCAGCCAACAATAGCGCGTTTGGCATCCGAAGGCGGATTCAGCGGGGCGGTCCTCGATGCGGGCTGCGGTACCGGAGAGAACACTCTTCTCGTCGCCTCGCTGGGATTGCCGGTTCTGGGCGTTGACGTGGCTCAGACGGCACTGGCGATGGCTCGGAAGAAGGCCGCCGACCGGGGGATCGAGGTTGAGTTCACCGCGGCTGACGCGTTCCAACTGGAGCGTTTGGGGCGCAAGTTTGAGACGGTGCTGGACTGCGGATTGTTCCACACCTTCGACGGCGACGAGCGTCCAGGATACGTGGCGAGCGTTGCGTCGGTGACCAAGCAGGGTGGAACTCTGTATGTGTTGTGCTTCAGTGACGATGGTCCCGATACTGGCCCGCATCCAGTCAGTGAGGAAGAGGTGAGAGCGGCGTTCCAGCCCAGCAATGGATGGAAGGTCTCCACTATCGCGCGGGACCGGATTCAGACCAATATCCACGACAACGGCGCACCAGCCTGGTTCGCAACCGTCAAACGGATCTAGATTGCGGGACCGCGACAGGTTAGCTCTACTGCACACAATATGCTTCACAGGAAGTGGATTCTCGGTTTCGGGGGGCTCTTCGCGGTTGTGGTCTCGCTGATTATTTGGGCAAAGGGTGAACAAAATCGGACTTACGATGGCACGGTCGAGTGGAGATTTGAGGTATCTGCATTCTATCGCGATGGCAATTGCTCTGCGTCACCATACTGGTTGCGTCCCGAAGGAGAAGCTGTTACTGAGCTCCACAAACGTTGGGAAGAACTAGGAAGGCCGGGCGCGCTACGAGTCAAAATCATTGGTGACCTAACCGGATTTGGAAGCTGGGGACATCTGGGAAAATACCGACGTGAAATTCGACCGCGTACGATTTTGGAAGTCTCTGGAATGCCTCACGGGTGCAAATGAAGTGCGCGTCTTTTCTAGGAAAAATTTGGGCAAGAACTCAAGTTGCGAAAACCTCAATTAAGTCACACGGAATCGACAGACAGACAGTTACGCAAACACGATGCGTATGCGGCGTCGCGTTCGGGATTTGCTAGCGGATGGCGGCCTTTGGGTTACTGCGGTGAAGGTCCGTTGGGCGCAAGCGGCGGGGGCCCCTGCATTGGATTGTTCGGATTGTTCGGATTGTTGGGACTGTTTGGCGCGTTGATGGGCTGCGATCCTGCCGGATTTTGGATTGGTTGGCCGAAGCCTTGTCCGAACCCCTGGCCTGGAGGAACGGGCGTACCAACCTGGGTTCCAGTCGCGCCACCGATTCCCATGACGTCTTTCGAGGGGTCCCAAATAAATTCAAATAAATGATAGTTGGTGGCTTTTTCGTAGACGATCACCGACTTGCGATCGATCTTGCTTCCGATCCCGATGATGTTGCCGCCGATGATGCTCGATGTGTCGGTCGGAGCCAACGACGTTGGGTTTGACATCGAGTCACTGCTGCCCGGTGCCGCTGGGTTGCCTTGCGCCGTGCCAGTGGTGCCGGTTGCTCCCGTTCCACTTTGTGGTCCGAATGCGCTTTGCGAGGATCCAAACGCGCTCTGCGACGATCCGAATGAGCTTTGCGAGGATCCAAATGAGCTTTGGGAGGATCCGAGTGCACTCTGCGACGCAGTTCCCTGGCCAGCCGGCGTGCCCGGCTGTCCCGCCCCCTGCTGCAGCGTCTGTGGAGGTTTGAGGCTGCCAATGAGTTGACCCGCGGGTCCCACATAGATGAGCCGCCAGGAGCCGTCTTCCTTGTTCATCGGGTCTTTGTAGGCCTGCCGCAAGTAACGCAGCGATCCCGTCTTCGGTTTGGTCAAGTCGTCCAGCGATGTCGGAAACCGCCCGTTCTTGCGATAAAACAACTTGATCGCGCGGACATACTGCTTGCCCCGCCAAATCATCTCTTCTTCCTGTTCGCGCTTGCGCTCGGTGCGAACCGACGGAGCAGCCACCATCGTCGCGAGGAGCATTAGCGTCGTTAGAAACACCACCAGAAGCAGAGCGTAGCCGCCTTCTCCACGATTTCTGGCTAATTTGGAGGAACGCCTCGTCATGACGCGGGGGCCGCGACGGGCTCTTCGCTCAGCGCCGCCGAACCTCGCCGGCCACTGGCAATTTCTTCAAAATCGAGATTGGCGTTACCGATCTTCACGACGCGATATTTTCCCAGCAGCGTATCGCCTTCGGCCACGATAAAGATCTGATCGCCATCACTGAGGAAGGCGCGCTTGGCGGTTCCGTTGGGCACCGTGCCATATCCAAAAAACTTCACGTTTCCGGGGAGCGACGGAGGAGGAGGAGGAGGCAGCGGGATGGGTCCCTGCGGCGCACGCCTCGCCTCTTTCTGTTCGACCACAACAGGAGGCGGCGCGATGGCGCTGAACAAATCGCGCCCGCCACCCTTGTATTCCGTCTTGCGGCTGGCTTCCTGTTTCTCACGCTGCAACGCGGGGTTTTCCACCGCCAGAGGACGGTAATTCAAATCGCCAGACTGCGAGGCGCTCACGGCTACCGAATCGCTTCGCCGCTCGAGATACCACACGAACGCGGCTACGGCGATCAACGCGGCCAGGAGAATTCCTTTGGTCTTTTCAGTCATCACGTTGTCCGGAAATAGGTCTGGATGTGCATGGAGACGCGCACTTCACCTCGAGCGGACTGCGGCCCTTGCTCGCCCTTTGCCTGGAGCGATTCCACGGAGTACACGTTGCTGGAACGCTGCAAGCCGTTAAGGAAGCGGACAACACTCGCATAACTGCCGGTGACGACCGCTTCGATTTCCACCTTTTCGAGGTTACGGCCCTTGATTTCGCTCTGCTGGAAACCGCTACTCTCCAATTGCAAACCGGCCTTGGTAGCGAGCACGCCAATTTCGGCGCTCACCGACGAATAGCCGCTGCTCGCTGGATACAAAGATTGTTCGAACTGGTCGCAGTCTTTCTGGATCGCGGGAATCTTCTGCCGGATGTCCTGCGCGCGGGCGATGTCCGCGCGCAGCAGATCGCGATTGCGCGTGAGGATGGCGAGGTCCTGTTGGGGGCGGCGCGCTGAAGAGAGGTTCCAACCATAAACGGCAAGAGCGATGTCGGCAGCGACCAGGACAACCACTCCGAACAGAATTGCGCGTCGCTCCAGTGTAAAGTCGTGTCGCATTAAGTCCTCGAATACACAACATTCAATTCCGCATTGACGCGATCCGTGCCTGGCGTGCCGGGATCGGCTTGCTTCTCATTGAGAAGCTGCACCTGGGTGAAGGAACGCGACTGTTCCAATGCGTGAATGAATTTCAATTTTGCGTCATCGTTGATCGCGCCGATGACGAGTTTGACTTCCACTCGGCCCTTTTCAAACCTCGGCTGAATGCTCACAACCCGTACGCCCGGCGGAAGGATCTTCTCCAGATCCATGAACATCTGCGTCCAGTTCAAACTCTGTTCATCGATTAGCGTGTTCAAAAACGCGGACCGGTCGTGGAGCCTGGCATTCTCGGGCCGGTCAAAGAACTGCTCGAGTTCCGTGCGTTGCTTTTCGAGCGAAACCATCTCAACACGAATCTGCTCGACTTTTTCACGAAGCGCCGCATCCGCTCTTCGGACGGAATAGACGCGCCATCCAAGTCCCAGAAAGAACAGACCCGCGATGACACCGATGACACCGGAGGCCGCCAGAAATCTGCGGTGCGTCTGGAGTGGCTTAGTCGATAAATTTAACCGGGCCTTCATTTTTCTGCGCCTTGATCCCCTTCTCGATTCCGGTCCGACTAGCCGCGGTGCAACATCCAGCCAACGAGTCCGTCAGCTTCGCGGTCCGCTAATGCCTGTACGTCTTCAGAAACGCGCCCTTCGGAAACCGCCGTGTGCAGCAACGAGCGGACCTCGCACTTGAATTCCTCTTCAAGCGGGCCCACAAAATCCGGCAGTCGATGGCCTAATCCCGCCACGCGCACCGATTGAATGCCTTCGCGCCAGGTGTCTTGATAATACGCCGCCACTGGAAAAATCTCTTCCAGCAACATCTGCGGGGTAAGCTCGACATTTTGCGCCGGGAGTTCGGTGCAGCGATATCCGCAGAGGACACCTTCCCGCACGATCGCGGTGGTCAGAGCCAAACCCGAAACGCGAGCCAGCAACGTTGGCTGGCGGTCGTCCAGCAGCGTAATCGCGGCGAGAGAAGAGCTCGTCACCACGCCCGGGTTAAGGCCCACGCCTTCCGCCAAAGCCTCATATTCGCGCACGATGCGGAGCCGCGCCAGGGCGGTCACCACGTCCACGCCATCCTCGCGAGGCGCCTGGCGCATATAGGAAATCACCGTTTCGTCGGCCTCAAAGGGCACGCTCTTCTTGAGCTTCCAACGGAGCATGGGCTCCGCTTCCTGCGGCGACCTGGGAAACTGTTCGAAATGCTGCACGAAAACGCGGATGACGGGATCGGGGACCAGCAAGGCCACATCTTCGTCTTTAGCATGCAAGCGCGACACCAGCCCTGCAATCGCACTGCGCACGGCCCCCGCATCGACTATGTTGCTCTCCACAGCCGACGGCATCAGCGCGCCGTTCGGCAGCGCCTCGATGGCGTAGCTGTCCAAACCTCCGGTCCTGGTCCAGCGAGCGGCGGCCACGCGATCCTGCGAGATCTCGATGGCCATAGGTGGATGCGGCATGGCTTCCAGCCAGCGCGCCACCTTGCGTGCGAATTCGCTTTGATAGATCCCCTGCCGGAATGTTGCGCTACTGCTCAACGAAGGTCACCTTGTTGATTTCTTTCACACTGGTGATGCCCTCGCGGATTTTCGCGAGGCCGCTTTCGCGCAGCGTGACCATGCCCTCTTCGCGCGCGATGCGCTTGATCTCTGACGTCGGCCTTCGATCCACGATCATTTCGCGAATACGGTCGGTCAGGTCCAGCAGTTCACAAATCGCCGTGCGGCCGTGGTATCCGGTTCCCGAGCATTCCAGGCATCCGACGCCCTCCACGAGTTGCGCGCCGATCCACACCGCCGGATCGAGTCCAGCTTCCTGGAGCTCCGCAGTCGAGTATTTTTTTGGCCGTTTGCAATTGGAGCAGACCACGCGCACCAGGCGCTGCGCCATGATGCAGTTGAGCGCCGACACGAAATTGTACGGCTCGACGCCCATATTGATGAACCGCCCGATCACGTCGGTGACGTTGTTCGCGTGCACGGTAGTGAAAACCAAGTGGCCGGTAAGCGCCGATTGAATGGCGATCTGCGCGGTTTCCTGATCGCGAATTTCACCAACCATGATCTTGTCAGGGTCATGCCGCAAAATCGAACGCAACCCGCGCGCGAACGTCAGCCCCTTTTTCTCGTTTACCGGGATTTGCGTGATGCCGCGAAGCTGATATTCGACCGGGTCTTCGATGGTGATGATCTTGTCTTCGTCGCTCTTGATCTCGTTGATAGCGGCGTACAGCGTCGTCGTTTTGCCCGAGCCGGTCGGACCGGTAACCAGCACCATGCCGTAAGGCTCGCGGATATACCGCCGAAACTTCCGCATCTCCTCGCCCGAGAAACCGACAACATCCAGGCTGAGACTCTGAAATTTTTCGGACAGCGTCTCTTTGTCCAGAACGCGCAGCACGGCGTCTTCTCCGTGACTTGCGGGCATGATTGAGACGCGCAAATCGATGAAGCGGCCCTTGTATTTGACGCGGAAGCGGCCATCCTGAGGCACGCGGCGCTCGGCGATATCCAGATCACTCAGAACTTTAATGCGCGAGATCACCGTAGAGTGCCATTCCTTGGCGATCGGCTGCATGGCGTGCTGCAGAACGCCGTCGATGCGGTACTTGACGGCGACCTCAGCGTCCCGGGCCTCAATGTGGATGTCGCTCGCACGGCGCTCAAGTGCGGTAAAAATGATCGTTTCGACCAGGCGGACAACCGGGCTGACCGCAGTGTCCCGCGTCAGACGGTCGCCGGAAATCGTCTCGTCGCTCTCTTCTTCGTCCTTCCCAACCTGCAACGTGAATGCTTCGGTCGCTTGCTCCAATACGCGCTGCGACTGTTCCGTGCGCTTCAACAGGTCGCTGATCTGCCTCGGCGTGGCCACCTTGATCGCTAGCTTCTTCCCTAGCAGCAGCGGAAGCTCGTCGCTCAGCAACACCTGGCTCGGATCGGCCACCGCGATCGATAGCAAATTGCTGTGCAGCTCCAGGGGAACGAAGTTGTACCGGAACATCAGATCCGCCGGAATCGTTCGGAACAATTCCGGATCGATTCTTTGCTCTCGAAGGTCCACAAAGCCGCAACGATATCTCTCGGCGAGTTTTCGCGACTGCTCGCGCTCCGCCAGCTCGTCGGTCGGCAATGCCAGCCCGGTCATCACGTTCGAATGTTGGTCCGTTAGCGCCATAAGTCCCTTACTTGCTCATCCCCGACGACAGCGAGAATATCGGCAGATAAAGCGAAATCAGAATAAAAGCAACGAGCATGCCCATGAAAATCAGCATGACGGGTTCAATCAGCGAAACCATCGCGCCCAGCCTCAGGTTCACTTCGTCTTCGTAAAATTCCGCCACGCTGGTGAGCATGGGCGCCAGCGCGCCGCTGGATTCTCCAACCTCGATCATGTCCAGCGCCATGACCGGCATCACGCGAGTCGCCGCCAGAGCCCCGTGCAACGACTCTCCTTCGCGAACCATCTGTGTCGCCTGCGACACGGTGCCCCGCACCAGCTTGCTGCTGATCGCGTCCGATGCCGTCTGTAGCCCCGCGACCAACGGTGTCCCGCCCGTGAGCAGGGTCGCCAGCGTTCGCGAAAATTGCGCTACTTGAAACTTTAACAATGTATCACCTATGACCGGCAATCGGAACTTCAGCCGGTCGAAGGCCACCCCGCCGTCTTCGGTCCGCGACCAGAAGTATATCCCTACAATGAAGAGCACCAAGCTGGCAGCGGCTCCCAGGAACACGTAACGATAATCAACCGTCAGCGCAATCAACAGTTGCGTAGGCCCAGGCAAATCCACATGCAGGTCGCGGTACAGCAGTGCGAATTTCGGGATCACCGCGGTCACCAGGTAGCTGACGATCACTACGGCGACGATGACCAGGAGCGCGGGATACATCAGCGTCGCCAGAATCCTCTTTCGGACGCCGGTGCTCACCTTCTGGTACGCGATGTAATAGTCCAACACGCCCGAAAGGTTGCCGCTCTTTTCCCCAGCCAGAATCGCCGTCGAATAGACTTTCGAGAAGACCCCCGCCTCGGCCACCGACTCCGAAAGCGACTTCCCTTCGCGCACACGGTCGCGAATCTGCGAGATTACCGGCCTGAGTTTGGGCGAGGAAGCGCGATCTGCGAGCAGGTCGAGCGCCCGCAGAATCGGCAGGCCTGCTTTGATCAAAGTGTTAAATTGCTGGTTAAGGATCAGGAAATCCGTGCCGCCGACCGCGCGCCCGCTCTGCCGGCCCATTCCAGAGAGAACGCCGGTTCTCGACTTAACCGAATAGACAAACAGACCGCGATCGACCAGTTTCTGGCGCGCTTCCGCCAGTGTGCCGGCAGCCTCGACGTGCGAGAAAACCCGACCGTTACCATCCGCAACGCGGCAGACAAACTCCCCCATAGGCCTCAGTCTACCTCAAGTAAGTGATATGCAGGGAAGCGGTGAAGGGTTGGCCGTAGCTTGTACGTAACACTCCCATTTGCGGCCCACGAAAGGTTCGCTAAGTCATTTTACGGCGGCGTCTCCCGCCAGTAACTCCCCATTGACAATGGCCACGCCTAGCGGGACATCGAACCGAAACAGAGAGTCCGGCACGGGCGGATTCATGCGCCAATTCTCAAAACGGAATTCCACCTGGACGCCGCCGCTCTGGCGCACGAGCAAGCGAGCCAACTCGCCCGTCCCCCGCACGATTTCGAAGAATACCGTATCGCCCTGCCCCCCGTTCGGAGAGGCAGGGACATCCGCATCCTGGCGGTCGTTGTGCGGATGCGCTCCGTCAGCAGATGAACCGCGAACCTGACAGCGGAGCACCACGTTCCCTTCGCCCGTGGCTCGTTCGCGCTCCGCTAGATCCACGCGAGCGCACACTCGCGATACCTTCATTTCGCCCGCGAGCAGCGCCAGCGGCGTACGCCAGTCGGCACTCTGCTTGGCAGGCACCCTCGTCACGGTATGGTCGCCTGGCACGTAAAACCATGCGGTCTTGCCATCCACGAGGAAGAGATCCCTCTCGGGAGCCTCATACTCCCAACGCATCTTCCCAGGTCGCCGGAAATAGGCGGTTCCCGCTTCGGTTCGGACCGTTTGCTCATTTTCGGTGTAGCGCTCCAGGAAGGTGGCCTGCAGCGTCCGCGCGGAACGATAGCGTGCCTCGAACAACCCGACGAATCGTTTGACCTCGGCGTCCTGCAGCTTCGGCGCGGCGGCCATGCATGCGAGTCCAAGACACAAGCATCCCGCTATCACCACACTGAAGAACTGTCGGGCAAATGGGAAACGATGGCGAAGCATAGGGTCGCAGAAACAAGAATACTACGCATCATCACGTCGACTACCGCGAACCCGCTGGCGCGTGCTGAACTCGGAGAGCGGGAGCTGTGCTGCCGTCTTTGAGACGTAAGACGTGCCAAAAGTCCGCGCTCATCAGAATCCGGAACGGGCGGGAAGATGCGGCTCCGCCTTAAATAGCCAAGTCGAAGCGGGGCCCAGATGCGCGTGAGTGCTTCAGTTCCAGGAAGGTGTGGATTTGTCGTGCGGAATCTTCAAAACCATCAGGAGCAAAGGCCGTAAATCGGACACCGACACCAGCGAACCTGCTTACAGCGGCGAGTCCGCGACTGTGGCGACAGCGGCATTGTTGTATCGAATGACGCCAGTCTCGTTGCAGAAGAAATATCGCTGCCCCGTAACTCCCACCGCTACCGGGTTCCCGTTAACCGTGTAGTTCGTGTTGGTCACTCCATCCCCCGATGTCGGAACATAAGTGAACGCGTAGCCGGCCTTCGTTGGAGCCGCAACGCCAAGAATCGGATCCACAAGATTTGCGCCGCCAGCGCACGCGCCGCCTCCGGGTCCCAGGTCCGCGAGACTCGCGGGATATCCAATCGCCGGGCACAACGCTGAGTACGTTACATTCGCGCTGGTGTACGTCCGAATCGAGTTTACCGCCGACGCCTCATGCGCCGCCATCCTCGACTTTATCAAGTTCGGAAGCGCAATCGCCGCGATGATCAAAATGATGGCCACGACGATCAGCAGCTCGATCAAGGAGAACCCCCTTTGATCTCGGTGGAATCTTCGTGCGCGGTTCTTTTCTTGCCGTTGGCGCGGAATTCATTTGGATTTCCCTCCCTTCTTAAAAAGAAGGGGAAGTCGGTAGACTTCCCCTTCCACGACAGCGAACAATCGATGGGACTTGGCTTTACAGGTTCGGGTCGCCGCCGACAGCCGGGTTGCAGCCCGCGCCGCCGAGGTTGTAGTGGATAACGCCGTCCTGAGCTCCGCAGAACGCGCGCTGACCGGTCGTACCGACGGTTGCAGGAAGTGCAAGCTGAACATAGGTGTCGAACAGACCGTCGCCGCCCTTAGCCGGAGTATAAGTGAACACATACCCACTCTTGTTACCCGCGGCCAAGAACCGGGTCGATAATGCCCGTACCACCGGCGCAAAGGGCTCCAGCGTTCAGCTCGGCCAGCGTCGCCGAAAAGCCGATCGCCGGGCAAGCTGACGCGTAGTTGACTTCACCGGTGTTGATGGTGCGAACCGAACCCACGGCCGACGCTTCGTTGGCCGCCATCTTCGACTTGATGAGGTTCGGGATTGCGATGGCCGCGATGATCAAAATGATCGCCACGACGATCAAAAGTTCGATAAGAGAAAAACCCTTCTGCTTCTTCATGTAGTACATCTCCTCCTTGAGAGTAGGGAGAATCCCTTTTGATCGCGGCGATCCGCCGTGCGCTCCGCATCATTTCTTACTTTTGGCGCCGTGTTCATTTGGTTTCCCTCCCTTCTTAAATAAAGGGGAAGTCGCTAGACTTCCCCTTCCACGACAGCGAACAATCGATGAGACTTGACTTTACAGGTTCGGGTCGCCGCCGACAGCCGGGTTGCAGCCCGCGCCGCCGAGGTTGTAGTGGATAACGCCGTCCTGAGCTCCGCAGAACGCGCGCTGACCGGTGGTACCGACGGTTGCAGGAAGTGCAAGCTGAACATAGGTGTCGAACAGACCGTCGCCGCCCTTAGCCGGAGTATAAGTGAACACATACCCGCTCTTCTTGCCCGCGGAGAGAACGGGGTCGATAATACCCGTACCACCGGCGCAAAGGGCTCCAGTGTTCAGTTCCGCGAGCGGTCGCCGAGAAACCGATCGCCGGGCAAGACGCCGCGTAGTTCACTTCACCCGTGTTGATCGTGCGAACCGAACCCACGGCCGACGCTTCGTTGGCCGCCATCTTCGACTTGATGAGGTTCGGGATAGCGATAGCCGCGATGATCAGAATGATCGCCACGACGATCAAAAGCTCGATAAGAGAGAAACCCTTCTGCTTCTTCATGCACATCTCCTTGAGAAGTTATTTTAAGTGCCAGAGCACGCCTTACACTAGGGCAAGGCAGAGGCCATTCGAAAAACCGTTGGTACTAGTGGCTGGAACCAATGTAAGTTTATGAAAATGAAATGGTTATACCAGACACGAGCGCCCCGGATCAGTCTTGTCCATGCTGGTAGCCGCCGCGGGCCCCCAAAGTGACGGTTTTTGTCAGGGTCAAAACGACCAAAAGAGGCAGGGAATGCCGCTTTTGGCGCTCCCGAGGAGATGCGCCGCAACGAGCTCACAAATTGTGTTTCTTGGCGTAGTGCCGGAACGATCTGTAGCTGATCTTGAGCAGATCCGCCGCTTGGGTGCGCACCCCGTGAGTCTTTTCCAGCGCAGCCTTGCAGATACCGGCGCTCCGCCTGCGCAATTTCCTTTTCGAAATCGACACCCTCCGCTGGGAAAGTCGCCCCGTCTCCCGTAATCACCGGCGTGCCTGAGTATCCCGCAATCCGGTCGGGCAGAACCCGCAACGTTACCTCCCCAGTCGTTTCCAACGCCACTGCCCGCTCCATCGTATTTTCCAATTCGCGCACGTTGCCCGGCCAGTCGTAGGACTCCAGGCGACTCATGGCTTCCGGGGAAATGCTCGCCACCGGCTTCTCCATCACCTTGCGGAACGTCTCCAGAAAGTGCCGGGCCAGCAGCGGAATGTCCTCGCGGCGCTCTCGCAAAGGAGGCAACTGGATGGGAATAACGCTCAGCCGATAATAAAGATCTTCGCGAAATCTTCCTTCGGCGATCTCTTTCTCGAAATTTCTGTTCGTCGCCGCAATAATGCGCACGTCCACATCACTCTCTTCGGTGCTGCCGATTGGCCGGACCTTCCCTTCCTGCAGCACCCGGTACAGTTTCACCTGCATGGTCAGGCTCATGTTGCCGATCTCATCCATGAACAGCGTCCCGCCGTGGGCCGCCTGAAACAGTCCCTGCCGATTTTCATTCGCTCCCGTGAACGATCCTTTCATATAGCCGAATAATTCCGATTCCAGCAGTGTTTCGGGAAAAGCCCCGCAGTTGATGGTGATAAATGGCGCCTGAGCGCGCTGGCTGTTTTCGTGAATGGCCCGCGCGACCAGCTCTTTTCCGGTCCCGCTCTCCCCAGTGATCAATACCCGGCTGGTTTGCGGCGCAATCGTCTGGATCAACTCGAAGATCGCCCGCATATTCGGGCTCTGCCCGATTATGTTGTCCAGCCCGGTCAACCGCCGCAATTCCCTGCGAAGGTAGCCCGCCTCCTTTTTCCACTTCAGGCTTTCGGACACCTCGCGAACCGCCCGGCGCAGCTGATCGACCAGTTCGTGATCCTTGATCACATACCGGTCGGCGCCGGAGTTGATCGCCGCAATGGCCGTCTCCACCGTCGGCACCCCGGTTATCAATAGGAAGAAGCAGTCCGGAGCGATTTCCTTGGTCAGCTTCAGCAGATCGACGCCACTCTCCCCCGGCATACGCACGTCGGAAATCACGATGTCGAAGATTTGCGATTCGAGCTTGCGCTTCGCGGCCTCCACGTTGTGCGCCACTTCGACGCGATAACCTTCCTTGCGAAAGGTAATCTCCAGCAGCTCGCAGATGGAGCGCTCGTCATCCACGACAAGGATGTTCGGCATTTCCCTGCTGTGCTCTCTCACCGCTACTTTTGTCGCCTGCATAAGACCTCAAGCTACTCGCGGCAGCTCCACGATGAATTCCGCGCCGCGATCCTTCTGGGAAACCACACTGATTCGTCCGCTGTGCGCCTGCACGATTTGATAGACGATCGACAGCCCCAAACCAGTGCCTCCTGCAAAGCCCGATTGCCAAGGCTCAAAGATCTTGGACCGCTGCTTCGCATCCAACCCGATGCCCGTATCTCGAAAGGCGATGCGGAGCCAAAACGGCCGCTCTTCCAGACCCACGGTTAACGTGCCGCCCGCCGGCATGGCCCGCATGGCGTTTTCGCACAAATTCCAGAAGACCTGTTTGATCTTGCTCGAATCCACGCGCGCGCGCATGGCATGTCCGTTGAATGCCCGGGCGATCTGATATTTCGCCCCGATTTCCGGCTTCTTCTCCATCAGCGTAATGGTTTCGTCAAGCAAGGCGGCCACGTCCGCTTCCTGAAATTCGTAAGTTTTCTCGCGGGAATAGTTCAGGAAATCGGTGATGATGTGGTTCAGCCGCTCGGATTCCCGACTGACGATGTTCACCAGGTGCACCTGGTCCTCTTCCAGAGGAGCCAGTCTCGCCAGTTCTTTGACGGCGCCAGCCATGGCTGTAAGGGGTTGCCGGATTTCGTGAGCGATGGCTGCCGACAGCCTTCCCAGCGCCGCCATGCGTTCCTTGGTGGCCACTTCCTGCTCCAGTCGCCGGAAATCCGTAAGATCCTGAAAATTGAACACGAATCCGTTGCGCTGGTTGTCGCGGGAACGCAAGGGCGAAATACTGATGCCCAAGTAGCGTTGCCCACCGTCGGACGTGCGAAATTCAATTTCCCGCCGCAGCGACAACTTGTCATTCATCTCCGGCATGCCCGGCGGCCAGAAGGCTTCGCTGAACTCGGAAAGTTTTCGCCCTCGTATGTCCGCGAACCGGTAGCCCAGGATGTCCTCGCCGGTGCGATTCAGAAGCACGATGCGTCCAGCCATGTCGGTAGTGATCAGCCCGCCGCGCATGGAGTGAATGATGTCTTCGGTGAAATCCTGCAGGTCCAGCAGCTCTTCGCGTTTTTTCTCCAGTTCCTGCCCCTTGCGACGCAGCGACTGCGCCAGGAGGCTGGCCAGATAGGCGATCGCGAAGAAACCGAACGTGTTGTTGAGAAACCAGAAACGAAGGCCTTCCGCCGTGTAGATGCCGCTGAACGTACGGGGAATCTTTCCCGCGTGAGCCAGCGCGATTAATCCTCCTACTATGGCAACGCAAACCGCCGCGGTGACAAACGCAAGCCCTCGCGAAAACAGGATACTGGCTACGATGATTACCAGCAGATACAGCGAGATGAAGTAACTGTCTTGCAGGCCCGTCGCATACACCAGCGCCGAGACCATGGCCACGTCGCTGACCACTTGCAGCGGCCCATGCCATCGGGCATACGGAAGCCAACGCAGCAGTATGATGTGTATCGTGCCGAGTGTGATCCAGAAGACAATCAGAGGTAGGAAATAGCGCTCCCCCATCGGGCCGGGGACGTACCGCGGCCAGACCACGCCCACCGCCAGAATCAACGCGATCAGCAGCAGGCGGACTCGCGTCAGCCAATCCAGCCATTCCCTCGTGGTCAGGTTCTGGTCGACCGTGCGACCAAGCCCCGTCCCGGCTTGATTTTCAGCCATTTTACTCGCTCGCCAGAAACATACCGGGGCAGGAAGTCTCCTCCCTGCCCCGGCAACAGATTAACATTCCTCCGAGATGGCCCCCGAAATGGCTCTCGATAGAGCTTCGATCACTTACCGCTCAGCTTGCCGATCAGCGAGAACAACGGCATGTACATCGAAATGACCACGCCGCCGACCACGATGCCCAGGAACACGATCATGATGGGCTCGAGAGCCGTCAACAGGTCCTTCACCGCCGCGTCCACTTCGTCTTCGTAAAAGTCGGCGATCTTCTGCAACATGGCATCCATCGCGCCGGTCTGTTCGCCGACGCTGATCATCTGCGTCACCATGCCCGGGAATACTTCCGAATCCTTCAATGGCTCGGTCAGGCTCTTGCCTTCTTCCAGCGACTTCCTCACGCGCTGCAGCGCCCGCTCCACGACCGCGTTCCCGGCCGTCCTCGCCGTAATGTCCAGTCCCTCCAGGATGGGCACGCCGCTGGCGATCAGTGTGCCTAGCGTGCGCGTAAACCGGGCCACCGCGATTTTCCTCATCAGGATGCCGATCACCGGCAGTTTCAGCACGATGGAATCGATTACGAAGCGCCCCTGCTCGGTCCCGTACCAAACTTTGATGCCGATCACAGCGCCCACGATGGCCACGACGATCAGCAAGCCAAATATGCTGCCGATGAAGTTGCTCAAACCAATCACGATCTTCGTCGGCAGCGGCAAGTCCACGCCAAGACCCGCGAATAGCGTGGCGAAAATTGGTACCACCTTCCACAAAAGCAGCGTGACTACGCTACCCGCGATGGTCATAACGCCGATCGGATAGATCGACGCAGACTGCACCGCGCGCTTCAACTTCACGTTCTTTTCAATGTACATGGATAGGCGCTGCAAAATGGTGTCGAGAATACCGCCCGTTTCGCCTGCTTCCACCATGTTCACGTACAGCGCGTCAAACACCTTCGGGTGTTGCCGCATCGCCGCCGACAGCGTGGCTCCGCCTTCCACCGACGCGCGCGTCGCCACCAGTATCTTCTGAAACATCTTGTTCTCTTGCTGGCCCGCAAGAATTTCCAGGCACTGTACCAGCGGCAAGCCGGCGTCGATCATCACCGAGAACTGCCGCGTGAAAATCGCCAGCTCCTTCGACTTGACGCTGCCTCCGAACTGCGGCATGTTGAATTCTTTGCCCTTCTCGGACATTTTCTTGGTCGTGATCTGCTGGCGGCGCAGTTGATTCTGCGCCTCAGACTTGCTCGTCGCGTTCATCTCGCCGCTGACCTTCGACCCGGCTTTGTTCGTGCCCTTATACGTATAGACCGGCATTTCCGTGTCCTCCTCGCTGATGCGTGCCCGATGACCCTAATGCTCCCTGGAATCTTTTCGTCCGGCGCAGCCAAACTCTCCTTGATTCGCCTAGCGCTTGCCCACCGGCGTCTTACCCGCCGGGCCCGACACTCCTCGATTGATCATGTCCTGCAATTCATCCGGGTTCGACGAGCGCGCCAGCGCTACATCCAGAGTGATCTGTTTCGCCAGATAGGTATTGGCCAGACTCTGATTAAACGTCTGCATCCCCGTTTGCCCGGTGC
Organism: uncultured Acidobacteriota bacterium; assembly: GCA_963729285.1. Classification (GTDB taxonomy): domain Bacteria; phylum Acidobacteriota; class Terriglobia; order Acidiferrales; family UBA7541; genus Acidiferrum. The sequence continues at coordinate 82,858 of CAVSNL010000017.1, forward strand.
CCGTCTGCATCGCCGAATAAATCTGGTGGATTTTGTCTTCGCGAACCAGGTTGCGGATCGCCGGCGTCGGAACGAGCACCTCCATGACCATCGCGCGCCCGCGGCCATCCGCGCGCGGCAGCAGCGCCTGGCACAGGATCCCTTCCAGCACCATGGAAAGCTGCGCGCGCACCTGCGGCTGTTGGTGCGCCGGAAAAACGTCGATAATACGGTTGATCGTGGAGGCCGCCGAGTTCGTGTGCAGCGTCGCGAAGGTCAAGTGGCCCGTTTCCGCGATGCGCAGCGCCGATTCAATCGTCTCCAGGTCGCGCATTTCGCCGATGAGCACCACGTCGGGATCTTCGCGCAATGCCGCGCGCAACGAATTCGAGAACGAATGCGTATCCGCGTGCACTTCGCGCTGGTTCACCAGGCACTTCTTGTGGTTGTGCAGAAACTCGATGGGATCCTCGATCGTGATCATGTGCTCTTCGCGTTCGCTGTTGATCTTGTCCAGCATCGCGGCCAGCGTCGTCGATTTCCCCGAACCCGTTGGACCCGTCACCAGCACCAATCCGCGAGGCTTGTCGCACATCCCGCGCACCACCGCCGGCAGACCGAGCGCGTCAAATCCCTTGATCTCCCATGGAATCGTACGAAAAACCGCTCCCACCGCTCCCCGCTGATTGAATACGTTGCCGCGGAACCTGGCCAGGTTCTTCAATCCAAACGAAAAGTCCAATTCCAGATTCTCTTCAAACCGGTGCTTCTGCGCGTCGGTAAGCACGCTGTACGCCAGCGACTTCGTGTCCGCGGCCGTCAACGGCGGCATATCCAGGGGACGCAGTTTTCCGTGTACGCGCACACGCGGCGCGCTGTTCGTCGTGATGTGCAGGTCGCTTCCGCCCATCTCGATCATCTTCTTCAGCAGCTCACTCAGCGTCATTCCGGCCATTTGCTCACTTCTCCTTAGAGAACCGTTTCGCGCAGAACTTCTTCCATCGTTGTCTGACCCAACGCCGCTTTAATCAGGCCACTGCGCCGCAGCGTAATCATTCCCTGCTCCATGGCCTTCTTTTTCAACTCCAGCGCCGACGCGCCCACCAGGATCAATTCCCGCAATTCGTCGTTCACTTCCATCACTTCATACAAACCCGTGCGTCCCTTGTACCCGCCTTTATTGCAGGTCGAGCAGCCCTTCCCGTGATAAATCTTGGTGGTCTTCACTTCCTCTGGCGTGTACCCGGCGTCGATCAGCGCCTGCTCCGGCACTTCCAGTTCGATCTTGCAATTCACGCAAATGCGCCGCACCAACCGCTGCGCGCAAATCAGGTTCACCGAAGTCGCCACCAGGAACGGCTCAATACCCATGTTCATCAACCGGCTGATCGTCGAAGGCGCATCGTTCGTGTGCAACGTCGACAGCACCATGTGGCCCGTCAGCGCCGCCTTCACCGCGATTTCCGCCGTTTCAAAGTCGCGGATCTCTCCGACCAGGATGATGTTCGGGTCTTGCCGCAAGAACGCGCGCAGCGCCGCGGCGAAGTTCAACCCGATCTGCTCCTTCATCTGCACCTGGTTGATCCCCGCCAGCTGAAACTCGACGGGATCTTCCGCGGTCATGATGTTCGTATCGACCTGGTTCAACCGCGCCACCGACGAGTACAGCGTGTTGGTCTTACCCGATCCGGTAGGCCCCGTGACCAGCACCATGCCGTACGGCTTCAGAATGTTCCGCTCGAATTTCTTCAGCGATTCCGGTTCGAACCCCAGCTTGGTCATGTCCAGCCGCAGGTTTTCTTTGTCCAGCAACCGCAGCACGATCTTTTCGCCGTACAGCGTCGGCACCGTCGAAACACGGAAATCCAATTCCTTCTTTTTGCCGTCCGCCTTGTACTTGATCATGATGCGGCCGTCTTGCGGCAACCGCTTCTCGGCGATGTCCAGCTTCGCCATGATCTTCAAGCGGCTGGTGATCGCGTCCTTTAACCGCAAAGGCGGGCTCATCACCGTTTGCAAGCACGCCGTCAACGCGGAACCTCACGCGCAACTCCAGCTCGTACGGCTCAATGTGAATGTCGCTCGCTCCCCGCTTCACCGAATCCGTCAAGATCAGGTTCACCAGCTTGATGATCGGCGCTTCTTCCGCCGCGCGCTCCAGCGTCGCGGTGTCCATCTCCGTTTCTTCCGACGGTCAGCTCCAGTTCCTGGTCATCCAGCGCCAGGTCCTTCATCATCTTGCTCAGCTCTTCGTGGTTCGACTCCGCTCCGCCGTAAAACCGGGTTATGGCTTCGCCAATCGCCGACTCCGACGCGACCACCGGCTCCACGTTAAACCCGGTCATGAACTTGATATCGTCCATCGCGAAGACGTTGGTCGGGTCCGTCATCGCAATCGTCAATACCGACCCCACCCTCGAAAGTGGAATCACCTGGTACCGCGTCGCCGTATCTTGTGGAATCAGCTTGATGACCGTAGGATCGATCTCGTAGTACTTCAAATTGATGGAGGGAACACCGTACTGCCGCGAAAGCACACCGGTGATATCGTCGTCGGTGATATAACCCATCTTCGTCAAACAGGATCCCAGCTTGCCGCCATTCGAGCGCTGAAATTCCAGCGCCTTCTGCAGCTGGTCCTGCGTGATCAGGCTTTCCTTGATTAAAATTTCACCAAGCCGGACAGACATCCGCGCACTCCCAGAACACTTGAACCCAACGCTCACCTTAGCAAATGCCGCCAGCAACGGTAGCCCGAACTTGACACATCGTTGTGAAATCGCTAATACCTGCACTCAGGTACAGGTATTTCGCCCACGCAAAAAATTCGCCACTTCCTCGGCAAAATTTACTTGTAGGCGTCGGGTTTAGAGTCCGTTTCAGAACTCCCGTTTTCGTCAGGGCACGGCTTCAGCCGTGCCGTAGCTGAAGCCGAATCAACAAGGCTTTAGCCGCTGAGGGCTTTCTTCTCTCAGTTCTCACACAAACTCTTTAGCCCGGCGCAAGTGCTCATCCGCCAATACCAGCAACCGCTTCTCCTTCCGCATTTCCGAGGCGCCGCCGGGTATTGATCACGAACCCTTGCCGTCGAATGCTCCCATCCACCTTTCACTTCGCCATTCTTGCCGTTCCGTGAATAATACTTAGCTAATGGATACTCATATGTTATGCTCTCCCGTGTTTGTCGAATCCGATTCACGCCTGCCCGTCTCTAGCCCCGGCGCAGCCCTCTTTCAACCTTTTTCCACGTCTACCGTGCTGGCAAATCTCATAGCGCTGCTTCCAAGCATCCATGGAGTTCCCAAAATAGATCGGAGAAATCAGCTATCCCCTTTAGAATCCGCACTTACCAAAAAAACAGCGCGTAACTCATTTAGAATCCGCACTTACAAATTCGCGAGGCTTAAAGTCCTTTAGAATCCGCACTTACGAAAAAAGGCGGGGGAGGGGGCAAATTGTTAACTGGCGATTCCGCGAACTCCAGCGATTCCCCAAACGGAAGTTCTGGCATCCTCCGGCCCTCACAAATGGGAAATCGTACGGAGAGTCTCCCAGCCGCGAACTGCCTGCCGGAGATCTCGCCCTTCAATGCGCGCGCCTACTACGACGCTCTCTTTGCCGCCCACGGCCCTCAACACTGGTGGCCCGGCCGCACCGCCTTTGAAATCATCGTCGGCGCCATCCTGGTCCAGAACACTTCGTGGACCAACGTCGCCACCGCCATCGAACGTCTTCGCCGCGCAAAACTCCTCACTCCTCGTGCTATCGAAAAAATCTCTACGCCACACCTCCAGCGCCTGATCCGTTCCTCAGGCTATTTCCGCCAGAAAACAAAAAAACTAAAAGCCTTCGTCCGTTTCCTCCGCCGCGAATACCAGGGCTCGCTCAGCAAAATGTTTCGAGCCCCGACACAAACGTTGCGCGATCAACTGCTCGCCATCCACGGCATAGGCCCGGAGACAGCCGACTCCATCCTTCTCTACGCAGCGAAGCATCCGGTCTTTGTCGTCGACACCTACACCCGCCGCATCCTGGAGCGTCACGGCCATCCCCACGCGAGACTCGGTTACGAAGACGTCCGCCAACTCTTCGAGCGCAACCTCGCTCCCGACGTAGCCCTGTATAATGAATTCCACGCTCTGATCGTTCATACCGGCAAGCACTTCTGCCGCCCGCGCGACCCGCGTTGCGGCGAATGCCCGCTGAAGCAGTTGTTGCCGGCAACGATGTCGGCTGCGATGCCGTCGGCGGCGTCGCCGAAGCAGACGGTACGAATGGTAGATGTTCCGTCCAAAGCGTTGGGGAAGTCGTTGTCAGAGCCGCCGTCGCCGGATCCGCTGTTCGCGACGCCGGCAGAAAGGAACGCAGCAGCCGCCCTATGAGTTCGCTTCAACCAAAACATCGCTGGAGCCTGGCCATTGGCGGCATCCTGCTCTCCCTGCTGCTGGCAGCTGTTTTTACCTTCGGCTCCCTGGACGTACCGTTCGAGCCGGGTGGCTGGCGCGCTAAGCTGGTGTTGTTCGCGGTTTCCAGCTTCATCACCGCGGCGGCTCTCGTATTCGGTTTAATCCTCCTGCGCTCCGTTGTTCGCCTCTGGGCGGAACGCAGCAAGGAACAACTTGGCGCGCGTTTCAAGACCAAGATGGTCGTCGGCGCCATGGCCCTCTCTCTTCTTCCTGTGGTCTTCATGTTTTTTGTCAGCTACTCGCTTCTCAACCGTACCCTCGGCCGCTGGTTCCCCCGGCCCCTCGAAATCGCTTCCGAACAGACCCAGGTGTTGATGAACGATTTTGGCCGCACCACCCTGCCGCGCCTGCGCAATCTCGCACGGCAAGCGCAAATGAACGCCGCGGAACCCACCGACGAGTTTCTGAAGCGCGGCTTTCAATCCGGCCTCGACGCGCTCTGGATCCTGGACAAGGACGGCAAACTCGTTCGCGGTGGCGTCGTCTGCGACGATCAGCCCGAAGATCGCACCGGCCAGATTTGCGAGCGTGTCGGCGTTTCGGGCACTCCTGCTCGCACGCTTCCGTCTGGAATTGAAATTTGGGACCTTCAAGGAAGAACCTATTTGGTGGCGCGGATTCCCGCCATCGACAAAGGCCGCACCGTCGGTTACGTCGCCGCGGGTTATCTCACCAGCCCCAATTTTCTGGCGCGCCTCACGGAAATCCAGGCGCACCGCGAGGAATACGACAAAGAGAAGCAGAACCTGCGCACCCTCAAGAAACAGATGCTCCTGATTCTCGGTTTCTTCACCATGCTCCTTCTCTTCTCGCTCATGTGGATTGCCCTGTTCCTGGCTAAGCAGGTCACCGTTCCCATTCAAGCCCTCGCCGAAGGCACTCGCGAAGTCTCCTCCGGCAATTTCGATTATCAGGTTCCCGAACAATCGCAGGATGAACTCGGCATTCTTATTCGCTCCTTCAATGCCATGACCACGCAGTTGCGCGATTCCCGCGCTCAGATCGATCAGTTCACCCGCAATCTCCAACAAGCCGTTCAGGAGCTCGAACGACGCCGCCAACTGATGGAAACCATTCTTGAGAACATTCCCACCGGCGTAATTTCCCTGGACGCCAACGGCGCCATCCTTCGTGAAAATGCTGCGGTCACCCGCATGTTCGGCGGTTCTGTCCGAGACGTTCAATCGCTCGAAGACTTGATCGGCGCGGAAGCCGCGCGCACCGTGCAGCTCCTGATGCGCCGCAGCCTGCGCATGGGCGTCGTCGCGCGCGAAATTGAAACCGTCGTCTCTGGCCGCGTCCTGCATTTTGCCGTTACCGTCAGTTCCCTCGGCCCGCGCCGCGCCAACACCGGTTTCGTCCTCGTTCTCGACGACTTGACCGAAGTTCTCCGCGCGCAAAAATCCGCCGCCTGGCAGGAAGTCGCCCGCCGCATTGCTCACGAAATCAAGAATCCCCTCACGCCGATCCAGCTTTCCTCGCAGCGCCTTTCGCGCTTCCTCGATCGCCGCGATCCCGGCGAAATCGCTGCTCCTCGCGATGCAGAACTCACGCGTCTCGTGCAGGAGTGTTCCCGCCTGATCGAACGCGAAGTTTCCACGCTCGCCGCCTTGGTGAACGAGTTCTCTCAATTTGTGCGCTTCCCCACCGCCAAGCTTGCACCCACCAGCGCCAACACCGTGGTCCACGAAGCCCTCGAAGTCTTTTCCGGCCGCCTCGATGGCATCCGCATCAAGACTTCCCTGGCCAGCAATCTCCCGCCGGTGCGCGCCGACGGCGGCCTGCTCCGCAGCGTGGTCGTCAATCTCATCGACAACGCCGCCGAAGCCCTCGAAACCGCTGCCTTCCGCGAAATCACCGTCTCTACTTGCGTCCACGGTGAGGCGGAAACCGTTGAAATCTGCGTGCAGGATACCGGGCACGGAATCTCTCCCGAAGACAAAGACCGCCTGTTCCTGCCTCATTTTTCCACCAAGAATCGTGGCACCGGCCTGGGTCTCGCAATCGCCGCCCGTATCGTCGCCGAGCACGGGGGCACCATCCACGTCGAGGACAATTTTCCGGTCGGCTCGCGCTTTGTGGTCGAGCTGCCTGCTGCGGATCTCACACCCGCCACCGTCGTCGAACGTAACGGGGTGGAAGCCACCTGATGACCATTCGTCCGCATTTGCTCGTCGTCGACGATGAAGCCGGCATCCGCGAATCTCTCTCCTCGATTCTCGCTGACGAGGGATATGACGTCGAATCCGCCGCCTCCGCAGAAGAAGCGCTGGAGCGCGCCGCCGCTGGCGATATCGAGGTCGTGCTCCTCGACGTCTGGCTCCCCGGCATCGACGGCCTGGAAGCGCTGAGTCGTCTTCAAGCTTCTCCGCGGCCACCCGCCGTCATCATGATTTCCGGTCACGGCACCATCGAAACCGCCGTGCGCGCTACCAAACTTGGCGCCTTCGATTTCATCGAGAAACCGCTCTCGCTCGAGAAAATTATCGTGCTGGTCCGCAACGCCATCCAGCAGCGCCGCCTCCAGGAAGAAAATCAGCTGCTCCGTAGCGAACTCGGCCATCGTTATCAAGTAATCGGCGAAAGCGTCCCCATGAAAGCGCTCCGCCAGCAGATCGCTGTCACCGCTCCCACCAACGGGCGCGTGCTCATCTTCGGCGAAAGCGGCACCGGCAAGGAGCTCGTGGCCCGCTCGCTCCACGCCGCCAGCCTCCGCAACAAAGGCATGTTTGTGGAAGTGAATTGCGCCGCCATTCCCGAGGATCTGATCGAGTCCGAACTCTTCGGCCACGTAAAAGGCAGCTTCACCGGCGCCGCCGAAGACAAAATCGGCAAGTTCAAAAAAGCCGACGGCGGCACTCTGTTCCTCGACGAGATCGGCGACATGAGCCTGCGCACGCAATCCAAAGTGTTGCGTGTTCTTGAAGAGCAGCGCTTCGAGCCTGTCGGCTCAAATCAGACCGTAACCGTCGACGTCCGCGTCCTGGCCGCCACCAACAAGAATCTTGAACAGGAAATCGCCCGCGGCGCCTTCCGCCAGGACCTCTTCTATCGCTTGAACGTGATTCCCTTCCTGGTTCCCCCGCTGCGCGACCGTAAGGAAGACATCCCCATCCTCGCGCGTTATTTCTTAAACGAGTTCAGCTCCGCCTACGGAAAGCGAACCCGTGAGCTCAGCGACACCGCCATGGATATCCTCATGCGTTACCCATTCCCCGGCAATGTCCGCGAACTCCGCAATTTGGTCGAGCGCCTGGTCATCGTCTGCCCGCAAGCCCGCATCGAGCCCCACCACCTTCCGCCCGAACTCTTCCGCGGCGTAGCCGAAAGCCCGCAACACCCCTACAACACGCTGCACGAAGCCCGCAGCGCCTACGAACGCGAATTTATCTTGAGAAAACTGCAGGAACACCGCTGGAACATGACGCAAACCGCCACAGCCCTGGGCCTGGAACGCAGCCACCTCTACCGCAAAATGAAAAACCTGGGCATCGCCGCCCCAGACTAAAGAGCCGGGGCTAAAGTGCCAGACTAAAGTAAATCGAGAAATGAATCCGGCAATCTCGATCGAACAACCCCAGCTCGGGTTTTAAGTGGCACAGCCATTCCTGGCTGTGTGGGCCGCCACGAACTCACCGCGACAACTATCTTTCGGCTCCTTCTCAGCATCCGCCGGCGGCTCGTATTCTTCGTCCGATTCCGGTACATATTCTCCGGGCTCTGCTGGCGATTGGTCGGCCGCATCGCCGACTAGGCTATCCGGCGTTTCGATGCGCTGGTCCTCGCTCAATCCTTCGAGCTGGAAATGCCAATCGAGTTCGCGCACTTTCTGGGGGCTTTCGCGCCAGTCGGGTACGACTTTCACGAACGTTTGCAAATACACTTTCGTGCCAAACAGTTCTTCGAGTTCTTTGCGCGCTTCGGTGCCGATCTTCTTCAGCATCTCGCCTTTGTGCCCGATCAGGATTTTTTTCTGTGAAGCGCGCTCCACGTTCAGCGTCGCTTCAATGCGCAGCAACTTCAGCTTTTCCTCGAATTTATCGACGAACACTGCGAGCGCGTACGGCACTTCGTGGTACATCACCTGGATCGCTTTTTCCCGGATAATTTCCGCCGCCAGAAACCGTTCCGGCTGGTCGGTTACCTGGTCTTCGGGAAAATACGGCTCGCTCTCCGGCAGATGCTTCAAGATTTCTTCCTGCAACTGTTCGACGCCGCTGCCCTTCAGCGCGGAAATCGGAATGATCGCCGAAAACTCGAATGCTTTGCTGAGCGCTTCGATCAATGGCAGCAGTTTGGGTTTCGGCACACGATCGACTTTGTTCAGCGCCAGGATGGTCTTACCGCGAAATCGCTTCGCCTTCTCCAGCAGCAGTGAATCCGCGTACGGAAGCGCGCGGCTAGCGTCCACCATCAGCAGCAGCACGTCGATTCCTTCGAGCGCTGCCGCTACTTCATGCATCATCTGCCGGCCTAGCGCGGAGTCCGCTTCATGCAATCCCGGCGTGTCGATGAATACGATCTGGCCCTTCGGCGTAGTGACGATGCCCTGGATGCGGTTGCGCGTCGTCTGGGGTTTCGCGGTGACGATCGCGATCTTCTGCCCAACAACGCGATTCAGCAGCGTTGACTTCCCCGCATTCGGCCGACCCACGATGGCCACAAATCCTGCGCGAAAGCCAGCGCGCTTCGGCGAAGTCTCACTTCCTTTTTCTCTCAAGCTCGGCCTCAATTCCTCTTTTTACTTCGCTGGCGGCAACGCAACAGCGGCGCGCTTGCGGACCCGCAGCCGCAGCACTTTTCGCTGGTTGGCTTCGAGCACCTCGAAGCGATGGCCTTCCAGGTCAATGGTGTCGCCGGGCGCGGGAACCTTGCCGAGCACGTGGCTCAGCAGGCCGGCAATGGTGGTGACCGCTTCGTCGGATTCGTCTCCGAATTTCACGCCCAGTAATTCTTCGACATGGTCGATGGCCATGCTGCCGCGCAGGACCAGACTGCCATCGGCCTCGCGCAGAACGTCCGGCGCGGGTTTCTTTTCATCGCGGCCGCTCTCGCCGACGATTTCCTCGACGAGATCCTCGACGGTCGCCAGCCCGGCCACTAAGCCGTGCTCGTCGATGATGATGGCCATGGGCTGATCTTTTTGGCGCATCTCGCGCAGCAACTCAGAGCCCGCCTTGGTCTCTGGCATGAACAGCGTGGGGCGCACGAGTTCGCGAACCTTGCGCCTGGGCAAATCCTGGTCGGCGATGTGCAGCAGGTCTTGCGCGTAGACCACGCCGAAAATATCGTCGAGCGATTTCTCATACACAGGCATGCGCGCAAAACGCATCTCGATGAATTTTGCGTGCAGCTCTTCCAGCGTGGCGTCGGCGGCCATGGCCACGATATCCGGGCGCGGCGTCATCACTTCGCGAACGCGCTTGTCGCTGAACTCCACGACTTGCTCGATCAGGTCGGCCTGCTCGGGCTCAATGATGCCTTCTTCTTCGGCTTGTTCGACCAGCGCTTCAATGCCTTCTTCGGTGCGTTGCTCTTCGGTCTGCTCAAACTCGTGCTCGGAGATGCGCGCCAGGGATTCCGCGCCCTCCAGAAAAATACGCGCCGGCCACGCAAACCAAATCGCGGCGCGAATCAGCGGAAGGAGCGGGAGCAGCCAGCGTCCGGTGGTGCGGTACAGCAACATGTCCGGAATGAAGTGCATCAGGATGACGACTTCGAGGGTGAGAAAAACCCAGAACTCGATGAACGATTCCCATGTGCCGGGGACGAAATAAACGACGCCGCGCGTCGTTTCCAGCACGAGGAAGGCAAGCCAGAAATGTCCGAGGATGCGGAAGGTGCGGCCGCCACTGCGGCGATTGATTTTGAGTTTGGGCTCGATTTCCGCTTCGAAGATATCGAGGTGAGCGTGCACGCGGCCGGTGGTCATGCGTCCGAGCTCGCGATAGATCAGGGTCAGATAGGAAAAGATCGGCAGGCCCAGGGCAAGAAGCAACGTGCCGGTTGTGTACGCCCAGAAATAGACTTTCACGACAGGCCTAGCTTTCGCCGCAGCCGGTGTTCGACGCGCATCATCTGGCCGCGGTCAGTTTCGTGGTCATAGCCGAGTAGGTGCAGGACGCCGTGGAGAATCAGGATTTGGAGTTCGCTGGGCAACGTGCGGTTATATTTCTTTGCGTTGCGGCGCGCGGTGGCGGGGGAGATCGCGATATCGCCGAGAAAATTGGCTTCTGGAGCTAAAGCCGTGCCCTTTTGAAGAACCTGACGATGGACTTCTCTCGCCGCGGAGACGGTCGAACGGCGCCCGCCTCGGAAGGCGGCCGCTACCGTGTGACCATTGCGATTGGGCAGCGGGACGGGTTTGCGGCGAGTGACCGCGGGAAACGAGAGGACGTCGGTGGGTCCTTGCTTCTTGCGGAAGGTCTCGTTCATGTGGGCGATCTCCGCGTCGCTCACCAGGCAGATGGCGACGTCGGCGCTGCCGAGACCCAGTTGCTCGCGCACGCGGCGCAAAAATAACTCCAGAGGGGGCCTGGCGACACGTACCGTCCGCTGGCGATTCAGAATCATCCTCGGTGAATATCTTGGCTCGATGAAATTACGCAGCTCAGTTAATTTCTTTGATCTGTGCCGTCCCGGGCTCGGTCGCGCGCGCTTCGGGTTTGCCATTCACGGTATTGATGGCCTTGCCGCTACGCTGCGGCTGGGTACCATCATACTCCTCATAGGCGCGGATGATCTGCTGCACCAGGTTGTGGCGCACGACATCTTTTTCGGTGAAGTGGGCGATGCCGATGCCGTCGATTTTGCCGCAGACTTCCAACGCTTCGATCAGCCCGGATTTCTTGCCCGCCGGCAGGTCGATCTGCGTGATGTCACCGGTGATGACGGCCTTGGAATTAAAGCCCAGGCGCGTGAGAAACATTTTCATCTGTTCACTGGTGGTGTTTTGCGCTTCGTCGAGAATGACGAACGAGTCGTTGAGCGTGCGGCCGCGCATGAAGGCCAGCGGCGCAACCTCGATGATTCCCTTCTCCAGAAAGCGGTCCAGCTTGTCGGGTTCGAGCATGTCGTACAGCGCATCGTAAAGAGGGCGCATATACGGATCGATTTTCTGCTGCAGCGTGCCGGGGAGAAAACCGAGACGCTCGCCGGCTTCTACGGCGGGACGCGCGAGAATGATGCGGTTGACCTGCTTGGTAAGCAGCGCGCTCACCGCCATGGCCACGGCGATATAGGTTTTCCCGGTGCCGCCGGGGCCGACTCCGAACATCATGTCGTGTTTCTCAATCTCTTCCATGTAGCGGCGCTGGCTGGCGTTCTTGGGGGTGACGACCTTCTTCCCAAAGGATCGCTGGCGGCCGTGCTCAAACATCCCTCGCGGAGACTCGTGGGGCTCGTCGGTGGCCACGTGAATCAGCGACTTCACCTCGGCACTGGTCAGTTTGCGGCCGTGACGCGTGACGTGGTTGTATTCCTCAACGATTTTCACGGCGTGATCGACGTTGTCCTGATCGCCTTCAATGCTCAACCGGCTGTCGTTCAGGTGCGTGCGGACATGCAGAGCGTCTTCGAGCAGGCGCACGTTTTCGTCCAATGTGCCGAAGAAGGGTTCAATTTGTCCGGTAATGTGAACAGTACGTCGCATTCAGATGGACGGGCGTCCTGCGGTGAGAACGTTCTGGCGGATGGCTGGTTCCTCTAACGGAGAACTTCTAACACCCTAACGCAGCGGAGTGCCGGGTCAAGTTACGGGCGGATGAATAAGCGCTAGTTGTAACCGAGGGTCTAGCGTCGCTTCTTCATTGCCGCTTGGATTGCTTGTTCGGCTAGTGGGGCCATGACGGCATAGCCTTTCGCGTTGGGATGCAGGCCGTCTTCGCTGATGTCTGCTTTGAATAGGCCTTGGTCGTCGACGGTGGACGCGAAGTAGTCGAGATAGACGTCGCCATGATCAGCGGCGTATTTCTTGATCCAGGCGTTTAGTTCCAGGATCTTTTCCGGTTGGCGCTTGATGCGCATGTCTACTGGATTGCCGCTGCGATCGTGACCATAGTTGCTGACCGGAAGCACGGACGCGAGCACGACGCGGATTTTGTTGGCGTGAGCGAGCTCCGACATGGAGGTGAGGTTGTCTTCGATCTGGGCAACGGTCATCGGACCGGTGTTGCCAGCAAGATCGTTGGTGCCCGCTAGAATCACCGACAACTTTCGGCTTGAGCGCGATAACGTCTGGGCGGAAGCGAATCAGCATTTGCGGCGTGGTTTGTCCGCTGATGCCGCGGTCGATGTACGGCTTGCCGGGGAAGAATCCGCCAAACTGAGGTTGCGCCCACATGTCGGTAATGGAATCGCCCATGAAGACGACGCGTTTTTCGTCCTTGGCGGGGGGCTGGACGGTGGCGTTGGCGTCGTGATAGCGCGCGAGGTTGGGCCAATCCTGGAGAGTCTTCTCGTCGTTGGCTAGTTTTGCGGCGACCGCGGGGAGTTCTTCGCAATCGGCGTGCGGTTTTTCGGCATCGGGTTGCGTGGGCGCTTGCGCGTCGACGATGCGGGGGTGAAATGATGTGACCATTGCGCACGTCAGGAATACGGCGAGGATTGTTTTCATTCGAGGTTCGCTCCGAGTCGGGAGGGTACTTGAAATAGGGCTCCGGAGGAAAGAGCTTGCTCGATCCGGTGATGGTTTGCGGGATGGATGGAACGGCAAGAGCGGAAAAGTCAAAAGAATTAACGCAGAGGACACAAAGGAGGCACAGAGAGCACGGAGACATGGCGGACGAGATTCAAGCGCGTCTTCGCACGATTCTTCTGTAGAATGCGGGCTGCGAAAAATCTGCGTGGTATGGGGAGCGGCGATGCGGGTTCGACGTTTGGTTTCTGGTTGGACGGCTGCGGCGAGCGTGCTGGCGCTTTTCGCGGCGGCAATTCTTCCTGGCGAAGGCGCGGCGCAGACGGTGAGCGCGTTGCAGCCGGCAGACTATCAGCGCATGCGGTCGGTGGCGCAGGCGGAGTTCTCGCCGGACGCGAAATTCGTCGCCTACACGGTTGTGCGTTACGACCGCCCTGGACGGCCGTGGCCGCAGTTGTGGGTGATGGACGTGGCGTCGGGAAAATCGACCCGGATCGGCGGCGAAAATGACGTGGCTGAGAGTCCGGTGTGGTCCCCGGACGGGCGCTGGATCGCGTATGACGGTGCGGCCGAAGGAAAACAGGGATTAGCGGTCGTGCATCCAGACGGATCGGGCGCAACATTTTTGACGGAAGCGCACGGCACGAACGCGCCTTTGCCCGGAACCGGCGCGGAAGTGACCTGGTCGCCGGACAGCAAGCAGATCGCATTTATTTCCGCCACTCCAGGGCCGGAGACCGCCGACGCGACCGGCGACCCGATCGTGATTACCCGCTACCTCTACAAGCCGGACGCGGGCGAAGGGCTCACGCGCTTCAACGACAACCGCCGGCTGCACATCTTCACGGTGGATGTCGCGACAAAAACCGTTCGCCAGATCACGAAAGGAAACAACTACGAGCACTCCATCGACTGGTCTCCGCGCGGCGATGAGATCGTTTTTGCTTCCGACCAATCGCCCGAGACCGATCAGTTCTTCAACTACGATCTGTTCGCGCTCAGAGTCAGCGACGGCTCGGTTCGTCGATTAACGGCCACGGAAAACGCCGAGTACGACCCGAAATTTTCGCCCGACGGAAAGATGATCGCCTTTCGCGCGACCAAGCGCGGGCTGACCGATCGCGAGACGACCATGGAGGATACCCACGTCTGGGTGATGAATGCGGACGGCTCGAATCGGCATGAACTCGCGGCGATCGACAATCGACAGGGCGCACCGGTATGGGCGCCGGATGGCAAGGCCGTCTATTTCACCGTGCAGGAACGCGGTAGCGTGCATTTGTATCGACAGCCCGTCGACGCCAACGTGCCGGGAACGCCAGAAGGCGAACGGCGCGTCATGCATTCGGCGAGCGGTCCAGCGGCGGAAATGGTGGTGAACGGCTTGGGGAGTGTTGGCGCATTCTCGGTCGCGAAATCGGGCGCGATTGCCTACACATTCACGAGCCCGCGGGACCTGGGCGAGCTTTATATTCGCAAATTCCGCAGCGGGGGCAGCGCGAAGCAGGTCACGGATTTGAACGCCGAGGTGCTCGGCGGGAAGCAGATCGCGGAGGTCGAACCGTTTACCTTCATCAGCAACGACAATAAATTTGAGGTCGAAGCATTTCTGGTGAAGCCGCTGGGCATGACGGCGGATTCCAAGCATCCGCTGATCGTGAACATGCATGGAGGGCCGCACAGCCAGAACGGACCCGCATTCAATTTCAGGGATCAAGTCTTCGCTGGGCGCGGGTGGGCGACTTTGCATGTGAACTATCGCGGCTCGACGGGATACGGCCAAGCTTTTGCGGACGGCGTTTTCGGCGACCAGGACGGCAACGAGGGGCAGGACGTATTGTACGGCGTGAGTGCGGCGCTGCGGCGCTACTTGTGGCTCGATCGCGAGCGCATGGGCATCGAAGGCGTCAGTTACGGTGGGCAGCTCACCATGTGGTTGATCACCCAGACGCGCATGTTTCGCGCGGCAATTCCGATCGCGGGGATCTCCAACCTGATCAGCTACAACTATATGACCTACTACAACCAGTACGAGCAGATGGAGTTCGGACAGCTGCCGCATCAGGACGACCTCATGAACATCATGTGGGAGCGCTCCGCGCTGAAGCATATTGCGGCGGTGGCGACACCCACGATGCTCATGCACGGAGAGAACGATAACGATGTGCCGATCGCGGAAGCGGAACAATATTTCGTTGCATTGAAAGATGTGGGAGTCGAAACCGTCTTCGTGCGTTACCCGCGCGAGGGTCACGGAATCCGCGAGGCCGGGCACGTTGTCGATAGCTTGAACCGCGCGATCGCCTGGTACGAAAAGCATTTTCCGAAGACACCGCCAGAGAATCCGTCACCCGCTGTGCCGTAGCAAACGACGGCGCGCCGATGCGGATGGCCATCGATACCGGGGGAACGTTCACCGATTGCGTCTTCGTGCGCGACGGAAAGCTACAAATCCTGAAAGTTCCCTCGCAACCTTCCATGCCGGAGGAAGCCATCGCCGCGGCCGTGCGCCAAGCCCGCAAACAGTTCAGCTCGACGCAAATCTTCAGCGATGAGCGCGGACTCGACCTGATTTGCGGAACGACCGTGGGCACCAATGCCCTTCTCGAACGACGCGGCGGCCGCGTGGTCCTGGTAACCACAGCGGGATTTGAGGATGTTCTCGAAATCGGACGTCAAGCTCGACCGAAACTCTACGACTTCTTCGTCGATAAGCCGGAACCGTTGGTTGCAGCGCCTGACCGCATCGGTGCAAACGAACGACTCGCATGGGACGGCGCGGTGGTCGAGGAATTGTCCAACCAGGAAGTGGACCGGCTGCTGGCGACGGTCCGCAGCGTCAAACCGGATGCCGTTGCCATTTGCTTCCTTTTCTCTTTCCGGAATCCGAAACATGAAAAAAAACTTGCCGAGCGCCTTCGCAAAGCTGGCCATTTGGTCTCGGTGTCTCATGAAATCCTGCCCGAATTCCGCGAGTACGAGCGCACTTCCGCAACCGTGATCAACGCCTACCTTGCGCCGGTCATGAGCGGTTACTTGCGCGGTACGCAAAATCGTGTGCGCGCGGCATGGTACAGCGGTCCTCGCCCCAGGACGGCGACGACGCATTTGCGCGTGCATGTGATGCAATCCAACGGCGGAATCATTTCCGCGGAGCGAGCCGCGCGTGAGCCGGTGACCACGATTTTGTCGGGGCCAGCCGGCGGAGTAACCGGCGCAGCGTATGCAGCGAAGCTATCCGGCATCGACAAGATAATCAGTTTCGATATGGGCGGAACATCCACCGATGTCGCACTGCTGTCGAAAGAATTGCGCACGACGAGCGAGGCAACGGCCGCGGGACTCCCGGTCGCTGTGCCGATGCTGGAGATTCACACCGTGGGCGCCGGAGGCGGATCGATCGCGCGATTCGACCGGGGCGGAGCGCTGCGGGTGGGACCAGAGAGCGCGGGCGCTGAGCCGGGGCCCGTCTGCTACGGCCGAGGCGATCGGCCCACCGTGACCGACGCTCACGCGGTGCTGGGACATTTCGGCGAGAGTGGATTGCTCGGCGGGAGCTTTGCGCTGGATGTCGCGCGCGCTCGACGCGCGATGGAGAAAACGCGCGGCGCATTTCGCAGCGTCGAGGAATTCGCGGAAGGAATCCTGGCGGTGGCGAACGCGGTGATGGAGAAGGCCATCCGCGTGATTTCCGTCGAGCGCGGCCACGATCCGCGCGACTACACTCTGGTCGCGTTCGGCGGTGCGGGAGGTCTCCACGCATGCGCACTCGCGTCCGCGCTCGAAATGCGCGGCGTGCTGCTCCCGATCTTTCCCGGCGCGTTGTCGGCGCTGGGCATTCTGCGCGCGGATGTCGTGCGCGAGTTTTCGCGTACCGTGCTGTTAGCCACGCGGGATCCGAGACACACGCCGGCCGAATTACGGCGATTATTCCGTCCCTTGGAGATCGATGGAAATCGAACGCTGCGGCAGGAAGGATTTCCGCGCTCGAAAATTCGCATCGAACGGCGCATGGATATGCGCTACACAGGACAGGCTTACGAATTAAGCGTACCCGCGGGCGGAGATTTTGTGGGCGCATTCCATCGCGCGCACGAACAGCGTTACGGCTATAGCAACGTGAAGCGCGCCGTTGAAATTGTGAATTTGCGCGTGCGCGCAACCGGAATTACGGACAAGCCTCGCGCTGAGAAGATCGCGAAGGCAGCGAAGGGCGAGAAAATGCGTGCCGCCGGATCACTCGACTGCGTTCTGGACGGAAAGCGGCAAACCGCCGCCTTGATCGATCGCGAACAATTGCGCAGCGGTGATTCCTTCGCGGGCCCCGCGGTGATTTCGGAGTACAGCGCGACGACGCTGGTTCCGGCAGGCTGGCGGGCCCGAGTCGATGCCTATGGCCAGATCCTCTGACCGAGGCCACAAAAATCGAGGGCACATGCGCGCAATAGGTAAGCGAGGTTCAGCGCAAGCGCGCTTCGCGCGCGCCGAAAGTTAACCCGACGCGGCTTGAAATATTCAAGAATATTTTCCATTCCGTGGCCGAAGAAATGGGAGCCGCCCTGCGCCGCTCGGCATTTTCGCCGAACATCAAAGAGCGCCGCGACTATTCCTGCGCGGTTTATGATGCCGACGGTCAAGTCCTGGCGATGGGCGATCACATGCCCGTTCATCTCGGCTCCATGCCCGCTTCGGTTGCGGCGGCACGAGCCGCCTTTCCTTTGGACGCCGGCGACATCGCGCTGTTGAACGACCCCTTCGCCGGCGGCACGCATCTGCCGGATCTGACGATGGTCATGCCGATATTTTTGCCGAAGAACCGGCGTGCGTCTTTCTATGTCGCCAACCGCGCGCACCACGCCGACGTCGGCGGAGCACTCGCAGGATCGATGGGCCCCGCTCGCGAGATTTTCCAGGAAGGCCTGCGCATTCCGCCAGTAAAGATTTTTCGTCGCGGCGAAATCAATCAAGACGTCATGGCCCTACTGCTCGCCAATGTACGCACTCCGGAAGAGCGCGAAGGCGACCTGGCCGCTCAGATCGCTGCCTGCCGCACCGGTGAACGCAGACTGCGCGATATTGTCGAAAAGTATGGAGAACAGGAAGTCAGCACCTATGGCCAACATCTCCTCGACTACTCGGCCGCCATGATGCGCACAGCCCTGCGAGAACTGCGCGCCGGCACCTACACCGCCGAAGACTTCCTGGACGACGACGGCGTGAGCGAAGAGCCGCTGCGAATTCGAGTGCGCATCCACGTCGCCGGCGGTCAAGCCCAAGTCGACTTCACGGGCTCCTCGCCGCAATGCGCCGGCAACGTAAACGCGGTGGAAGCCATCGCCGTATCGGCGGTCTACTACGTCTTCCGATGCCTTTTATCCGAGGATGTCCCCGCGACTTCGGGTCTGATGACCCCAATCCATGTCACCGCTCCAACGGGAACCATCGTGAATGCGCGCCCGCCCGCCGCGGTTGCGGGCGGCAACGTGGAAACCTCGCAGCGCATGGTAGACACGCTGCTGCGGGCGCTCGCCAAGGCCGCGCCGCAGAGAATTCCAGCCGCCAGCCAAGGCACCATGAACAATCTGACGCTGGGCGGCAAAGATCCGCGTCACTTCGGCGCCCCCTTTGCCTATTACGAAACGATCGCGGGAGGCATGGGCGCGCGCCCTAATAAAGACGGCGCGTCCGCCATCCACACTCACATGACCAACTCGTGGAACACGCCCGTCGAGGTCTTCGAGCAGGTCTACCCCGTGCGCCTCCGTAAGTACGCCATCCGCCGGCACTCCGGCGGAAGGGTCGTTACCGGGGAGGCGATGGCATCGTCCGCGAGATCGAACTGCTCGCCGACGCGCAGGTAGGCTTGCTTTGCGATAGACGCAAGCGCGGCCCCTACGGCTTAGCCGGAGGCGAAGAGGGCAAGCCCGGCAAGAATGCAATCATGCACTCCGGAAAAATCGAAGAACTGCCAGGCAAGTGCGCGTTGTTTGCGGAAGCAGGAAGCCTTTTGCGAATCGAAACTCCGGGCGGCGGCGGCTGGGGCTCGTTCGGGCGCAAGCACAAGAAACGGAAGAACTAACGCGACTCAATCGCGACGCGAGAATTGCACTCCGTAAGCGTGGCTTCGTCCGCAACAAGCCACGCGCGCAAAAATAAAAAAGGCGGGCAACTGAAAGTTGCCCGCCCACACACCGCACAGTCCGTTCTAGCCAATGCTAATCAAAACTATTCAAATTTTTCGGTCATGATCGGGAAAGTCAGCTTGGCTTTTGCCAGCGACTTCACCACGACAGCCTCGGCGCTTTCCGCAGTGGTGTTGCGCGCGGTGGCCATTTCACTGACCAGCAAATACTTGGCGCGCTCCAGCATTTTCTTTTCGCGGAAGGAAAGTGGCTTGCTGCGGCTAAGAGAAACCAAACTTTTGAGGACCACGGCGACTTCCAGGAGAGAACCGGTGCGCATCCGTTCGGAATTTTCCTTGAAGCGGTGCTTCCAATCATGATGCGAATTCAGCTTGCCGGTTTCGAGAAAACCCAGGACTTTAGTCGCATCATTCGAACGAATTACGGATCGCAGCCCAACAATGTCTGCGTTGGATTGCGGCACCATCACACGCAAGCCGCTGGAAACAATGCGGATCATAAAGTAGCGTTCGGTTCTTCCGTTCAAAACGCCGTAGCTAATCTGCTCTACCAGCCCGACACCATGATTCGGATAGACGACCTTGTCGCCAATTTTGTAGTCCATAGATTTTCGATTGCCCCCCTAGGCATGCCTACAAGAACTAGTGTACGGAAAGTGTGTTCCAACAGTCAAGATATATCCATTGGAATCAGGGGCTTAGCGAAAGTGTCGTGCCAATTTGGCATGCAAATTGCTCTCCGTTCGCTGCACATTACGCCCGAAAAACCTCGCTCCGCATCCGTTCGCCAGATCAAGCGCGCCATCCAAGCTGAGAATACAGGTTGCGTCCCGCGCGCAACTACAATTGGTTGTATCGGTTACGCGTACGCTCTGCGGCTTGCGGTACAATCCACGTCGTGCTTCTGCTAGCTCTGGACACATGTGACGCAAGAGGTGGAGTCGCTCTGGTTCGCGACGGCGTGGTCCTTCACGTCCTCGTGCACGACACCTCCGAAGACTATTCCGTCTGGTTGCTCCCCGCTATCGCTCAACTTTTGGACGCCGCAGGCGTAGCGTTTTCCGACGTAGACGTGTACGTCGCAGCTGCCGGGCCGGGGTCATTCACCGGTGTCCGCGTTGGCCTTACCACCGTGAAAGCGTGGGCTGAAGTCACCGGGAAACCGATCGTGAGCGTCTCGCGGTTGGAGGCCCTGGCAACGCAGGCGGAGGGATCCGCAACCCTATGTGGCGGCGTTTGCCAACGCACAGCGTCGCCAGGTTTACGGCGCGGTGCTACCGCCGGGGCAACGCTTCGCTCGACCGCGTAGGCGAAGAATCGGTGATCGCGCCCGACAAATTCCTGGCCCTCGCTGTCGAGACGGCAGCTGGCCAAAGCATCCAATGGATCTCGACCGATCCGGAGATGCTGCTGGAAACGGAAGCTTGGCGCGCGCGTCAGAGTGTGGGTGCCCATCAGAGTGTGGGTGCCCATCAAAGTGAATGTGTGCTTGCTGCTTCGCCTGTTCTAGCGCCCCCCATTGGGCGGCTCGGATATCGCCTGGCGCTGGGAAAGCGGTTCACCGATCCACTGGCTTTGGACGCAAACTACGTGCGCCGTTCCGACGCCGAGGTATTCTGGAAAGACGGCCGGGATCCCATTACAAAATAGAATCTTAGGAGACGAGTTGTGATCAGACGAATTCTGGGGATTGCAGTGGTAGCGGCGGTTTTCGCAGCGGCCGCTTATCTCGCAGGCCACCCCTGGTGACGCCTCCGCTTCGGCGACTCGTATCGCCGCGCAACCTGCGGGCGCGCCGGCGGGTCAGGCCGACAAGAGCTGGATCGCGCGCAGCAATGAATTCGCAAACATGCTGATCGCGATTGAAAAGAAGCATTCGCCGGAATCAGCATCATCCGAAGGCCTGAGCGAATACGACGAAAAGATTTCCGCCGCGACGCACGAAGACGATGTGGCCGAGACCTCCGAAACCCGCGCAGTCCTCGCGAAGTTCCAGGAACAGTTGCCAAAGGAACAAGACAAGTATGTCCGGCAAGACCTGGAGATCATGATTCACAGCACGCAGCTCCACCTGAAGCAGCACGATTTCGCCGAAACCCATCAGATCCCCTACATCAATGCAAGCGGCGCTGTATTCCAGGGGCTCCGGGTGTTGCTGGACGATCAGGTGTCCACCGAACGCCGTCCGTCGGCGGTCGTACGGCTGCGAAAGTACGCTGGGCTTGAGCCTGGCTACACGCCGTTCGCCGATAAATTGCGAAAGCTCACCGAATTGCAGTTGGCCAAGCCCAACATGATTTATCCGGCCAAGGCCCGCGTGGAAACCGCGCTGTCGCGCAATTCCCTCTACGTCGACGGCATCGCCGAGCTCTTCAAACAATACAAATTGCAAGGCTGGGAAGAGCCTTATGCCAAGCTGAAAGAGCAGCTTGCCGCTTACGATCAATGGATCAAGAGCGACATTCTGCCGAAGGCGCGCGTGGATTTCCGCCAGCCTCCCGAGCTTTATGCTTTGGGACTCGAGGGCTACGGGATCGACATCCCTCCCGCCGACCTGGCGGCCATGGCTCACAAAGCGTTCGCGGAATATCAGGCTGAGATGCAAACCATCGCGGCGCAAATCGCCAAACAGCACGGCTGGCCGAGCGGCGACTATCGCGACGTCATCAAGAAACTGAAAGAAAACCAGTTGGTCGGCGACTCGATCCTTCCCTTTTATAAGGACCGCCTGAAAGAGATCGAAGGGATCATCGTGAAGCAAAAGCTGGTCAGCCTGCCCGACCGCCCCGCGCGCATCCGCATCGGCACGCCGGCGGAAAGCGCGCAACAGCCCGCGCCGCACATGGTTCCTCCCCCGCTCCTGAACAACACCGGACAGCAGGGGGAGTTTGTGCTGCCACTGAACATGCCCGCCGCCGCGGGCAGCGCCAAAGCCGAAAAAGTGGACGACTACACCTTCGATGCGGCTTCGTGGACGTTAATCGCGCACGAAGCCCGCCCCGGCCACGAGCTGCAATTCGACTCCATGGTCGAACATGGTGTATCGCTGGCCAGATCGCGCTACGCCTTTAACAGCACCAACGTCGAAGGCTGGGGACTGTACGCCGAGTACATCACGAAGCCCTATATGCCGCTGGAAGGCCAGCTGATCTCGCTGCAGTTCCGACTGTTGCGGGCGGAACGCGCGTATCTCGATCCAGAGCTGCAGGCTGGCAAGATTCAACCTGCCGACGCCATGAAAGCCCTCACGCAGGACGGCGTTTTCTCGGAGCCTTTCGCCAACCAGGAGGTCGAACGCTATACGTTCCGCTCGCCCGGGCAGGCCAACTCTTATTTCTACGGCTACACGAAGCTGCTGCAGCTCAGGAAGGATGCCGAGGCGGCGCTAGGTTCGAAATTCGATCAGCAAAAATTTCACGATTTTATTCTCGCTCAGGGGCTGTTGCCGCCAGACCTGATGCGCAAGGCGGTGATGGAGGATTTTATTCCCGCGGCAAAAGCGGCAACCGGTGCAAAGGGCCAGTGACGCGACGTTATGGCTTCGGACCAACGGATGAATTCTGAACACATATCATTCCAGAGCCTGTGTCCCGCTCTGGTGCGGAAATTCGATCCGCGAGATGCGCCCGCAGTCGCTGAAATTCTGCGGGGTTCCCCCGAGGCTGCGGAGTGGTCGGTGAAATCGATCGAGCAATTGGGCCAGCGCGGCGAGCTCGGCTGGGTGGTCGAAAATAACGGGGGTGTCACTGGCTTTCTCGTCGCGCGCGCCATCGAGGATGAGGCGGAAGTTTTGAATCTTTGCATTGATCCGGCGAAACGCCAAATCGGAAACGCGACCGCGCTGGTGCGCGTGGCGCTCGCGGAATTGCAGCGGCTGGGTGTGACGATTCTCTTCCTGGAAGTTCGCGAAAGCAACTTGCCGGCAATTTCCTTTTACGAAAAGCTCGGCTTCGCCAGGGACGGCTACCGTCCGGGCTATTATCAGAACCCGACGGAGGCGGCAGTACTAATGAGGAGAGAACTCACAGGCTAGGACTCCCTACTGGAATTTTCTTCAGGTTCCCTCTTGACGCCGTCAAGCCACGGGTTTACCGTCCGCTCATGGAGTAGTTATCCAAAATTAATGTAGTCGTGAGGAGGAACGCATGGCCACTATGGCGCGGAACCCTCGGGACATACTCCTCGATACAGACGCCGAGTATCAGCGTCTGGCCGAGCAGCATGCCAAGTACGAAGCCGAACTCCAAAAACTTACCTCGGACCCCTACCTCAACTCGGAACACCTCCTGGAAGAAATCAAGCTCAAGAAGATGAAGCTCTACTGCAAAGATGAGATGGAGCGGATCGCCGCCCGCGTGCAGCGGGCGCGCGCCAACGTTACGTAGCTAGCCGTTTCCCCAAGTACATGTCGCGCAATACCGCCGAACTTGCCGGCGCGGTGAGTGCCGTGCACGGTGAGACGCGACAAAGTTGTGGCGAGAGCGCGGTCTTCCCGTGGCTGCTTGGCGGGTGTGGTGGTCGAGGCATGGCTAGTGGGGAAGGTTGTGTGTGGTGGACTCACAGGGCCGCGCGGCCGGGAAGGCTGTGGTATTGTCTAGCTGGCATGGTCAAAGAGGGATACTACTTCGGGGTGCCTCCGCTGGCTTTGGGCGTCGCGGCTTTCCTGGCTCACTGGATTGTTGCGGGAATTGTGCTGGTGTGCTTGGCGGCCTTTGTTTTCTATTTCTTCCGCGATCCTGAGCGTGTCATTCCGGCCGACCCTGACGCGGTCGTTTCCCCAGCGGACGGACGCGTGGTGGTTGTCACGGATGAGGATCACGCGGGCGTCCCGGGCAAACGCATCAGCATCTTTCTGGCGATCTGGAACGTGCACGTGAACCGCTCCCCGGCCGCGGGCACCATCGTCAAAATGGACTACCGGCCCGGCAAATTCCTGGCCGCGATGCGTGCGCGGGCCTCCATGGAAAATGAGCAAAACGTTATTTCCCTTTCGACAGCTTCCGGCGAAATGGTCTTCAAACAGATTGCCGGCCTGATCGCGCGCCGGGTAGTCTGTTGGAAGAAGGCTGGCGACACCGTGCAGCGCGGTGAGCGGATTGGGTTGGTACGATTCGGCTCGCGGGTGGACCTGTGGGTGCCGCGCGATGCGCAAATTCTCGTGGCTCTGGGCGACAACGTAAAGGGCGGATCGAGCGTTCTGGCACGCTGGCCGGTGCCGGCAAGCTCGGGTTTGGATCGCGGGCTTCCCGCCAAGATGCCGGTCGAGAACCTGACGCCGAGTTTCAAACGAGCATAGGAATTAGCTCTCAAACGAGCGTAGAAATTTAGCGGGGAAACGAAACCTAAGATGTCTGACTCTGTGCAACAACTGGCTGAGGCGGAACATCCGCCTGAAGTTTCCATCCGCGGGCGCCGCATCCGCAATCCGAAATTGCGTCGCGGAATTTTCCTGCTGCCCAGCCTGTTCACTACCGGCAATCTGCTCTGCGGATACTACGCCTGCGTGGCGACGCTGACGGGCAGCGTTCTTCAGTCGGACCCGTTCGATCATGCCGCGAAGGCCATTGGTTTGGCGATTGTGTTTGATTCGCTGGACGGGCGCGTGGCGCGGCTCACCGGAACGAACACGGAGTTCGGCGTTCAATTTGATTCGCTGGCGGATGTGGTGAGTTTCGGGATTGCTCCCGGCTTACTGGCGTACTCGTGGGGCGTCCGGCACCTGCCGGGCCTGGATACCGCGGCAGGCGCCCAGCAGATCGCGCAGTTCGGCTGGTGGTTCTGCCTGGCGTTCGTAGTGTGCTGCGCGTGGCGCCTGGCGCGCTTTAATGTGCAAGGCATGGCTCCCGGCGGTTCGAAATATTTTGTGGGCATGCCGACTCCCGCGGCGGCGGGAATGATCGCGGCCACGGTGCATGCGTTTAAGTCGCCGATTGAGGATTGGCGCTGGTCCGTCGGCTGGATTTTCCTGGCCTTGGCGCTGGCCGCGCTGATGACCAGCACCATTCGATTTTACAGCTTCAAGGACTTGCCATGGTCCCGCAAGCAGCCCTCGCTGGCCATCGTGTTCATCGCCTTGCTGGCGGCGGCCATCTGGCGATGGTCCGAGATCGTCTTGTTACTGATCGCCGCAACCTACACGGCCGCGGGTGTGGTCTTGCATCTGATAAGGCTATTACGGCAGCGGCGAACCGCGTGATGCATGTCCTTTGAGCGGGACTCCAACCGAATTGTGATTGCAGGTGCGTCTTCGCTGCTGGGTGCGGAGCTGAAGTCGCTGCTGGAAGAGAGCCGTTTCGCGGCCTCGGATTTTCGCCTGCTGGATGAGGAGTTGGCGGCGGGCACGTTGACCGAAGCAGGCGGCGAGCCCGCGGTGATTCGGCCCGTCGAAGAAGACAGCTTCGACCGCGCGCGCTTCGTGTTTTTCGCCGGCTCCGCCGAATTCACGCGCGCAAACTTCGCGTTGGCGCAGCGCAGTGGCGCCGTCATCATCGATCTCTCGGGCCACTCCGTGTCGCTCGCCTGATTCCGTGCCGTGGTTTCGCGGGTTGGAGAAGCTTCGCGGCCAGGACCTTCCGGGAAAGCCGCCCCTCGCGACCATCCCCTCGGCCCCTGCCGAGGCGCTCATTCGCCTTGCACTGTGCTTGCAAGCCCTGGGCCTGCGTCAGCTGACCGCGACTGTGCTTCAGCCGGTTTCCGCTTGGGGAAAGCCGGGCATCGAAGAACTGGAAACGCAGAGTAGCCAATTGCTTTCTTTCCAGGCTGCGGGGAAGCCGCTTTTCGACGCACAGGTCGCCTTCAACACGCTGGACCGCTTTGGTCCAACGAGCCGCTTCGATTTGCGCGCGGCGCTGGCCAATCTGCGCTCGGAGGTACGCTCCTGCCTCCGCGAATCTCCGGTGGTTCCCGCGATTCAGCTTGTGCACGTTCCTGTATTTTATGCGAACACATTTTCTGCCTGCGCCGAGATGGACAGCTCTGTCGATGCGGCCCGCATCCAAAGCACTTGCAAGGAAGCAGGATTCTCCGTGATGCAGGCGCCGGACAGTCCTAACAATCTGAGTGTGGCGGAAGAATCGGCGGTTCAGCTGGCGCAAGCGGAGCCCGATCCAGCGAAGCCTGGAACCTGGTGGTTCTGGGGCGCAGCGGATAATATTCGTTTGCCGGCTTGGAATGCCGTGAAACTAGCGGAGAAGCTCGCCGAATGAAAAGAATTTTCTGGCGCAGGGTCGCGGTGATGGCGGCCACCATCGGTGGATTGAGCGGATGTGGGTACCACGTTGCCGGACGGACGGATGCCCTGCCCCCAAGCATTCACGTGATTGCCGTGCCGGCGCTCGAAAATGCGACCACCAGCTACCGCATCGAGCAAAAACTTACGTCGGCCACGGTGCACGAGTTTCTGGCGAAGACGCCGTACAAAGTGGTGTCGAATCCGCTCGACGGAGACGCTGTGCTGCGCGGAAAAGTGGTTGGCCTGGAAGCGGTTCCGTTGCTTTTCGATACGGTCAGCGGGCGCGCGACCACCATGCTGGTTACCGTGAAGTGCGACGTGACGCTGACGCAGACCTCCACGGAAAAAGTGCTGTATCACACCGACAATTTTATTTTTCGCAATGAATACGAAATCTCGACGGATGTAACGAGTTTTTTTGGAGAGCAAGACCCGGCGTTGGACCGGCTGGCAAAAGATTTTGCGCAGCGGCTGGTGGCGGCCGTGACGGAGAACTACTGACGGAGATCGATCGGATGGCGCGGATATCTTCACAAGAATTGCTGGAACGCCTGAAAAAGGGCAAGGTCATTCCCGCGTTGCTGCTTTTGGGCGATGAGCCGTATCTGCGCGATGCCTGCCGCAGGCTGCTGGTGGAGACGTTCATACCGGAGGCGGCGCGGACCTGGGGAGTGTCGCGGTACTCAGCGGATCGCGGGGAGACGCGGAGCGCTTTGGAACAGGCGCAGAGTTTGCCGATGCTCTCGCGGCAGCAAGTGGTTTTTCTGGAAGACGTTGAGATGATTGAGAAACTCGGGGAAAAGAACCGCGATGCGGCCGTGGAGCAGCTCGAGGAGTATCTCGCGAATCCCGCGCCGTTTACGGTGCTGGTGCTGGAGGCCACGGCGCTCGACCAGCGCATGAAGTTGGCAAAGCTCTTGGCGGAGAAGACGCTCGTTGTGGAAGTTGGGCTAGGGGAAAACATCGAACAACGGCTGGACGCCGCCGTCACTCTAGCGAAATCGATGGCGGTTGAAGAGAAAGTCGAGTTTGAGAAGGGCGCTGCAGAAGACTTGGCGGAATTTGTGGCGGCGAACCTGACACGGCTGCAAACCGAAATCAAGAAGCTGGCCACCTATGTCGGAGACCGCAAAATGATTCGGCGGCAGGATGTGGTCGCGCTGGTGATTTCGGAGAAGACGACCACCGTATGGGAGTTGGCGGATCTGCTGGCTTCCCGGCAGCAAAAGAAGGCGCTGGAATTTCTGGAGCGGCTGCTGCGGGACGGCGAAGAGCCTCTGCAAATGCTGGGCGCGTTGACCTGGATGTACCGCAAGTTGATCGAAGCCAGCGAAGTTCGTGGGGTCGCGAACGGCTGGCAGGCTGCGCGTGCGCTCGGAATGCGGCCGGAGCAGGCCGAGTTGGCGTTGCAAAGTGCGCGCAAAATCGGCAAGGCGAGGCTTTTGACCAGCCTGCGAGCGCTGCAAGTGGCCGACAGCCGGCTCAAAGGTGGGGCTGACGACGCCCAGGCGGTCATGGAGTTTTTGCTGATCGAGTTGACGGGCGCCGCAGCGGCGAAGGTGGCCTCCGCGTAAAGACGGAGCTTGAGGGATGTTGATGGGTTTGTCGATATGCCGACGCCGGGCGAGGCCCTTCGAGGCTCAGGGTGAACAAGTCCCGCCCCTACAAGTACATGCGGGGCGGCAGAACCTGTCGAAACTGCGACGTAAGGCATGCATTGGCCTGCACCCCCCTCCCCCTCTTTTTGTGCAGTGATTTGAATCTAAAGGACTTACGCTACCGTTTGGCTTAGTGATTTGATTCTTAACGGTTTAGCAGGGAGTGGCCGCAGCCACCGGACCGCGGATTCGGGCTCCGTCGGTTTAGGCGAGGTTATCGATGCCGATATCTTACCTTAGTTGTTACTGATTGTCCAATGAAATTTCGGGGACTCGCGGGCTGTTTGACTGGCTGGGTCAAAATGGGAATAGAAAATGAAACGGGACGGGCTTTGGGCCCGTCCCGTTCGGTGGAAGACTGAGATGCTGGTGGCCTAAGTTTAGGCTTTGGCGGCTTTTACGCCGTTGAAGGCTACCGTCAGGCGGGATTTGTAGCGGTTGCCGGTGTTTTCGTGAAGGACGCCCTTGGTGATGGCGCGGTCAATGGCGGACATCGTGGGGTGCAGCAGGTTGCCGGCGGCCGTGGCGTCGCCCGCGGTGATGGCGGTGCGCAGGCGGCGCATCAATGTGCGGACCCGGGTGCGGTTGGCGCGGTTTACATCGGCACGTTGACGAGATTGCTCCGCCCGCTTTAAAACGGACTTCTTGCGCTTCTTAACTTTGGTAGCCTGTCCCTGGGCCATCTATTGCTCCTTTTGCGTATCGCTCAAACTCTTAACGTTAAACGAGGCGTACGGCTTTGTCAAACGACCTGAACAGACGCCCCTCCCGGGCGGACGTTAACTTCTGCTCCGCCGAGCAACCGGATTCCGGTCGGTGGCGGGACACGCGTGGTTCCGCATGCGGACAAGCGGGACGAACTGCGGCTGCTGGTCAACTCGCGCAACCCCATCATTACGGCGGAGACACAGGAAGAGGAGCGGGTCGAGCGATTACTGATGGAAATCGCTACCGAACTCGACGTGCCGCTGTACACGTGGAGCGTGACGGTCGGATTGGCCAGGATGAAGGGAGCGCCAATTTATAACACGGAGACTCCGGAACAAGCGCTTCTGAACATCGACTTGATTCACGGCGATGCGATCTTCGTGCTGAAGGATTTTGCCCGGTATTGCGAGAACGACAAGGTGTGCAGGCGGTTGCGCGAGCTGGCCGAAAAATTCGGCAGCGAACGCCGGTCCATCGTGATCACCGGGGCGGCCGTGGATCTGCCGGCCGACCTGCGAGGGGAAGCGGCCTCCTTTCACCTGGGACTGCCGAG
Source organism: uncultured Acidobacteriota bacterium (assembly GCA_963729285.1). GTDB lineage: Bacteria > Acidobacteriota > Terriglobia > Acidiferrales > UBA7541 > Acidiferrum. Next base: position 112,230 of record CAVSNL010000017.1, read on the forward strand.
CGCGGAGGAACTGCTGCCGGGGGTGCGTTCGGTGTTGGCGGAAGCGAACGGCGGACAGCGGATCACTATGGGGTTGGACGCGGCGGGCGTGACACAGCTCGCGCGTAATTTGGTCGGCCTGCCGCAGGATGAGGCGATTCGCGCGCTCCGCAAATGCATCCTGGCGAGCCACCGCATTGATGCGAGTTTGCTGGATGCGGCGCTGGATGCCAAGCGTGAGGCTCTGCGGGGCGATGGGTTGCTGGAAACCATACGCCGAGACACGTCGTTCAGCGATGTAGCCGGATTGAAGCGCATGCGCGAATGGATCGCCAAGCGTAAGAGTGCACTGACTCCGGAGGGACAACGCTTCGGGCTGGAGCCACCAAAAGGGATATTGATTACCGGCGTGCAGGGTTGCGGGAAAAGCCTGGCGGCGAAGTCGCTGGCGGCGGAGTGGGGTTACGAATTAGCGCGACTGGACGCGGGCGCGCTGTACGACAAGTTCGTGGGAGAGAGCGAGAAGAAGTTGCGGAAGGCGCTGGAGTTGGCGCAAAAGCTGGCACCGATGGTGCTGTGGATTGATGAGATCGAGAAGGCGTTCGCTTCGGCGGGAACCAGTGGAGATGCGGACGCGGGGTTATCGCAGCGATTGCTGGCGACCTTGTTGACCTGGATGCAGGATCGCGAAAGCGGCGTGTTTCTGGCGGCGACCTCGAACAACATCAACGCACTGCCGCCGGAAATGCTGCGCAAAGGCCGCTTCGACGAGATTTTCTTCGTGGACCTGCCAAGTAGCGAGGTGCGCGCCGCCTTGTTTGCGATGCACCTGAACAAGCGCGGATGGGATGCGGCGCCGTTCGACTTGCCGGGGTTGGCAGCGGCAACGGTAGGGTTCAGCGGTGCTGAAATCGAGCAGTCCATTAAGTCGGCGTTGTATTCAGCGTTTGCAGAGAAGCAGCAGCTCACAACGGAGATTTTGCTTGTCGAGATTCGCAGCACGCAACCGCTGAGCGTGACGCGGGCCGAGGATATTCAAGCGATTCGCGAGTGGGCGAAAGCGCGCGCGGTGCCTGCGGATTGAAATCCGCAGCAGAATCCGACGAGGGTTCATTCAATTACAGCCTAACAGGCTGCGGAAAAATGCAACAACACGAGGAAAAAGCTTCCTTCAGGGGCTGAAGAGTCTGTGTGAAGACTCAGCGGCCCGTTGATTTTGAACCACGAATACGAGCCTAGGACGATGACTCCTGACTACTTCGTTAAAGTTCTGGCTGCAGGGCGCTTAGTTGGCGCGCCACATTCGCGTCAAGTTAAACGCGGTGGTTGTCAGTGCCCACTCCACGGCAACTTTTTCCAGCCCGCGTCGGCGGAACCGCCGCATCCCCCGCTGCTCTTTCAGCACTCCGTTCACCGGCTCGACGATCGCTTTGCGCCGCCCGTAAATCATACCGCCCACGGGGTCCCGCAGTTTTCGTCGCATGCGGCGATGTGCCGGATCGCTGGCCCGCAGCCGCAGCCGGCCCCCGCGATTCAACCAGCGCGCCAAATTCGAGTCTGGAACATAGGCATCAATCTTGCGCTCCTCCAGAGCATGCAGATTGTTCACCGAGAAGAATCCGCTGTCGGCACTGGCGCGTTGCGGTTTCTCTCCGCACTGCTGCTCCACCAGATCCACCATGGGCAGCAGCAATTCATTGTCGTTGGTCTCCTGCGTCACCCGCTGCGCCACAATCAAGTGATCCTCGCTGACCGCCATCGTGGCGGTGTAGCCCAGCGTGAATCCGCCGCGCTCGCGCAGAAAACGGCTGTCCGGATCGGTCCGCGACACCTTGTGCAGGCCCGATTTATGCAGCCGCTCCAACCGCTCAGGAATTCCGGCAAGTTGCTGTTCCAGCCGCTCGATCACTTCGCGGTCCACTTCATGGCCCGCACCTTCGTTGGGGTCGTCCGCATCACACTGCTGCTGCCAACGACGAATGTCCCGCCGAATGCGCGCCCGCGCGTCCCGCAGCGCTTGCTCGGTGTCCACGCGATTCCGCGAGGCGTTTGCCGCGATGCGTGTCGAGTCAATCGCCACGTGGCCGAGCTTGCCCAGTTTCGCTTTCCGCGCCAACTCCACCACTTGCGTGAACAAATCGTTCAATCCCTTCGCGTGCCGCCGCCGAAACGCGTTCAGTGTCCAGTGATCCGGCGCGGCCCCGCCCGCCAAATAGCGAAACGCCAAATCCTCGCGAATGCGCTGTTCCAACCTTCGCGAACTGGTCACCCCCAGCGCGTAGGCGTACAGCCAAACCGAAGCCAACCTCTCCGGCGCGTAGGCGGGGCCGCCTTCTTCCCCGTACTCTTTCCTAAAAGCGTCCAAGTTGAGCTTCGCCACCACGCGCCGCACGAAAAAACAGAGATGACCCGAACCCAACACATCCCGCACGCTCGGCGGCAGCAAATACGCCTGGTCCGGGTTGTACTCCAAAAATTTCGTCATCGCGTCCCCTCTCTCATGCAGTATAAGAGACGCGTCAACCCGAGTTCTCACACAGACTCTGAAGCCCGTTCAGAGCACGCAGTTTACGTCGGCGCCCTTCGAGGCTCAGGATGAACTAAAGCACCGACCTCCTGAAGAAAAAGACTTTTCCCGCAGGCTGCTAATGAGTCGTCGAGGTTGTCCTCAGTCCCGGCCGTCAGACCAGCCGGACATTGCGTTCGATGGTTTTGATCACCGTGTCCATCTTGCCGCTTAGTACTTGTTTGGCGAGGCTGAGGGTGAAGCCTTTTGCGGTGTGGAACGGGACGTGAGACGGCAGTGATAGGGCGTAGGGGTCGACTACGGCATCGACTATGACGGGGCCGGCCTTGTAAGCGAGGGCCTCGGCGAGGCCTTCTCGAACATCGGCGGGATTCTCGATGCGGATGCCCTTTGCACCCATGGCTTCTGCGACCTTGGCGAAGTTGGGGTTCTTGAAGTCGACGCCAAAGGGGATGATGCCGCCCTCTTGCATCTCGATATTTACGAAATCGAGGGATTCGTTGTTGAGGATGATTTGAACGACGGGAGTATTGCGTTGCACCTGGGTCAGCAGGTCGCCCAGCGCGAGCATGGTGAAGCCTCCGTCGCCGCAAATAGCGATGGTTTGGCGGCCGGGATAGGCCAATTGCGCGCCGAAGGCGTTGGGCGCGGCGTTGGCCATGGAGGCCCAAGAAAAGGAGCCGAACAGGCGGCGATTTCTGCTGCCGGTGATGTACCTGGCGGCCCAGATGCAAGCGGTGCCGGTGTCGACGAAAAACATGGCGTCATCGGCGGCCACTTCGTTCAGAGTGGCGATCAGGAACTCGGGACGTATGGGGCTTGATCTCAGGGCCCTTGTCGACGTAATGCTGCAAAAGATCGTGGAACGATTGGGTCTCTTCGAGCTGCTTGTCGAGAAAGCGGCGGTCGGTCTTGTCTTGCACGCGCTCCAGCAGAGCTGTGACGGTGGACTTGATGTCGCCGACCAGGCCCAGATCAACGGCAGTGCGGCGGCCGATGTGTTTGGGATTCTTGTCGATCTGAACTTTCTTCACGGTTTTGCCAGGAAGAAATTCCGAGAATGGAAAGTCCGTGCCGAGCAACAGCAACAAGTCAGCTTCATGGATGGCTTTGTAGGCTCCGCCGTAGCCGAGCAGGCCCGTCATTCCGACAGCGTTGGGATTGTCGTGTTCCAGCCATTGCTTGCCGCGGAAGGAATAGCCGACCGGGGCTTTGAGCCTATTCGCGAGCTCGACAACCTCATCGCGGCCATCCCTGCAGCCGTCGCCGCCGAAGATCGCTACCGTTTCCGCGTCGTTGATCATGGCCGCAAGTTGATTGATGTCGGGGTCGGAAGGGCGAGAGATGGGTGGGTTCGGAATCGTGATCGCGGCAGAATAGTTGACTGCATCCGCCGCCGCGACGTCTCCCGGGAGCGAGATGACTACGGGCCCGCGTTCCATCACGGCCGTCAGAATAGCGGTGGTGATGATGGGGCGGGCTTGCTCGGGATTGATGAGCCGACCTGTATAGAGGGACGCGGCCTCGAAGAACTTGTAAGGATTGAGTTCCTCGAGCGCGGAGGTGTCGATGAGGGAGGTCTCCACATCGCCCGCAATGGCGATCACCGGAGCGCCCTCTTTGCGAGCATCCATTAGCCCGTTGAACAGATGGACGACACCCGGGCCGGCCGTGCCGCAAACGGCAACCGGGTTGCCGGTCAGGTAGGCCTCGGCGACGGCGGCGAACACGCCGTATTCTTCATGACGGACGTGGATGAACTCGATCTTGCCGTTGCGGCGCAGCGCGTCGATGACGGGATTTAGGGCGTCGCCAACAATTCCGTAGCAGCGCTTGACTCCAGCGTTGGCGAGCATCTCCCACAAAAGATCTGCGACTTTTGCTGACATGGGACTCATCCTTTCTTGGGCCGCAGTGAGCCGGCGGGATGGGGCAGATGGAGTTCGGAACCGCTGCGAGAGAAGACGTCCTGCCCTCGAAGCCATTGATGTTATGCAGCAAGAAACGGATGCAGGGAGAAAGGTAAAATCGACGTGAACTGGAATTGGTTCGCGAGTTTGGTTCGTTTGATGCGCTATGTCGCCAGACGCATGAGGCGAGATTTCGGAGATTTCGTGTGGGCAGCGGCGCGAGGGTTGGCGTGACCCTTTCGAGGGCGAGCGGGTGCGCTACGCCAATTTCAAGCTGGGGTCGGCGTTTAGCGTGGTGTCAGCGAAGTGGTTGGCGCGGAATTGGTGGTAGGCGGCGGCAGCGATCATGGCGGCATTGTCTGTGGAGAGGGCGCGGCTGGGGAAGAATACTTCGATGCCGGCGGATCGGCTGCGTTGGTCGAAGGTGGAGCGGAGTTGGGAGTTCGCGGCTACGCCGCCGGAGACCAGGATGCTTTCGGCGTGGAGTTTGTTCGGCGGCGAGCATGGTGCGGTCGACAAGGTCCCGGACAACGGCGTTCTGGAATTCGCGGACCAGAGCTAGGGTTTGCGGGGTGCAGAGTGGGAGGAGTTGCTCGAATTTGCGTTCGCCGCGGGACAGGGCTGCTTGTCTGGCTAGGATTTCGGCGCCGTATTCGCAGTGTTCGCGGACGTGGTAGAGCACGGCGGTTTTCAGGCCGCTGAAACTGAAGTCGAGCGGGTTGCCGCGGGTTTTGGTGGGGCCAAATTTTATTGGGGCCGGGGCGCCGTTTGCGGCGGTGGCGAGGCGATCGAGGATGGGGCCGCCCGGGTAACCCAGGGCCAGGAGTTTGGCTACCTTGTCGTAGGCTTCGCCTGCGGCGTCGTCGCGGGTTTGGCTGATTTTTTTGTAGCGAAACGTCGGACTGGCGGCGTCCTGGATTACTTCGTAGAGGACGGTGTGGCCCCCGGAGACGATCAAGCAGACCGCTGGAAGCTTCGGGGACTTCCCTGCTTTGTGCGCTTCCAGAAATACCGCGTGGACGTGGCCTTCCAGGTGATTGACCGGGATTAGCGGCTTCCCTAACGCCTGGGCTAGCGTTTTGGCGTAGGTGATTCCAACCAGCAGTGCGCCTACCAAGCCGGGGCCTTGCGTTACGCCTATAGCGTCTAGGTCGGAAAGTTTCAGGCCGGCTTGCTGCATGGCTTCCCGGACTACCGGGACGATTTGGCGGAGATGTTCGCGGGAAGCTAGTTCCGGGACCACGCCGCCGTATTGGCGGTGGATGTCGATTTGGGATGCCACGACGCTGGAGAGGATTTCGCGGCCGTCGGCGACTACGGCAGCGGCGGTTTCGTCGCAGGAGGATTCGATTCCTAGGATGCGGGTGGTCATAGGAGTTCTTTTCGCCAGCGGTAGCTATGGCTAGCGGTAATGGCAAATTATAGCCGATGTGATTCATGGTGGCACGCGGCTGGTGCGGGGAGAATCGGCGCTTCGCCGGGGGGTTTGCGCCGGTGTTGCAGGCGGGCGGGGCAAGCCCCAAGGCTGTCCCAATTAGACGGGCGGCGGTGGGGTAAATGCCGAAAAGATTGCGAATTTGAGTGGTGGCTGCATCATTTACGATGCAGGTTGGGTAGATGCTGTCCAAGCTAGCACGCTAGAAGGGCAGCCCCAGTTGACCGTCGTGCAGGCCGGCCAAGGCGGGCGGCGCTTCAAACGGGGTATCCAGCCAGGCTTGCAGATCACGGTAAACAAAGAGTGGTTGGCGCAGTAGGGCCACCAAATTCGATAGCGACCAGCCGTAGCGTGCGCGCAGTTGCAAATATTTCAGCAGCAGCATGGCGATCAGTGCTGTCCAAATCTGGATGTGCAGTGCGTTGGCGCTGGTACCCACAAAGGTTTTGATGCGCAGGTTCTGCTTCAAATAGCGGAAGAAGACTTCGATCTGCCAGCGCTCTCGATAGATTTGCGCGATGGTGGTGGGGCCAAAGCTGAGGTGGTTGCTGAGCAGCACCAGGATTTCCTGACGTTCCTGGACCCACACTTCGACGCGGCGGAACGGCCCCGTTGCCCGATAGTGCGGACTGCCCAGCGAGATAATTTCATCCTTGAGGATGTGGCGATTTTTCGGGACGGGGAGTTGTTTCTGAACCCCATAATGCGCATCGTGGCGGAGGCGCGTCACAAAAAACACACCCTCATTGGTGAGCCTTTGATACCAACGGTAGTCCACATAACCGCGGTCGAAGACCAGGATGGTGCCGGGAGCAAACTGCCATTCACGAGCTATGTTGACTTCCGAAGCCTTTCCTTCGGTAATGACCGCGTAGCGCGGCAGATGGCCATCATGATCCAAAACCAGGTGTAGCTTGGCCGCGCCTTTGGCTTGTTGGTAGTGGGCCCAGTCAAACATGCTGGCGCAGAGATCGATAATCGTGCCGTCGATGCTCAGCAGCGGGTTGCGAAAACGGAAACGGTGGAGTGGGCTGGCTGCCTGTTGGCAACGCGCCAACAAAAGGTCAAAGACCTTTTGATACAACGGCCAGGGACGATGCTCATTGGCATAGGCGAGCGTGGACTTGTTGGGTGCCTGGGGCACGCCAAGATGTTTCAGCTTGCCTTCGCAACCCGCTAGCCCGCCGCAAATCTCGCGCAGCGAACGCGCTTGCCTCCAATCGTGAGCCAGCATTTCTTGGTCGGTTGATCATGCGGGAGTTTTCGAGCATCGAGGCGTGATTGTCGTGCTACGTGCGCCCAAGAAGCGTTGCAGCTCCGTCAGAGACCTACGGCCGGTCGACTACGTCGGCTACGCTGTGCTCAGGTCCGCTGCGCCCAGATGTAGCCGCGCCGCGACGTAAGATCCAACGACCTTCAGCGCCGCGATGCCGCCTTTGCGCTCACGCATGGTCTCAGCCAGCCAAACTCTCGATGCGCTCCCTCTCTGACTGATCGCTAGCCGCGTGCCGTGCCGTCGACTATCGATGGCGCTGCCCCTCCGCCAGTTGCGCCACGTGCGGCGTCACCCATAGGTCCGACACCGCGCCGAATCCGCCGTGCGAGCCTTGTCCCAGCCACTGTCACCCGCTTGCTCCGGAGTCCTGCAGCTCCAGCGCCGCTAGCGCTCGGCCGTGCCGGTGGCCCCACCCGGCTGTCCACAATCAACCCGTTGCGATCCCACCAGCAGATCCCGCTGTAGTCACGGCCCCTGCCTGGACCTGCGCGCCATCTGCGCCGGGACGCTCGACCATGCGTCGTCGAGCGCTCCGCCGTGATACACCGTGGGACCGGGATCACCGGCGGAGACGACTCTCTGTCTAGGCTGAAACTCTCACGCCGGCCCAGGCCCAGCAACTCCATCTACCGTGAAGTGCCGCCGAGGCCCAGCCCTGCCCCGGGCGCCCACCACCAGCGACAGAACCCGGCCACCGGCCCTAGCAACGGCGCGGTCGGTAAACACCGTGGCACCCACACCTCATCGTCCAAGTCAGCCCCACGACCAGCGAACAATATGTGTGACCCCACCAGCAGCCGCCGCTGCGCCCGAGTACAGCACTGCAGCACAGAGCCCGCAGCACTGCCCGGCGGAACGACGGACGGCCCACTGGGAAACATCGGCGACCAGGCGAGAGCCTGAGGACCTACTACCACGTGCGGACGGCCGCAGCGGATGACTGCGTACCCGCGCCCGGTGAAGGTAGCTAAACACATGCCCCTGCTGCTGACGTCCCGCGCCTAACAGACGCACCGCGCGCCGCCCGTACAAAATCCTGGCCAGCACCGCTAGGTGACAGAACAGCATGGCCACGAATTGGCCCCAGCAAGTGAATCCACGGGCATGACGCTCGGCGCGGGTCTCGCGAACGGCATGTTCAAATTCCAGGCGGGGAAAGAGCTGCAACAACTGAGAAAAAATGCTGCATACTCGGTTCAAGGCGGAATCTCCTGTCCTTAGAGTTGGTTCTTGTCACGGAACCCAACCCAAAGTAACAGGTCTTTCCGCCCTTTCCCGAAAACCTAATTTGGACAAGCTTGGGGCAAGCCCCGCCCCTACAAAGGGAGTCCGAGAGCAAGACCGCCGGAGGAACAAGGATTGTCGGGGGAGCAAGGCAGTTGGCGGCGGAAAGATAGGCGGTTGTCGGTGGAAGGATAGGCGGTCGGAAGGTGGAAATTGTAGGGCACAGTAGGGCGGGGGCGTGATTGACAAAAGCGGGGCGGGGCCGCTACTGTGCGGGGGAAGAGTAGCAGAATCCTTTTTGGATCGAGATCACACCTAAATTTATGACTGCTCACGATATGGCGTCTTCGCAGAACCATGCTCCTGTCAAGAAGGTGCGCAAAGCTGTTTTGCCGGCGGCTGGATTGGGGACGAGGTTCCTGCCTGCGACCAAGGCGCAGCCGAAGGAGATGTTGACGGTTGTCGATAAGCCGCAGATTCAATATGTGGTGGAGGAGTGCGTCGCGTCGGGAATCGAGCACGTCATCATTGTGACGGGCAAGGGGAAGAATTCGATTGAAGATCATTTCGATTCGTCGCCGATGCTGGAAAGTTTCCTGGAGTCGAAGGGCAAGAACCATCAGGCGGAGATGGTTCGGGATATCAGTAACTTGGTGCAGGTGAGCTACACGCGGCAGAAGGAGCCGCTGGGTCTGGGGCATGCGGTGCTGGTGGCGCGGGATTTGGTGGGCGACGAGCCGTTTGCGGTGTTGCTGGGGGACGTGTTGATTCCGGGGGAGAATCCGGCTACGAAGCAATTGATCGATGTGTATGAGGCTACCGGGGTGGGCGCGATTGCCGTCGAGGAAGTGCCCAAGGATCGGACGCATTTGTATGGGATCGTGGCAGGAGAGCCAGCGCCGCTGCCGCCGTTTGGTGCGCGGATATTGCGGATACGGGATCTGGTGGAAAAGCCGAAGCCCGCGGATGCGCCTTCGAATCTGGCGATTACCGGGCGGTATGTTTTGCCTGCGGCGATATTCGAGTGTTTGGCGCGGACCAAACCTGGGGCGGGTGGCGAGATTCAGTTGACCGATGGATTGCGGTTGCTGGCGCAGGAGCAGGGGCTTTGGGCTTATATTTACGAGGGCGTTTCGTATGACGCTGGGGATAAGCTTGGATTTTTGAAGGCTACCGTGGAGTTGGCTTTGCAGAATGCCGAGCTTGGGGCGGATTTTCGGGAGTACTTGAAAACTTTGAAGCTGTAGAGACGCGTTAGGATTGCGAGCGCGATACGTTAATCTGAATACTTGCCGTTAGAGGTCATTTGTTTCGGCTTCGACGGCGGCGGATGGGTGAATTTGCACCTAAACCCCGCCCTCTCGGAGAGGGCGGCTACAGGGTCTCAGCTGGCCTGGCATTTTCTCTATTTCTTGCTGGAGGATTTTTCGGACTTCTTTTCTTTCGTATCTCTCTTTTCCTTGGTTTCCTTCGCGGACGTATCTTTGTTTCCGGAGTCTTTTCCCGAATCTTTCGCGGTGTCTTTTGATGAATCTTTCGGGGCTTCGTCTTTTTTTTCGGAGGCGGGTCGGTCGTCTTTGCCGCTGTCGCCACCTGCGGATTTTTTGCCTGCGTAGTCGGTTACGTACCACCCGGAGCCCTTGAACTGGATGGATGGCGCGGAAATCAGGGCTTCGACTTTGCCTGCGCAGTGCGGGCACTTTTTGAGGTGCGGCCCGGAAACCGGTTCGATTTTTTCGGTGAGGCGACCGCACTTGAGGCATTTGTACTCGTACAGGGGCACAGACACCCTCCTTCAGGGGTTTGAACAGGTCAGTATACCACGCAGGGGTTTTGGCTTCGGAGCGCGTGCTAGACTCTAACGCATGACGGGGAAGCGTTTATGACCGGCGGGCGCTCAGCGGAAGAATCAGAAGAATTGGACGTTGAGTTGGATGGAGCCGCAACGTTGGCAACCGCGCCGACCGGGTGTCTCTATCTGGTGGGCACGCCGATCGGCAACCTGGAAGACATTACACTCCGGGCGCTGCGGATTTTGCGGGAAGCTGACCAGATTGCGGCAGAGGATACGCGGCATACGCAGAAGCTCTTGCAGCACTATGAAATCGCGCGGCCGCTGGTGAGTTATCACGAACACAATGAGATGACGCGGGCACCGGAGTTGCTGATCGCGCTGGAACAGGGGGCGAAGATCGCGTTGGTTAGCGATGCCGGGATGCCGCTGGTGTCGGACCCTGGCCATCGTCTGGTGACGCTTTGCTTGCGCCACCAAATACCGGTAGTGCCTGTGCCGGGACCGTCGGCGCTGCTGGCGGCGCTTTCGGCCTCCGGATTGCCCAACGAGGAGTTTCTGTTTGTGGGATTTCTGCCGCAGCGCAGCGGAGAGCGGCGGCGGGCGCTGGAGCGGCTGCGCATCGAGGATCGCACCATTATTTTTTACGAGGCGCCCCATCGGATCGCGGAATGCGTCGCGGACGCGAGAGAGATTTTGGGAGATCGCCCGGCGTGTTTGGCGCGCGAAGTGACCAAGCTGCATGAGGAATTCCGGCGGGGGAAGCTGTCGGTGATCGCAAATTCGCTGGAGGAGCGGCCGGCTCGGGGGGAGATTACGCTGTTGATCGGCGCGGCGGTCCCTGGCGAGGCTGGCGCGCATGTTGATTCGGCGCAGAGCCTTTCCGAGAGGGTGGAGGAGTTGATGCGTCAAGCGAAGCTGGATCGCAAGGATGCGTTGAAATTGGCGGCGAAGGAACGCGGATTGACGAGGCGCGCGGCGTACGACCGAATCGTTGAAGAGCGCAACTAAGAGAAAAAGCTCCGCTACACTTTGGCTGCAACACCATTTGAAGCATATTGCATCCTATAAGTAGCGCCGTCGTGACCCATCCTCAAGATGGTCCACGATGGCGCGGGAAGCGCTATGCATTGGATACGCCCAGAGAAGGATTTTCCGCTCTCGTTATCTCGCCGTTTTCTGCGTGATTTTTCTGTTGCTAGCCGGGTCCCCGCCTGCTGACCGCGCCGCGAATCGAATCCCGGGTGCTGCGTCAGACGAGCATCAAGCTACTGATCCGAGATCGGCTGGAAACTCGAAGACCACCTGTGATGATGCGATTCCCGCCGGCACGATCCTCCCCGTCGTCTTGCCCTCGATCTCATCGAAAAGCCTTAAGAAAGGTGACAAGATCAGGGGCAAACTCGCGCAAGACGTTCGGCTGCAAGGCGGGAAGAGGATTCGAGGGGGGACGAACGTGTTCGGCAGCGTGGTGGACATCGGAAGCGGTGATGCGGGGCGCGGCGCGACACTGACGATCAAGTTTGACAGGCTCGTTCAACGAGGAGAATCGACGTCTATCCGAACACATTTAAGGGCGATGGCAACGACGGTGGCGATCGAACAAGCGCAGATTCCTACATCGGGTCCCGGCGAGAGCGACGTGTTCGATTGGCTTACCACTGTGCAGGTTGGCGGCGACGTGGTTTACGGTAAGCAAGGCCCGGTCGAACGCGGCACCCGGGTTCTGGGTGAGAGCACCTATGATGGCGTGTTCGTTCGGACGCTCGCCAGCGCCGACGGACGTTGCCGGGGTAGCGCCTATGGGAACGACTGGCCACAGGCCTTGTGGGTATTCTCTGCCGACGCGTGCGGCCTTTATGGTTTCCCCGATCTCGAGATCCGCCATGTCGGGCGGACCGAACCATTGGGCGAGATCGTTCTGGAGTCAAAGCATGGCCCGGTGAAGATACGAGGCGGAAGCGGAGTTTTGCTGCGAGTTGATGGGTGTGAATAGCTTTTTTCGGCACGCAACAGGGGTTGCCTCGGACATTGCGCTCCGGCTGCAGAGCAATTTAGGCGGCGGTTTCGGGTTGGAAGAGTCGGCGGAAGCGCGGACCTGTGAACTGGACGCCGACCAGGCGTTCGCCGGTTTCGGCATCGCGGATGTGCACGACGCGGCCTTGGGTGGCGAAGTCTGCTTCTTTTTCTTTGCGGCGGGCGCCGAACTGCGACTTTGGAATGCAAATTTCGAGGTCGGAACCGATGGCGACGTCAAAGCGGGTGATGAACGCCGCGCCGCCCCTGCATAGATTTTCGCTGGAAGTCTCTTCTTCAAAATTGATGCCGCGAGAGTCGCGACCTTTCACCTTGAGGGGCAAGCGGACGGAAATCCTACGTTCCGCGCGCGGTTTCGAGGTGGACGGGGTGCTGGTTTCCTGCATCGTGCGCTGGGGTCTCGCCTGCCCCTGCGCCGACGTGCTGCTCGAAGAATCGTTCCACACAGTCCAGCACCTCCTGCTGAGTTCGCGCTTCATGCACGGTGCGACGCAGTTCGCTGCCGTTCCCCACGCCATGCGTGAACCAGCAAGCGAACTGTTTCATTTTGCCAACACCGTCGGGGAGGTTGGCAGCGGTAATTTCCTGGTAGTAGCCAGAAAGTAACCGGTGGCGGTCGGCGTCGGTGGGCGTGTCATAACGCCCGGTGGCGGCGTATTGGGCCATCTGGCGGAAGATCCAGGGATTGGTGGCGGCGGCGCGGCCGATCATGACCGCGTCGCAGCCGGTGACGCTCACGATGCGTTCGGCGTCTTCGGGGGAGTTCACGTCGCCGTTGCCGATCACCGGAATGCGGACGGCGCGTTTGACCGCGGCGATCAGATTCCAGTCGGCGCTTCCGCTGTAGCCTTGCGTGCGGGTTCGCGGGTGGACGGCGACGCCCTCGACTCCGGAGTCTTCGGCCATTTTCGCTACGTCGACGGCGACGACGGAGTTTTCGTCCCAGCCGGCGCGGAGTTTGATGGTGAGAGGAATTTTCACCGCGGCGCGCACGGAGCGGAAGATTTCGCCCAGCAGTGGCAGGTCGCGGAGCAGGCCTGAGCCGCCGCACTTCACTACTTTCTTCGCGGGGCAGCCTAGATTGATGTCGACGGCGTCGTAGCCCAGGTCTTCGACCATCCGCGCGGCATCGGCCATCACCTCAGGATTGGCGCCGAAAAGTTGCGCGGTGATAGGGTGCTCGTCTTCCTGGAAGTAGAGATACCGCAGCGTCTTTTTCGCGCTGCGGGTGATGCCTTCCGAGCTGGTGAACTCGGTCATCAGCAGGCCACAGCCGCCGAGGCCGCGAATCACGCGACGAAATAGCGTGTCCGTGACGCCAGCCATGGGGGCGAGAATGGTCGCGGGCCGGATGGTCAAGTCGCGAATTTTGTAGGACTCCGGAATCATGGTACCGGCTAGTATAGCAACAGAGCGGTGACTCGTGCCGTGCTAAGACCTCGAAAGAACAGTGCAAACGAGCAATCCGCGGCGCGCCAAAGCGCGCCATTGCAGTCTTGACAACATCTAGGTATTATCTAGAAATGCTGCGGTTCGATTGGGATGAGCGTAAGAACAAAGCCAATCGCAGAAAGCACGGGATTTGGTTTGAAGAAGCACAGAGCGCATTCGACGATCCGGCGGCGCGGCTGTTCGATGACCCGCAGCATTCGGATAGAGAAGAGCGAGTGATCCTTCTGGGCGTCAGCGCCGCGGCAAGACTGCTGGTTGTAGTCCACAGCTATCGAGAATCCGATCTCATCATTAGGATTATTTCCGCGAGGAAAGCGACCAAAAAGGAGGCGGGATTTTATGAAAAAGGAATATGATTTTTCGAAATTGAAGGAACTGAAGAACCGGTACGCTGGCAAGAAAAAGGCCGTGGGAATCAATTTGAGCCCGGAAGTCGTTGACTACTTTAAAGCGTTGGCGGCCGAGACGGGACTTCCCTATCAGAAATTGATTGATCTCTATTTGTTGGATTGCGCGAAGCGACGGAAGAAATTATCCATGCGATGGGTCGCATAGCTGCGCGCTGTCTGTAGAACGTTAATGTACCGCAGGCGGCTTTGGGGCGGCCCGAGGTCCAGCCGAATCCTTCGGCGCGTCACCTAACGCAGGTTGCAAAATAGGTTGCTCGGGCTGAGCCGGGTTATCTGCGCCGGCGTCATTCAACTTCAAAAAAGCACCGAGCTTCAGGAATTTGCGGCCGAGGGCGCCGCTGTAGGCGGACCATTCTTCGTCGCCGGCGCCGCTGGCGAGAGCCACGCGGACGGCGGCCATCTTGGAATCCAGATCGTCGAGGTAGTGGAACACCATGGCTTCGCGAATCATCGGGAGCTTGGGCGAACCAAACTCGTATTGGCCGTGATGGCTGATGAGCAGATGTTGAACCACGGTTTTCAGCGCCGCGGGAAAACCCTCGATCTTGTCCATGGCGCGGGTGACGGTTTCAAGCTCCATGACGATGTGACCGAGGAGCTGGCCCGGCGTGGTGTAGCCAATGGCGCGCTCGTAGCACAGCTCTTCGAGTTTTCCCACATCATGCAAAAGCGCCGCAGTGAGCAATAGATCTACATCGAGCTCGGGATAATGTTGGGCGACGAGCTTGGCCATGCCGCAGAGACCGATCACGTGCTCGAGCAATCCGCCGAGATACGCGTGGTGCATCACTTTGGCGGCGGGGGCGCGCTTGTAGCACCTGGCGGTGCCGGGATCGGTGACGATTTCCAGTACCAGCTTTTTTAGCCAGGGATTGCGAATGGACTCGGCATATGCGAGCAACTCCATCCACATTTTTTCGACGTCGGCGGCGGTGTGCGGCAGATAGTCCGCGAGATCGATCTCTTCGGGCTTGGCGAGGCGTACCTGAACCAGGGCGAGTTGCGGCCTGTTGCGATAAACCTCGACGCGCGCCTGGACCTTGACGAAATCGTCGCGATTGATGTCCTTCGCGGCGATTTCAAACTGTTCCCACATACGCGCTTCGATCGTGCCGCTGCGGTCGCCGAGCTCCAGGCGCAGATACGCGCGGCCTTCACGAGTGTTGCGGACCTCTTTTTCGTGAACGAGGAAAAAACTCGTGATGGTTTGTTCGGAAAGCAGTTCGGTGACAAAACCAGTCTTCATGCGCCTGAAGCCGTCCCTGACCTCTTTCCAAATAGCAGGTATTTCTTGCGGCCCTTCTTGGGTCCCTTGCTGGCTTCGGGAGTCGCACTTACTTCCTGGATTTCGGAGTTGCCGCCGCCCGCCATGTCTTGATAGCCAGGCTTGATCACGACATAACTTTGTTCGCGAAGTGTTTTCAGATATTCATGCAGCTTGGGTTCCATCCGCTCGGAGTAGATCTTGTCCGTGATCTCGCCCTCGACCTTGCTGAGGGACTGCTCGCCTTCGTCGTAGTGTTCCAGGACCTGCAAGATCAGGTAGCCCTGCTTGGTGTCCAGCACCTCCGTAAGGTCGTTCTTTTTCATCTTGAAAACGGTGTCTTCCAGTTCCTTCGAAAGCTCGCCGCGCTTGTAGACGCCCAGGAAGCCACCCTGCTTGGCGGTGCTGCCATCCGAAAACCGCTTGGCGATTTCGGTGAATTCTTCGCCGTCTTTCACACGCTTGAGCGCGGTCTCCGCCTTCTTCTTCAAGTCCGGAAGCTCACTGTCTTTCTTCCCTTCGGTGCTGACCACGATCTCGCGAAGCGCCACTTGTTCTGGCCGCATATATTCCTGTTTGTGGTCTTCGTAATACTTGGCGATTTCTTCTTTTCCGACGGTGATGTGCGAGCCGACTTCCTGGCTGATCACGCGCTGCGTCAGCAGCCCCTTGCGGATGTTGTCTTTGAAATCTTCCCAGTTGATGCCTTGCGTAGAAACGGCCTTCTCCAGATCTTCCATGCTGCTGAGATTGTTCTGGATGCGAATCTGGTCGAGGCGCTTGATGACCTCGGTCTCGACGCTGATGCCCATATCTTTACCGCGCTGCACCAGTAGGGATTGGTCGATCAAGTCCTTCAATGCGTTCTTCTGGCGGTCCTCGACCTGAATCTTCAATTCCTCGGCCGTGCATCTTCCTTTGCACTCTTGCTCGGCGTCCTCTTGGGCGGTGGCGCGCGCTTTGTCGAGTTCGGAGCGGGTGATGATTTCATTGTTTACGCGAGCGATGATCTCTTCGACGGTTTTGGAATTCGCACCTTCGACGGGCTCAGCCACCTTGTCCACCGGCTTCTTGGCGGCGTCTTCGCTGGCTGCTTCGCCGGGGGCTGGTCTTCGGTGGCAGGAGCAGTGCCGGGCTTTTCCAGGGTCGGCGTTTGAGACGGCGCCGGACCGGGGGCCGAGGGCTTCTTGTCCTGATCCTGGGGCGCGGGCGCAGGCGGTTGGTCCTGGGCCGCAAGCGGAGTGGCAGCGCAGAATGTCATGCAAGCGGTCAGGCACACTGCCATCAGGCAGGTCGCCGCGAGAGTCAACAGGTTTCGCATTACTTTCCTCATATCTAAAGAGTTTAGTCCTGCCCGCGAAGGCTGAGCAATACGTTTCTCACCGCCGCAGGCACGGGTTCCCCGCGGGTCACTTCCATCCACAAAACGCCGCTGGGATCGAGTTTGATGCCTTTTCGGGAGCGTACGACGTTCACCAGCGCAGCCGGGTCGATGGTCGTTTCTGGATGAAAACGGATGGCGATGCGGCTTCCTTGCCGCTCCACCGCCGAGATGCGCAGGCGCTCGCACATGGATTTGAGGACGGCATACTCCAAAAGGTTATCCACCGTGCCTGGCGGTGTGCCAAAGCGATCTTCCAGCTCTTTGCGGACGTCCTGCTTTTCTTCGTCCGAGGCGATCGAAGAGATGCGCTTGTAGGTGCGGAGGCGCAGGTTTTCGCTGGGAATGTAGTTTTCCGGGATGCGCACGTCGAAGCCGAGGCTGAGGGTGGTGCGCAGCTCAGGCGCGGCTTCTTCGCCTTTTAGCTTGGAGACGGCGCGTTCCAGCATCTGGCAGTACAGGTCGAAGCCGATGGACTCGATGTGGCCGTGCTGCTGGCGGCCGAGCATGTTGCCGGCGCCGCGGAGTTCGAGGTCGAGCGCGGCGATGCGGAAGCCCGCGCCGAGTTCGCTGAATTCCTTCATGGCGGAGAGGCGCTTGCGGGCGATATCGGAGAGCGTGGTTTCGGGCGGAACCAGCAGATAGGCGTAGGCGCGTTGCGACGCGCCGGCCTACGCGGCCACGCAACTGATATAGCTCCGCCAGGCCGAGGCGATCGGCGCGGTTGATCAGGATGGTGTTGGCGCTCGGGATGTCGAGGCCATTTTCCACGATGGTGGTGGCGACCAGCACGTCAGCTTCGTCGCGAATGAACTTCAGCATCACGCTTTCGAGTTCTTTTTCGCCCATCTGTCCGTGGCCGACGACCACGCGCGCTTTCGGGACCAGCTTGGTGACCAGCGCCGCCAGCGAATAGATGGACTCGACGCGGTTGTGGATGAAATAGACCTGGCCGTCGCGCGCCATTTCGTTTTCGATCGCGCGCCTCACCAGCTCTTCTTCAAACGGGGCGACCACGGTCTGAATGGCGAGGCGATCTCTTGGCGGCGTCTCGATCAGCGACATATCGCGCAGGCCGACCAGCGACATGTGCAGCGTGCGCGGAATCGGCGTGGCGGAGAGCGCCAAGGCGTCCACATTCTTGCGCATCTCTTTCAGGCGTTCTTTGTGCGCGACGCCGAAGCGCTGTTCTTCATCGACGATCAGCAGGCCCAAGTCGTGAAATTTTACGTCCTTGGATAGCAAGCGATGCGTGCCAATGACGATGTCCACTTTTCCGGCTTCGAGCGCGGCCAAGGTTTCCTTTTGCTGCGCCGCGGTGCGGAAGCTGCTCAGCATTTCGATGCGTGCTGGAAAAGCCGCGAAGCGGCGCTTGAAGGTCTCGAAGTGCTGAAAGGCGAGTACCGTCGTGGGCGCAAGAATGGCGACTTGCTTGGAGTCGGCGATGGCTTTGAACGCGGCGCGCATGGCTACTTCGGTCTTGCCGTAGCCGACGTCGCCGCACAGCAGGCGATCCATCGGCGTGGCGCTTTCCATGTCGCGCTTGATGTCGGCGATGGCGAAGTTCTGATCGGGAGTCTCCTCGAATTCGAAAGCGTCTTCAAATTCGCGCTGGAAGTTGCCGTCCGGCGAAAACGCCAAGCCGGGCGCGGTTTTTCTGCGCTGCATATAACGCCAGGAGCTGGTCCGCCATGTCTTCCAGGGATTTGCGGACGCGGGTCTTGCGCGTGTTCCACCCGGTGCCGCCAAGTTTGTCGAGCGGCGGATGAGCGCCTTCGACGACGCGATAGCTCTGCACCAGGTCCATGCGTTCGAGCGGAACGTAGAGGCGCGAGTCTTCGGCGTACCGCAGCAGCATGAATTCGCCGCGGCGGCCGTCCGACTCGATCTGGCGCAGACCCTCGAACTGGCCGATGCCGTGGTCCACGTGGACCACAAAGTCGCCAGGCTTCGAGTTCCGCGAAATCGCTGAAGAAGCCCGAGGTGCGGATTTTGCGGCTGGGGCGGTCCAGCGACGGCGTGACCTCGAAGAGGTCGGAATTGCCGAACAGCGTGAGTTTCGAGTCTGGGAACGCCACGCCTTCGGCGAAAGGCGCGCGGATCAGCAGCAACGCGGCGGATTCATGGGCGCGCTCCGAGGTGAATCCCGCCGCGGCGTCTTCGGATTCGCCCAGGACGTAGGGCGTTTCGTATTCGCGGCAGATGTCCGCGAGGCGCTCCAGCTCGCCGGTGCTGGCGGCGGTCAGCAGAACCTTGCCGCCATCGGCGAGCTGCGATTTCACATCGCTCATGCAGGCGACGACGTCGCCGTGAAAGCGTGAGCTTGGCCGCGAGGGTAGCTCAAATTGCGGAATCGAGCCGATGGCTGAGCGCAAGTTGCTCGAGATTGATCTGGGAGCTCTTCTCCAGCGCGGCGGCGAATTGCGCTTCGGTCCAGAAATAATGTTCGGCGGTGGGCGCGTTGGCGTGACCGTGGCGCTCGTAGTTCTCGATCGCCTGGGCCAGATGCTTCGTGGCGGCCTCGCGTAGTGCCGCCGGTTCGTCCAGGAACACGATCGGCCGAAGCGAACTTTCCGAAAGCTCGAACAAGCGCGCTCTGCCCGGCTTCGCTTGGCGGCCCGAAAAAGGATGGGTTTTCCCAGGCGGCTTCCTCGTCGCCCTGCGGAGCGTTCCGGTGGCGGGACGGACCATTCGGTGAGTGGAAGCAGCGTGGTCCGTACTACCGGAGCGATCGATCGTTGCGTGCGCGGATCGAATTCCCGCACCGATTCGACGGTGTCGCCCAGCAGCTCGATGCGGACCGGACGCTGCGATTCCGGAGAAAAAACGTCGACGATGCCGCCGCGTACGGCAAACTGGCCGGGCAGCTCGACCATTTCGGTGCGCGTGTAGCCAACCGAGCCGAGATGCAGCAGCAAATCTTCCAGCGGGACTTCGGTGTCCCTGGCCAGCGTACGCGCCAACGAAAGATAGACGTAAGGGTCTTGATAGCGCCACAGCGCGGCAGTGACCGGCGCGATGACCAGCGAGATCTGGCCGTCGGCCAGGCGAAACAGCGTGGCGGCGCGCCGCTCCAGAATGTCCGGGTGCGGGCTCTGCGATTGCCAAGGCAGGGTGTCAAAGGCAGGCAGCGTGGTAACGCCGCCCAGCGCGCCCGGAAAAATGCTGGAGAAAAAACGAAGCGTCTCGGCCAGCGCTTCCGCGCGGCGATTGGATTCGGTGACAAAGAAAGCGGGCCGGCGCAGTTCGTGCGTCACATAAGCGGCGACGAGCGCTTTGGCCACGTCGTGCAGACCTGCTATGGAAATGTGATTGCCGCCAGCGCGCAGGGCCGCCAGTGCGCCCTCCATCGAAGGATGGCGCAGCACACTTTCCAATCGTTCTCGGACTGCGGGAAGAATCATTCGTGGGTTGTCAAGAATCGACGCGAGTGGCCGGCGCGCCCTCGCGAATCTTTCGTAAAATATCGCGTGGTGGAAAAGCCGGGCACGACCGGGGCGGAAACGACGCGCCCGCCGGCAGCTTCGACCTCTTCGCGGCCGACGATTTTGTCTCCTGCCCAGTCGCCGCCCTTGACCAGCACATCCGGAAGCAACCGGGCGATCACTTCGCGCGGGGTGAGATCGTCGAAAATGACCACCGCGTCCACGCATTCCAGTGCCGCCAGAATCTCCGCTCGTTCGCTGCTCAGGAAGCACGGGCCGGCCCTGCGCCTTTCAGCTGGCGCACGCTCGCGTCGCTGTTCAGTCCAACGATCAGAGCGTCGCCGAGATCGCGGGCTTGCTCCAGGCTCCGAATATGCCCGGGATGCAGGATATCGAAGCAGCCGTTGGTGAACACCACGCGGCGGCCGTTGCGTTTCTCGCGGCCAAACCGCAGAATCGCTTCGTCCAAAGTGAGAACCGCCGAACGATTCAAAGGATCTCCATGCAGGCACAGCGGCGAAAGAAGCATGACGCTTCCTGAAAGTATAGTTTATCACGCGAGTACGCAGCGGCGCCTGCGGGCGCGCCGTTGTCGATGAAATCGCCGGGAAAAGCGCGAGCGCGGTCCGGGCGGTCTCCGGCGTCCTGCTGTGCGTGATCGGATTTGTGCTGGCGCGCGCAACGCCGTTCCGCGAGGCGACCGTCATCGTGGATGCCGGCGGCTGCCGCATGGTCACCGACATCGTCGACGCCGGCAACGACGAAACGCAGGGATCCGTAGTCCTGCTTACACGGCCTGGCCGCAAACAAGAAGATCATGTCCTATCTGGCGCGAGGATTTGCGCTGCTGAACTTGCGCGTCTTCGTGCCCGATATGCCTGGGCACGGCCGGACGCCGGGCCCATTTTCCTACGCGCGCGCCGAGTCCTGCAGCGACTCGTTCGTGCGGCAGCTGATCACGCGTGGCGCAATCGATCCCGTCACGCACGATTTTGGCGGGCCACTCGATGGGCGGAGCGATAGCTGTGCGGATCGGCGCCCGCATACCTGTTGCGGGTACGATCGCTATCTCCCCGGCGCCGATGGTCACCACCTACGGCGTCCCCGCTTCCGTGCTGCTGTTCAACGATCCGCAGCCCGCGCCGGCCAATACGTTGGTTCTCAGCGAGACCTTCGAACCGCGCAGTGTTCGCGACACAGCCCGCAGCCTGATCGCGGGAAGCGCCGCGGCCACCGGCAAATACATGGTGATTCCTCGCTCGACCCATGTGAGCTTGCTCTTCGATCCAGCGGTGGTACGAGCCTCGCAAGCATGGGCCGCGCAGGTCTTGAACCTGAAGCCGACGCCCGCGGCTCCCTTCGCGAATGCCGCTCGCCGGGGCCTTCGCAGGGTTGGTCGGGATCTTTCTCCTGGCGGGGCCTTTCCTCCGCGAAACCCTAGGAATGGCCACAATTCGAGCACGCGATGAGGCAGACGTTGCCGTACAGACAAACACGACCGGCTTCGCCGAACCCGGATCTCCCATCATCGCGGCGTCGTTTGGCCGCGTTCTACTCGAGGTGACGGCGGCTTCGATTGTCATCGTCGCTCTTCTGCGGGCTTTCCCTCGCTTCTGGAACCCGTTCGCGTTCTTCCATGTGTTCGAAGGCGACTATCTCGGCGGGTTTCTTGCTGATTCTAGGGAGCATTCTACTGCTCGTGCATCGGAAGCAGGTTGGCATCTTCCGGCAGTGGAAGCCCACCACACTTCTGGCCGCGGCTTTTGCGGCCATAGTCTTGCCGCTGCTGATTTATTCCTGGCTCGATCTCACCGTCAGCCGAAGCATGGCTTACGTCCGCGCGATGGCTGCGCATGCCTGCGCTTGTCGTCGCAGTGCTTCCCTACCACGCCGCCGAAGAATTGCTGCTGGGCCCTCCGCGGGCGCGCTCAGGCCGAGGCGCGCTTCGTCCTTGCGCTGGCGATTCGGCTTCGCTGCCTGGGCAGCGCTATTCCTCGGCGTCCTTGTCCTCCACAACGGTGAGATACTCCTGGTGCTGCTTGCACCGTATCTGGCGGTGTTCTGCCTGTTCCAACGTACAGGTATGGATGTTGTCCGAAAGAGTACCGGGTCGCCGCTGGCGGCGGCTCTCTTCGGTGCTATACTCCTCGCTGGATTTTCTGTGGTTGTCTTCCCGATCACATAAAATGGCCTGTAAAACCGGGCCTAGCCGCTTGGCGGGTTCCGCGATGTTGTTGAGCGACCCGGCGACGGAATCCGACGCTGTCAGAAAGAAAACCAGATGGCAGACATTGCGATCGTCGGCGGCGGACCTTCCGGCGCGATGTGTGGCGAGCAGCTGGCCCGGGCGGGTCACACGGTTGAGCTTTTTGACGAGCATCTTGCCTGGGAGAAGCCTTGCGGCGGCGGGCTCACGCACAAGGCCGTCAAGTGCTTTCCATTCCTGCTGGACAATCCCTATCCCAAGAAATTAGTGCATTCCGTCGAGCTGATCAGCAGTAACGATCAGCGCGCCACGCTCGATATGTCGCATCCCATCGTGATTTATTCGCGCACGGTTTTGAACGGCATGCTGCTGAATCGCGCGGCCGAGGCCGGTTGCAAGATTCGCCGATCCCACGTGTTCGGCGTGGATACTTCGACCGCAAAACCACGCTACTGCGTGGAAGGCGAATGGAAGACCGCGGATTTCCTGGTGCTGGCCGCGGGTGCGCGCAATCAGTTGCTGCCAGAAACGCGTCCACTACAGCGCGACGAACTGGAAATCACCCAAGGATACTTCGTCCCACAAACCGCGGACGCCATTACCGTTAAGTTCCTGCGAAACTTCGAGGGCTACATCTGGTCTTTCCCGCGCTGCGACCATCTCTCCGTCGGCATCTGCGGCAGCATGGCCGTCCACACCAGCGCGGAGCTGAAAACCCACCTGCACGCGTTCGTAGGCAAGCAGAAGATTTCCACCGAGGGGGCGCAATTCTACAGTCACGTGCTGCCGTCTCCCCAGGAGCGCACGCTTTCCGAACGCACCGTCATGGGCAAGAACTGGGCGCTGGTGGGTGACGCCGCTGCGTGGGTCGATCCCCTGACAGGCGAAGGCCTCTTTTACGCCATGAAATCCGGCGAACTGCTGGGTAAGTCGCTCGCCGAAGGCTGCCCGGAAAAATATCCCGCGTGGGTGAAAGCCGCGTTCTCGGCGGAACTGGAATTCGCCGCGCGTATCGTTCGGCGTTTCTACCGCGGATCGTTTTTGGGCACGACGGTGACCACGCGCATGGTGCAACTCATGCGCCGCAGCGCCGTCTTTCGGCAACTGATGGGCGACATCTTCAGCGGCACACAGGACTACACCAGCCTGAAGCGCCGCCTCTGGGGCCATCTGGGTATCACCGTAAGCGACTTTGTCGCAAACGTGTTGAACGTCGAGCGCCCCGCGGCCGTCAGTGTCCCGCGCGGAAGCTCCGGGTCCGACTAAGTCTCGGTCGCATCCCCTGCCCTGCGACGCAGCTCTCCAGCGCTACGCAACGTGTAGACTACGGAACGCGCCAGGCATCCAACCATGAGGACCGACCACCCGCGCTACAACATGGCAACCGATACGACCGAAACGGCCGGTACAAAGGCTGAGAAGAAAAAGGCGGCTTGGAAAGCGCTGCCTGACGTTTGGGCGCTGATCCATCCGCGCCGTGGCCTGCTGGCTTTGGGCTTCTTGCTCATGGCCATCAACCGGGTCTCCGGATTGGTCCTGCCAGCCTCCACAAAGTATTTCGTGGACAATGTCATCGGCAAGAAGCAAGTCCAGCTGCTGACTCCCATCGTTCTGTGCATCCTTGGCGCCACCATCATTCAAGGCCTCACCTCGTTCACTCTGACCCAGCTTCTCTCCAAATCCGCGCAGAAAATGATCACCGACCTGCGCCGCCAGGTGCAGGCCCATATCGGCCGCCTGCCTGTCTCCTTTTACGACGCCAACAAAACCGGCGTCCTGGTTTCGCGCATCATGAGCGACGTCGAGGGTGTCCGCAATCTCATCGGCACCGGCCTGGTCGAGTTTGTCGGCGGGCTGATGACCGCGGTGTTCGCGCTGGTCTACCTTCTGCGCACCAGCGTGGCCATGACTGGCCTGGCATTCGGCATCCTCGTATTCTTCGGCATCGGCATCAACAAAGCCTTCAAGACCATCCGCCCCATTTTCCGGGCACGCCCTAAAATCACCGCCGAAGTCACCGGCCGCCTGACCGAATCGCTCGGCGGCGTGCGCGTCGTCAAGGGCTATCACGCCGAAGAGCGCGAGGAGAAAATCTTCGCCGGCGGCGTGCAGCGCCTGCTCGACAACGTTTTGAAGACGCTGACCGCGACTTCGCTGATGAGCCTTTCCGGCGCCGGTCTGATGGGCGTCGTCAGCGCGCTGATCATGGAGTTCGGCGGCCACAGGATTCTTGCCGGCCAAATGACCCTGGGCCAATTTTTCGCGTTCAACATTTTCCTCGGCCTGCTCGTGGCCCCGGTTTTTCAGATCGTCGCCATCGGCACGCAAATCACCGAAGCCATCACCGGACTCGAGCGTACCCGCGAAATCCTGAATGAAGAGAAGGAAGACGAAGCCGCGGGCCGGACCGTGACCCTGGGCCGCATCACCGGCCAAGTAACGATGGAAGACGTCAGTTTTGCCTACGATACGCGCAAAGAGGTTCTTCGTGATGTAAGTTTCAAGTCCGAGCCCGGGCACGGTGACGGCGCTGGTAGGTCCGTCGGGCGCGGGCAAGTCAACAATCATCGGACTGATCGCCGCATTCTACGTTCCCGCAAGCGGCCGGGTTCTGGTGGACGGCGTCGATCTCGCCACCGTGAAGCTGAACTCCTACCGCACGCAACTCGGCGTGGTGCTGCAGGAAACGTTTCTGTTTGACGGCACCATTCGCGAAAATGTGGCTTTTGCCCGCCCCGACGCCACCGAAGAAGAGATCCTCGCCGCCTGCCACATCGCCCGCGTGGACGAATTCGCGGAGAACTTCGAGAAACAGTACGACACCATCGTCGGCGAGCGCGGCGTTAAACTCTCCGGCGGCCAGAAGCAGCGCGTCTCCATCGCCCGCGCCATCCTTGCCGATCCACGCATCCTGATTCTCGACGAGGCTACTTCCAGCCTGGACTCGGAATCGGAAGCCCTCATCCAGGAAGGCCTGCGCTACCTGATGCGCGGCCGCACCACCTTTGTGATCGCGCATCGCCTCTCGACGATCCGCCGCGCCGACCAGATTCTCGTCGTCGAAGCTGGCCGCATCATCGAGCGCGGCACGCACGAGTCGCTCTACGCCGCAGGCGGCCGCTACTACGACCTCTACACCAAGCAGCATGCCGTTCAGGCGAACTTGTTCCTCGCACCCGGCGAAGGCGACTCGGAGCCCATTGATCTAAACGGAGAAAAGGTGGCGTCGGGCACGCCCGGAAGCAACGATGCAGCTCTACCCGATGCCATTCGTTTGATTCGTGGTCAATAGCAGCGAACGGCGCACCTTGGGGCCGTGCTGCGGTATTGGCGGCCGGGACCGCCAAGAAGACTTTGCGGCTTGAATGACAAAACAAGCCGTGAGACGATCCAATCGTGGCGCCAAAAGCGAAGAACGGCAAAAACCGGAAGGCTACAGCGTACATAGCTAAGCTGATGTTGGATTCCTTGCAGCAATTTCCTGAAAAAGAGCAAGACGAACGACTTAAAGACATCCACCGAATTTTGAAAAATAGCAGAGCTAAGACCGGAACGCCTTCCAGGGGTTCTGCCAGACTTCAGAGCCCTCGCGAATCCCAGCGCGCCTCAAAGCGTCGCTAAACCCTCGTTCGTCTCGTGCTTCTTTCGATTTCAGCAGTTCTGCGGCTAAAGCCTTCTCTTTCCGTTTTCTCGCTGGGTCGATGGTCCTTTTCCGCGACCCCGCTGGCGCTCTGACGCCATCACGTCGGAGACTTCGGGGTCTATGGCGCTCTCATCGTCTTTCATGTTTTATGCCCGCGGACTCGCGGGCATCACGGGCTTGTTGAGGCGTGGTTTTACACCGTCGCGGGTCGTCGCACGACGGGCTTCTTCGCCACCGGCGGCGGGATAAGGCTCGCCATCTTGCGGATCATCGCCAGCACCAGGCGCTTATCACCGTCTGACAGCGTGGTGCTGAATCTCTTGATCTCCGCCAGGAAGCGGATTTCGTCCTGCGAAAGCTCGCCCAGCATTTTCTGGGACTCGCGGTCGCGCGGCGTCTCCGTGCCCGGGAAAAAGTCCGCGAGCGAGATGTCCATGGCTTCCGCAATCTTGGCCAGCGTTTCCAGCGACGGCACCGTGTGGCCGTTCTCCACGCGCGACAAATAGCAGCGCAGCAGCCCGGTGCGGCGTTCGATATCGCCCTGCGACAGCCCCCGCTGGCTGCGATACGTCTTGATCACTTCTCCGATGTTTACTCGTGGCTTCTCTTTCGGCACGATGTTGACCCCCAATCTACGGGGGTAGCTTAATCACTAACAGTAAAAGCCGCAAGCCGGTTTTTGAGGGCTAATGCGGCGAAGTCGGCAACGGGGGCTAAGCACCTCAAAAAAATCAAAAAGGCGGGCAAAAAGCCCGCCTTTTCCAACCTAGATCACAAGCGCGCCGTAACCGGCCGCGCCCTTACCCCTGCGCGGTAACGGTCACCGGTTGCTGCAGCCGGAATTCCAACAGCGTCTCGCTCGGCACCTTCACTTGCTGGCCGCGCGTCAAGACCTGCACCCCAGCGCCTGCCGCCGAGCCCGCTCCAGCCCCAATCGCAGCCCCTTTGCCCCCTCCAGCAATACCTCCAATGATCGCGCCCAGCACCGCTCCGCCGCCCACCTTCTCGGCGGTATTCGCGCCGCGGCCCTTCCCTTTCAACGTGTAGTCGCTGCTCACCACCGGATAATCCTGCCCGCTGATAACCATGCGCGTCAGCTCCAGCTGCAGCTCGGAACTCCCCGAAAGGTGCCCCGCCTCTTTCGCTTCCGCCAGGCGGCCATAGACGTCCGTTCCCTTGCGCGCCACCAACGATCCGTTGACGTTCAGGTCGGTCTCCAGGCTGGCGTGAAAAATGTCTCCCACGTTATTTTTCTTCGAATCCACGCCGTCGATCATGCGCACCAGCAAAGGTTGCCCCGCTGGAATGGTGATTGGGCTGCCCGCGGGCAGTGGAGCCGGCGCGGCGGCGACCGCTTGCGCCGCGGGAGCTGGTGCAGGACCACCGTCAGCACTGGCATAGTTGTTTGTGAATGTCAGGGCGACGATCTCGGTCACGTTAAAAGTCTGTACTTCACCATTCACGGAGAAGCGCATCAAGGCCTGCGTGCCTCCCAGAAACCTGCCCTGCAACACGCGGCCATCCTTAAGTTCCAGCGTGTCGGCAACCGCGCCACCCGCAAATAGAAGCCCCAAAGCTGCGGCGGCAATTGAACGTGCGAAGCCAGTCATCGTGATTCCCCTCTCGACGATTAATTCAGGAGTTCGGCCCAAATACCCGGCCGCTTACTCTCTCCCTCCCAATTATAACGCGGACCCGAACGGCCGCGCTCCAGCGAAACCTTACTGTTGTCTTTGATGATGAAACCTCGGCCCAAGGATGTATTTATTGGGTCGCCGCGTAGAGCTGCCGGGTGATGTCCGCCATCAGCGCGGAGCTGTCCTTGATATCCGCCAACCCTCGCACCAGGATGACCAGGACGAACGGCCTCTTTGCATAGACGATCGCCGCGTCATGGTGAAGCTTGGTTAGCTCGCCGGTCTTGTGCGCCACCTGCATCCCCGCTGGGAGACCCGCAGGGATTCCTTCGTTGAACTTCTGACGTTCCAGAATCTCGACCATCTCACGCGAAGCCTCCGCGTCCACGGCCTGGCCCTTCGCTATGGCTTCAAGCAGCACCGCGAGACCCTGCGCGGTCGTTGTATTGTTCAACCCTTTTGCAAATGCTTTGTTGTCCTCGACCCCGCGCAGCACGTTCATGCCATCCGCGTGCAAAGAATGAACCGTCGCGCGAATATTTTCCACGCCCAGCTTCTGGATCAACAGGTTCGTCGCGAAGTTGCTGCTCACCGTAATCATCAGCTCGCAAAGCTGTGACAGCGTCCGCGTCTGGCCCACCGCTTGATAAAGGTCCGTCTCGGAGTCGTCCTTCGGATCGAGCGTAAATATCGATCCATCCGCAAGGCTGTGAAATTCGTTCTTGATGGGCAGGCTGTCGTCCAATTTCAGCTTGCCCTGCTGGACCTGGTGAAACAACTCGATCATCACCGGGATTTTCATCGTGCTGGCCGCGTGAAAGGTATCCTCGGCGTGGAACGACCAGGCAGTGCGCCCGTCCAGGGTCCGGAAATCGAGCCCAACATCAGCGCCGCTCTTCTGGATTCGCTCTTGAATGCTGGCCGCGACCTTGGAATCAAGCGAGGAGGCTTGGGTGGAGGGAGCGGCGATGGGCACAGAGATGGCGGTCAACAGGTAATGTTCCTGCGCCCAAAATCCCAGGCTCAACACAGCCGCGACAAACAAAACCACCAGCAAAACGCCACGCGACAAAGCTGCTCCTCAAACTTGTCAGCTAATCTGGATCCTCACCGGACGATCACCTGTAGCCGCCCTCGCCGAGAGGGCGGGGTTTAGATGCAGCCATCGCAGCGCGACTTAGAGAGATGGAGCTTCCTTCGATCGCGCGTCACTCACTGGTCACGACCACCCACAGCCGTAAACGCCCCCACCGGGACGCTACCCGGCGACCACATTGTATCCCTCTATCTCCAACACCGGTTCCTTCCCTGCAAGCGCCGCGTCGTCATAGCGTGCTCCTACGCTCAACTTCTCGCCCGGGAGCAGTGAAAAGTAGTTGTCAGTCCAAAAGATCGGCGTGACATCCTCGCCGCCTTTCCCTCGCGTCACCCGCGGGTGAATCATGAACGCAACGCCCTCTCCCTTGTTCTCGACCGTCAACGTCATCCAGTTGTATCGTCCACGTTTTCCGAGGGCCTGCTCGGAAACCACAAGCTTCGCCGGAGGCAGGCTGTTCAGACCCGTCAAATCCCCAAACTCCGCTTGCGGCGTGTATACCGTGTCCTTCCTGTGCTTCCAATCCATGGTGTCCGGCTTGGTCGACAACCAGTAAAAATTGTCGCTCAGCCGCTTTCCCGCGACGTCATGCAGTTCCAGCCGCAAGAAATAGGTCTTCGTCAAATCGTCGACTTTAGGCAGATCGAAGGCTTTCGTGGCGCTATCTGGCGCTAGGTCCATCGTCGCCTCGTGCGATCCCTTTTCTTTGGCGTCGATGTTGTACAGCTTCGCGGTGACCTTCACTCCTTTTACTGTCTCGTACGTCCCATTGATCACCGCGACCGAATTGTCGTCGTACGAGTACTGCACGTGCAGGATCTCCGTCGCCTTCTTGGTCCCAAAATATCCGCCCGCCGGCACCATGTAGTAGTCGTAGAGATGCCAGATCAGCGACGGCCACGCATTGTTCAGCATCCACTGGATCACCCCGGTCGATGTGTACTTGTTCCGCGCATACGCTTCGAACATCGCCCGCTGCCCGTCGTAGGTCATCGCCTGCGCCTTGCGCTCGTAATCATCCAGCGAAGTCGCGGTGCCGTATCGTCGGTTCAAACCGTCGGTAAAAACGTTCACCGTCGTGAAGCGCTCGCCGCCAGAGTGATAGTTCCAAACTTCATCGATCGGCCACAAATGCTCCTTCGGAATAAATCGCTCCAGCGACTCTTTCGGCGGAATGGCTGGTCCCGGACTCGTTTCCGTGTTGTAGCCATAAGCGCCGCCAGCCTTCGTATCCGCAAGCCAATAAACTGGCGGAACGTACTCGTAAGGGCCGGTCATTTTCACGCCCGACTTTCCCGTAACGGTAGTCGGCACTTCCGCAGCCGATGACACCGAAGGATTCGGCCACTGCAATTCCTGCAGAATCCCCAGATACATTTTCTCCACGTCAGCCGGCGGCGGACCATCGCTGCCATACAGCCACACGAACACGCTCGGGTGGTTCCGCAGGATTCGAATCTGGCTCCGTAGCGAATCCCCGGCGATCTTGTGCTGCTCGTCTTTCCAGCTCTTCCATCTCTCCCACGCGTCGCAGCAAGTCCACCCCGGCATCACCAGAATTCCCAAGCGGTCAGCCTTCGCAAAGAATTCCTCGTGATCGATCCGCCCCTCAAGACGCACGGTGTTCAACCCCATGTCGCGGACGTATGCCAAATCGGCGTCCACGCGCTCCGGCGACCATCGCAAGAACATGTCCGGCGCCCACGCCGCCCCGCGAATCAGCACCTTGCGCCCGTTGATCTTGAACAAGCGATAGCCCTTGTCGGTCAGCTCCGAGGTGGCTTCGCGAATCCCAAACGTCACCTCAGCCGCATCGGAGGCGTGCCCGTCGACGTCGAAATCCAGCTTCGCCGTGTATAGATTCGGCTTGCCCATCTGATAGGGCCACCACAATCGCGGATGCGCTAACTTCAACTCCGAATAAGTCTCCGGAGAAAACGTCACCGTCTTCGCTTCTCCTGCCGCCAACTTCACTGCTTGCCGCACCTGCACACCATCAATGTCCGCGCGAAGTGTTCCACTCACTTCGTGCTCCGAGCTATTCCGCAAATCCGCGCTTACCGTAAGCGCCGCCGTTTTGTACTCGGAATCCAGCTTGCTCCCTACAAACGGGTTTCGCAGCGATACGCCGCCGGTGGCCGTCAAAAAAACTTCCTTCCAAATCCCCATGTCCTTGTCAGCAGGCGTCGGATTCCAGTCCACCCACGTAATCCCCAAATCGTTCTTCTGCGGCGCGAAAATCTCCACCGCCAATGCGTTCGGCTTTCCCGCAACCAGAAACTTGTTCACATTAAATTCGAACGTCACAAACGTCCCTGCCACATCCTTCTCATCCGCCACTTTCTTGCCATTGATCCACACATTCGCCCGGTAGTTGATCCCCAGGAAGTCCAGCCATTGCGCCTTGCCTTCAAACTCCGCAGGCACGGTAAACTCCGTTCGAAACCACCACGAACACCGGAACGGGCTGTCCTTCGGCATGTCCTGCAGTGCAAAAAATGTCTTCGACGAATAGTCCATCCCTGGAAGCGACTTCAAATTTGTCCCGTAAGTCGGATCCGGATACGTCTTGTCATCGACCAGCGCCCCGACGACGGTGTTCGGCAGATCCGTGCGATGCCACTTGCTGGCGTCAAATCCCACAACCGACACCTGCTCGCCCCCGGCCTTCACCTCGCAAGACGACTGCAACTGCCAGTCCTTGTGCAGGTAGAGCTTCGCCCCCGCATCGGCCAGCGCCGGCGTCGCCAGCATCCCTGCCAATCCCAGCAAAATCCCAAGACCCACAATCGCAAAACCAACCGAACGCAGACGTGGCATAAGACTCCTCAGAACGCAGAAAAAAAGTGGAAGCGATACTAGCGCCGCAACCGCCCGACCGGGTTGCAACCGCGCAATATTAAACCGATTCAATACTCTTTGCCCCTCTTTTTTCCGGGTTTGTCCCATACCGGCAATCCAGCGCTAGCTCGGAACTACCCAGTAAACCCGATGCCGTGCTCCAACGCAGAAGCGTACACTGCGAGTATGAGGTTTCTCCCCTGCTTCAACAGCTGCGAACAGCCCTAGACTCCGCCCGCGCCAAGACCAAAAGCTGGTTTGATCGCGCAAGCCTGGCCATCCGCCGGGCCTTCATACATTCTAAAGCCGGCTGGTACCGCCTCACTGCCGGCATGGAAATCGACGAGCTTTGGACCCAGTTCAAAGTCGAAGCCGGCGAGAGTTCCCGCCTCTACAAACAAGACGTGAGCCAACACGCAGGCCGCTTCGAGCGTTCCTGGAAGCGCCCTTTTAGAATTTTCGGCTATCTCGCCACCAGCGTCCTCGCCAAACTCTCCCCCGCACGCCGCTTGTTCTTACTTCTCACCATCGTCCTGGCCTTCCTGGCCATAGTCAATTTTCACTTCCTCTTCCTCACCCAGGAAATCGAATTCCTTCTCGCCTTCGTCGGCCTGCTGATTCTCCTCGCCCTGGTACTCGGCGATCACATCTCCATGAAGCGCGACATCGAGATCGCCCGCGAAATCCAGCGGTGGCTCGTCCCCCGCAGAGCCCCCGATGTTCCCGGCATCGATGTAGCCTTCGCCATGCGCCCCGCCAAGACCATCGGCGGCGACTACTACGACGCCTTCCTTCGCTCCGGCGATGGCCCGCTCCTGATCGCGGTAGCCGACGTCGCCGGCAAAAGCGTCCCCGCGGCTATGTTGATGGCGACATTCCAAGCCAGCCTTCGCGCCTTGGCCAGCGCCAGCGGCACGCTCTCCGAACTCGTCGGCGGTCTCAACCGCCAGGTCTGCGCCAACAGCCACGCCGGCCGCTTCACTACCGCATTCCTCGCCGAGCTAAATCCCGCCACCGGCGATCTCAGCTACCTCTGCGCCGGCCACAACCCGCCCATCCTCAAACGCGAAGACGGCAGCATCGAGCGCCTGAAATCCGACAACATCCCCCTGGGCATCGAGCTAAAGGAAAATTACAAAACGGGGGTCACCCGCATCGAGACCCCACGACCTCCTCGTAATTTACACCGACGGCGTCACCGAAGCCCGGGACGAGCGCCGCAACGAATTTGGCGAAGCCCGCCTCCTCTCCATGATCCAACTCGCGGGCCAGGAACGCTCCGCCCTGACCCTCGCCAACATCATGCGCTCCCTCGATCAATTCGTCGGCGCCGCCCCCCAGCACGACGACATCACCTGCATGGTCGTCCGCCGGACCTGACTGACTCTTGGAATCTCCGCCCTCGAAATCTCCGCTATTGAGTGCACCCGCCATTGGTTTTTAGGGATGGTTCCTGGTAGCCCGACTGGACACGGCACCCCCGGAAGTGAGAAAACTGAAAGCGCGACAAAACAAAGAAAGAGGCCAACAATGAACACCTACAACGTCACCCTGAAGTACGAAGACCGCAAAGTCGGCGCCGAGGGCCGCACCATCAAGATCGACGCCTCCAGCATCTCCGGCGCCATCGGCAAAGCCACACGCGAATTCGTCAAGAGCCTCGACCGCAAGCAGCGCTTCGACATGAACAAAGGCCTAAAGATCGAAGCCCTCCGCGTCACCACCGACAAGCCCGCCGAGCCGGAAGCCGCTGCCGAGGCCAGCGCCTGACGAGCCGCGCCGGCCGGCTCCAGCCACCAGTCCACGACCGCGCATGCCAAAACAGCACTTCCGATTCCATGACGGCGGCCGCACCGCAGCCGGCTACCGCGGCAAAACCGGCGACTGCGTAGTCCGCTCCATCGCCATCGCCACGGGTCTCCCCTACCAGCACATCTACGATCTCGTGAACCGCTCCTCCGTCCACGAGCGCACCGGCACCCGAAAACGCGGCAAGAGCAACGCCCGCACCGGCGTCTACAAATCCACCATCAAGCGCGTAATGAATTCTCTCGGCTGGGTCTGGACTCCCACCATGCAAATCGGCTCTGGCTGCACGGTCCACCTCCGCCCCGACGAACTCCCACCCGGCCGCCTCGTCGTCAGCGTCTCAAAGCATCTCACCGCCGTAGTCGACGGCGTGATTCACGACACTCATGACTACTCCCGCCGCGGCACCCGCTGCGTCTACGGCTACTGGCAACCCGGCCCAGCCTTTCCGCAATCCACCCGTCAGTCCTCCCTGTTTCCCCCGAGAAACGCCCCGACAAACGAAGGACGCCCGCAAGAGTGTCGCGTCTCCGCCCCACCCCACGTCCCGCCCGCCGCCCCCGAAGCACCCAGCCTCCACGGCGCAAATCTTTCCTGGAATGGCTCTTCGAATGATCCATCTCTCGAAGTCATCTCGTAAATGCATCTCAGGGGGTCGGAGCTTTAGCTCCGACATTTAGAGACACGCGAAATCGGGCTTTAGCCCCTGAGGAACTTCTTCTCTTCCTGTCTCGGCCATTTGTGAGATGGCCACTAGTCCTTTCCTAGCTCCGAGCAGATCGTTCGGTTCGTCGGCGAAGACGTAAAAAATGATTTCTCCCGAATTTCAGCCGCACCCGCGCTCACTTTTGGCACGCCATCGCACGCTGCGCGCTCGCCTGAATTTAGAACTTGCAATTGCTGAACATAGTACTAACATCCACGTCTAGCCGTGTTCGCTAAGATCCTCCGCAACCGAGGAAGGAGACGGTGATGGAAAATTACGAATGGATGAAGTTTTACCAGGAAGCGGTTCTTGAAACAGATTCTGACGCACTCCCGTTCCGCATAGCCGCCGCACAAAACGCCATCGGTCAACGCGTCATCCACGTCGCCGTAGACGACGCCGAGCGAAAAGCAATCGTCGCCACCCTCAACGCACTCGCCGTACTCCGGCGCGAAAGATGTCCCACCGCAAGAGCAGCCCACAACTGACCGCAATCAAAATGACCCGGCTCCACCGCCGGAATCGCTTGTCTGTCAATCTGCGCCGCAACGGGAGGGCACGGCTTCAGCCGTGCCGTTAGAGCCTGCAATCAATCCGGCTTTAGCCGCTGAGGGACGGGTTCGATTTCCACGCCAGCACCGTCCACTCCCATCGACGCACTGCGACGTCTTCATTTCACCCGCCAATTATTCCGCTGCAGGCATCCGAGCGCCCCCACGATTCCCAACATCATCGAAAAAGGCAGCGCAGCATGAGGGACCGCTCCCAGATTTTTACTTCCTAACCCGGCCGCATAACCAATACCGTAACCCAATCCCATACAAACCAAAATGAAGCCCACGTTGAGCAATTTCCACCTGACTCCCCGCCCGGATGCGACCGCAAACCCCGACGCAAGAATCAGCGTCACCAACCAGAGTATGGGCATCGATTTCGCCCTCCCACTGACGGACGTGTCGCCCAGCCGTCCCGTTTCCTCAGGCCCCGCGCAGCCTTTCCGGCCGTCATCCAGTCAAAGATCCATCGCCCCCGACTTTTCGCATTTGACAGACGAGCCGCCCGTGTCGCGAGCGAATCGTGTTGTAGGGGCGGGGCTTGCCCGGGCTTGCCCCGCCCGGCCGAGCCGCCAACATCGCCCACCTGAGAAGCACCTTTGGATAACACGCGCCACTTGCGCCTGGATTGCATCGAATCGTCTTCGAGGCCACTCGTCCTATGAAAACACCATGCGATGAGTCGTTGATGAACTCCGGAACGCCAGGCACGCCCTGCGCCAGCGACTCAGCTCCGTGGATCCTGACGGCCACGA
This sequence comes from uncultured Acidobacteriota bacterium, assembly GCA_963729285.1. Lineage (GTDB taxonomy): Bacteria > Acidobacteriota > Terriglobia > Acidiferrales > UBA7541 > Acidiferrum. The sequence goes on from CAVSNL010000017.1 coordinate 147,589, forward strand.
TTCTCGGCTCCAGCATGGCCTTCATCGATAGCACCGTCGTCAATGTCGCCGCGCCCAAGTTCCAAATCGCCTTCCACGCCAGCGTGGTTGATGTGCAATGGGTGATCGAATCGTACGGAGTCGTTCTCGCCTCCTTAATCCTCGCAGGGGGCGCCCTGGGAGATTGGATGGGCCGCCGTTTGGTGTTTCTGCTTGGCGTGACCGTTTTTGCCGTCGCCTCCGCCGCCTGCGGTTTAGCTCCCAGCATTCGCTTCCTGGTGGTCGCGCGTTCCGTCCAGGGCATCGGCGCCGCGATGCTCATTCCCGGTAGTCTCGCCATCATCAGCGCATCCTTCGACGAAAAATCTCGCGGACAGGCCATCGGCACCTGGTCGGGTTTTACCGCGATCACCGCAGCGCTCGGACCAGTTCTCGGCGGATGGCTCATCGAACACGCATCCTGGCGCTGGGCCTTCTTTCTCAACGTTCCCATGGCCGCCGCCGTAATCGTGCTCTCCTTCCTCCACGTGCCAGAGAGTCGAAACTCCCACGCGCAGCGTCTCGATTGGGCAGGAGCATTGCTCGCCACGGCAAGTCTCGCCGGCATCGTAACCGGTCTTCTCGAATCGTCAAAACTTGGCTGGCGAAATCCACTTGTGGCCGGAAGTTTACTAAGCGGCGTGATTTTCCTGATTCTCTTCCTGTGGGTCGAAACCCGGATCTCCTCGCCCATGGTTTCGCTCTCGCTGTTCAAGTCCCGCTCTTTCCTCGGCGCGAATCTGTTGACACTATTCCTCTACGCCGCAATTGGCATTTTCTTCTTCCTCTTTCCCGTCACCCTGATGCAGGTGCATCACTACTCGGCCACCGCTGCCGGCGCGGCGACACTGCCCGTGATCGTATTGTTGTTTTTCTTGTCACGCTGGTCGGGCGGGTTGGTCGCCCGGTACGGCGGCAAGCTCCCTCTGATTCTCGGACCCCTCGTCGTCGCCTCGGGTTTCGTTCTATTTGCGGTGTTCTCTGAAGGTGGCAACTACTGGAAGACATTCTTTCTCGCATCGGTGGTACTCGGCTTGGGAATGGCGGTTACGGTAGCGCCGCTCACCACCGTAGTGATGGCTTCCGTGGACAGGGACCACGCCGGCACAGCCTCGGGAATCAACAACGCCGTAGCGCGATTAGCAGGAGTCCTCGCCATCGCCGTACTCGGAATCGTGATGGTGAAGGTCTTCAGCACCCACCTGAATCGAAGCCTCGCAAGCCTCCCTCTCAACTCCGAAACTGTACGCGAGATTCGTTCCAAGGAAATCGAGCTGGCAGGCATGGACCTGCCGAAAAATCTCGACGCCAACGCGAGTGCAGCCCTTCGCGACGCAGTTGCACAAGCGTTTCTCTCCGGATTTCGCCTGATCCTATTCTCCTGCGCCGGTCTATCGATCGCCAGCGCCGCGGTCGCGTGCAGTTCGTTCCCAAAAGTTGAGACGCATCCCCCACGGACCAGCGCGAGTCCTTGACGGTCGTCCGAACAGCCTTGCCGGGTGCCGGGTGCCCCAGGTTCGCTTTTTGAACCTGGGTCTTGGTGTTGAATCTTCTCCTCGGTCGCTTCCATGACCGCAACGCAGTTGAATACTCGCTCATTTTGGAGGATCCGCTTTTGCACACCTCCGCACAGATTTGCACAGATGTTGCGCGAGAATCGGATTGACGATGTTGGATGTCAGGATTATCTTCACCCCAGATTGAACCGGGAAGCATAAAAACTTTACGGATCAATCAAAAGAGGGCGCAACAGCCTAACGGCTGATGCGCCCTTAATTTTTCCTGCCTGAAGATCCTCAATCGAACAAAAAGGAACCCGCCGACAAAGACCGTAATTTGATCGGTGCGTCCCTGCGGTATGGGCGTCACTGCGAAAAAACGATCACACGGGCGCCCGCCAACATTGGGAACAGGAGTTCGGTATACGATTAATCTCAGTCAGTCGTGGGTTCACCGCCCTGTTTCTCAGGACGCGAACGGTTGTGGCCTCGCGGTTTCACGGTCTTTTGAGCTGCGCCTTCCCCTGGTGTCGACGTCGCTGGCGAGTCGCGCTTTGCCGAGTCCGAAGCTGGCGGAGCAGGACTCGGGGCGGACGTCGCCATTGTCATAGGACGGATCATGCCGACCACGAAGAAAGATAGGACGAAGAAAACCACCGCGAGGAAGGAAAGCGAGGCAGCGCGACCACGCGCTATTTGCACGGCGGTCGATTCTTCAGCGGACGGCGTCGAGTTGCGGGGCAATCCAGCATCACCTGCAGGCCCTCTCTCAACAGCCGGCCGTGGTGACTCCGCCGGCTGCTCCTTTGAAAGCCCCGGTTCCTTTGGAAACCAATTCGCCCCAACTGACGACGAGTTTCCCTCTCCCTCTTCAGCCGAAGGAGTCGGCGGTGATGGGAACGGGTGCGGTTGTGCTTTTTGGACAGCTTGCGCGCTTGATGCCGCTCTGGGAGCGATAACAGGAGCAACCAAATTGGCGCATTCTTCCAGTACATCAACATCCGGACGGGAGATTTCCGAAGGCCGTGAAGAGAAAACCTCTATAACGCCAATGACATATCCTTGCATTTGAATGGGCACAGCCACGGCCGAACGAAAGTGCAAGCTCTTTGCAACCGAAGGCAATATTCGTAAATCATTTTCCGTGTCTTCACACAGCACGACCTCGCCCGTTTCGAGACACTCTCTGGTAAAGGCCGAGTCCGGTTGCAGTCGCGAACCCACAGGAGGAGCCTCGCCAGTGCTAGCTAAACAGCATGCGCCCTCCGGATCGCGAACAGCAATGGCGGCTCCGCTCGCCGACATCGCAGAGCGAATTTGCTCCACAGTCGTCGCCAGGAGAGCAGATATCTGCTGATCTCTATCGTTGTTTGAATCGTCTCCCGACCGATCTGCTTCCTCTTTCAGTCTCGTTTCGGGCATCAATGGCCTCCGCTGGGCGAATACGATTTATTTCCGACGGCGACAATGGAAAGAACATCTCAATTGGCAACCTCCGGAGGTTGCTGCTAGGAGCGGGTAGCACCGAGGATTGCGATCCGCTCTTCGCCCTCGCGCGTCTAGCCACGAGTCGACAGCTAACGCAACCTATTCCTATTGTCCCGATGTCGTTCGAGCGTGCTGGGATTCGTTCGAGCGTGGGTGAACCGAAGTCGTAACGAGCGTTCTTTTCGCTGAGACGCGCGTCCAAGTAAATTTCAAACTAAGTCAGGTTGCTCTTCGACGGGATCAATTGCGTAACTCTTGGCGCGAGCGTGTCCTGAGGAGTCATGCAGATACTCTCTTGGAACTCCCCCAAGGTTCATTTAGAGTTCCACCGCCTCGCGCCGACCCGACCCGCCGACGCTACCCAACCGCCACAATCGTTGTCAAGCCCAAAGTAGAAACCGTCGGTGGAAATTCGGAATGTTGATCTTTGGTAGGCAAAACACCTTGTCAGACTGGCGAAAAACTTCAAGATGAACGCGGCTTGGACGGTTGCGTAGTGGCAGTGAACATCGGCACGTGTTCGCGGCGCAGGAACAACCGCGTTCTACCGCTTCGACTGTCCCGGGCCACCACAAAAGTGACCAGCGGCTCTAAGGCAGCATCGTCACACCGGTGGTCGTGTTTGCGGCACCCACGCCGGCGGCGCTCGCCTTCATCACCTCATCTTTCAGCGCTTCCGGCTTTTTCCCGCTGTCGACGGGCCTGCCAAATGGACTGCTGACCGCTTGTTCCAGCTGAGTCATCAGGGTTCGCAGGTTCTCGTCGCCACTGTCCAGGATAGTACGCAACTCAGCACTTGCTGTCATGGCATGTTCGTAAGCATTCCAAGCTTGATGCAAGAGATTGACATGTTGCAGGAATTCCTTGGCCGATCTTCCGAACTCGTTCGCCGCGCCGACGTATGTGGCCATGATATGGTCCGTTTTTTCAAGCATCGATTCACTCCCCCGATTTTCTGACTCCTCTGTGGGATAGAGGGTGCGGGGACCGGATTATGAACGTACGCTTTACAAGCGTCAAACTGATTTTCAGGTTGGCTCCCGCGTCAGAGCCCAGCTCTACAGCAGCCCTTTCGTTGAAGGGAAGATCAAAGCCATCCTCAAACGAGCCCTCGGTAGCGCATGCCGGGTGTCCCAGGTTCGCCGGGTGAACCTGGGTCTTGGTGTTATTGCTTCCCCTAGTCCTTAGAGGTCCCCTTCGCCGATGCGTACCAAACTTTCGTACCAAGGCAAAACCGGGCTTTCGATGTAGCCTCCTGCTCAGGCGTAAAAGTTCGGGATGCATTTGGGCGCGTTTTGCGATTTTTCAGCAAGACACACATACATTCTCAGGATCGCGGAGGGCCGATGAAACAAGGCTTTCCAGTAGTTAAGTCCGACATCGAAAGCCTGCGCGCAAGGCTCCGGGCAATTCCGGATAGCCAACTTCTGCAAGTCGGGCAGGCCGCCAAGATGCTTTGCAGCACAGAAATCACCGCTGGCGCGCCGCCACTTGAGTTTTATGTTGTGCAATTGCGTGAAGTACGCGAGGAGTGGCGGCGGCGCCACCCAAAACTCCCGCTGCGTGACGCGTTTTGCTAAAAAATAACCTGTTGTCGTTGACCGGGTGAGGAAAGGGCGGGCCTGCGAGCATCATTTGCTGGGACCGCGCACACACAGCGCACGCTTGCCGTAGGAGTAACCTCCTTGATCCTCATCCGGTTCACCTGAGTTGAAGTCGAAGTAGTGCGCGTACCCACTCGGGCGTCCGTGATCATCCATTCTGTAATTGCTGCTCCATTGGTCTCCTGTCAAGAACAGATTGCCCTTTACATGGGAAGTGAAGGCCTTGGCTTCTTGGGGGGGCCTGCCAGCCCGGGAGCATCGGCTGTTTTGTCATAATGGGTTGCAACTCAGCCATATTCGGCAGTCTCCAGTCGGAGTAGCCAGCCAAACGCAGATTGCGGCAATACTTCATCGCCCCTTTCCAGCTTACGTCTCCACCGTTGTCCCTCCCCGCCCACATTTGGCCGGTGGATGGATCGGTCCAGAAGCCGCGCGCCTGAGTTTCCTGCGCGCCACCCTGGCCTTCCGGTGCTGACTGAGCGCTTGACCGTATAACAGCAACAGAGAGCAGAAGCGCAGCAACCTTAGTCCAACATTTCACGATGCACACTCTCGATGATCAAAGGGTTTGCGAAAACGCGACCGCTAGGCGCATCACCAGCGGCGTCGAAGAAATTTACAAGGTCGAAACGCTCGACGCCGCGGACACGCCGCAATTCCCTTGCCCTGAAGGTCCCGGAAAAATCACGAGAGAATTATCGAATTATGATAGCCTACCGGCATGCCCGAGTGGCGGAACTGGCAGACGCAGTGGACTCAAAATCCACCGGACTTCGGTCCTTGTAGGTTCGATTCCTATCTCGGGCACCATCTCCCAAGCCCCCGTTACAACATCTTCTGAAACTCGCTCGCACTGAACACGCTCCCAAATCGCGGAAAGTGCTTCTCCAGCAAAGCCTGGTGGAGTTCCTCCTCCAGATCCGCACAGCAGTCCCGGATCACAACCATCTCATAGTCGGCATCGAAAGCAACCGAAAAAGTCGACAGCACCACGCCGCTCGTCGCCACCCCCAACAGGATCAGGGTATCGATGCCTTGCGCCCGCAGCAGCAAATCGAGATCGGTCCCGGCAAAGGCACTGATCCGGCTCTTCGTCACCACCAGATCACCCGCCGCCGGCGTGAGCGCCGGATGGATCGCACCACTCTCTCCCTGAAAAAACTCCTGGTGCCGCGGCGAAGCCTTCACAGCACTGAGAAATCGGTTTCGCGGATTCGCCTCCGGCACACCGGGCCGAAATCCCACCTTCACGTGAACGATCGTCAGTCCCGCCCCCCTCGCCCGCTCGATCACCCCCGCGACCCTCGGAATAAACCCTTCGTCCTTCACATACATCGACACAACTCCGGCCTGCAGGTCCATGCTCAGCAAAGCCGCTCGCTTCACATCGAATGCCATGCAACCTCCTTTCGATTCCCGGGACTCGACGCCAACCACGAGAATCGAGGCCGGCCCGAATTTTCCATTTGACCAAAGATAATGAATCTGCTATAGTACCGGCAAGTAAAAACACGCCTAACTGGCTGTCCAGCCAGCCAAAAATAGGTACTAACCAGTTACTACCTAAGTCTATTAGAATGAATACTTACAAAAGTCTATCAAAACAAAGCACTTTAACCTCCTCTAGAATGAATACTTACAAAAAACCCAGGGGGGGCCCCTCCACTGTAATCTCTGTGCCCTCTGCCTGCCCTGGCCTGAGGTGCTCCGATCTCTGTGCACTCTGTGTTAAAGCTTTTCTCCTGGTCCGGTTTCCCAGTCACTTCCCTTTGGATTCTCTAGCAGCTAAACTCGCCCAATCCTTGGATAACAAACCAGAAAACTCAGCCGCCGTTCCCCAATCCCCCACCAGCCTCGCCGGCTTCTGGGCTCTAGTCGCCGTCCAATTCCAAAACGCCTTCAGCGACAACGCCCTCAAATGGCTAGTCAGCTTCCTGGTCCTGGAAACCGCCCTGACCAGGCAACAGCGCGACCTCTGGTTCATCCTGGTCGTGCCTCTACTCTTTGCCGTCCCGTTCCTCCTCTTCTCCATCCCCGGTGGCTACTTCGCCGACAAATACAGCAAGCGCAGCGTCGCTCTCGGCACCAAGCTCTTTGAACTCATCGTGATGAGCCTGGCAACCATCGCACTGGCCCGCAACCGTCTCGACCTGGCGGGCGCCGCTCTCTTCCTGGCCTGCACCCAAGGCGCAATCTTCGGCCCCACAAAATACGCACTGCTCCCCGAACTCCTTCCCGAATCGAAACTAAGCTGGGGCAATGGCATCATCGAGCTAACCACGCTCCTCTCCGCCATCTTCGCCGCGCTAGCCGGAGGCTTCCTGGCCACCCATTTTCGCGGCCGCCAAGTCTGGTCCGGCGTCGTCTTCCTGACGCTGACGATTCTCGGCCTGCTCATCAGCTTGCGGATTACGCGATTCCCCGCCGCAGATCCCGCCCGCCGCTTCGACTGGAACGTCCCTCGCGAGTTCTTCGCCGAAACAGGCCGCCTCTGGCGCGACAACATCCTCCGCGTCGCAGTCATCGCCAACACCTTCTTCTGGTTCCTGGGATCACTCCTTCTCCTCAACATCGTCCTCTACGCCACCGACATCCTCCACGTCGACGACCAGCACAGCAGCTACCTGCTCGCCGCTCTGAGCCTCGGCATCGGAATCGGCAGTTTCCTGGCAGGCTACGCCTCCGCCGGCAAAATCGAGCACGGCATGGTTCTCCCCGGCATGATCGGCATCACGGCTATGGCGGCAATCCTCTCGCTCCCAGGCCTGACTTTCGCGACGGTGGCAATTCTGCTCGCGCTGCTGGGCACCGCCGGCGGCTTCTTCGTGGTCCCAGTGAACGCGCTAATCCAGCGCCGACCCGCGCCCGAAGAGAAGGGCCGAACCATCGCCGTCGCCAACTTGCTCTCCTTCGTGGGCGTAGCGCTCCAACCGCTGGCCCAATATGGGATGTTACGCCTCGGACATCCGGATCCTTCCCGAGTATTCCTGGTCGCCGCTGCGATGACTCTCTTGATGGGAATTGTGCTGCTCCGCATGATGCCCGACCTCGGCGTTCGCGCGCTGGACTGGACGCGCCTCCGCCCAAGAGCTACCCTATAGGACCCGTTCGAGCAGGGGCTGCACCCACCGCAGCGTCGAACGGTTCAGTCGAGGCTCTGCATGTCCACGGTTGCTACCCTTCCCGGTGCGCCCAGCGCGCACCGTGGCCTGAGTTATTGGATGGAGCGCGTGCTCAAGGAACTTGAGCACGTCCGCAAAGATCCCGCCGCCGATCCGGTGCACGACCTGCGCGTTGCCATTCGCCGCTGTCGCTCCGTCGCCGCGGTGCTGCAAGAGGTCGATCCCGACCCCGCCTGGCGCCAAATGCGCCAAGTCCCCAGAAAGCTTTTTCGCAGGCTGGGCGCGCTGCGCGACGCCCAGGTGATGGACGAATGGGTGAAGCAACTCGCCGCCACCGATGATCCGCTGCGCGCAAAGTTACACGCCGCGTTCGCGGCCAACGAACCTGAACTTCGCCAGCGGGCCCTGCGAGCCACGGAAAAATTCGAGGAAAAGTCGTGGTCGCGTCTCGAACGAAAGCTTCGCAAGCGCGCGCGCTTCGTTCCCTGCTCAAGTCTGGCCGCCCAGTGCTTGGCGGTCGAGCGTCTTGAGGAAGCGCGGGAACTTCACACCCGCGCGCAACGCACCGACAAGGCCAAGCCGTGGCACGAACTGCGCATCGGCTTGAAACGCTTGCGCTACACCGTGGAAAGTCTCCTCCCGGAGCAATATGCGCTGTGGAGCGACAACCTGAAGCGCCTTCAGGACCTGCTGGGCGAAGTCCACGACCTCGATGTGCTTGCCGCAGCGGTCAAAGACGTCGCGTCGCAAGGCACCACCGACGTACAGAACACCTGGGAAGAAACGATTCACCGCGAACGCAGCCAACGCATCGAAACGTACCGCCAACTGACGCTGGGAAAAACCAGCTTCTGGAATGACTGGCGCCACGGCCTGCCGCAGGGCAAACGCCTCGCGCTCGCGTCCATGGCCCGCCTTCGCTCCACCGCGCGCGCTACCGATACCCATCCGCGCCGCACCGCGCTAATCTCGCGCATCTCCATCGGGCTTTTCGATGCCTTTCGGCGCACTCACGCCGCGCCCGCGTTCAACGAACACTCCATGCGCCGCGTTCTGCGCGCTGCCGCCCGCTTGCACGGGGTCGGCGACGACGATCGCAACAAATCTCCGCAGAAAGCCGCGCTGCGGTTCTTACGCGAACTGCCACTGCCGCCCAGTTGGACGGTTGAAGAATGGGAACTTCTCGGATGGGCGGTGCGCTACCATCGCGGCCCCGAGCCTACCGCCGACGGCGGACACTTCTCCAGGATTGCGGAAGACCAGCAGAAGAATATCCAAGCGTTAGCGGGTGTGCTGCGGCTGGCGCGGGCCCTCAGGAAATGCGACGTGGACACCTGCGAAGGAATGCATGCCGAAAAATCGGCGGCCGCTATCATTGTTCACGTTCCGGGCCTGGTGGACTCCGTTGAAACGGCTGCGCGCCTGGCCGCCGCGAAGCATCTGCTTGAGACCTACATCGCCAAACCGATCATCTTGAAGCACACACCAAAACCGGACAACGTGGTGGCGCTGCTCCGCGAGTTCCAGGAGCATCGCCAGGTTCACCGCTTCGGCGGCCGCATCGGACTGAGTCGCGTCGGTTTCTCTCCATCGCTCGTTCGAGTATCGTTCGAGCATCAGTTCGAGCACTTCGCCCCTCCGTCCTCGGTCATGTTTCATCTAAATCCCGCGGTCTCGGAGACCGCGGCTACAGGGTAGCTCCGTGTGCTCGCCGCATTGGATAGCGACCAGCATTTGCACGCGGAGAGTCGGGCACTGGCGATCCTGGCTGAGCATTGCAACGCGCGGGGGTTCCGTGTACGCTACCGCGCAACGGAAGGTCGGAACACGAATTCCGGATTCATTCCTTTAGGCCCTTACCAACAAATCGGTGCCCCACGCCGCCTTCGGCGGAGAAAAAATAGGAGAACGAAGAATGCGTATTCGATCGATTGGTGTGTTTTTGTTGATGTGTGTGCTTGCGCTGGTGCCGCTCGGTGCTAACCGCGTAGCCGCGCAATCGCAAAGCGCGGAGAAGCCCGCGCTGTATACGTATGTTTCGGAGTGGACCGTGCCACGCGCCATGTGGGCGGACTATCTGAAGGGCGATGCCGCCGACATCGACATCATGAAGAAGTCCGTTGCTGACGGGTCCATCGTTTCGTTCGGAAACTATGTAGTCGTCAACCACCAGGAAGGCCTGCCGACGCACGGCACGTGGTTTTCCGCAACTTCAATGGCCGGCATTCTGAAAGTGCTGGAAAATGTTCGGACCGCACCCGGAGCTACCGCGCCACCTTTGGCCGCAGCGAAGCATTGGGACTACATTATGGAGAGCCACGACTACGACTCTCATTCCGGTACGTTCACGAACGGCTACTTGCGCGTGGGAACGTGGCGCAGCAAAGCCGATTCGAGCGATCCCGGCGGCAAGGTCCTGAAGGCGACATTCGTTTCGCTTCTCGACAAACTGATGGCGGACGGCGCCCTCCACGGCTATCAAGTGGACGAGGAAGTCGTACACTCCACCGATGTGGGAACGATGTTTGTTGTGGTCGTCACGAACGGACCCGAAGGCGTCGACAAATTCAACGCGGCCCTCGAGGAAGCGGCAGAAAAGCAACCCGGCCGCGTGGGCTGGTTTGCGTGCAACGCTGGACCCCGCAGGCCACCGCGATATGCTGGCGCGCGTCGGCACCATGACACACAAGTAAGGATCGATTGACTTGGGGAAATGAGCCGCATGCGCCGATTTGGCTGGTGCGGCTCTTTTTTTCGCTCAGGCGATTCTTGAATTGCGTCAGAGCGTGGAGAGAAAAGGCTCTCTCCAGCGGCTGACGCCCTTGTGGGGAACGGGTGTGCCGGGCCCTTCGAGGCTCGGGATAAACCTGAAACTCTGGCCTCCTCAGTAAGCGAGGAGCCGGCAGGATGCCGGCGCTACCAGATCGCGGTCACGCAAGTCGAGGTTGTCCATAGACGAAAATTGCTCTTCAAGAGAAGATTAGGTCTCGCTGAAATCGATGATTACTGGGGCGGCGCGGAATCCACGCGTTTTGATCGCGACATACAGTACCCCGATGGCGAACCAGATTCCGCCGGCGGTCTTGGCGAGTGGATTCAGATTCCACCAGATGACCGCGCAAAAGACGAAGCCCACGAGCGGAAGAATGATGTCGACTACGATGCGGCGCTTGCCGCCCGCTATCTTCAGCACGCCGAATTGCCAGAAAGCCGCCAGATTCACACCCATGAACGAGAGAAAGGCTCCGAAATTGAGCAGTTCGCCGGCTTGCTGGTAAGCGCTGCCGAATTGGTTCAGGAGTTCTGCTCCGGCAAAGCTCAGCAATCCGATCAAGATGATGTTGTAGGTTGGCGTGCTGGTTCCCGGCGCCAGGTGACCGAAGAATTTGCGCGGCAACACATTGTCGCGGCCCATGCCGAACAACAGTTTTGCCGCTCCCAGGCCACCGGCCAGTCCGCTGCCGAATGCGGCGAGAATCAAAACGAGTCCCATGGCGTTGAATAGCCATGGACCACCGACGCGGCCGCAGACATCCATGAATGCGGTCTCCAGCGATGTGAAGGAGTGCCAGTCGGGCCAAACGCGCTGGCCCAGGTAAACTTCCAGGCCGCCAAAGATTCCGGTGAACACGCAGACCAGGACGGTGGCGAGCAGAATGTTGCGCTTGGGATTCTCGGCGTCCTCGGTCAACGTGGTGATGCCGTCAAAACCGATATAGGTGAGCGCGGCAAAGGACGTCGCGCCCAAAATGCGATGCGCGTTAAACGTTTTCGGATCATAGAACGGCTGCGTCGAAAACAGGCCGCCCCATCCCTGGCTCGCGAACAGAAAACGCACCGCCAGCACGATGAAAAATCCGATGACGACGAACATGATGAAGAGCAGCACTTTATTCTGGCGCGCCGAAGAACGAATGCCGCGCAGGTTCAGGAAGGTGATGATGCCAGCGACAATCGCGGCCCAGATGACAAAGGGAATCTTGGGAGTGTAGACGTTGTGCATGGCCGCGGCGATCCACACGGTATTGATCAGCGGCAGCAGCAGATAGTCGAGAAACATCGCCCATCCCGCCAGAAATCCCAGGTGCGGGTTGAGTCCCTTTCCAACGTAGGTGTAAGCCGACCCTGCGGACGGGAATAGCGCAGCCATTCGTCCGTAGCTGACGGCGGTGATCATCATGGCGAACATGGCGAACAGGATGATGGCGGTGAAGTAGCCGTCGGAGAGTTTTTGGGCGACGCCGAAGAGCGGGACCGGGGCGATCGGCTGAATCAGCACGATGCCGAAGAAAATCAGGTCCCACAGAGTGAGCAGGCGCTTTGAGCGGCCTGCGGTCGGTAGGGCCACTGCGGAGGATTCAGCCATTTTTAGTTTCCCGCGCCACGCGCGATCTTGCGATCTTGAATTGTTGAGATGACCCGATGGCGCCTCCTTCGATTTGGTGCAGAGCCGCGCACAGTTTATAGCAGCTTTTGGAGTTCAAAGGATGGCCGCAATTGTTGATTCTTGTAGCCGTATGAGCACGAAGCGTATGGTCGGCAGTCCCAATTAGCCTCCGGTGTGCATAAAATATCAGCGATGGCTCTACTGCTCGTTGCCGTGCTAACCACCTTCTTCACCGTCCTTGTCCATTCGCTTCTTCCGGGAGTGATCGTCAGGGGTGTCCTCCATCATATTGCGCGGGGCCGGGGCGGTATCTGGTTCTGGGACGTGATCCTTGTGACTAAATTCACGCTGTTGGCGCTCGCTGCCCACTTCGTCGAGATCGCGCTCTGGGCGTTATCGTTCGTTCTGTGCGGCGAGTTTTCAAACTTCGCTTTCGCCCTCTACTTTTCGGGGGTCACCTACACGACACTCGGAGATAGCAACACAGCATTATCGGCCCGGTGGAGACTGCTGGAACCCATTGAAGCAGCCAATGGAATGCTCATGTTCGGCGTCACAACAGCCATAATCTTTGCCGTAATCGTTCGATTGATAGAAGCAAGACTCGGCCTGCAACGCGACCCACCACCTAAAACCGGTTAAGTTTCAAGCATGAGAGCATCGCGACCACTGTTCAGTCGGCAGTAGGTCAGGCAACCGTACACGTTCACGGCCGACGAAAGCGATCAACATCGGGGACGGCCTTTTCCAGTTGGATGCACCTGATCTTTATGTTGCAATGACGCGCGGTTCAAGGTTATTGGTTTTATGTTCGAAGACCATGCTGCTCAATCCGAGGCGAGAATGAGAAATGTAATCTTCGCAATCAACATTACGTTAGATGGCTGCTGCGACCACACCAAAATGACTGGCAATGAAGAAATACATGAATATTTTACGGACCTCATGCGAGATGTTGACCTGCTCGTCTTTGGGCGTAAAACGTATCAATTGATGGTTCCGTATTGGCCTGATATCGCAAAAAGCCAGTCTGAGACAAAAGCAACGAACGAATTTGCTCAAAGATTTGACTCGATCAACAAAATTGTTTTTTCACAATCATTAGACAGTGCTGAAGGAAATACGAGAATTGTTCGTACGGGGCTTCAAGAGGAAATACTTAAATTGAAGCAGGAACAAGGCAAAAATATTTTAATTGGTGGGGTGGATATTCCTTCACAACTGATAGAGCTTGGTCTCGTTGATGAATATCGTTTTGTCGTTCAGCCAATAATTGCAGGAGAAGGGAGACGGTTGTTGGAAGGTATTAGCCTGCCGGAGAAATTACAATTGAAACTCGTTGAGTCAAAGATCTTTAAATCAGGGTGTGTTGCGGTTCGTTACTTGAAACAGTGACAGAAAAAAAGTCGCCGAAACTCGCGCCGGTCTGCGTCAATGATCCTTATTTCCTATATGCACGCTACTTTCCGATAGTGCCTAACGCGACTTAGACGCTTTGCGGCGAGGCCTTTGTTTTTCCGAGATTGAACGAATGATCAACTTGCCCTCGCCACTGTCAGGCAAGGGCCTTTCAGCCTGTGCTATGGCAGCAGCGATGAGTTCCTCAATTTCTGGGCGCGTAAGTACTGTCGGCGACTCAATCCTGATAAAGCGGTTTTGTCCGCCGCTACCAAGAAGCAATTTATGGGGATCGGGGAGGGTGGCGCCGTAATAAAATGAGAGACCAACTCCGTTGGCAGCTGCGGCAATCGAGACTATGCAATCCGACGGTCGTTCGGTCGAGCAATAGCCAATAACGAAAAAGTTGTAGTTGTCGTAGACCAGTTCATTCGCTGAAGGCATCCTCTTGCGCAATACTTTTCTTACGGAGCGAATCAATGCTGCGTTTTTTGAGTCGAATTTATCGATAAAACCTGCAAGCTGCTGCTCGTCGGTAGCGGTGGCACGTGATGCAATTCTTGTCTTGGGTTTCGTCATGATGGTGTACGAGCTTCGGCTCAAATCCAGACCAGTATAGCCTGTGGCCGCCCTCGCGGAGAGGGCTGGGTTTAGACGCAGCATCGCCCATGCGTGTCGGCTCCGTTCGATCTGTGATTTCGCGACAAACCCGGTGCACGTGGGATGAGGATGGGTAGTATCTGTGTCTAAACCCCGCGGTCTCGGAGACCGCGGCTACAGGGCGACGAACGCCGAACTGTATCAGATTCGTTTTACCAGGCCCTCGTCGGTGGCGCTGGTGTTGCGGACCAGCAGCAGGACCAGGATCATGCCGACGAAGGGAATCAGGCCGGCGACGATCACGATCGGGTCGAAGGTGTGCGTGGCGGTGGCCTGGCGGGCGTCGGAGAAGTGGCCGATCAACTCGAAGGCGAGGATGGTGCCGATACCTGCGGCGGTTCCGCTCAGGCCGCTTACCGTGGCGACGGATTTGCTGTGAAAGAGGTCGGTGGGCAGGACGTTTGCGATCGTTGAAAACGCCGCGTAGGCGAACGTGGCTAGCGCGAACAGCAGCGTGATGAGATACAACTTCACGGTAAAGATTGTGGGGATCAGAAGCATTACGCCGAAGCCGCCGAAAACGACCATCGATTTGCGGGCTGCGCCTACGGACCATCCGCGACGAATCAGATAGCCGGAAACGGCGCCGCCGAAGAAATTGCCGAGATCGGCGGCGAGGAACGGAATCCAAACGGCGATCAGGCCGCTCTTCAGCGAAATACCCTTGGCGACCAGATAAATGGGAAACCAGTCGGTGACGAAGAACCATACGGGATCGGTCAGACCCTTGGAGACAATCACGCCCCAGGTCTGCGGCAGTTTTAGAAGATCGCGCCATCGCGGCATGGGTTGCGGCGTTGCTTCTGTTTCCTGCTTGTCGGTCAGGATCATTTGGCGCTCCGCGGCGGTGACGCGGGGGTGCTCTTGCGGCGGGTAATACAGGCGGCGCCAGGCAATCAGCCACAAGAATCCGAGCAGGCCAGGAATGACAAACGCTACGCGCCATCCCCAGCGCAGGTAGATCGGCAAGATCAGGAAGGGCGCGATGGCGCCGCCGACCGAGGAGCCACTGTCGTACAACGCGGCGGCTATTCCGCGCTCGCGCTTGGGGAACCACTCGGAAACCGCTTTGCTGGCGCCGGGCCAGTTCGCGGATTCGCCCGCGCCGAGCAGAAAACGGAATACACCGAAACTCGCCATGCCGTTCGCCAGCGAGGTCAACAGCGAGACGATCGAGTACCACGTGACGCTGATGGTTAGTCCGCGCCTGGTGCCGACGCGGTCGATCTGGCGGCCCCAGACGGTTTGTCCGATGGAATAGGCGATGCGGAAGGCGATCGCGATGTTGGCGTAGTCGGTGTTGGTCCAGTGGTATTCGAGCTTGAGATAGGGCGCGAGGATCGAGAGTGTTTGGCGGTCGATGTAGTTGATTACCGTGGAGGCGAAGAGCAGGCCGCCGATCCACCAGCGCAATGAGGGGATTGGGCGCGGAGGTGGGGCGGCATCCGGTTGTTCCGTCAGCGGCACGTGTGGGCTCCGGAGTGTGCGCCGTGCCGGAGTTGACGCCGGGCGGGGCAAGCCCCGCCCCTACAAGGGATCGCGGTGGGCGGAGTGAGTTTGATCATCTGCGTCGCTATCCGGCAGCGGCAAACTCGGCGAGCTTTGCTGGGCTCAGTTGGCTGGCGGATTCGCGGTCGAGGTAGAGTGTGGCGGCGGGATGCGTGCGCAAGATCGATGCTGGGGCCATCGGAGTGATTTCTCCTTCGACGCACAGCTTCACCGCGTGGGCTTTCCGGGCGTCGGGGACTACGGCAATGATTTCGCGTGCTTGCAGGATCTGGCGCACCGACATGGAGATGGCTTGTCGTGGAACTTCCGAGATATTTGCGAACCAGCCTTCGCCGACTTGCTGGCGGCGGCAGGCTTCATCGAGCTCGACGACGAGATAAGGCTCGTGGGTATCGAAATCGGCGGGAGGGTCGTTGAAGGCGAGGTGTGCGTTCTCACCGATGCCGGCGAACGCAACATCGACTGGCGCGGACTTCAGGGCGTTTCCAACCTGACGGATCACTTCGCCGGGATGGCCCTCGCCATCGAGCAAGTGATAGTGCGCGATGCCCGCCTTGCGAATGAATTTTTCCAGGAGATATTTACGAAAGCTTGCCGGATGGGTTATGGGCAGGCCGACGTATTCATCGAGGTGGAACATCTCGACGCGCTGCCAGTCGATGTCTGGCGACGTGGCGAGGGCATCCAAGAAATCGAGCTGGGACGTTCCGGTTGCTACCACGATGCGGGCGCGACCTCGATCGTGGATGGAGCGGCGCAAGATGGTTGAGGCCTGTTCGGCTGCGGCTATGCTGAGGGATTTCTTGTCTTGAAATATTTTTACTACCACTGGCCCTCCCTTCGGCGGGGCTCTAGCTGATGCGCACAGCTAGAAATGGCTGTGCCACAAAAGTTTGTTACTCAGGCATAAACTCCGGCGCCCACATCGTCGTTGCGGTTGTGTTTCCGTTTCATCTAAACCCCGCGGTCTCGGAGACCGCGGCTACAGGTTGGCTCTATTTGGCGGCCTTGCGCAGCAGCTTTGGTGTGGCCAGCCACACGAGTTGTCCGCTTGGGGGAGAAACGCGCTTCAGTTCCAGCAGCGCGACTCCGGCCTTTTTCAGGGAGGTCACATGGTGCTTGGAGCCCAGCCCTGTGGCGATCAAGTCGTCGAGTTGCGGGGCGTGACCGAAACAGAAAATCGAGGACGAGTGCTTATCTTTCGCCAGCTCTCGAAAAAACAGGGTCGCTTCGCTTCCGGGCAGCAGCAGATCGGTGCGGCGGATTTTCTGCTTTGGGTACTCCAGTGCGGCCGCGAAGATTTCGGCCGTTTGCATGGCGCGGACGTACGGGCTGCTCATCAGCAAGTCCGCGGTAGCGCCCAGCGCGACGACGCCTTTGGCGACTTGCTTGGTTCGCTCGATGCCTTCTTCGGTTAGAAACCGGTCGGGATCGGGGGGCGACTTGGGGTCTTCCCGGTCGATGGCGATACCGTGTCGCACGATGTAGAGCTGCATTGAACTGTGACTCCTTACTCGGTCGTGATACCTGTGATGCTTACGCCCAGGGAAGCTGTGGCGTCGCAATGCTGTGCCACAGCAATGTTGCCACGATTATCAGCGTTGTCACAGATCGTCACGTTCCCGATTGCCTGAAAAATAGACGCACATGAAATTCCTTCTCGAAGAGTTCCGCGCTGCGAATGGCGTCACGCAAATCTTCGGCGGCGTCGCCTTGCGCGGTGATCTGCAGGCCAACGGCGCCGCGTTGGAATGAGGCGCCCAAATTCGTCACGCGTTGCCGGTGCGAATGATCGAGAGCTTCGGCGACCCGGAGAATCGCAGCGAGGCGGCGGACAATTCGCTGATCGTTGTTGTTGAGCGAGGAGTAGGCGACGTGGTGCCCCGCGGGAACGGATTTGCGATTGTGATAGCGCACCAGGGCCGCCACAATCGCGCGATCGCGGCCTTCCAGACCGGGGACGTCGCCGTTGAGGGCAAGATACTCGCCATGTTTGTGGTGCCCGCGGTGGCTGACCATATGGCCGATATCGTGCAGCAGCGCGGCAGCCTCTAACTGCACGCGCGATTGCGCGGGCAAGTGGTGCACGGGTTGCAGCTGATCGAAGAGCTGGATGCTGAGCTCGCGCACATGCTCGGCGTGGGGCTGATCGTATTCGAGGCGCCGCGCGAAGCTGCGCGTTCCGACCAGGAGCTGGCGGGCCGAGGCGTTATAGCGGTGCGGCTCTTTGCGTGAGAAAGCTTCGCGTGCGATTTCTTGCAGCAGACCTTCGCGAATGCCGATGCTAGGGACCGAGAGGGTGCGCAGATTCAGATAGCGGCCAAGGGTGATGAAGGTGATGGCGGCGATGCCCATGACGTCGGCACGGTCGCGGCGGACGGCGTAGGTCTTCATGCGTTCGCGAACGTCGCGCTCGAGGATGCCCTGCAGGCGTTCGCGGAGGAGGGGAAGCTGTAACGTGGGGACGCCGTGCTCGCGCGGACCAGGAGCAATTTCGGCGAGCGTTTCCGCGCTGCCTCCCAAAGCGACTGCGATGTTATCCCCTAGATTTGGACGAGAAGGCAATTTCGATTCGAGGAGGGCGCGCACGTAGCGCCGCACTTGTTCCGCTTGCGCGGGGCGGATCACGCCGGGAATATTCAGGGTGGTCATCAAGCGCACGGTGCCGACGGGTATTTGCGCGCACTGTTCCACGGTGTGATCGTGGAGGATGTTGATCTCCAGGCTTCCGCCGCCGAGGTCGATGATGCAGCGGGGCGGCGACTCCGGGCCGAGCGCGGCGACCGCGGCTTCGCGGCCGAGGCGCGATTCTTCGGCGCTGCTGATTACTTCCAGGTCGATGCCGCATTTTCGCTTGATCTCGCGGAGGAAGTTTTTGCGGTTGCGCGCTTCGCGGGAGGCGCTGGTGGCCACGGCGCGGTAGCGCGTCACGCCGAATTCCTCCATCACTTCCTTGAAATGGCGAAAGGCTTTTACGCCTTTTTTGAAGATGTCTTCGGTGAAGCGGTGGCGCAGGAAAACACTTTCGCCGAGACGCAGCGAATAGCGTTCGCTGTAGAGCGGCTCAATATCGAGTGCGGAGTAGGCTCTGGCGACAGAGAGGCGGACCGCGTTGGAGCCGGCGTCGATCGCGGCGATGTGAACCGGCTCGGACATTGCTTGCGTTTACCGCCAGAGGTGCGCGAGCGCGGCGGACGGCGTGTACTTCGTCGCGCGAATTCCCAGGCGTTCGCCGATGCGCTGGCGCAGTTGCTTGTTCACGGCGGAGACGCTGGCCTCGCCGTCCAGTTCGATGAAGTTGTGGCGCTTGGCCATGACTTCAAATTCGCGCTTGATCATGGTCTGGTAGCGGATGAACGACCAGTACAAGTCGTGGGACAGCGACATGTCGCGGCCGGCTTCCCAGTAGCTGATCGCTTGGGCTTTCTTGAATTCGCGCGCGAAGGCGGTTTCTGGCCGCACGTTCAGCCAGAACGTCAGGTGCGGGCGCAGCGCCATGGCGTACAGGCCGCCGATATAGTCGCGATTGATTCCGCGAACGACGCCGCGGGCGATCAGCGTGAAGATGAAGCGGTCGGCGAGGACTACGGTGCCCGCGCGCAAGGCTGGCAATATGCGATGCTCGACCTGATCGAAGAAATCCGTTGCGTACATCAGGGAGAGCGTCAGGCGCGTAACCGCGTTTTTCGCCAGCAACTGGTCGATGTCGCGTCCCACAAGATTGGAGCGACGCAGGCCGCTGGTCTGCACCGCGAATCCTTCGGACTCCAGCCATTCCTGCAGCAGCGTAATCTGCGTGGAACGACCTGAGCCGTCCATGCCCTCGATCACGATCAAGCTGCCGGTGATTTCGCTGGGGTCGAAGCCCACCAGCGGCTCGCCGAAAAAGTGCAGCGCCGAATCGTCCTCAGGAGCAACGGCGGCCTTTGCCGAAGGCGTGGCTTCGGCAGTCACTGTGCCAACGGCGGGCGTCGCGGCCGGTTCCGCGGTCGTTGCGATCTTGTCTTTTTCTTTTTCCTGCTCAGGCATCCTTGCTCCACTCGGGCGCGTGAGGCGCGAAGCGTTTCAGGTCGATCTTCGACGCCACGATGTCGCGCATTTGCTTCTGGAGTTTGTTTACGGGCAGCGTTCCGTCGAGGACGACGAAATTATCGGAGTCCACCATCTTGTCGTACTCCTCGAGAATGCGCGCTTGAAACAAGCGAAAACTTTCGGAGCGATCGTACGACAGCCCCAGGTCCATGCCCGCTTCGTAATACTTCAGTTTCGGGCGGCCGCTCAGAATACGGCTCACCGCGACGTCGAGCGGCGCGCGAAAATAAAAGGTGATGTCCGGGACGGGCGCAAAGCGGTAAAGGTTGCGGAGCCAGCGCGGCGGGCATCCGCGGGCGGCATCGCGCGCGAATGCAGTGTAGACGTAGCGATCGGCCAGCACGAGGTAGTCGCCTTGGAGCAACGGCATGATCTGGCGCTCGCAGCGGTCGGCAAAGTCGGCGGCGTGCAGCAGCGAAAACGTGGTGGGCGTCAGCAACCGGCGCTGTTTTCCGCGGCGCGTCGCGGATTTCACCAGCGGCGAGGAATTCCACTCGGTGAAGTGCAGGCGGTAGCCGCCGATTTCGAGCCAGCGCTTCAATAGATAGAGCTGCGTGCTTTTGCCGGAGCCGTCCGTTCCTTCCACGACGATCAATGCTCCGGGGTAGGCCCGGCTGGGAACCGGACGTCCTGGTTGCGGCAAAGTGGATTTAGCAGCCTCGGGGCGAAGCTGTTTTTGCGGTGATTCCGGATTTTCTATCGATCCTGTAGGCACAAGAGGCTGCGTCGGTGACATTATCTTGGTTTTGTTACAACACCATTACAACACACGCAAGCGGTCAGCACAAAGAAAGCGGGTCAGAAAATAGTGACTTTGAAGTGAAGAAATTTTTTCGGGTTCTGGCGGAAATCGCCGATGAGGAGCCGCAGGTCGCCGGTCAATCCGGTCAAGTTATCGTACAACTGCGGATCGGAGAAAAGTTTGCCCGCAGTTGTGGTGTTGTCGTTGAGCTTGGCGGTGGCGTTCGCGAGATTGGTGCTGGTGTCGCGCATTTTGTTATAGAGCGTGTCGTCGGTTGCGAGTTTGCCGAGACTTCCCTTTCCGGAGCGAACGTCGCCGATCATGCCGTTGGCGTTGTCGATGGTTTCTTTCGCCTGATCGTAGAGAGCGGTGTCGTAGAGCAGCTTGCCAAGCGTGCCTTTCTGCGCTCGAACGTCGCCCATAATCGAATTGGCGTTGTCCACGGCGGTGCCCACCTTCGTGTACATCTCGTCGGAGGCCACCAATTTTCCGATCGATCCCTGGCCTGCGCGAATATTGCTGACCATTTTGTTGCTGTTGGCCAGCAGCGCGTTCAAATTGTTGTAGGCTTCTTCGTCGGTCAGCAGCTTGCCGAGATTTCCCCGGCCCTTTTTCACGCCAGCAAGTAAATCCTGGACTTCACCGGTAAGCGCCTGCAAATTCCCCAGCAGATCGGAACTGCGTTCGACCACTTCCTTGATCGCTTTCTCTTCGGTGCCGGGAACTACCTGACCTTCCTTCAAAGCCACACCTGTAAATCCGCGGGTGATATTCACATAGCGATTTCCCAGCAACCCTTCGGTGACCAGACTGGCGGTGGAATCGGTGAGAATATCGGGCTGAAATCTGCGGTCCAGCCGCATGATGACTTCGATATTTTTGTTCTTGTCGGGAACTTCCGTCTGGGTTCGCGGCACCAGGCGGAGCGTCTCCACGTTGCCGACATCCACACCATCGATGCGCACTGGCGCGCCGGTGGCGAGGCCCGAGACTTCGGGCAAAAATGTTTTCAGCCGGTATTTGGGCCCCCAGAAACCCGCGCCGGTCACATAGAAAGTCCCCACCGCGATCACGAATAAACCGACCAGCACGAAAAGCCCGACGCGCAGTTCCGTCCAGGTCAATTGTTTCCGCAGCGCCATGAATGCTTCCTCCCGCCGTGCTGCCCGCCAAACCTCGAGTACCGACCCTATCCAACAGACTACAGCAAATTCATACCAGAAAGCGTTTCAGATACGCGTCGTGTGTGTCGGCAATTTCTTCCGGTGAACCCTCAAAATAGATGCGCCCATCGCGATAAACGAGAAATCGGGTCGCGGGCTCTGACCCGTCCGTCAGCTGCGCGAATGGCCGCAGCGGACGGATCACGCACTACGCGCTTGGTTTTAGGGTCAAAGTGAAAATTCGCCAGCGCGAAACCGTCTTGCAGTCGATGCGTGGCGAGCAGCGCGGTTACACCGTACACATCGCGCAAACGCAGGATTAACGTGATGATGGTTTGCGCGGTTACCGGGTCAAGCCCCGCCGTCGGCGAATCGTACAGCACGATCTGCGGACGATTCACCAAGGCTCGAGCGATGGACACGCGACGCCGCATTCCTCCAGAGAGTTCGGAAGGAAGCTGATCCAGGGCGTGTTCCAGCTCGACGAAGGCGAGAATTTCGCGCACGCGCTGGTCGACTTCCTCTTCGTCGACGCGATCTTCGCGGAGGCGGTAGGCCACATTGTCGGCAACGGTCATGGAGTCGAACAGCGCGCCTTCCTGGAACACGAAACCAATCTGTCTGCGGAACGCCAGCAACTCATGCTCCGACATCATCGAGACTTCGTTGTCCAAAACGCGCACGCTGCCCATCGACGGGTGGAGTAGACCCGCGGCCAATTTGAGGGTAAGGGTCTTTCCTGTTCCAGTTTCGCCCAGAAACACAAGCGTTTCACGGGGGAGCACGCGAAAGGAGACGCCGCGCAACACGTCGCCTTCGTCGAAGCCAATGCGCACGCCGTCAAAGACAATTACGGGATCAGGATCTGCCGGGGATTTGCGGGTCCGGAAAATGGCCGGCGAACTCATCGGAGCGAACCTGTGCGTGGATGAGGGGTAAGGTGTGGTTCAACAGGCCACGGGAAAAATTCTCGCTGAAAAGGATCAGGAGTGAGGGCGATCCCGGTGCGCGCTGAGGCTAGCCCACGCAGCGCAGTCTCACAGCCCCTTCGAGGCTCATGGCAAGCAGAAATGTCGATGCCACCGGGAACTTTCTCCGTCGGCGTGGTACACGAGAAGTAGCGCAAACGCGTCTGATCCCCCATCATGCGCGTCAAAAAAGTTTGCCTCCCAAGTAGAGAGCGATCTTGGTCAGAAAAACGTCGGCCGCGATGATCAGAACGTTGGAAACGACGACGGCCTGAGTGGTCGCGCGCCCGACGCCTTGCGTACCGCCGCGCACGTTCAAGCCTTGATAGCATCCCACGGTCGCGAGAATGAACCCATAGACCAGTGGCTTCATCATGCCCTGCATGATATCGGGGAAATCGAGCGCATTGATTGCGCGCGTCCAAAATTCGACGGCGCCCAGCCGCAGGGAGAACACCGACGCCACGCAGCCACCCAGCAAGCCGACGAAGTCATTCAGCGCGGTCAGCAATGGCAACATCAGGATGCCCGCTAGGACCCGCGGCGTAACCAATTTGCGGCTCGGATCGGTGCCCATCGCGCGCATGGCGTCCACTTGCTCGGTGACCAGCATCGAGCCGAGTTCGGAGGCGATACCCGAGGCGCTGCGGCCAGCGACCAGGATGCCGGTCAATGTCGGCCCCAATTCGCGAACCAGCGCGAGAGAAACGATGTCGCCGGTAAGCGCGGTTTGGCCGAAGCGCACAAACTGCGAGCCGGTCTGCAGCACCATCACCGCGCCGATGAAGAAGCCGGACATGAGCACGATGGGCAGCGAGCCGACGCCAATGTCGTCCATCTGGTCGAGCACATCCTGGAAATAGCGCGGCGGAGTGAACAGATTGGCGAGCGACCGCGCCGACAGAAAGGAATAATCCTGAATGTGGGAAAGGAAGGCCTTGAGGGCGTCGGTCAGCACCAGAACCATGGAAAGCTCTTCCACGGGCTTGGCTTCCCGGCTGGCGACCTGAAGAGGAGTGTCTGCCACGAGTCCCTGTCAACAATACCGTTCAGCGACGGCGTTCAGCGACAACTTCTTGCGAAACAAACACTTCCACGAAAGCGTAACCGTGGTCCTGGAACACGTCAAGCTTGTAAAGAGCGATACCCGCTAAATCGAGTGCGCCCAGAGCACAAGCTCGCAACGGCGCATGCATAATCAGCGAGCTAGTTCTGGCGCAAGCAAGGAACGCGGGGGCGATTGGCGTCGCTAGTTGGAGGTCGCAGCGACCGGTCAGGTTTTGGGAGCGGCAGGCTTGATTATCGTAGAAACCGTAGGCTGATATACCTTTGGCGGCGCCGCCTTCTTGGGCTTCTTTTTTTCGCGATTTCCTCTGTCTTTGTTTCCCATGGTGAACAGATTGCCACAGATCGCCAGGCATTGCCAAGCGATGGCGCTGGAGCGTGGCCAAGGCGCACAATAGCTAGCCGCATGAAACGGAGACCTCGATGCTCTCAATTCGCGTTGCAACTATTGACGATGTGCCTTTGCTGAAGAAGCTCATTCACGAGCTGGCGGAATACGAGCGGGAACCTCACGCGGTCCTGATCACGGAAGAGAAGCTAATGCAGGATGGCTTTGGTCCTGAACCGAAGTTCCGCGCCATCATTGCCGAGCAGGATGGACAGCCGGCTGGCTATGCGGTCTTTTTTGGGTCTTATTCCACTTGGACGGGTCCCAGTCTATTCCTGGAGGACCTTTTCGTGCGAGAGGCGTTTCGGGGTCAAGGTGTCGGGAGGGCGCTTCTATGTCAGGTGGCCGAAATCGCACAACGGGAGAGTTGTCACACGATACGTTTGGATGTTCTGGATTGGAATGAAACCGCGATTAAGTTCTACAAGTCGCTCGGTGGCGAGTATCTGCAGCAATGGCGAAATGTCGTGATAGGGGAGGAAGCTCTAAATCGCCTAAGCCGCAGATAGGGGGCTCCTTCCGCTCGGTGCCGCAGTTCCCTGCTCGAATCTGAAAGAGTGATATGAGAGTATTAGAATCAAATCAGATTACAGATCAGCATTCTACTTTTTCGACATAGGCAGGTGGTCATGCCGACTGATCGGCGATTACTCGTAGCCCTTACTATTTGCTTCGCAGTTGCTAGTTTCTTGGTGGTCCGTACTGCGGAAGCGCATGCGGTCCTGGTGGAATCCAATCCCGCTTTGAACGGACAGGTCTCCGGACCGGACGTTCCTGTGCAGCTCCGATTCAATGTGCGCATCGATGCCAGCCGTTCCCGGCTAGCGCTGCTGCGGTCGGATGGTTCCACGCAAAACCTTGAGCTGGGCAAGCCCACATCCGCGGACACGCTGACATCGCAAGTCAAAGGTCTCTCGCCGGGGGAATACCGCCTACGATGGCAAGTGCTGGCGTCGGACGGGCATCTTACGCGGGGAGAGATTCCCTTCACCGTGACCAACTCCTGAAAACCTACGAATGGCCCAACTACTCCAGATCTTCGGTTTCCTCTCTGTGTTGTTGCGAGGCGCGACGTTGACGTTCCAATCGCTCACTATCGGCGGAATCGTCTTTCTTGTGTTCGTCGCGGGGCCCACCAGAATGCCCGCAAGACCAACTACAGCAGGCGGCGCTGCGCTGGATCCGGCGCGCGGCGATGTCGCTGGCAGTAGCGCAGGCGGCGGTGGTGCTTTCCAGTTGTCTTCTGTTGATGCAATCAGCAGGGATGTCTTTCGGCGAGGTCAGCGGAGCGAATTTCGTCGTCGCCGGCGGACTGGGCATCGTCTCGTCGCTAACCATTGTGGCTTTGGCGCACACGCAACGCTCGCGTAGTTATGCGGACATGCTGCTGCCGGCGGTGTTTGTTTTGGCGGCGTCGGTGATGACCAGTCACGCGATGTCGCGATTGGAATACCGCCTACCGCTGGCCGCTTTCACAGCCTTGCACCAGGCAGCGACGGCCGTATGGCTGGGTGGTTTGCCCTATCTGTTGCTTGGGCTGAAGCATGCGCCGAATGTGGACGTCGCACGCGCCCTGAGCGCCCGGTTCTCGCGACTCGCGCTAGTGAGTGTTGCTGTCCTCGCGACGGCTGGCCTTGCCCTGAGTTTTTCCTACGTTGGTTCGCTCAGCGCCGCGTATGGCACATCGTACGGCGCGATGGTAATCACCAAGATCGTTCTCTTCGGGCTTCTTCTGCTGCTTGGCGCGATGAACTACCAGATCGTTCGCGGATCATCCAGCCGTTTGCTCGATAGCTTGCGGCGCTTTGGAGAAGCAGAGATTGGAATCGGCATCACGGTCATTCTCCTGGCGGCGTCGTTGACATCGCTTCCGCCCGCAGCAGATTTAGCCTCGGACCGCGTCCACGCCATCGAGATCTATGGGCGTATGAGTCCGCGGGTGCCCCGGCTCACGAGTCCCAAGCATGAGGAACTCCCGGAAGACGTATACGCAGCGCAGAAAAAATCAAGCGACTCCGGAAGCCTTTCCACGGCGTCGTACGTTCCCGGGCAGGCCGGAAACCGTCCAAACACCGTTGCAGAAAAGGCCTGGTCTGAGTACAACCATCACTGGGCGGGCCTGATCGTCCTGGCGATTGGTCTGCTTGCACTGATCGCGCAGGTTGCCCGCGTTTCTTGGACTCGAAACTGGCCCCTCATTTTCCTGGCGCTATCCGCATTTCTGATCCTGAGAAGCGATCCGGAAACCTGGCCTCTCGGTCCCGTCGGTTTTTGGGTGAGTATGACGGACCCGGAAGTCCTGCTTCACCGCATCGTCGCGCTCCTTGTCGTTGGGCTGGCGATTTTTGAGTGGAGAGTGCAAACGGGGCGCGTGGCTTCGACAGGATCATATTTGGTTTTTCCGATTCTCGTGGCGGTAGCCAGCGCGCTGCTGCTCACGCACTCGCATAGTCTCGGAAACATCAAGGAAGAAGTGCTGGCGGAGCTTAGTCATGCGCCCCTCGCAGTTCTTGGCGTCACTGCGGCGTGGTCGCGATGGCTGGAGTTACGTCTTCCTGCCGAGAATCGCGCGCGATTCGCCATGGCCGGCATTTGGCCGGTTTGCTTCCTGCTGATTGGAGTGGTTTTGTTGAATTACCGCGAGATGTAGTCACGAGCCGGTTCGTTGCATTCCTCTTAATATAACTTGGTGTCAGCCTCAAGTTTGCGGCTCGCTCTTCTCAGGAAGCTCGGCTGACGGGGATTAATCCCTGCCAGGCGTAGTGGACGAGTCTGCCCGCCAAAATTCACCTGTCTCTGGGAGCGGCTGGCATGTAGGGCAACAGGCACTCTGGCCACCGTTGCGACCCCATTGCGAGGCTGCAAGAATCTGGTGAATGGGCTCGTTAATTCACGTCACAGCTTGGGAGAGAGTATCAACGGGAAGACGAGTCCTCTGCGCGTTTGCTCGCGTGGCGATATTGTTTCTTCTGGTCTTCATGCTTGGGTATTTGGCTTACGCGAAACGATACCAAATGGCGGCCAAATTCTGGCATTGGCGACACGGAAATAGCATGGCGATGGGCAACTACGAGGTGCCAGTGCCAGAACACTGGTTCATTACTGACCAGAACTGTGTGGCTTTTACGATGATGAATACGGCACCGAACTTACCCAGAGACCACAAATTTCACACAACGGCTGTCATAACCGTCTCTCCATTTCGACAACGTGCCATTGGACCTGATGGACTGGCGTTTTGGCTCTCGCTTCAGCGTCAACGGCTTGCGAGTGAGGAGGTTGAATCCGTCGAAGAAAAAATATTGAATTTTGGGGACGAATCTATCACCTGTATTGGCGGCCGTGAACTGAACGCAATTTTAAGGGGTAACCCACGTCATCTCGAGACGGACATCATCTCTCGCGATTGCATGTCGCAGCGCGGCCTTAATATTCTATTTGTAGGCGAACCCTCAGACCTTCCGTCCTTCAATGCATTTGTCTCGCAGATTCGCAGAAAAATATAGTCTTCCGCTCAAAGAATGGTCTCGTTTCCCACGTCCTGGTAAACGCGCTCACGGGAAACTGACTGACCACCCTGCCAGGCCGAAACTGGACGCGAAGGCGGCGGGACCGCTACACTGTTTGTTTCCACAGCGGCAAATGGATCGAGCAGGGAGATTGCGGACGGGAATGCTGCGTTTCTACACTGCGGGCGAGTCGCACGGACAGGCGCTGCTAGCGTTTGTCTCGGGCTTGCCTGCGTCCTTGCCGGTCAGCGTGGACTTCATCAATCATGAACTGCACCGCCGGCAGCTTGGTTATGGCCGCGGCGGCCGGCAGAAGATTGAGAAGGATCGCGCGGAGATTTTTGCGGGAGTGCGGCGCGGCAAGACCATTGGCGCGCCGATTGCGCTGCGAATAGAGAATCGCGATTGGGCCAATTGGGAGAAGATTCTGCCCGTCGAGGCTTCGCAAATTGCGGCTGGCGAGGAACGAAGATTGGTCGCGCCCCGGCCGGGACACGCGGACCTGGCGGGCTCGCAAAAGTTCAATTTTCACGATGCGCGTTATGTCTTAGAGCGGGCGTCGGCGCGCGAGACCGCTGCGCGGGTGGCCGCCGGGGCGATTGCCAAGCAGTTGCTGCGCGAATTGGGAACGGAAATCGCGAGTCATACGGTGCAGGTCGGGCATGTACGGCTGGAGCGCGGCGCTAGTTGGGACGAAATCCAGCAGGTTACCGCGGACATCGATTCGCCGCTCCGTTGCGTGGATGCCGCGGTGCAGGACAGAATGAAGGCGGAAGTGGATGCCGCGAACAAGGCTGGCGATACGGTTGGCGGAATCTTCGAGGTGGTGGCGCATCACTGTGCCCGTCGGACTCGGCAGCCACGCGCAGTGGGATGAAAAATTGGACGGGAGGCTGGCCCAGGCGGTGATGAGCATTCAAGCCGTCAAGGGCATGGAGATCGGCGCGGGGATTGCGGCGGCAGGATCGAATGGAAGCGAAGTGCAGGATGAGATTTCGTACGACAAGGCGGCGAAGAAGTTTCGACGGTCGTCAAATCGCGCCGGGGGACTCGAGGGCGGCATCACCAACGGCGAAGACGTAGTTGTGCGAGGATATCTGAAGCCGATCTCGACGCTGCGCAAGCCGCTGGGGACCGCCGACATGGTTACGAAAGAGCCGATTCAGGCCGCGTACGAACGCTCGGATTGGTGTGTGGTGCCCGCGGCAGGAGTGGCGGCCGAGGCCATGGTGGCACTTGTCCTAGCCGATGCTTTTCTGCAAAAATTTGGGGGAGACTCGCTCGCCGAGATGCGGCGGAATTTCGACAACTATGCCCGACAAATCGACGACTTCTAAATCTGTAACGGCCAAGCCAGTGACTCCGGCGGCGGAAGAACCGCAAGAGACGCCGGCGGCTGAGGCCGCTACCGAGACGCTCTCGGCTCTGAGGAAGATCTATCCGATCGTCAAATATGGCGACCCGATTCTCGAGAAATCAACTCCGGCTGTAAAGGAGTTCGGAGCCGAACTCGAACAGCTTACCGAAGACATGTTTGCTTCGATGTACGCGGCGCAGGGAGTGGGCCTGGCCGCGCCGCAGATTGGGTTGAGCTTGCGGGTGGCGGTGGTGGATGTCACGGGCGGCAAGAATCCTGAGGCGAAGATCGTCCTCGCGAATCCGGAAGTGATTCATTACGAGGGCGAAAAGCGCGAGGAAGAAGGTTGCTTGTCGATTCCCGGGTTTCGCGGCTACGTAGTGCGGCCGCAGTTCGTCACCGTGAAAGCGCAAAACGCCAAGGGGGAACCGTTCGAGATTCGCGGCGAAGATCTGCTGGCTCGGGCATTCTGCCATGAGATCGATCACCTGAATGGCATCCTCTTTATCCAGCACCTGAGCATGCTCAAGCGCGACCTGATCAAGCGCAAAATCAAGAAAATGCGGAAGCTCGGCGAGTGGTAGAGCTTGGACCCTGTGTGGCAACGTCCGGGCACGGTAGTCTCCGTGCCGTAAGTGTCTGGCTACGACCGATTTGAGGCACTGGGGGACAGTTCGCAGGCCACAAGACTCTATTGGGGACGGATGAAAGTCGTATTCTGCGGCACACCTCAGTTCGCGGTTCCCACGCTAAAGCACTTGCTGACACAGCCAGAGTTTGAGATCGCGGCGGTCGTCACACAGCCCGATCGCCCGAGCGGCCGCGGGATGCAGGTTTCGTTTTCTCCGGTGAAGGAAGCCGCGCTGGCTGCCGGGGTGCCGGTACACCAGCCGGAAAAAATCCGCTCGCCGGAGTCGCAGGAACTTTTGCAGGCGATCGCGCCGGACGTGATCGTGATCATCGCCTACGGACAAATCATTCCGGCGCGGCTGCTGCCGATTCCGAAACTCGGATGGATCAATCTTCACGCTTCCCTGCTGCCGAAATATCGCGGTGCTGCACCCATCAATTGGGCCATCGTAAACGGCGAGGGCACGACCGGGTTGACGACCATGCGCATCGATGCCGGCATGGACACCGGCGAAATGCTGCTGCAAACCGAGATGGCCATCGGTCCGCGCGAGACGACGCCGGAACTCGCGGCCCGGATGGCCGACGCCGGCGCGCCGTTGATGACCGACACACTGAGGGGCATTGGCGCTGGAACGCTGGCGTCCCGCGCGCAAAATCATGCGGAGGCCACGTACGCACCGCTGCTCAAGAAGGAAGACGGCCGGATCGACTGGAGACGCCCGGCAAAGGAAATCTACAACCGCATGCGTGGTTTTACGCCCTGGCCCGGAGCCTACACCACGTTCCGCGAACGTACCTGCCACCTTGCTGGCGAGCCGGTGTCTAACGATTTGCATGAAGCTGGATCGCAAGGGGCGGCATCACAGAGAGAGAGTTCGCCGCCCGGAACGATTCGCTTCACTGGGCATGAGCTGGTCGTATCCTGCGGGGGAGCAACCGAATTGCGGGTCGTATCCGTCAAACAAGAGGGTGGGAAGAAAGTGAAGGCATTGGAATTTGCGTCCGGGGCCCGGTTGACCGAAGGGGAACGCTTCGGCAACACGTAGTTTGCGCGCGCCGGAACGCTAGGGCATACTCGATTTTTGCGGCACCTCAGAGCCCGAAATTCAGGACAACTGCTGCGCAGGAGCCGCTGCATCCCGAGCAGGAACGAAAGACGCCGCCTTCTGAACTTTTTTGACCAAGAGACTGGAGAATTGGCTTGATAAAGATTGCTGGATCGTCACGCGTATGCGGGAAGCGTCCTTCCCGGCCGACAGAATTCGCGCGCATGGCAGCGTGCCTGGCGATGGCCGCGCAGCTTGCGGTGTCGCCGCTTACTTCGGCGGGCACGGCTTCCGGGAATCGCGCGGGTTCCGCCCCGAAGGCAGCTCCTGACCCGATCCTGAAAGTGATGCAGGGCGAACTCGCCCGCGCCACCAGTTCCCTGGCTAAGAGCGAGCCGGCGCCTTACTACCTCAGCTATACAGTGAATGACCAAGACCTCGTCGTGCTGATTGGATCGTACGGAAGCTTGTTGACCGACGCGGGCCTCCGGCGCCGCCAGGCCGATGTGACCATGCGCGTGGGTGCGCCGCGCTGGACAACACTCACGGACAGAGCCGCTCCAGCGGCATGACCTCCGGCAGCTTGCCGCTCGGCGACGACCCCGACGCCATCGCGCGCGTTTTGTGGGAGTTGACCGACCGTGAATACAAACGCGCCGCTCCTGCCTATCTCAACGTGAAGACGAATACCGCGGTCCGCGCGGAAGAAGAGGACAAGTCGCCAGACTTTTCCAAGGAAGCGCCGCAGACGCACACGGGCGAACCGTTGACAGTGCCCGGGTTCGATCGCTCGGCCTGGGAAGGCGAGATTCGCCGGCTGTCCGCAGCGTTCCGCAAATATTCCGACGTGTACTTCGGCTCTGTGACGCTGCAGGTGCAGAACTCCAACGCGCGGCTGGTTTCGAGCGAAGGAACCATGATCGCGACGCCCAGCGCCTCGACGCGTATGGTGATCGAAGCGCAAACGCGCGCGTCCGACGGCATGGAGCTTCTGCGCGTAGAAACATTCCAGGCGCCGGCGGCCAGCGGTCTGCCCAGCGAAGCGGACCTCATCGCGAAGATCGACAAGATGGCGCTGGACCTGCGCGATTTGCGAAAAGCGCCGGTCGCCGAACCCTACGACGGACCCGCGCTTCTCAGCGGCCGCGCCGCAGCGGTATTTTTTCATGAAGTCCTGGGCCACCGGATGGAAGGCCATCGGCAGAAGGATGAAGACGAAGGACAAACCTTTACGAAGAAGGTGAACCAGGAAGTCCTGCCGACATTTCTGAGCGTTACCGACGATCCCACGATCAAGGAACTCGGGGGAGTAAAACTCGCGGGCTACTATGAGTTCGACAATGAGGGTTCGCCCGCTCAGCGAGTCGCGGTCATTCAAGATGGAATTCTCAAGAACTTTCTGATGTCGCGGATGCCGATCAAGGATTTCAGTGTGTCGAATGGCCACGGGCGCAATCAACCGGGCCTGATGCCCACGGGCCGCCAGGGCAATCTGATCGTGACGTCCACGAAATCGGTCCCGGAAGCGGACCTGCGACAGAAGCTCATCGACGAGGCCAAGAAACAAGGCAAGCCCTACGGGCTCTACTTCGATGACATCCAGGGCGGATTCACGCTGACGACGCGCTCACTGCCTCAGGCGTTCCAGGTGCTGCCCGTGATTGTGTATCGCGTATACGCGGACGGACGTCCCGATGAGTTGGTGCGCGGGGTCGACATCGTGGGGACACCGCTCGCCGCACTGACCCGCATCATTACCACCGGCGACCAGCAACACGTTTTCAACGGTGTTTGCGGCGCCGAAAGCGGCAGCGTGCCAGTGTCAGCCGTCGCACCGGCAATGCTGTTCTCTGAAATGGAAGTGCAAAAGCGTGCGCACTCCCACGAGCGGCCGCCCATCTTGCCCCCGCCCGGCTTCGAGACGACGACGGCGTCCGAGCAGGACACGCCAGCAAAACAGACGGTGAAGCCATGACCATCATCCGCACCGCCTGCGCTTTTGCCATTTTCACGACGCTCGGAATCACGGGCATCACTGCTGCGGCCGCGAAGCCCGCTGACGAGGCCTCGAAAACCGCGCCAACGACTGCAACCGGCCCGGCGCATGCCGCCGCAAGTGGCGATCCCTTACTGGAAGCTCTCCTGACTGAACTCGATCGTTCCAAGTCGCAACTCCGAATGGACCAAGTCGATCCTCCTTATTACATCGAATATCGCGTCAACGACATCGACGACTATTCGGCGGAAGCCGCCTTTGGCGCGTTGCGTGAAAATCAGCGCGTCCGCTACCGGGTCATTCGCGTGGTGGTCCGCATCGGCGACTACAAGCAGGACAGCTACTACGGCATCGGCATGGGTGAAACCAATATTCTCCCGCTCGACGATGACCCCATCGCGCTGCGCCATCAAATCTGGCTGGCCACCGACGACGCCTACAAAGAAGCGGTGCAAGCGCTGACCGAGAAGCAAGCCGCGCTAAAGCAGTTCAGCACCGAGAGCGCCCCGGTGGACGATTTTGCAAAGGCTCCGGTCGTCAGCATCCTGGAACCGACTGTTGCGCTGCAGGTCGACGATTCTGCCTGGAAGAAAACCATAGAGGATGCCACCAATCTCTACCGGCAATATCCCGACGTACAGTCGGTCTCGGCTTCGCTGCACTTTTCGGCGGTGAATGAGTATCTGGTCAATTCCGAAGGCACCGTCACGCGCACTGGCAAGAATACCTACAGCGTGCAACTGAACAGCACCGCGCAGGCCGCCGACGGGATGCGCCTCAGCCGCAACCCGTTCTGGATGGTCGCCAATCCCGACGAACTTCCCACCCGCGACAAGCTCATCGCTGAGTCGAAAAAAATGTTGGACACCGTAGTTGCGTTGCGCCAGGCACCTATCGTCGAGGAGGAATATCGCGGCCCGGTGTTATTCGCGCCGGATGCCGCTGATGACGTGATCGCGTCCCTGGTAGGCGCGAACGTGCTTGGCCGCAAGCCCCAGCTTGGCAGGCCGAATCGCACTACCGGCGCCTTTGCCACCAGCTACAAGACTCGCGTGCTGCCGAACTTCCTAACGGTGGTGGACGATCCTACGCTCAAGGATTTCCAGGGGAAAAGCCTTGTGGGCAATTACGATGTGGATGACGACGGCGTGAAGGCCCAGCCGGTGACGCTGGTCGAGAACGGAACGCTGGTCAATTATCTGGTGAGCCGCCAGCCGATCCGCGACTTCCCTTCGTCCAACGGTCACGGCCGCGCGGGCGCCGGGGCATTTCCCGCGCCCAACCTAGGGGTGCTCTTAGTGAAGAGTTCCGACGCGCAATCTCCGGAAGCACTGAAGCAGCGCGTGATCCAGATGATCACCGAACAAGGCAAGCCGTACGGCTACCGCGTGGAAACGCTCGGTCCGGGGAACTCGCCTCGACTGCTGTATCGCATCTATCCCGACGGCCACGAGGAACTCGTCCGCGGCGCCGTCTTCAACGAGCTCGACGTGCGCGCTCTGCGCAGCGACTTGATGTCGGTCGGCAACGATCCGCTGATTAGCAATCGAGCTGGTGGCATCGCCACGACGGTCATCAGCCCATCGCTGCTCTTCGACGAACTCGAGGTCAAGCGCGCGGACACCAGCAAGGACAAGCTGCCGGACTATCCACCACCGCCTCAGAAGAAGTAACCAACGGCGTGCACGGCCGGTCTGATTTCGTGGCCCGCTGCCACAAACACTGGCATTCTGATGATGGCATCACAATATCTCTCTAAAATCGCACGATGACTCTTCGTGACCGCCTAGAAACTCTCGGCCAGACCGCTCTGCTGATCTTCATTTTGACGTCGGCGGCGTTCCTTAGCGCCATCACCGCAATGCGCATCGCTATCCACGGGCGCGAAACAACCATGCCCAATCTCGTCGGCAAAAATGTCGGCGAAGCCAACAGCATGCTGCGCTCGCGCGGCTTGGTCCTGCGGGTAGCCGACCGCGTTTACAGCGACGCTCCCATCAATGTGGTTGTGCGGCAAACGCCGGGCGCCGGCCTGCTGATGAAGGTTTCGCAGCAGGCGCACGTGGTTCTAAGCCTGGGCCAACGCCAACTCGAAATTCCACTCCTCGAAGGCAATTCCTTGCGAGCCTCGCGAATCGAACTGCTGCGCGCCGGCCTGCAAGTCGGCGAAGTTTCCGAATTGACGATGCCGGACGAACCCGTGGACACGGTTGTGCTGCAGACTCCGCGCCCGGGCGCAGGCGCCGCAACGCCCCGCGTGGACGTCCTGGTTTCCCAGGGCCCGCGGGATGTCGCGTACGTCATGCCGCACCTGGTTGGCTTGAACGAAATCGACGCCCAGCGCCGCCTCGACGTCGCAGGCCTGCACCGCAAAGTAAACTACGTTACCGCGCCTCAATGGCCGCACGCCTCGGTCATCGACCAATCCCCACTCGCAGGCTCTCGCGTCTCCTCTTCCGCCACGATCGAACTGACCGTCGCAAACTAGCTCGCAATTCGACCCGCCTCGCCGATGTGTTACCAGCGCCGTCTGCCGGCTATGTAGGCGCTGGGCTTCCGCCCGGTCAATCGCTCGTGCCGGGAATCGCTTGTTGTCCGGCTGCGTTGGCGCTATGCTTTCGGCCCTACGTTGCACGGAAGGAGTGACATCAATGAAACGCATGCAATGGGCAGGGCTGTGCGCGATCGTGGCTGTGTTTGCAGGGGGAGCGAGTGCTCGGCAGGATGCAGCGCCGACGGCGAATCCGGTGAGCGCGACGCTAAAGACGCAGTTGCCACGGTTCGCGAAAAACATGGTTGCTGCCGCAGAGGCTATGCCGGCGGAGAAATATTCCTTTAAGCCCACGCCAGAAATGAACACCTACGCTCATCTGGTCATGCACAGCGCGCAGGCAAATTATGGCCTGTGCTCGAAGGTTTCCGGCACGGCCGCTCCCGAAGTGACCATCGCCGACACCGACGGCAAAGACAAGCTGGTCGCGGCACTGAAGTCATCGTTCGATTTCTGCACCACGGCTCTCGCTGCCGCCGACGACTCCAAGCTGGGCGACCCGGTGACGCTGGGGCCAAATCGGCAAACGACTCGCGCCGGCACGATGATGCTGTTAAGCGACGAGTGGTTCGATCACTACGGCACGCAAGCAGTTTACCTGCGCCTGAACGGCATCCTTCCGCCGACGGCCCAGCCTCCGAAGCAATAAGCCGTGCGCGGTGCGATCGCGAAAGCTCCGCTGGTGGAGATTAGAACTCGGAAGGAAAGAAGGTCTGCTGTTGCATAAGTGCGGCGACCGCCGAACCCAAACTCTGCCCGGCGTCGGCCTTCACAACGTAGCCCTGAACACCAATCTTTCGAGCCTCTTCCATTAACTGCCTGCTCTTGTGCATGGTAAGAATCAGGATGGGTGTCTGCGGGGAAAATACGCGGATTTTGCGTGCGGCGTCCAGGCCGTTCATCACCGGCATGGTGACATCCAGAATAATCAGGTCCGGACTGAATTCCTCAGCTTTCTCGACGGCTTCCTGCCCGTTGGCAGCCTCTTCGCACACGTCGAGAGCGGTGATAGAAGCCAGCGTAAGGCATACACGCTTTCGAATACCTGGCTGATCGTCGGCGACTAGAACTCGCAAGCTACTCCTAAGAATCTCAAGTCAATCTTGTTGCCGCGCAAAGTATTGGCGAGGACGGGATACTTCGCTAAGGCTACAGCATCCGCAAGGGAACGGGTTAAGCATCGCTTGGTGGCGCAGAAACAGCGAATCGGGATCGAAACGCGAATACAGGTCCCCGTCTCACCTGATGTAATATCGAACGTGCCGTGAAAATTCTCAATGCGTTCGCGCATGCCGCGAAGTCCGACACCAGACACGCCGGCGCAAGCAATTTCAGACAGCTTCTCTGGGGGGATGCCCTTCCCAGCGTCTTCAATTTCGAGAGTGACTCGATCGCCGGACTGGCGGAGCCGAATCGTCGCAGTCGCGCTGGCCGCATGACGGTGAATGTTGGTAAGCGATTCCTGGACAACGCGGAAGACAGCCGTTTCCAGGTCTCGCGACACTCTCCCGAATTCGGAATCCAACTCCAATTTCACCTTGATGCCGCTGCGCTCCTCAAACCCGTCCGTAAACCATCTCAGCGCGGAAAGCAGCCCCATCTCGTCCAGAAGCGGCGGATGCAGCAGGTAGGAAATCGTCCGCAACTCGCCGGACACCTGGTTCACAATTTCAACGTTCTGGGCCAGTGCGTTGCTGAATTCGGCGTTAATCGCCTTCGCCTCGCCTTGCAGGGCGCAGAGATTCATGCTCAACAGCGCCAGCGCTTGTCCGGTGCTGTCGTGCAATTCGCGAGCGATGCGCCGCCTCTCTTCGTCCTGGACGCTCAACAGACGCGAGGAAAGTTCGCGCAAACCACGGTTGACAGATTCCAAAGTCTCGGCCTGCTTCTGTATTTGTAGATTCTTTTGCTGCAGTTCCAGGGTGCGTTCAATGACGCGCTTTTCCAGATTGTCGTGCGCTACGCGCAACTCGTGCTCGGCGCGCCTGCGCTCGTTGATCTCATTCTCCAGCGCCTGCGCGCGCTGCTGCAAATGAGTGATATTTCGGAGGCGGTGCTCTTCGTCCTCCAGCGACGTATAGCTTTCATTCGGAATGACACCGGTGTGTTCCGCGCAGATTTTCAGGAACAAGTCGCCATGCTCTTGGCGGTCGAAGCCCTGTATCGGATAGCCGCAACGCAGAGAGAATGCGTGATTTTTGGCCAGGTCGTTCCACAGCTGTTCGAGACGAAACGCGGCATCGAGTTTTCCCTGGGACCACAACAAAGAAACCATTTCGCCGAACACGGTGATGCGCTGGTCGGTTCCACCAGATTTGGACTTGGTACGCGCCAGCAAACCGCCCACGACGTCAGTGAACAAACGTGTGTCCGGCCAGCCGTCCACCAGGAACGTCGACAGCGTATCGGCGGCGTCCATGGACACATACCGTCCCGTCTTGAGCGCGGCGGAGGTATCCAGTCCACGAGATTTCAAAACGCGCGCCAACCCCTCTCGGTGCAACGGCGTGGCAATTACGATTGCCGCATCGCCACCGCCCAGAGCGGTGCCGATGAATCGGCTCAGGCTTTCGATAAGAAACGTGTCATCCGCGTAGAATTGCGCAACGTGGGCGCGGTGCTCCCCCTCGGCCCAATGCGCGGGAGGAGCCAGCGATGTACCGATCGTACCCGAAACTTTCGTCGTACTCATTTCGCTGTACCTCAAGAGCTTCGTCATTGTGCCCGCAGAGTGACGCTGCCTGCTATACAGGAAAGTCTGTATTGTGTGCCAGATACCAGGTCTCCTCCCGCACTGCGAGCCGCCCGCCGATCACATGGTAGCGCCGAGCGAACCTGTAGGGGAGGGGCTTGCCCCTCCCGGACGGCGACGAACTGCCGCCGCGAAAGGAGCGGCGGCCGAATGGTAATTCGGCCGCCCCAGTATCTACTTCGCGGCTTCTTTCTTGTGCAAGTCCGTGCAGACCGACATCGCGGTATTGGGATCGACCGCGCTGTCACCTTCTTCGATGTGTTGGATGATTCCGTTCTTATCGATGACGATGTTCGCACGCTGCGCCCATTGATAGGTCTCATTCTGGACGTCGTAGCCCTTGAGGATGCCGTACTCCTTCAGCATCTTCTTGTTCATGTCGCTGAGCAGCGGGAACTTGATATTGATCTGCTTGGCGAAGGCGGCGTTCGCGGCGGGACTATCCATACTAACGCCGAAGATTTCCGTGTCGGAGGGGTCGATCTTTCCTGCAGTTATTCCAGACTGGACCGCCTGGAGTTGCTTGGTTCAACCACCGGTAAAGGCGAGAACGTAGATGGCCAGAAAGACATTTTTCTTTCCCCGATAGTCGCTAAGCTTGACCGTTTTCCATTGATCGCTCAGCAACGTGAAATCCGGAGCTGGGTCACCAACTTTCAGAGACAACTTCGCGACGTCAGGCTTTTGGGTTTGCGCCGGTAAGGAAGGCAAAGCCGGGGTCATCGCGAAGAGCAAGCAGGCTGCAAGCACACGCTTCATCGTTTCTCCTTGGAAAACATGATTCTTCTCCTGGAACGAGGATAGAGAGTTGATCCGCGAGGTGATGATATGCAATGGGCCGCGTCAGACATAGAAAAAAGTTGTCATGATTCTGTCAAACCCATATGCGTGCAAGAAGGCTTTCGGGACAGCCTACTCAAGTTCTACCGTGACTTGCGCCACGCTCCAATCATCAAAATAGCGGTCCACCTTGAACCAACCGCAGCATGGCCGACCGCCTCGTTTTGGGGGTAGGCTTCTTCGCGCGGTCGGCGTTCACCATCCGAGAGGCCGATGAGTTCCAGTGAAAATGTGGCGGATTTGTCAGGCGTGTCGCCGAAGTTAGACGTCAACCCCTGGCTAATTGCCGTGGTGGTGTCTCTGGCGGCGTTCATGGAAGTTCTGGACACCAGCATCGCCAACGTGGCGTTGCCGCACATAGCCGGCGACCTTGGCGCGAGCAATGATGAGAGCACGTGGGTGCTGACGTCGTACCTGGTTTCGAATGCGATCGTGCTGCCGATCAGCGGATGGTTCGTTGGCATGTTGGGACGCAAGCGGTTCTTCATGATTTGCATCGTGCTGTTCACGCTGAGCTCGCTGCTTTGCGGCGTGGCCTGGAGCCTGGGATTTCTGCTGATAGCCAGAGTCATCCAAGGCGCGGGCGGCGGTGGCTTGCAGCCGATGGCACAGGCCATTCTGGCCGATAGTTTTCCGCCCGAGAAACGCGGCTTGGCGTTCTCCGTGTACGGTTTCACCGCTATCGTGGCGCCGTCGATCGGACCGACGCTGGGCGGCTGGATCACTGACAACTACACCTGGCGCTGGATTTTCTACATCAATTTGCCCGTCGGGTTGATCGCGCTGTACCTGGTGTACCGGCTCATCGAGGACCCGCTCTACATTTCGCGGAATATCGGGAAATCTCTCAAAGTGGACTATATCGGGTTCGGCCTGCTGGCTGTGGGTGTCGGAGCGCTGCAGATCCTGCTGGATAAAGGGCAGGAAGACGATTGGTTCGGCTCGAGATTTATCACCTCGCTCACGGTAACCGCGGTGGTCTGCCTGGTCACTCTCGTGATCTACGAATGGTTTCAGAACGACCCCATCGTGGACGTGCGTTTGTTCAAGCACGCGAATTTCTGCGTGGCAAGTCTGGTGATGTTCATGGTCGGGGCGATCTCGTTCGCGTCCACAGTGCTGATGCCGCAGTATTTGCAGACGCTGATGGGCTATGCCGCGGAGACAGCCGGGATCGTGATGTCCGCGGCCGCAGTCGTATTGCTCTTTGAGCTGCCCATCGTGGGCCAGCTGACAACGCGTATCCAGGGGCGCTACCTGATTGCCTTCGGATGGCTGGCGCTGTGCATGGGCATGTTTTACTCGACAAAGCGAATCGATCTGCTGATCAGCATGGGCTCGGCAACCCGTTTGCGTATCTTGCA
This sequence comes from uncultured Acidobacteriota bacterium, assembly GCA_963729285.1. Taxonomy (GTDB): domain Bacteria; phylum Acidobacteriota; class Terriglobia; order Acidiferrales; family UBA7541; genus Acidiferrum. The sequence continues at coordinate 187,740 of CAVSNL010000017.1, forward strand.
ATACGTTCCGCTGGGATTCATCTTCATTCCAGCGACGACCGCAGCCTACATCGGCATTGCACCGGAAAAGAACAACGCGGTCGCCGGGTTGGTCAACTTCGTGCGCAACATTGGAAGCAGCGTGGGGACATCACTGGTGACCACGATCATTGCCCGCCGCTCCCAGTATCACCAGGACGTACTGGCGGCCAACGGGTCGATCATAAACCACAATTTCCAAGGCGCGATCCAAGGAACAGCGCAACAACTCGCACGCGGCGGACTCAGCACGTTCGGCGCACAGCAGCAAGCCACCGCACGACTGTACGCCGAGTTGAAGCTGCAAGCGGCGACGCTGGCCTACATTGATACGTATTGGGTGCTGGCGGTCGCGGCCCTGATCATGTTCGGGCTGTCGTTCCTGCTGCAGAAGAACCGGCCGGGCGGTGGCAAGTCGGTCCCGATGCATTGAAGCAAAGCCCGAACGAGGACGCCGACAAGAGTGTACGTGCTACCTCAGATAGCCCCAGTTGTGGAGTTTGTCGGAGTCTTCCGCCCAGCGGTCACCGATGTCGGTGCGGTAGTACATGTTGGGGATGAGAATGTTTTTGATCCGGGTGTAAACCTGGGCCTGGGCTTGTTTCATGGTTTGGCCGGTGCCAACTACCGCGAGTACGACTCCGGATGTTCCGGCGATCAGCCACTGGCCATTCACCTGTTTTACGTCTTCGATGTGAACTTGCTCGGGTGTACCGCGTTTGAAGACGATGGCGTTGTCCTTAGAGAACGACTCGAAGGTGGGCTCGTCGTCGAACGGGAACGGCGGGACGACGATACGCACGCCGATCTGAAAGCCGCTGCGGGTGCGCCACTTCGGCTCCGCGCCCGTCGCCAGCTCCCAGAAGAAGTCGCTGATGGGCGTGAGGATGCCTTCCTGCTGAATGAAAATTGTCGGATAGCCGAAGCGCGACGTGAATTCCAGAGGGTAAATGCCGTTGTTGTTGACGATGCAGTTCAGGTCGATGTAACCAACGTAGCCCTCGAGCGCCAGCTTTGGTTCCATCTTGAGAAGCGTTCGGTAGAAGAGAGCATTGGGCTCGCTCCAGAACATGGCGGTGCCCATCTCACCCGTTGGCGGGCCGACTTCCCCCGGGAAAAGCTTCTTGTGCTCGAAGTTGATGTTGATCGGAGTAATGAACCGCTTGCCGTTGAAAAACGCACCGACGGCGACTTCGACGCCGTTGATCCGGCGCTGTAGCTGGAAGACTTTGATCTCCTCGCTGAAGGCCTTCTTGTAGGCTTCCAGCATACGGATGACGTCTTCGCCGTCTTCTTCCTCGCCGACGAAGAGGCGCCGCTTGACGTTTTGCGCTTCCCCGCTGGGCTTGATGACGTAGCGGTCGGGATTTTTCTTCACGAATTCGATTGCGGGATCGAAGGAGTCGAAGTCTTCGTACGGAATAATGTTGACGCCGGCCTTCTTCAGCTCCTCCTGCCCGAAGGAGCGGTCGTCTTCGAGCCGGTCGGTGTATTCTGTGCCGCCGATGACCGGCTTCCCTGCCGCGCGAAGGGTCTGAGCCCTGGCGCCTTGGCCGAGCGTATCGTCGAAAACAACGATATCTGCCCACTCCCTGGCGTCTTTCTCCCAGTCGATAGACTTGGGAACGAAGCCGTCGGCGATGTCGCGTTCTTTTTCGTTGTCGATGTAATAGCGGACGTCGTGGCCTTCCTTCAGAATCTGCCACGCGATGTCACCAATGAGTCCTGAGAGAGAGACAAAGAGAAATTTTCGCTTATCCATTTTCGCGGATGCAGTTCGCCCCTGGCAGCCAGTGCCGTGTTATTTTAGTGGCTTCACCGCCGAGCATTGTAACAGTTTGTTTAAATTCTACCGGCAAGCCCTGCAAGCCGAGGCAACCCTCCAATGGAGGAACGGGCATCTCACCCAAGCGCGGAGGAACTATAAGGGTGCACCTCGGGCGAGGTTTCCAGGCCCCTGGACCCCTGGCCTAGCGGGCAATTTTGACGCTGGCCTGTCCTTTCGTTCAGGGTATACTAAGTTTGTTCCGAGTTTAGCCAGCAGCAGGATGGCCCCGCCGGCTGTGAAGGCACTCAAGGGCCGATATTTACGTTGGAGAGGTGAACGTTTGCTCCAAGCTTTTACAAGCAAGAACGGGAAACGGTTAAGCATTCTTGTTTTGGTAGCGGGACTAGCGGCGCTTACGGTCAACACCTGCGACGCGCAAATCCTCCACAAAAAGAAAAAAGTAGACAAGTCCACCAGCGCCGACAACACTGCCGAGCCCGACAAGATTCTGTACGACCGCGCCATCGAAGACATCAAGCACGGACGTCAGGAAGTCGGACGCCTGAGTCTGCAGACGCTCATCAATACCTATCCGGACAGCGAGTATCTGGCCAAGGCAAAATTGGCGATCGCCGACTCCTACTATAAAGAAGGCGGGACCGCGAACCTGACCCAGGCCATCCAGGCTTACAAAGACTTCGGCATCTTCTTTCCCTTCCTGCCGGAAGCAAGCTATGCGCAACTCCAGGTGGCGAACACCCACTACAAGCAGATCGCCAAGCCCGATCGGGATCGCACCGAAGCCAAGTCCGCCGAGGAGGAGTTTCAGACCTTCCTAGAAAAGTATCCCAAGGATCCGTTGGCACCCCAAGCCGAACAACGCCTGCGGAACGTTCAAGAGATCATTGCCGAAGGTGACTACCGCATCGGCTACTACTACTACGTGAAGGGCGACAAACGCGCCGCGGCAGCCAGGCTGATTGCCATCACCAAACGTTACCCGCTCTATAGCAAGTCGGACCATGCCCTGTGGATGTTGGGCGACATTTTCGAGCGCAGCGAGCACAAAGAGATAGCGCAGCTCTACTATTCGCAGATCGTTCGGAACTATCCGTTGTCACCGCTGGTCCCGGACGCGAAAGGCAAGCTGAAGGCCTTCAAGGTTCCCATACCTCAGCCGGACCCCAAGGCGCAGGCCTGGATGGTTGCGGAGCAGAACACGCCGCGCGAGCATGACAGCTTGATCAAGAAGCCGCTAGCGTTGGTGCGGTCAGGCCCGCACACCGAGCTTGTGGCAGCCGCGCGAACAGGCGCTCCGAACCTGCAGCCGGAGTCGGACAACACTTCCGCGACCGACATTTTGACGCCGGGGAATCGGTCGAGCTTAGGCGGGTCCGCGCCGGGAGCCGGAAACGCGGCGGTAGTGGAAATCGTGACACCCGGAAGCGCCCCGAGCGGCGGAACGGGCACTGCCGACGGCAATTCCCGCGGCGCGGAAGAGACGCCAGCAGCGGTGCCAGCTGATGGCACCTCCGCCAACCCAGGAGCTGCGGGCGACCCGAAGGCGGCTGCGACGCCTGCCTCTCCGCCAGCTGCACCGGACGCGAGCACGAATCCGGTGAACACTACGACGACCGGAACCTCGGACTCAAAGACCGCCGGCGATGCGTCCGCTCCGGCGCAAAATGCAGACGGCACCGCTGCGGATAATTCGCAGAGCTCCAGTTCAACCGATTCCAGCGACCAGAAGGAATCCAGCAGCAAGAAGAAGAAGGGCCTCCGCAAACTCGTGCCTTGGTAGTCGAGTGCCTGCCGTAGGGTCCAGAGAGCGCGCCTTGTGGCGCGCTCTTTCTATTTCGGCGCGTTTGCCCTCGATTCGAATGGCGTACCGTCGAACGTGCCCAGGTTGTCATATGGAATCCGTGTTTCGACCATCCCAGTTGTTCTACCGGGACGACAATTCGACGCTTCCACCTGATTCGAAGGACCCACAGACGCGGCCGCTCCAAATAAACCTTCCAAAATAGATAAGTCTACCGGATCAATTCCTCAGGGTATTCACTTCCGACACACCTGTTCCCGGTTAGCGTTGACGACCTCTGGACGGAATGCTCCAATGATGTTGAGTCATCCCTAAGCGCGATGTAGGCTATCGCGGCTGGGGGAGACGACCGACCGGTCGAGCTGAGCACGGTCGCGGAACGGTATCAACCAAAAGTCGGGAGTTTTTCCCGGAGGACGTTCGGTGGCCAAGATCCTGGTTGCGGACGACAATAGCAATATCCAGAAGATGGTGGGTCTTGCGCTGAAGGACCATGGCATCGAGGTGATCGCCGTGGGCAATGGCGAAGCGGCCGTGCGCAAAATCTCCGATATACAACCGGACCTGGTGCTGGCCGATGTGTTCATGCCGGTGCGCAACGGCTATGAAGTTTGCAAGTATGTTAAAGACGACCCGGCGCTCAAGCACATACCGGTGATTCTGCTGGTGGGCGCGTTTGACCCCTTGGATGAACAGGAAGCGCAACGCGTGGGCGCTGACGGCGTCTTGAAGAAGCCTTTCGTTCCTCCCGATCCTTTGATTTCCATGGTGAAGTCCGCTCTGGTGCGCGCAGGTGTCGCCCATGCGGGCTTCGTTCCGGCGAAGGCAGTGCCGGAGGTTCCCGTGGAAGCTCCCGCGGCAGCTTCGGAGTCGCGAGGCGGCAGTCCGAACTTCGCGCCTAAGCCGGCCGCAACTTTGCCGGAATTTGACACGGAATCGTTCGTGGACGAAGCTCCACCGCGTCCCGCCGCATTGAAGATTGAAGCAGGCCAACAACCGGTGGCCTTTGGCAGCCTGCTGGAAACACCTGGCACCGACACCGAAGAGGAACTCAGCGAAGTTACCGCTGTGCCTGCGTTGGAGCGTGACTGGCGCACCGCGGAAGTCGAGGAGGAAGAGGAAGAAGAGGACGCGGACGCGAAACCCTCATGGCGGCGCGACGCTGGCAGCGAAGAATCCAAAGAAGAAGATGTCGCCGCGTCCGGGAGCGGATGGCGCGACGCTGCGTCCGAGGAAGCTTTGGCGGGCGGCAGAAGGCACTCGAACTGGACTCCTACGCGCGAAAAGGCAGATTTGACGGAGGCTGCCGAGGTCCAGGAGAACGTCCATAGTACGATTTCCGATTTTAGAAATATGCCGGCGGCGCCGTTTTCCGGAGAAGCCTGGGCGGCGGCAATTGAGGCGGGAGTGCAGAATAAAGCGGCCGTCGCAGAAGAAGAACATCCGGCTCCTCACGCTGCTGAGCTCGAAGCGATGGTGGGACACGCCGAGCCCTCTCCTGTGCAAGAAGAAAGTTTTGTTTCCGAAGCGCCGGTTTCAGAGCGCCGTGCTTCCCAAGACCTGCCCTCGCAGCAATTGGTTTCCGATGAAGTGGTTTCTGGACAGGTACTTTCTGAACAATCAGTTTCCGCAGCCCACGTCGTCGAGCCGGAGGAAGAGCCACCTCCTGTTGAGGCTGTGCCCTTTGTAGCATCCGCAGCCGTTTCCGTCGTCGAAACGCCCGTCGTCGAAACGGAAAAAACCAGTTCGACGACTTCGTGGTTTTCAACGCCGCCGCCCAGTCCCTGGGATGCGGAAGCACAAAAGGCGACTAAGCTTGCGTCCACTTGGGATGCCCCGGTCACGCCGGCGATCAGTCAGCCGCCTGCGCCAGAACACGTTGTGGAAGCCGCTGCTGCGCCAGAAGCTGCGGAGCCGACGAGTTCGTTTGCAACCGCGGACGCTCCCGACGAAATCGAAGTGGTTTCTGGAATGACCGCGAACTCCGTGATACCCGAGGCCGTGGAAACCGCGCGCGAAGAAGCCGCGCACGGCGCAACCGAGCTCGATATGGATGCAGTCGTAGCCAGAGTCCTTGAACGCATGAGCCCCGACCGATTGCAGGAAGTAGCCCGCGACCTTCTGAAGCCCGTCATTGAGACCATCGTCCGCGAAGAATTAACCAAAAAGCCGTAATTCCCGAGAATCCTCTGGTTCCGCCACACTCGTCGCCTCGATCCACGGATTCGTCCTGATGCCGGACCGTTGCCCGACGGGATCCTGCGGGCAGCCACTGGTCCCCAAATAATCCAGCGCAGCTGGAATAAAAACACGTTACGATGCGTCTAAAGACGCGGAGGCGCGCCAGCGATCCATTTATGTTCATCCGATGCTCAGGCATCGCGCAAACCGTCCTTCTCTCAATCGTCCTTCACTCAGTGGTTGGCGTCGACCCTCAAGGCTCCAACGACCAGCTCCTTCACCACTGGGATTACGACCACAACGCCCCCATCGACATCAAGCAAGCCGGAATACAGCAGCGCGAGAGCGTCTCGATCTACGACATCTCCTTCACGAGCCCAGTCGGTGAGCGCAGCGCCGCGGTGGGGCCGAATGGAGGCAAGGTCACGGCCTACCTCGTAGTGCCTGCAGGGCAAGGGCGATTCCCCGCGGTGATTTTCGGGCATTGGTGCATGCCTGGGTCCGACAAAAAGAATCGCACGGAGTTCCTGGACGAAGCTGTGGTGCTGGCGCATTCTGGCGTCATTTCCCTGTTGCCGGATCACGTAACCGTTCATCCTGGCTTTGTGGAGGACAGCACACCTTTGAACGAGCAGCAGATCGCCGTGGGAGTCCAACAGGACGTCAACCTTCGCCGCGGTGCAGATCTTCTCCTCGCACGACAGGACGTCGATCCGAGGCGGCTCGCCTACGTTGGGCACAGTTGCGACGCTTCGGCTGGTGGTTTTCTCAGCGGCGTAGACAAGCGATTCAAAGCCTTTGTTATCATGGCCGGCGATCTGTCCTTCGAGGTCGATAAGAAAACGAAAGCCCTCCAGGAGTATCGGGAAAAGGTCGGCGCGGAGAAATTCGATGCCTTTGCCGCCAAATATTTCTGGATGGATGCTGGAAAATACATCTCACACGCTGCGCCGGCGGCAATGTTTCTGCAGTACGCCACCAATGAGCCGTTTCTGAATGGCGAGATGGCGAAGAAATACTTCGAGCTCGTGACCGAACCGAAAAAATTGAAAATTTACGATGCGCAACACGCGCTCAACGCCGAAGCAACTCGCGACCGCATCGCTTTCCTCGCCGAGCAACTTTCTTTCAAACCACCGGACAACAAGGCCGTGACCGCTATACCGGCGCTCGTTCAACCGCCATGGCCGCAGTCCCAATAAGCCGCGACGATCCAATCTACAGGATTGGGCCGCTTCTAGGTTGCAAGTAGCAAAGATAGGAAATCCCGGCCGAACGAACCCTATGGGCGGAGTTCTGCCGGCCCGCAGCCGTTTCCCGCGGATCCTTGGCGAAGGGCGTTTTCCTGACTCGCGATCGCGATGCTCAGGTCGGTACGATGCAGCATAGGAATCGCAATGTTCATACTCGATCAAGTCGTTCCCTGGGGGCGATCTTTCGACGAATATCGCCGCATGTTCGCGCTAAGCGACGCAGACCTGCGCTCGAATATTCTGGGTTGCTCAGACGGCCCGGCGAGCTTCAACGCCGAAGCGACTCGGCATGGTACCCAGGTCATCTCAGCCGATCCGCTGTATCGACTGGATGCCGGAACCATTCGTGATCGGATCGCAGTGACCTACCACCAGATATTGGAGCAAACGCGGCGAAACGCTCATCAGTTCATTTGGGATACGATTCCGTCGATAGAAGAATTAGGGCGCATGCGCATGGAGGCCATGCATGCGTTCCTGGAGGACTACGATCTGGGGATGTGCCAGGGCCGATACGTAAACGCTGAGCTCCCATCTCTCCCCTTTCCTGACAAATCTTTTGATTTGGCCCTATGCTCGCACTTTCTCTTTCTTTACACAGAGCAGTTGTCTGAAGCGTTCCATCGAAGCGCAATTCTCGAATTATGCCGCCTCGCCACCGAGGTTAGGATTTTCCCCTTGCTTGCCTTGGATGGCCTCCCCTCACCGTACCTCTCACGGGTCGTGGACCATCTCCGCGACCGCTGCGAAGTCTCCCTGGAAACCGTGCCGTACGAATTTCAACGAGGCGGCAACCAGATGATGCGACTACGAATTCGTCAAGAGGAGAGACCGCAAGCCACCTGACAGCGTACGGGGGAATCCATCTGCAGGTTCCAGGACATCGCGGGTATCTCGGCAAGCGGCGACAACTAGACAATCAGTCGGCGTATTGGACATTGTTCGCCAGCCCGATTTCCGCTCAATTGACCGCGCTGGCATCCCCCTCGTATAGTCGAAGATTGCTCTGACGGCAAAACGCGCCGCAGGGATGCACGGCAGCGCAAATCTTCAGGAGTACTGGGCCGGATGCCTCGCGAAATCGCCAAAGCGTACGAACCGCAGCAGATCGAACCCCGCTGGGCGGAGTTTTGGGTCAAGGAACAGCTGTTTCGCGCGGACGTAAATGCGCCCGGGCCGGTGTTTTCCATCGTGATACCGCCGCCTAACGTGACCGGGTCTCTGCATATCGGGCACATGCTGGACCACACCGAGATTGACATCCTGACGCGCTGGCATCGCATGCGCGGCTACAACACTCTGTACCTGCCGGGCACGGATCACGCCGGGATTTCCACGCAACGCGTGGTGGTGCGGCAACTGGCCGAACAAGGAATCAATTACCGCGAGCTGGGCCGCGAAGAATTCGAGCGCCGCGTGTGGAAATGGAAGGAAGAAAGCGGCGGAACGATTCAGCGGCAGATGCGGCGAGATCGGGGAGAGCTGCGACTGGTCGCGCGAGAAATTCACGCTGTCGCCGGAACTGTCGCGCGTGGTGCGTTAGGTGTTCGTGCGACTCTACGACCAGGGCCTGATCTACCGCGACAAGCGCATGACCAACTGGTGCCCGCGTTTGCCTGACGGTGCTGAGCGATCTGGAAGTGGTGCACGAAGAGCGCGCCGGGCATCTCTGGCATATCCGGTACCGGTGGCGGGACGCAAGGAATACCTGGTGGTGGCCACCACGCGCCCGGAGACCATGCTGGGCGACACCGCCGTGGCGGTGCATCCCGAGGATGAGCGCTACAAGCATCTGGTCGGACGAAGCGCGATTGTGCCGCTGGTGAATCGCGAAATTCCCGATCATCGCCGACGAAATGGTGGACCGCGAATTCGGCACCGGCGCGGTGAAAATTACTCCCGCGCACGATCCTAACGACTTCGAGGTCGGGCGCCGTCATCATCTCCCGGAGATCGATGTCATGACCGACGACGGCCACATGAGCGCCGCCGCGGGCTCCTACGCGGGTATGGAGCGATTCGCCGCGCGCAAGAAGGTTGTCGAGGATTTGCGGGCGCTCGACCTGCTCGAGAAAGTCACCGATCACACGCACGCCGTGGGAATCTGCGAGCGCAGCCGCACGATCGTCGAGCCCCGCGCTTCCACGCAATGGTTCTGCAAGATGAAGCCACTGGCGGAGCCCGCGATCGCGGCCGTGGAGCGCGGCGACATCCAAATCGTTCCGGAGAATCGCCGCGAAGAATATTTCAACTGGATGCGCAACATCCGCGATTGGACGCTGTCGCGCCAGCTTTGGTGGGGCCACCGCATTCCCGCGTGGTATTGCAAGGAACACCAGTCATTTGACGGTGGCGACGGAAGCGCCCGCGAAATGCCCGACGTGCGGTTCGGAGCACCTGACGCAAGATCCGGACGTGCTGGACACCTGGTTCAGCTCGGGACTGTGGCCATTTTCCACGCTGGGCTGGCCGGAAAAGACCGCCGACTTCGAGAAGTATTATCCGACAAGCTTGCTGATCACCGGCTACGACATCCTGTTTTTCTGGGTGGCGCGCATGATCATGCTGGGGATTCACTTCACGGGCGAAGTTCCCTTCCGCGCCGTATACCTGCATTCGCTGGTGCGCACCGCGAGCGGCGAGAAAATGTCGAAGTCCAAGGGAACCGGGCTCGACCCGGTGGAGCTGAATCAGCAATACGGCACCGACGCCATGCGATTTTGTCTGGCGTCGATGGCCGCGCCGGGCACCGACATCATCTTGTCCGACGACCGCCTCGCCAGCGCGCGGAATTTCGCGAACAAGATCTGGAACGCCGTCGCGCTTCTTGTTCATGAATCTCGACAAGTTTGAGCAGACCGGAGCCGCGACGTTTGAGGAACTGGCTGGGCCAGACGTCCGCAAAAAAGCTCCGTATGACTTTCACGGCAGCATCCCGCTGGTCGATGGATGGATTTTCGCGAGGCTTGCTGCGGCTCGAAACACCGTCAATGCCGCGTTGGCGAATTATCGTTTCCATGAAGCTGCGCAAGACGATGTACCAGTTTTTCTGGGGCGATTTCTGCGACTGGTACATCGAGTGGATCAAGCCGGATTTGCTGAGCGCCGACCGCGAGCGGGCCGATCGTCGCGTGGCGAAATCTGTTTGCGGCGTTCGACGGGGCGCTGCGCTTGCTGCATCCCTTCATGCCGTTCCTCACGGAAGAGCTATGGCACCAATTGCCTCAACGGCCCGGCGACAAGTCCATTGCGTTGCAATCGTTCGCTCCGGAACAAAAGGACCCCGGCGATCAATCCCGGGTCAACGAATTCGCGCTGGTGCAAGAAGTCATCGCGGAGTTGCGGAACATCCGGGCGGAAATGAAACTCGACTTCAAAAAAGAAAGTGGCTGCCGAGTTTTACAGCTCCTACGAATACATCCGATCGACCATCCAGCGAAATCTCGATGGCATCGTGCGGCTGGCGGGTCTAACGGAGCATGCCGGTCTCCGCGAGCCGTCTTGCGGCTACAGGCGGCGCGGTTCGCACGACGGCACAGTTCGATGTGCGCATCGCCTACGCGACCGACACAATCGATATCTCCGCCGAGATCGCGCGCCTGCGAAAAGAAATCGACGGCTTGCAGAAGGCCATCGCCTCGAAAGAGAAGCAGCTGGACGACGCGAGCTTTCGCGCCCGAGCGCCCGAGAAGATCGTGCGCGGGATGGAAACGACCCTCGCGGAGCAAAAGCTGGAACTGGAAAAACTGCGTAAGCGGCTAGCCGAGCTTGAGCGGGGCGCGTAGCGGACCTGGTTCCCCTTCATGGACTGGAATTCCCACGAGATCGATGAGCTGATTCGCAGGGCCCTGGCTGAAGATGTCGGCACCGGCGATGTAACTTCGCTGGCGACAATTCCCGCGACGGCCGTGGCGCATGCGCGGATCATCGCAAAGTCTCCCTTGGTTTGTGCAGGATTGCCGATCGCCGAGCGCGTTTTTCGGGCGCTGGATGCCGGACGCTGCGATCGAGCTGCTTGCGCAAGGACGGCGAGCATCGTCGAGAAGGGGCGCGAGTTGCTCCAGATTCACGCGCGAGCACGGGCGATTCTCGCGGCGAGCGCACCGCGCTTAACTTCCTGGCGCATTTGAGCGGGATCGCGACGCTGACGCGCCATTTCGTTGAACGCCTCGCCGGCACAAATGCGAAGATTCGCGATACCCGAAAAACCACGCCAGGACTGCGCATGCTGGAAAAATATGCCGTGCGCATGGGTGGAGGCACGAATCATCGCATCGGTCTCTACGACGCGATTCTGCTGAAAGAGAATCACATTGCGCTGGCCGGGGGCGTAACCGCCGCGCTGGGTCAAGCGCACGCGTATGCGTCATCGCAGATGAAACCTCAGGAGATGACAGCGTATGAGGCAACTGCTGGCCCCCGCAGCGCTTCTCCGGACAGTTCCCTGCCGATCCAGATTGAGGTGCGCAACGAACGCGAGTTGCGCGAAGCGTTGGAAGCAGGAGCGGAAGCGGTGCTGCTCGACAACATGACGCCAGACGCAGCGAGGCGTTGCGTGCAATTGGCGCGCAATCTGCGACGCGACTGCGTCGTCGAAATTTCCGGCGGCATCACGCTCGACAATGCGCGAGCTTACGCGGAAACCGGCGCCGATTTCCTATCCTCCGGCGCGCTGACGCATTCGGCGCCGCCAGCCGACCTGAGCCTGCTTGTAGACGCAATCGAGACCAAATAGAGCATTTTCGGCCCTAACGTCGACCTTGACTGGTAGCGCCGGCATCCTGCCGGCTCTTGGCTCGTACTCGACGTCAAAAACGCCAGCAGGATGCTGGCGCTACCAGTACGTCATCAACGCCTGAGCGCAAGTGACTTTCAGGCGCATTCGCGATTCGACCCAATCGGGATTACACTGCTTCTCTTCGTATGGCCAATCCTAAGACGCAGGCAACGCTTCCAGGCGTGACCGATCGGCGCATCGCCGCGCTGCTGACCCTGCTCGCGGAAAACGCCACGATTGTGGTCAGCGGCGCCCGCATCGCGCGCGAGATTGGCGTATCGCGCTCCACCGTGTGGCGCTGGGTGAATCGGCTGCGCGAGTTAGGCGTCCGCGTGAAAGGTGAGCAGCACACTGGATATTTCTTGGAGAAAGTGCCGGACATCCTGACGCCCGACATGCTGCGCCAGCGATTGAAGGGCAGCTTGTTCGGCAAACGAATCCATCACTTCTTCAAAGTGGATTCGACGAATCGCGTCGCCCTGGAACTCGGCCACGCCGGAGAGCCGGAAGGCGCGGTGGTGCTTGCCGAAGAGCAAACCGGCCGGACGCGGCCGCGCCGGGCACGCGTGGCACTCCGAGCGTGCGACCGGGATTTATGCCACGCTGCTGTTGCGCCCGCATCTTGCACCCGTGCAGGCTCCGCTGTTGACCATGATGGCGGGCCTTTCGGCGCACGCCGCAATCCAGGCGCAGACGGGCTTGAACGTCGACCTGAAATGGCCAAACGATCTGCTGATCCGTGGAAAGAAAGTCGGCGGCATTCTTACCGAAATGCATGCGGAACCGGCGCAAATTCGCTTTGTGATCGTGGGCATCGGGTTGAACGTGAATCAGGAGAAGTTTCCGGCGGAATTGACTGCGATCGCCACTTCGCTGCGCGTGGAATCAGGAAAGCCGCAATCGCGGCTGGAATTGCTGGTGCGGTTGCTGCGTGAATTCGAGAACGACTACAATCGATTTTTGACCGAAGGCGCGGAAAGCGTCACCAGCCGATTCGCGGCGATCTCCAGCTACGCCCAAGGCAAACGCGTTCGCGTGACCAACGGGAAAGAAAGCTTCGCCGGTGTGACCGCTGGCCTTGGACCCGAGGGACTGCTGCTGGTGAAGCGCGACGGCGGACAGATCGTGACGGTGATCGCGGGCGACGTCACTGAAGACAAGTAGCGCAGACACTTTTGTACTGTGCCTACCGCTCCGGGCGAAAACGCGAATGAGGCGAAGTCGAAAGTAAAGACACCGACTCGCTGAATTTTATTCATCGGACTTACGGCGGCGACAGATGCTATTGACCATTGATGTGGGCAACACGAATACGGTGCTGGGCGTTTTTCGCGGTGAGGAACTCATCGCGAATTGGCGCCTCACCACCGCCCGGCTGCAAACCGTGGATGAATACGGCGTGTTGACGCGCAACCTGTTCACCCTTGCCGGACTCGACGGCGCCGCGATCGGAGGCGTGATTATCAGCTCCGTCGTGCCGCCGATGAATTGGACCCTGGCGGAAATGTCCCGGCTTTATTTCGGACAGAAAGCCCTGTTTGTCGAAGCTGGGCGTGAAAACGGGAATGGCCGTGCTCGTCGACAATCCCCTGGAAGTCGGCGCCGACCGCATCGTGAATGGCGTTGCTGCGTTTCACAAATATGGCGGTCCGTGCATCGTGGTGGATTTCGGCACCGCCATCACGTTCGATGTGATTTCCGAGCGCGGAGAATATTTGGGTGGCGTCATCGCGCCGGGGCTTGGGCATCGCCTCCGAAGCGTTGTTTTCGCGCGCGGCGCAGGCTTCCGCGCGTGGAGATCAAGGATCCCGGCCGCGTGATCGGCACGAATACCGTCACGCACATGCAGGCGGGGCTTTATTATGGCGCCATCGATATGGTCGACGGCATGTTGACGCGTATTAAGGCGGAGCTTGAAAACGCAGGCGACCGTCGTTGCGACCGGCGGACAAGCAACGCTGGTGGCACGCGGCTCGAAGCAGATTCAGCACACCGATGAATTCTTGACGCTGAATGGCCTGCGGTTGATTTGGGAAAAGAATCAACTCGCGGAAACGTCGGGCAGAGGCGCCGCGGACGCTTCGCGGCGCCAAGGGCGGGACCGCGCAAACCAAGAAAGTTCAGGGCTGAGCCGCGGTGGAGTTGCCCCACGGCGGCGACGGCGGCGTTCGCAACAGGTTCGCGACATGGACGGTTGGAATTACTTCAACTACTTCACGGAAATCGAGGAATATTTCTGGAAGAAGCGAGGCGCGCATCTGCTGGTGTCGCCGCTGGACTGGGCGATCATGGAGACCTGGCAAAAGGCGGGGATGCCGCTGGACGCGGTGCTGAAAGGGATCGATCGCGCGTTTGAGAGTTATGGCCGGTCGCGGCGCGGGGCGGGAAAGCCGTTGAAGAGTCTGGCGTACTGCACCGATGCGATACTGGAGGCGGTAGCCGAGAGCCAGGAGGCGGCGGCCGGGAGCGCGCCGAAGAATGGACGCGCGGCTGCCGAGCCATTTTCGCGGGACGAGCTGCGAGCGTACTTCGCAAAGAACGCGGCGCAAATTGTGAAGGCTGCGGAGAAGCATCGCACGGCGCATCCAGAATTGGCTGCGCGGTTTGCGGAGATTGCGCAATCGTTGGAATCGAATTTGCCGCTGCTGGATACTCCGGGAACGCTGGACGTCGAAGACTTGGAGCGGCGGCTCACGATTCTAGACGAGAAATTGCAAGCGGCACTGACCCAGCACGCCAGCGAGGAGTTGATGCTGCGCATACGGCGCGAGGTCGATGGGCAACTCGCGATGTACCGGCGAAAAATGAAAGCGGAACAAATTGCGCTGGTCGAGCGGCAATACATGCAGAAGCGATTGTTGGAAGAGTTTGGATTGCCGAGGCTAAGTCTTTACTACTTTTCCTGAAAACGTTCGTCGGAACGGGCATCTTTCCTGCAAAAGGCGCCCGCTTCGGAAAGCGCGCCGCTACAAGAGGCAGTTGGCGGCTTGGGTCAACCACGCGAATCGTCGCAGAATGGATACCATTTATATGGCTGATGAGTTAAGATTATCGATTGAGAAGCTTGTCTACGGTGGTGATGGCTTGGCGCATGCCGACGGAAACACCGTGTTCGTGCCCTACGTGATGCCGGGAGAAGAGGTGCGCGCGGCGATCAAGCAGAAACGCAACAAGCTGATCTGGGCTCGACTGCTGGAGGTTACCTCGCCCGCGCCGCAGCGTCAGAAGGCGCTTTGCCCGCACTTTCAAACGTGCGGCGGATGCCACTACCAGCACATCCCAGCCGCCGAGCAACTGCGGTTGAAGAAAGAGATCCTGCGGGAAACATTGTCGCGGCTGGGGCGCGTCACTTGGGATGGACCGATTATTGAGCATTCGGCGCAGCCCTATGGGTATCGCAACCGGGCGCAATGGGCTTTGCGTGACTCGAAGCCGCTGGCGCTTGGCTATTTCCTGCCGGAGAGCTCGGTAATCGTGCCGATTGATGTGTGCCCGGTGCTGTCGCCGCTGCTCGAGAAAACTTTCGAACAGTTGCAGAACATGACGCGGTCCGGTCACTTGCCCGAGAAGGTTCTGGAGATCGAAGCGTTCGTCGATTCGACCGACGAAAAGATCGCGCTGAACGTGGCGTTCGAACGATTCCCGAAGCCTGCCGCCGAACTAGCCGCTGCGTTTCGCGCAAGCGCTGCCGAAAATGGAAAGCCTGCTATTGCTCGATCAGAGCAAGGACCGGTTCGAACTGACCGGGCCGGGATTTTTGTTTCACGAGGCAGGCGGGTTCCGATTTCGCGTGAGCCACCTTTCGTTTTTTCAGGTGAATCGCTTCCTGGTCGAGGACTTGCTGAAGACGATGACCTCCGGTGCGAAGGGTGATGTTGCGCTGGATTTATATGCGGGGGTCGGTTTTTTTACGTTGCCGTTGGCGAAGGCGTTCAACAAAGTCGTCAGCGTGGATGCGAATCTGGCAGCGACGCGCGACCTGTACGCCAACGCCGAGAGCGCCGGCGTGACCATTACTTCTCACAACGAGCATGCCGAGGAATTTCTGCGCAAGACGCAGGAAAAGCCAGACTTTGTTTCGCTCGACCCTCCGCGCGCGGGTCTCGGCGCAGGCGCAGCCGCGGCGCTGGCCGCCTTGGGTGCGCCGGAGATCGCGTATTTGTCCTGCGATCCATCCACTCTGGCGCGGGATCTGGCCGTGCTGACTGGCTCTGCGAAGAAGAAGGATGGCGATGTCGCGCCCGCGGTGCGCTATGAAATCTCGGAAATGCATCTGTTCGATCTGTTCCCGCAGACTTTTCACATCGAAACGCTGGTGCGATTGAGACGCGCTCCGTGAAGACTCCGGCCGTAGCGATTGCCGCATCCTTTGTCTGCGGCATTGTGCTCGGCTTGGGTACAGGGTTTGCACACCGAAGTACTTCGCCTATATTCCTCGTCGAATGTTCCGTGATCGCCGCGCTTGTCGATTCTTGCGGGGCTAACGTTTCTGCGAGTTCAATCGGCTGGCCTGCGGTGCAGCGGCTTCGCTTCTATCGTGGATCGCGCTTGGCGTTCTCGGCGCCGCCATTGCGCAGCAACCTTTGCCGCCGGATCACGTTGTACGCCTGGTCGACAGCGGCGAGCTCGACTTGCATTCGCCGTTGCGATGGTACGGAACGCTGCGCGACGAGCCAGCGCGGCTGCCGTGGGGCTACGGCTACGAGATCGAGCTTGCTGGCGTGGATTATCACGGACACGACCGTGCCGCTGCAAGGCGGCATGCGACTCAGCTCTACGCCGCATTCCGGTGATCACGCGCTGCCCGATCTTCATGCGGGCGATGGCATCGCCGTTTTGACGCAGGCGAAGCGCCCGCAAGTCTTCCGAGATGACGGCGCGTTCGACCGGCGCGCCTATCTGGCCACCCAAAATATCGATCTCACTGCCGCGCTTCGGGCGCCGGAGTTGATCGAGCGCATCTCGGTCGCACCACTGACACCGGGGACCCTTATGGCGCGTGCACGGCGGCGAATGCGCGACGAGGTTGATGCGCTGTTCGGCGCGAGGCCCGAAGTCGCCGGAGTACTGCGCGCGATGCTGCTCGGCGACCGGAGTTTTGTCGATCGCGACGAAGCCACGGACTTTCAGAAGACCGGCGTGTTCCACGTGCTCGTTGTAGCGGGCTTGCACGTTGGCGCGCTGGCGGCGCTGTTGTTCTGGCTCGCGCGCAAGCTGCGCCTTTCGCCGGGTTGGGCTATTTTCTTCGTGCTGACACTGCTCTTCGCTTACGTGGCCGTGGTCGAACAACGGCCTCCGGTGTTGCGCGCCGCACTGATGGCGACTGCTGTAGTGACCGGCAGCTTTTTTTACCGCCGGCTCGATCTGCTGAATTCAGCGGCCTTAGCCGCGATGGTCACTGCTCATTAGCGCGGCCGCTCGCGCTGCGCGATTCAAGTTTCCAGCTGACGTTCGTGGCGATCGGCTGTATCGCCGGGCTGGCGCTGCCGTGGCTGGCAGCGACCGTGCAGCCCTACGTGAAGGCGTTACGGGGATGGCGTGATGTAACACGCGATGCCGCGCACAAACCACGCGTCGCTCAATTTCGCCTCGATCTTCGCGCAACGGCGCGCTGGATTTCCGGGCACGCACCGACGCGCCTGGCAGTTAGCGTCGAGAATGTACTCGTCGGGGGCCTGGCGTTCTCATTTCGCGTATGGGAACTGTTTGTGCTCACCATCGTTCTGCAGATCGGAATGCTGCCGCTCATGGCGCGCGACTTTCATCGCATCACACTGGCTTCTCCGCTGGTGAACCTTCTTGCCGTTCCGCTGACCAGCGTGGTGGTTCCCCTCGGCTTCATCACGCTCGCGAGCAGTTTGGTTTTCCCGGCCTTGGAAGAATCCTGGCCGCGCCTCTGGGATGGCTAACCTGGGTCCTGCTGCACTTCGTGCAATGGTCAGCGCATTTTCCTCGCGTGAGCTACCGGATTCCTGGACCTCCTTTTTGGTTGGTGGTGGTCTTCTTTTCCGTCGCCGCCATATTGGGGGTCGCTGCGCGCGTCGTCTTCTCCGCACGGCGGGCCACAATCCTGGGTCTTTGCGGGATGTTAGCTGCGTGCTCGCTGGTTGTTGCACTGTTCCCTTTCGCGCCGGTTTGGTCAGCTGGAAAATTGGAAACGACAATCCTGGATGTAGGCCAGGGGGATTCCTTGTTCGTGGTGTCGCCCCATGGAAAGACGTTGTTGATTGACGGGGGCGGGGCGTTCGGCGGGTTCCCGGGTCACGAGCAACACGAAGGCATTGACCCCGGTGAAGAAGCGGTGTCGCCCTACCTGTGGTCGCGGGGGTTTCAGAAGATTGACGTGGTCGCGCTGACGCATGCGCACCAGGACCATCTGGGCGGGTTGACGGCCGTGCTGCAGAATTTTCGGGTGGGCAGGCTCTGGATCGGGCGCGAAGTGGCCTCGCGGGCTTTGGCGAAGCTGGAAGATTTGGCGCGCGCTCGCGGAATTCCAGTGGAATATGAGGTACGAGGGAAGAGCTTCGCTTGGGACGGCGTTGAGGGGCAATTTTTCTGGCCCGAGACTTCACCGCGGGACATTGCGCCGTCCGCGAAAAATAATGACTCACTGGTGCTGCGTTTGCGTTATGGCAAGCGAACGCTGCTGCTTCCCGGGGATGCTGAGAAAGATGCGGAACGCGCGATTTTGGGCGAGAACGGCGAGGCGGAACTGCAGGCTGACGTGCTCAAGGTGGGGCATCACGGCAGCAAGAATTCAACGATGCCGGATTTTTTGGCTGCGGTGCGGCCGCGTGTGGCGATCATTTCCGCTGGAGAAGGCAATCCTTACGGTCACCCCAGCCCCGAGCTAGTCAAGCGGCTGGAAGACGCAGGTGTGCGCATCCTGCGGACGGATCGCGATGGCGCCATCCACGTGTTGACCGATGGCGATCGCGTGGAGATTTCTTGCTTTGTGGCCTGTCCGGAGGACGCTGCGCGTGCAGTGGCGCGAAACTCCCTCCAGATTGATTTCGCGCCGCATTGATTCTGCTGGGCTTAGCTGGGGAGGCACAGGCAAGAGGGGGTCTGTGCAACCCCCACCCCCCTATGTTTTTGTGCAAGGATTTGAAACTAAAGGAGATCCGCTGCGGAACGGCTCAGTGATTTGATTCTAAAGGGGTTAGAGCTTATTGCGGTTTGATTCCCGTTTTAGGAACGGGCCGGGCGGGCGGAG
>CAVSNL010000018.1:0-68126 GCA_963729285.1 uncultured Acidobacteriota bacterium
GATCTCGGCAGCCCCGATTTTTCGCTCGTACAGAGGCTTCAGGGTAATGAAAATATTGCCGGTATTGGTGGCGCCGCCGCCTCCGGTGAAGGCCATGACATTCTGAATCGCAGGATCTTTATTAATCACGGCCTCCAGCCTTTGGAGTCATTCATGGCCGGGAAGGAGGAATCCTGAGGGCCCTGTACGGCGCCGCCAAGAGTACCCGTGTCTTGCTGGGGAAAGAAACCCTTGGGAATTTTAAAACCAGGGCGACGTTGAGAAGGATGGTCAGGAAAAGAACGGTGAGGGTGAGTCCGGCATTGTCCAAAACCCAGTGAAGGCTGTGCCGGTACCAGGACAAGATGCGCTCGAAGAACCGCTCCGACGCCATATAAAGGAAGCCGTGTTTCCCGCGTGTTCATCGCGCAGCAGATAGGCGCACATCATCGGCGTGGTGCTTAGAGAAATGACCATCGAGACGAGAATGGCGGTCGAGAGCGTAATGGCAAACTCACGGAAAAGCCGGCCGACGATTCCCCCCATCAGCAAGAGCGGGATGAAAACGGCTATCAGTGAAATGCTGATCGATAGCACCGTGAAACCAATCTCCTTTGCGCCTTTGAGGGCGGCGGCAAAAGGGTCCATGCCAGCCTCAAGATGCCGCGTAATGTTCTCCATGACCACGATAGCGTCATCAACAACAAAACCTGTGGAGATGGTAAGGGCCATCAGCGAAAGATTGTCCAGGCTGTAGCCGCAGAGATACATAACGGCGAAAGTCCCGATTAGAGAAACGGGAACGGCGACGGCGGGAATCAGCGTGGCACGGCCATTCCGCAAAAAGATGAAGACAACGATGATGACGAGCACGATGGAAAGAGCCAGGGTACGTTCGACATCGCCTACCGAGGCGCGGATGGTGGTGGTGCGATCCAGGACAATCGTCGTATCGATTCCTTGCGGAATCGAAGCCTTGATGGAAGGCAGTTCGGCGCGAACCCGATCGACAGTTTCAATGATATTGGCGCCTGGCTGCCGGAAAATGACGAGCAAGATGGCGCGTTTGCCATTCAAATACCCCGCGGTCGCGAACGTTTTGCACGGAGTCGATAACATCCGCGACATCCGAAAGGTGGATGGCCGCTCCTTTGTTGTAGCCGACAATCACAGGTTTGTAGTCTTCCGCGTGGGAAATCTGGTCGTTCGCGAGAATGTCAGCGCTTGTGTTGCCATCCGTGATCTGGCCCTTGGCCAGGTCAGAGTTCTGCAAGCGAAGTACGGACTGCACATCCGTCATCGCGAGGCCATAGCTGGCGAGTTTCGTTGGATTGACCTCGACGCGGACGGAGGGCAACGCCCCGCCGCCAACGTTCACCTGGCCGACGCCTTGAATTTGCGACAGTTTCTGCTGAACAACCGTCGAGGCCTCGTCGTACAGTTTGTCGGGGCCATATTTATCGGAGGTCAGCCCAAGGATCATGATGGGAGAGTCGGCAGGGTTCACTTTGCGATAGGTGGGATTTGCGGGCAAATTTGCCGGGAGATATGTGCGCGCGGCATTGATGGCGGCCTCGACATCTCGAGCGGCCCCATCAATGTTGCGGCTGAGATCAAACTGGATGGTCACGGAAGAGGTTCCGAGACTGCTTGTGGAAGTCATCTCGGTAACGCCAGCGATGTGGCCGAACTGTCGTTCCAATGGAGTGGCGACGGAGGAGGCCATGATCTCGGCGCTGGCTCCCGGCAAGCTGGCGCTCACCGAAATGGTGGGGAAATCAACCTGTGGCAGCGGAGAGACGGGGAGCACATTGAAGGCAATGGCTCCCGCGATGGCGATGGCAACCGTCAAGAGAGTCGTCGCAACCGGCCGGTGGATGAAAGGTTCCGAGACGTTCATAAGGCTCCCGCAGGTTGCGGCTCGGCGCCCGGATGCGCGGTCTTGGACTTTCCTGAAAAGCGCTGGGCGATTCTGTCAAAGAAAATGTAAATCACCGGCGTGGTGTACAGCGTGAGAACCTGGCTCACCAAAAGACCGCCAACCATTGCAATGCCCAAAGGCCGGCGAAGTTCAGATCCTATCCCCGACCCAAAAGCTAGCGGCAGACCGCCAAGCAGCGCGGCCATGGTGGTCATCATAATGGGCCGGAAACGGAGGAGGCAGGCTTCGTAGATGGCATCGGTTGAATTTTTTCCGTGGTTGCGCTCCGCGTCCAGCGCAAAATCAACCATCATGATGCCGTTCTTCTTGACAATACCGATGAGAAGAACGAGGCCAATAATGGCGACGACGCTTAGGTCCTGGCGGAAGAGGATGAGCGCAAGAAAAGCGCCAACGCCAGCGGAGGGGAGGGTGGAAAGAATGGTAATCGGATGGATGAAGCTTTCATACAAAACGCCGAGGACGATGTAGACGGTCACGAGAGCGGCAAGGATGAGCAAGGGCATGTTGGAGAGCGAGTTGCGAAACGAGGCTGCCGTGCCTTGAAAATCAGCCTGCAAGCTCGCGGGCATGTGCATATCTTCCTGTACCTTGGTGATGGCGGAAATCGCTCCGCCGAGCGCAGCGCCGGGGGCGAGGTTAAAAGAAACAGTGATGGCGGGAAATTGCCCTTGATGGTTGATGGACAGCTGCTCGGTCTTCATTTCAAAATGGGAGAACGTGCCAAGGGGCACGGCGTTGCTTCCTGCGGAGCTCGTGGTTCCCGCCGAGACTGCGCCTTTGCTGGACGTGGAGTTCGACGTGCTAGACGTTAGGGCATTCACGGGAGGAGCCAGCGTATTCGCCGACGGAGTGTAAAGCGCCGAGGTGGTGAGCGCGTTGGAGCCCGCGGAAGTGGAGCCGTTACCCGTCGAACTGGCAGCTGCGCCCGTAGTGCCTGCAGCGGCGTTCGCTTGAATATACAGCTTGTTTAGTTTGTCTGGGTCGAGCTGGAATTGCGGCTCAGATTCCAATATGACGTGATATTGATTCAATTGCGTGTACATCGTGTTGATCTGGCGCTGGCCAAAAGCATCGTAGAGAGTGTTATCGATCGTCGTGGGTGCAATCCCGAGCCGCGACGCCGTCGGGCGGTCAAATAGCAGCGAGACAGCCAATCCGCCAGGTTGCTGGTCAGTGGCAACATCTTCGAGTTCCGGAAGCTTTTTCAAATTATTCACAAAGCGGCCCGTCCAGTCGCTCAGTTCATTGGGGTCCGGGTCTTCCAGCGTGAACTGATATTGCGTGCGGCTGACACGATCGTCGACGGTGATATTTTGGACAGGCTGCATGAAAAGCTGGATGCCTTGCACGTCTTGCAGCTTGGTCTGAAGACGCCGGATGACGTCGGAAGCGTTTATCTTGCGCTGTTCGAGGGGCTTGAGATTGATGGACATTCTCCCGCTATTGGTGGTGATGTTGGTGCCATCAGCGCCGATGAAGGAGGACAGGCTCTCGACGGCAGGATCGTCGAGAATGACATTGGCTAGCTCTTGCTGCTTTTCCCCCATGGCTTTGGGCCCGATGGTCGGCGAAGCTTGCGAGATGCCTTGGATAATCCCAGTGTCCTGGACGGGAAAGAAGCCCTTGGGAATGATGATGTAGAGAAAGATGGTGAGCATCAGCGTGCCGAGAGCGACGAAAAGCGTAATGGTCTGGAAGCGCAGAACGAACTTCAGGGTGCGGCCGTAGAATGCGATCATGCTGTCGAACGCGCGCTCTGAGGCTTGGAACACGCGGCCTTGTTTTTGACCCGAGTGGGGCTTCAGAATGCGCGAAGCCATCATCGGCGTGAGCGTCAGGGATACCACCGCGGAAACGACAATGGTCACCGCCAACGTTACCGCGAACTCTCGGAACAGCCGGCCTACCACGTCGCCCATGAACAACAGCGGGATGAGCACCGCGATCAGCGAGACCGTTAGCGATAGAATCGTGAATCCGATCTGCTCCGCGCCCTTCAGTGCCGCCTGCATGGGCGGCTCGCCTTCTTCGATATAGCGCGAAATGTTTTCGACCATTACGATCGCGTCGTCCACTACGAAGCCGGTCGAGATGGTGAGGGCCATGAGCGAGAGGTTATCCAGGCTATAGCCTAGTGCGTACATGGCGGCGAACGTGCCCACCAGCGACAGCGGCACGGCTACGCTGGGAATGATCGTTGCGTAGAAACTGCGCAGGAACAGGAACATGACCATGACGACGAGCGCGATGGTCAGCATCAATTCGAATTCGACGTCGTCTACCGAGGCTTGGATTGGTGTCGTTAGGTCGGTCAGCGTGGCAACGTCGATCCCCTTGGGAAGGTTGGCTTCCAGCTGCGGTAGCAGGGCTTTGATGCGCTTCACAACACTGATCGTGTTTCCGCCTGGCTGGCGCTGGACGTTCAGAATCACCGCGGGGGTCTTGTTCATCCAGGCGGCCTGATTGGTGTTCTCTACGCCATCAATGATTTTTGCCACGTCGGTAAGCATGACCGGCGCGCCGTTACGGTAGGCAACCACAACGTTCCTATAGTCCTTGCTGGTGACGAGTTGATCGTTGGCATCGATTTGGAAATCCTGCCGGGCACCGTCAAAGTTTCCCTTGGCGGCGTTGACGCTGGCTTGCGTAACCGCAGTGCGAAGATCTTCCAGATTAATGCCATAGGAAGAGAGCGCCGCGGGGTTAGCCTGAATGCGAACCGCAGGCTTTTGACCGCCGCTGATCGTAACCAGGCCTACGCCACTCAACTGCGAAATCTTAGGAGCTAATCGCGTGTCCACCAGGTCTTCGACTTGAGCCAAAGGCATAGAACTCGACGTAATCGCCAATGTCAGCACCGGGGCATCGGCTGGATTTGTCTTGCTATAGATGGGCGGCGCAGGCAGGTTGGCCGGCAAATAGCTCTGTGAAGCGTTGATGGCCGACTGGACCTCTTCTTCGGCGATATCAATATTCAGACTCAGGTTGAACTGCAGCACGACGACAGAACACCCGCCCGAACTGCTCGAAGTCATCTGACTCAAACCCTGAAGCTGGCCGAACTGCCGCTCCAGAGGCGCGGTCACCGTCGTTGCCACGACAAACGGGCTTGCTCCCGGATAGAAGGTCAGCACTTGAATCGTGGGATAGTCGACCTGCGGCAGCGCGGAAACCGGCAATTGCGTATAACAGACGATCCCCACGAGCAGGATCGCTGCCATCAGCAGCGCCGTCGCGACCGGTCTCAAAATAAAGGGACGCGATGGACTCAAGGAGCGGAACTCCCAGCGGTATTTCCGGACGCGTTGTTTCCAGATGAGCTGCGTCCCGGTGGCGGCGCTCCGGCGACCACCACCTTGGCATTGTCCTGCAGCTTATCGAAGCTGCTGTTCGCCAGCACATCTCCCGGGTTGATGCCCGTTACCTCGCGTCAGCCCATTATCCGTGACCCCTTGCTTAACCACACGCATGTGCGCTGTGTTGTCCTGCAACACGTAGACAAAAGCGGTTTGACCGTTATGTTGAATCGCGGATGCCGGGATCAAAGTGGCGCCGTGGAGGGTATCCACCAGCAATCGGACATTCACAAATTCGTTCGGAAAAAGCGTCAAGTCTTTATTCTCGAACGAGCCACGGGCCTTCACGGTGCCGGTGGTCGTGTCGATCTGGTTGTCGAGCGTCAATAGCGTTCCTGTCGCTACTTTCTTTTGCGCAGCGCGGTCATATGCATCCACAGTGAGTCTTGCGCCTTTGTGAATCCGCTCTTGCACTGGTCCAAGATTGTCCTCGGGAATCGTAAAAATTACGGTGATCGGCTGCAATTGAGTGATCACAGCCAACGTCAGCGTCCCCGACGACTGCACCACGTTACCCGGATCGACCAGGCGCAGACCGACTCTGCCGGTGATGGGAGCGATAATGCGGCACCACTCAACTTGAATCTGATCAAACTGCACTGTGCCCTGATCGATTTTTACCGTGCCTTGATTCTGCAGCACGATCTTTTCCTGATCGTCCAACGTTTGTTTCGGTATGGCATTGCGATTCCAGGCTTCCTTATAGCGTTCCAGATCCATCTTCGCTTGCCCCAGAATGTTTTCGTCACGCTCCAGCGTGCCCTGCGCCTGCAGGAGTGTCGCCTGGTACGGCCTTGCATCTATATCGATCAGAGCGTCGCCCTTGCGAACAATTTGTCCTTCCGTGTAGTGAACCGCCGTGACGATTCCATTCACCTGGCTCGTAATCGACGCGGTGTACACCGGCGTGACCGTCCCGATCGAGTCCAGGTACACCCCGATATCACCCTTTTGGGCGGTTGTCGTCGTCACCGTCGCCGCTCCCCCACCTCCCTTGGGGGATTTCGCCGCCTTTGTGGTGTCATCGCGATGGCGTAAAACCCAAAAGAATCCAGCCCCGAAAATCAAAAGCAATACAATCCATACGATGGCCCTCACGCCTTTGTGCTGGTGCGCCGGGGAGGCAGTTGATGTTCGGGCCCAATGACCTGGTGTTCATTCTGATCTGTCGGCAAGTCGACCCCTCGTCAAAGTTTTAAGTTCGGACGGTCGCGCAAGTGTCCGTAGCGTGCGTAGTATATTGACGGATTTCAGCCCGATTTCGGATACGGCCCAGAAAACCTTAGATTCTTCGAGACATGCTTTCGGTCGCAGGGAAACAAGACAGCCCCTGAGGCCATAAGGGTAAATATAATATACCGTCTTGGAGAAGGATGGCGGTGCGGCAGGTCGAACGAATAACGCCCGCGGGGGCCGGTCAAGACGCCGATACCTTTTGAGCTTCCCCTGGTACCACGCCGCCCGGACTGAGACACTGGAGCTGGAGCCCTGGGCGCCTACAAAGGCGAGTCGTAGGCCGCCGCCGCAATTTCGCCGAGGGCCTCTCCAACGATCTTCTGCGTCGCTTCCGGATCGTCCATTGGCACCGCCACCATGTTGGCATAAATCGCCAGAACGAGATGCTGGCCGCTCGCCGTATCCATGTAGCCGGCCAGGCCTTTCCCGGTGACCATTAGGTTTTTGTTCAGCGCATCGTAGACGCCAAACGTTCCGGTCTTCGCGTGCACGTGCCCCGCAGCCGGCGAGTTCACCTGAATCCTAAATAGCGTCCCGTCTTTCCCCAGAATCGGCAAGCCTCGATAAAAATCGCTAAAATCTTTCTGCTTCGACATGTACAAGAGATAGTGGACCATGAAATCTGGGGAATAATATGCGTTACCCCCTGCGCCGTCGCTTTGTGCTGCACCCCTGAGATCGAGCCCTCCTTTTCTAAGAAACTCGTTCTCCAGATCAAAGCCCCCTTGGTCAATCTGCGTCGTCCTGTGAGCGACCAACGCGCCGAGAACGAACGGCGCCATACTGGCATGCAGATTTTGGCTGACCTTTAGCGTGATTTTGACCTCTTCCTTCAGCGGTGGCGAGACATGTTCCGCGACCACGTTGTCCTGCTTATAGTTTGCCGAAAGCATCTTGAAATCGGTCCTGTCTCCGGAACCCGCAATCGCGCATCTCACGCCTTTTTCTCTTAGCGCCTCCATCAAAAGAGTTGCGGCGTAGCGGCTTGGTTCCGGCACCGGGTAAGCGACCATCGGTGATACCGCGCCAAGAGCCAAATTCCCCGTGAGCGTCGCGCTGCGCGTCCCGTCCGGATTAAGTTTCTCGTCCGTATACTCCAGGCTCGTTTTCGATCCGGCCGCGCCCGTCGTCGCCTGATTGACGATCGTCACGTAAGCCGTCTGCGGCGAGACCCTCAATAACACCGGCGCGCCAACCGTCGCTCCCGGTGTAGCGATCACGTCGATCAGGTTGTCATTCACGACGATCGGCGAAATGACCACGCCGGTACCAAGCTCGCGGTCGCCTTCAGGAAACAGCGTTGCATCTACCAACAGCTTTCCTTTAACGCGCTTAATTCCTTTGTCTGCAATCTGCTTGGCGAATTCGCGGACGACCAATAATGTGTCGCCCGCCAAACCCTTGCTGTCTGGACCACCGTACGAGTGGTCCATATTTTCAAACGTGAGCGTCCCGTCGGGTTGAATGCGGTTCGAAAGATTGTAATCGCCGCTCGCCACCAGGACGAGATCGCCGTTCAGCGTTCCGTCCTTCTTGACCGGCCCCGTCCGGTAGATCTTGGTGTGAAAGCGATAGTCTCCCCCCAGGAGTTCAAGCGCAGTGCCTTCTGTGAGCAATTTTGTGGTCGATCCCGGAACGAAAAGCTGCTGTGAGTTCAATTCGTAGACGCTTTTGCCGCTATCGATCGAATAAAATTCGACCCCGAATCGCGAGTGCGCAAATTCGGGCCGGTCCATAATTTTCTTGATCCGCTGCTCCAGCGTCCCCTCCGACTGCGCAAACAGCCCGCCATTCACCGTCCCACTCAGCAAGAATGCCGCGACGAGCGCAAAAAGCCTTACAGGCTGGGTCTTTTTCATTGAGCGCAGAACCTCGAGTCCGCTAGTTAGCTTCGATTCAAATTTGCCCACCGGGGTGCCGCACCCTTGGTTTTTAAGGGTGCGGGTTTTGACGTTTCGTTCCTCGACGATCCTCATCCGCCGCCAAGCTAACCAAATAAAATGGCTCAGCTATTCCTTGTCGGGGCCAAACGGTTTACCGTAGCTGGCGAAATCATCAAGCAAAAAAAAACCCGCAGTTCCAGCAGCGGCTTTTCCGCAGCACGCACCATATCAGTTTCAGGAGTAAATCTTGGCCGAACAATCGAACACCTTGGTCCGCACCATTGGCCGCTGGAGCCTCACCGCCCTCGTCATCAATTCAATCATTGGCAGCGGTGTCTTCGGTCTGCCATCGGTAGTCTCAAGCCATCTCGGCCGCATGGCGCCCATCGCGTACTTCATTGCCGGTGCAGGCATGGCGGTCATTGCCGGCTGCCTAAGCGAAGTCGCTTCGCAATTTCGAGAAACCGGTGGCCCTTATTTGTACGCTCGCGAAACCCTCGGCCGCTTCTGGGGCATTCAAATCGCTTGGATGACCTGGCTGTCCAGAATTGCGGCGGCTTCCGGCACCGCCAATCTGTTCACCACGTATCTGGGCCAAATTTTACCCCGCGCCACGCAACCGTTCTATCGCCTTGCGATTTTAACTCTACTGGTCGGCGTCCTCGTCGCTGCAAACTACGTCGGCGTCAAATCCGGAGCCCGTGTCAGCGACTTCTTCACCGCCACAAAACTCCTGTTGCTCGCCATCTTCATCGCTGCGGGTCTGTGGTGGGTGCACATATATGGTGCCGTGCTACCAACGCCGCTGCCGCATCCGGTCGAAGCCAAAAACTGGCTCGAGGCGGTCCTGGTCCTCGTCTACGCCTACGGTGGCTTCGAAGCCGTCCTCCTCGCCAGCGGCGAAATGCGTGATCCGCGCCGCGACGTCCCAGTAGCCCTCATGATCGGTATCGCCGCCGTCGCCGTAATCTATACCCTCGTGCAAGTCGTCGTCACCGCTACCCTTGCCGACCCTGCTGCGACGCAACGCCCCATCGCGGATTCCGCCGATCGCATCCTGGGTCCGGGGGCGGCCGCTGCCATCGCGGTCGGCGTCCTGCTGTCGATCTACGGTTATCTCAGCGCCAACATGCTGCACACACCGCGCCTGACGTTCGCGTTGGCCGAACGCGGAGACTTCCCCAAAATTTTCGCCCGCATCCACAAACGATTTCACACCCCGTATATCTCGATCGTGCT
Source organism: uncultured Acidobacteriota bacterium (assembly GCA_963729285.1). Lineage (GTDB taxonomy): Bacteria > Acidobacteriota > Terriglobia > Acidiferrales > UBA7541 > Acidiferrum. Next base: position 9,639 of record CAVSNL010000018.1, read on the forward strand.
GTACACAGCCCTGCTGCTAGCCTTCACGCTCGTAGGCAATTTTCGCTGGAACATCACCCTCTCCGCGATGGTCCGCCTTTTCACCTACAGTTCCGTAGCCATAGCACTCCTGGTCCTTCGAAAGCGCTCGCCCAACGCCAACGCATTCCGCCTACCCGGCGGCAAGATCCTCGCCATCGTCGCCATTCTGTTCTGCGTAGTGCTGCTGGCCCGCACTCCGCTCAGCAATTCCACGGCAGTCCTCATCACCGCCGCCCTGGCAGCCGCAAACTGGGCTGCAGTCCGCCACACTCCACCCCCAAACCAAACCGATTTGGAGGTCGTTCTTCACCAAACAAATCGACCCGCCGACAACGATGTGTAGAAGAATGTGGGGGATAGACAAGGGTAGAGTTTCAACTCCGGCTCAAACGTTTGTCGTCGAACCGCACATACTCAAATTTACAGACGTCCCTTAGCGTTCAATTTTGTATCTTTATCAATCTTTATTCCGTCCATTCGATCGCTGCTCGCATCTATTCCATGGGTGTTCGCACTCGCCAGATTGGCGAAGGTTCAGCGAAGCTCCATCACCCCTCGCTCGGACGAAGAAGTCACGAAGGAATCCATGTCTAAGCCATTGCGCATCAGCCTTTTTCTTCTCCTGCCACTGCTGTCCGCCTTCCGCGCTCTCCGCGCAACCCCAAAGTTCGCAATCTCAAGCGCCTGTCGATAAAATCTATCTCGACGTCGTTGTCACTCGGAAATCCGGACCGCCAATTTCCGGTCTTCAACAGCAAGACTTCACCCTCCTCGACAACAAGGTCCCCCAGACCATCTCGTCGTTCAGGGCCCTCACCGCCACCCAGGCTCCCATGGAGATCCTCATAGTTGTCGACGCGGTGAACATCGATTTCGAGAAGGTCGCGTACGTTCGTGAGGAGCTCGACAAATTCCTCCGTGGCAACGGAGCTCACCTCGCCCTGCCTACCTCGCTGGCCTTTTTCACAGACCAAGGCACTCAAATTCAGGAAGGCCTCACCACCGACGGCAACGTCCTCAGCGATGTATTGGATAAGCAAACCGTTGGTCTCCGTAGCATCCGGCGAACCTCGGAGTATCAGGCCTCCGACCGCTTCAATCTCTCCCTCCAGGCCCTCCACGAACTTGCGGCGCGCGAGTCGTCGCGCCCTGGACGCAAGATGATCCTTTGGATTTCTCCTGGCTGGCCCTTACTCTCCGGCCCGGCGGCCGTGTCCTTCATCGACTCCAAGCAACAGCAGCAACTCTTCGCGAATGTTGTGGACCTTTCGACCCAGCTCCTGAAGGCTCATATTACTCTCTACGGCATCGATCCTCTCGGGGCTACCGAGAGCGAGTTGCGCGCTACTTACTACGAAACCTTCCTCAAAGGGGTTAAGGAACCCAGCCAGGTTTTGCCTGCGAATTTGGCGCTGCAGGTACTCGCCATACAGAGTGGTGGCCTTGCGCTCAACTTCAACAATGACGTGGCGAGTCTCTTGCGACAATGTCTCTCCGATACGCAAGCCTACTATCAAATCTCTTTCGATCCGCCCCCCGCTAGTAAGCGAGACGAATATCACCAACTGGAAATCAAGGTCGCAAAATCGGGCCTAACCGCGCGCACCCGTCAGGGTTACTATGCGCAGCCTTCTCCCCGCTGATCTCGCGCCACCTCATTTCTCCGCCGCTTGGAATCGAAGCCGAATCGTGACATATTCACCCGCTGGCAGGCTTACTACCAACGCGCCTGACACCACGAGAGGACGACCAAACAATGAAGCGGATCGGCTTGCGAAGCGGCCTGGCAGCCGCGGCACTCATGCTGTGCTCCGGCGGCGTATTCCCGCAGCAGGCAGCGAAGCATCCCATCACGTTTGACGACATGATCCGGATGCACCGCGTCAGCGAGCCGCAAATTTCCCCGGACGGAAAATGGGTCGCCTACACCTTGGCCACACCCGACATGGACGCCAACCGCGACGCCAGCAACATCTGGCTCGCATCCACCGAAAGCGGCGCGCCGATCCAATTGACGCAAAGCGGCCACGATTTGTCGCCCGTATGGTCCCCGGACGGCAAAACCATCGCTTTCCTTTCCTCGCGCGCAGGCGAGTCGCAGGTTTACCTGCTGTCGATGGTAGGCGGAGAAGCCCATCCCTGGACGCATCTGTCCACCGGCGCGGACATCGTCAAATGGTCACCGGACGGCAAGACCATCGCGTTCACCTCTTCCGTCTACCCGGATTGCAAGGACGATGCCTGCAATAAATTGCGCGACGACGAAAAGGAAAAGAACAAGGTAAAGGCTCACGTCGCCGAGCAGCTCCTGTACCGCCATTGGACGCACTGGTCTGAAGGTAAGCGCAGCCATTTGTTCGTGGTGCCCGCGCCGAATGCGCCAGACCAAACCGAAGCCAGCGCAGCTCCACGGGACCTGACCGAAGGCGCAATCTACGACATCCCTCCCGACGAGCGCAGTGGCCCCGAGGACGTGAATTTTTCTCCAGACGGAAAGGAAATCTGCTTCACGGCGGTCACCGACAAAGTCGAAGCCATCAGCACCAACGGAGACCTCTTCCTGGTTCCGGTAGCCGGCGGCGCCGAACCCAAGAAAATCACGACCAATCCAGGCTTCGACGGCAATCCGATTTATTCTCCCGACGGGAAATACATTGCCTATCACGCCCAACTCACGCCCGAGTATGAATCCGACCGCTGGCGCGTAATGCTCTACGATCGACAAAGCGGCAAAAGCGAAAATCTTTCAGAAGCCTTCGACCGCAGCGCGGATCAGCTTGCATGGTCGGCGGACAGCAAGAAGATTTTCTTTGTCGCCGAAAACGAAACACTCCAGCCTGTGTACGCCATGGAAGCCCGCGCGGGCGCGCAGCCGCAGAAAGTGGTCGCCGAGGGATTCAACACCGGCTTGTCGATCAGCACCGATGGCAAGACGCTCACTTTCGAACGCACCAGTCTGACGATGCCCTCGGAATTGTTCGCAGCAAGCAGCGATGGCTCCGGCGCCCGCCAGATCACCCATCACAACGATTCCATCCTTGCGAGCCTGGAGATGAACGCGCCAGAAACATTCTGGTTCGTCAGTGCCGACGGAACCCGCGTGCAAGCAATGATCGTGCGTCCGCCAAATTTCGACGCAGACAAGAAATATCCGCTCCTGGTGCTGCTGCACGGCGGGCCGCAAACAATGTTCTCGAACGCCTGGGGCTACCGCTGGAACCCCCAGGTTTTTTCCGCTGCAGGGTACGTCAGCTTGATGATCAACCGCCGCGGTTCCACCGGCTACGGCCAGAAATTCACCGACGAAATCACCAACGATTGGGGCGGGAAAGCGTACGCCGACGTGATGAAAGGCATCGACGCGGCGATCGCGAAATACAAATTCGTCGATGGAACGAAAGTCGCCGCAGCTGGCGGATCCTATGGCGGGTATATGGCGAATTGGCTCGCCACGCACACCGGCCGCTTCAAGGCCATCATCAGCCACGCAGGAATTTACGATAAAGTCGCGATGTTCGCCACCGAAGAACTGTGGTTTGAAGAGCACGACATGCAAGGCACTCCGTGGACGGCGCCCGAAAATTATAAGAAGTGGTCGCCATCCACGTACGCCGCGGACCTGGGCAAATATAAAACGCCGACGCTGGTAATTTGCGGGGAGCGCGATTACCGAGTGCCGTACACGCAGTCTCTGGAATTTTTCAGCGCACTGCAGCGCCAGGGCGTTCCTTCCAAATTGGTGGTCTTTCCGGACGAAGGCCACTGGATCCTGAAGCCGCAGAACGCCCAGTTTTGGTACAAGACGTTTTTGGACTGGCTCGCGGAGTATGTGAAATGAGCAAAAAGTCTTAGGGCGGCTCCCTGTAGCCGCGGTCTCCGGGACCGCGGGGTTTAGAGTCCAAAGCAACCCAAATCTAGGCCGCCAGCAACCGCCGCAAAGCACGGCGGAGAAAACGGAAAAGGTGAAAGAGGAGAAAGGCGGCGAGCGCAATGAGCAGCACAACGACAACGATGGTCGCGCGCGGATGAACCGTAGCCATCCACGTCAACCACACGGCAAGCACGTCCTCGCCCAAACTCAGAGTCCAATTGCTCAACGGCTCCGGGCTAGCATTCGCCGCAGCCCTCGCACTGGCTTTAGTCCCATGCGAAGTAAGCGCAACTCCCCCGGCAAGCAGCGCCGCTCCCCAGCGCCACTCCGGAGGTACTCCGCCGGCAGCGCCATAGGCGAGCAGCGCAGCCGCCGGGGGACGAATCACGGTATGAATCGCGTCCCAAACACTATCGACGTACGGAATTTTATCGGCGAGGAATTCGATCACAGTACAGCGCGATCGCAATGCCTAGCACCCAAGGATGCGCCAGAACTTGCAGCGGCGCCGGCAACTGAATCACGCCGAAGCGCTGCAGCAGTCCCAGGGTAGCGATCGTGGCGTAAAGGTTCAGGCCGGACGAGAATCCAGCGCCAAGCGCCAGGCCGAGAGTTTCGACCGGATTCATGCGGGTAGCTTAGCACCAAGCGTAGCAAGTGGCCGCGCAATGCCAGAACCTGCAACGCCCAATCGTTGGCGGTTCCTTAGGTCTGTTCCCACCGCCGTTGCAGAGGCGCAGGGCTCCTGCGCCCCTGCTTGCCCAGGCTGTTGCGCTTCGGAGATGATTTTTCTAGCAGCCGCCGCCAGTTTGCGGGAGCAACTAAATATCTCCGCGGCGCTGTGGCACTAGCTCAGCGCCCCGGCTGCGATGAGTTCTTTTTTCATGCCGGCCCAGCTTTGCCGGGACGATGCTTCGGGAGTGCCGGCGCCGCGCCAGTGAGTTTCCAGGCTGACGACGTAGTGGTAGCCGTCGCGTTTGAGCGCCGAAAATTGCCCGGTCCAATCGATGATACCCTCGCCCATGGCAGCCCAGTCGTAGCCTTTACCGTCGGATTTTCGTGTGACGTCTTTGCAGTGGCAATGGCCAATGCGCTCTTTCGGTAGCAGGTTGTAACCGTCGGGAAACGGGGTTTCGCCAGCGGCCGCGGCATTGCCGGGATCCCAGTTGAGCATGAAATTTTCGGCTTTGACTTGCGCTAAGACTTTCGCGGATTCGGCGGCGGTCGCGGTGTTACAGGCCATCTCGTTTTCGAGGAGCAGGATAATTTTGGATTTCGTGGCGATAGCGGAGGCTTCCCGGAGTTTATCATTGATGGCGGCGCGATAAGGGGTTTGATCGTCGAGCCGCCAGAAATCGAAGAGTCGCACGCGGTCGGTTTGAAACGCCTTGGCCAGTTCAATGCTGCGTTCCAGGACTTCGGGCTGCTGCTCGAAGGTGAAGTCGGCGTTGAATTGATCGTGCTTGGGACTGAATTTGGATTGCGGCGCCCCAGGCCAATCGACCTTAAAGAGCGGGCTGGCAATGTCGGTGACGCGCAGTTTGTATTTCTCCAGGATGCGGCGAGCTTCGGCGATTTCGTTGGCGTCGAGCTTGAGCATGTTCTTGTTCCACATCCCGCGCAGCTCGATCCAGTCCAATCCAAATTCGCGCGAGATGATTTCGCAGCTGTGGCCAAAATCCTGGGAGATTTCGTCATTGATGACGGCGATATGGAAGGGCGATTTCATATCGTCACGCCGAATTTCTCTTCGAGATATTTCTTGCTGACGGCGGCACACTCTTTCGGAGTGCGCGTCTTGTCGGGAACGTCATCGAGTTCAACGATGGCCCAACCGCGGAAGTTGACCTTGTGAAGCGCCTGGAAAATGGCGGGGAGATCGACCTGGCCGCGGCCGAGTTCCACGAAGCGGTAGGATTTTCGTGGATCGCTGTTGCCGGATAGCTTTTCGACATCCTTGATGTGGAGGAAGAGCAGGCGGTCGGGATATTTTTCGATGCATTTAACAGGATCGCCGCCACCCTGAAAGTAATGCGCCACGTCGAGTTCGAGCTTGGCATAGCGCGGATCGGTGGCCTCAAGGATTTGGTCCACTTCCTCGGGGCGTTCGCCGAGCGAGCCCATGTGGTTGTGATAGCCCACGGGGATGCCGAGATCGGCGGTACGCTTGCCAAGCTCCGTGAGCAACTGGCCCAGGCGTTTGTAGTCGGCGGAGGTAATCGCGCGATTTTTGGGGCGCTCATCGGTGACTTGAAGATATTTTCCCCCGGCATCGCGGAGAAATGTAGCGTGCGCTACATGTTTGGTGATTTCACCGGATTCCGGAGCGTCAATATTGATGCCGCCGCTGGAAAGGGCGACGAAATCGAGATTGTGTTTCGCGAGGAGTTCGCGGAGCGGCTGCGGGCTGCCGAATTCTTCAATGCAATTGGAGCGTATCTGGATGCCGCGAAATCCGAGCGCGGAGACATCGTCAATCGCCTGGCGGTCGTTGCCGCCCCAGGTGATGGCCGCATATCCGAAATGAATTTCGCTGGGGCCCGGAGGAATAGGCGTGTCGAAGTACGACAGATCAACCGGAGGATACAAGCGTTCACGCGCGCCTAGCACTTTTACGGGAATACTCGATGCGGCGGCCACTGCAGCCATCCCGCTGATGAATTCACGACGCGGCACTCGAGTTTTCACGGTTCCCTCCAGGAATTATTTTCTCGCTGGTATTTTCTTTCACGTTATTTTTTTCCGCGCTTTTTTGTCTTTCGCGCTCGTTTTCCTTTTCGTCGCTGTTTTGCTCTTCGATTTGGATGCTCGCCGTACCGGAGCCGCCGCACCGTAACCGTTCGGATGGGCGCGAAACCAGTCCCAGGCGCTGCGCACGATATCTTCCAAGCTGGCATAGTTCGGCCGCCAGTGGAGTTCGCGTTTGATTTTTTCGGAACTGGCCACCAGGATGGCGGGATCGCCGGGGCGGCGCTCGACTTCGCGAACGGGAATAGGGTGCCCGGTAACGCGGCGCGCGGTCTCAATAACTTCGCGGACGCTAAAACCCTTCCCGTTGCCAAGGTTGTAAATCAATTTGTCTTTTTCGCGCAACGCGTCAAGAACCAGGAGATGGGCGCTGGCGAGATCGCCCACATGAATATAGTCGCGAATGCAGGTGCCGTCCGGCGTGGGATAGTCGGTGCCAAAGATGGAGAGATTCTCGCGCTTCCCTAGAGCGACCTGCAAGATCAACGGAATCAGATGCGATTCCGGATGATGGTCCTCGCCCTGATCGGGAGTCGCGCCGGCGGCGTTGAAATAGCGGAGGCAGGCGTAACGTAAGCCGTGGATGCGGTGGAACCAGTCGAGCATGTGCTCGACCAGGAGCTTGGATTCGCCGTAGGTGTTTGTGGGATGAAGCGGGTCGGTTTCTTCGATCGGAGTGCGGTCGGGCGTGCCGAACAGCGCAGCAGTGGAGGAAAAGACGAAGCGCGGAACTTTGTGAGCCAGGACTGCTTCCAGCAATGTGAGTGAGTTCGCGGTGTTGTTGCGGAAATATTGTTCGGGGAATTTCATGGATTCGCCCGCTTCGATGGACGCGGCGAGGTGCACGACGCCATCGAAGCGATGCTTGCTGAAAATGCGATCGAGCGCGGCGCGGTCAGAGGTGCTTCCGACGATCAGTTTGGCGGCCGGAGGAACAGCTTTTTCATGGCCGTTTCCCAGATTGTCGAACACGACGACTTCATAGCCTTTTTTCAGGAGCTGGGAGGTGATTACGCTTCCGATGTATCCGGCTCCTCCGGTGACTAGGATGCGATCGGGCATGTTCTGTGTGTTCCTCGATGGGGGTTAAGTTAGAGCGCCGCGCTCGGCTCCGGAAGCAGAAGCGACTCGCCTCAATTGGGGGCCTGAGCGCAAACGATTACATCAAGAAATTGGTATTCGCGCCAGTGACGTGGCAAAGAAAAGTGAATTCCGGGCACGTGCTGGTGGATGGGATTGCATGGCGCCGTGGTTTGATGAACACAGACCTCGATGCTCAGGGTAAACAAAAGTGTCCGCGGTACCTGGGCGCTGCTACAATCCTTCGGGCTCGTACACGGCAGACAGTTTAGTGTGGGCAGCGCCGGGCGGGTCGATCCCCGCCCCTACAGGGGACAGAAGGGCAAAAAACAACGAATGCGTTATTTTCCTCGGCTGCTCGTCTTCTTGGTTTGTCTTTGTGGGTTCGCGACAGCACAAGTCCAGGCGCAAGACAGCGGCAAACCGAAGCCCCGCGCTCGCGATCTGGGGATTCCGTTTGACGGCACGCCGGGCGCGCTCAATGCCATTACCGACGTGGGCGGCGTGACCGTTGGACACACGACGCTCATTTCCGGAGAAGGCAAACTGGTGGTCGGGCAGGGGCCAGTGCGCACTGGCGTTACTGCGGTTCTGCCGCGGGGCAATGACTCTATCGCCGATCCGGTGTTCGCCGGGTGGTGGTCGCTGAACGGTAATGGAGAAATGACCGGTACGACCTGGATGGAAGAGTCTGGATTTCTTATCGGTCCGGTGATGATTACGAACACGCATAGCGTTGGCGTCGTGCGCGATGCCGCCATTCAGTGGCGCGTGTCGCACGGGAAAATCGGTCCGGATGATGATTGGTGGTCGCTTCCGATTGTCGCGGAGACGTGGGACGGATGGCTGAATGATATTAACGGCTTCCACGTGAAGCCGGAACATGCACTCCATGCCATTGAATCCGCTACGTCGGGTCCCGTCCAGGAAGGCAACGTTGGTGGCGGCACGGGAATGGTGTGCAACGAATTCAAAGGCGGGATTGGCACATCGTCGAGAAAGCTGACCGCGAAAGAGGGCGGGTACACCGTTGGCGTGCTGGTTCAGTGCAATTTTGGACGAAGGCCGAACCTGCTGATTGCGGGAGTGCCGGTGGGCAGGGAGATCCCGCAGGATCCCGCGTATAGCGCGGCAAAATCGTTCGGCGATGGTGAATATGGCTCGATCATCGTCGTAGTGGCTACGGATGCACCGCTGGTTGCGCATCAACTGAAGCGCGTGGCACGAAGAGTTTCGCTTGCATTGGGGCGGCTCGGGAGTATTTCGGGGAATGGGTCCGGCGACATTTTCGTTGCGTTCTCCACGGCAAATCCTGGGGCCGCTGCTCCAGACCATGTCGTCGATCTTAAGATGCTTCCCAACGACAGGATCGAACCCATTTTCGCGGCGACCATCCAAGCCACCGAGGAGGCCGTCGTCAACGCCATGATCGCCGCCGACACCATGACGGGCATCAACAACCATCGCGTGATTGCGCTGCCGCACGATGAGCTGCGAGCTGTGTTGAAAAAATACAATCGTCTCCAGTAGCAGAGAATTTCTTCCGGGACGCCGCATGAGATACACCAGCACTCTCACATATTTCTTCGCGGCGATTTGCTTATTCGGCTGCTCCAAGCCCGCCGGTTCTATCCTTGCGGTGACGCATGTGACGGTGATCGACGCTACCGGCGCGCCAGCGCGGCCCGATATGACCGTCTTGATCAACGATCGCAAGATTGCTGTTGTTGGCGGCTTCTCATCCGTATCGATTCCGCGCAATGCCCAAATCATCGACGCAAGCGGCAAATTCCTGATTCCGGGATTGGTCGATTCTCACCTGCACCTCACCGCTGCAGGGGAACCCAGCGGCAGCCGTGAGTTTTTTCTTCCGCTCTTGCTCGCGAATGGCATTACTACCGTTCGCGATATGGGCGGGTATCTGGAGTCACTGGTGCCGCTGCGACGGGACATCCGGCAAGGGAAGCGGCTTGGGCCGGAGATTTTCTTTGCGGGTCCTTATCTGGATGGGAGCCCGCCGTCGTTTCAGCCGTCGCTGGTGGTGACCAATGCCGTCGAGGCTGCTGAAGATGTGCACACGCTGGTCCAGCAGGGAGTGGATTTTATCAAGGTGCAATCGATTCTCAGCCGGGACGCCTACTTTGCGATTGCGCAGGCCGCACGGCGCGAGCACATTTCATTTGTGGGACACGTTCCCGACCGCGTTACCGCCGCGGAAGCTTCCGATGCGGGGCAGAAGAGCGTCGAGCACCTTACCGGGGTTTTGCGGGCGTGCTCCAGTGAAGAGCCGCGGCTGATGCGCGAACAATTTCAGGCCGGACCGAAGAATGCAACGCCTGAAAGTTCCCATGCGCGCGAGATGCAATGGGAACGCGAACTTTTGCAGACGTATTCGAATACGCAAGCGAGCGCTTTGATCGCCAAGTTTGCTCACAACCAGACTTGGCAAGTGCCCACGTTGATCTTGCTCCGCAACGACGCTTATCCCGGGCCAGAAACGGATTCGCCGGATGATCCGCTCTTGCAGTTTGTGCCGCGCACGATTGCGGCGAAATGGAAGCAGGTTCGACTGGCGCAGGATAAATTGTACCAGTGCGAGTGATTTCGAGTTGCGTGAGAAATTGCTGGCACAGTCGATGCATGTGGTCGCGCAGATGGAGTCATCCGGTGTGCCGTATTCTGGCGGGCACCGATAGCGCGGCGCCCTACGTCATCCCGGGGTTCGCGCTGCACGAGGAGTTAGCGCTGTTGGTGAAAGCAGGCTTGTCGCCGATGCAGGCGCTTGAGGCCGCCACAAAAAATCCCGCCGATTTTCTTGGCAAAAGCGAGACGCAGGGGACCATCGAAGCCGGTAAGAACGCTGACCTGTTGCTGCTCGATAGCGACCCGCTGGAAGATATTCGCAATACGCGGCGGATACGCGCCGTGATTCTTGGCGGACGACTGCTCGACCGATCGACGCTCGACAAATTCCTCTCGTCGGTTCAGACCTTCGCGGCGAGCCACTGAGGCCTGTTCTTCTGGAGGGTCCGCTGCGATTTTCTTTCTATGCCACCGGCATCGCGGTCTTCCGTGGCGGATTGAAGAAAGGCAGCGGCACAATTTTCGCAGAGACCGTGTGACGCACGGATTCGACGGTCATTTCCATGTTCAGCGTGCTTCCGGCTGCGCCGTGCTCGCGCTCCACGGACGCCAGGGCGATCATCTTTTTGAGCGTTGGCGACCACGTCGTCGAGGTCGCTTTCCCTACATGCTTTCCAGCACGATACACCGGAACCGCGACACGCGAGGCCATGCTGGGAACCTGCGGGGCCAGGCCCATCTTGTCGTACAGCGCTTCCACCTCGTTCCAGTTGATCTCCAGGCCGACCAGGGAGCGCGCAGTGGCCGTTCTTTTCCTTTTCCTCCGACGCCAGCGCTTCGCGCCCGACAAAGGTTTCTTTCTTTAAATCCACGAGCTTGCCCAACCCGATTTCCGCAGGGGAATATCTTTGCGATTCGATCATCGCTTTTTTGCTCGATGTGTAATCGACCTCGATCAAGATCAGCCCGGCTTCGATTCGCGCAATATCCAGCGCCACCATACCGGCGGCATGAACATCGAAGATTTCGCCTTCGCTCATCAATTTGTCCCAGACCCGGACGGCATCTTTCCACGGCATCCATATTTCGAATCCCAAATCGCCGGTGTAGCCGGTGCGCGAAATATCGACGGGCACGCCGGCGATCTTTCCGTGGGTTACGCGAAAATATTTCAGGTTGGCGACATTGGCGTCGGCTGCCGCATGCAGCAGCTGGCCGGAAGTCGGGCCTTGCAGCGCGAGCGCGGCGGTCTGCTCGGAAATGTCGTCGATCTTCACGTTCAGGCCCAACGCGTTCTGTTGGAACCATCGCAGGCTGGGGTCCGCGGCTGTCCAGCGGTAATCGTTCTCGCCGAGGCGCGTGATGGTGCCGTCGTCGATTACTTTGCCGTCGGGATCGCACCAGCAACAGTAGATCACCTGATCGACGCTGACCTTGTTGATGTCGCGGGAGATGACGCGGTTCACGAACTTGGTGGCGTCGCGGCCGGTGACGCGGTACTTGAAAAGGGGGGAAATATCGATCAATGCCGCCGAGTTGCGGATCGCGTTGTATTCATGCTCGTGGTGCATCTCGTAGACGCCCACGGTGTAGTAGCCGGACCACTCGCGATAATTGAGGCTCTCGCACAGGGCCATGGTGCGCTCATGAAACGCCGTTCCTACAGGCATGTTCTCCCCCGTCGCGCTACGACGCAACGAAAGTATAGAAGGGGAGCGGTGCGTCAGCAAGAGAACTCAGGACTGGGTAGTGGGTCAGTTTCCGGTTATGCAGCGTTTACCAGGCACTAGCTCGCTGGAAACTCGCCGCATCTGCGCCTCAGCCAATTACGCTAGAATCCGTGCCTCACTTCTCCTGTCATCTATTTCCTTCGGAATATCCCTGCACTTGCGATTCGGTAATGGTCTTTTCCCATATCATGCTGACGACGAAGCATAACATGATTCCGGCGAGGTCGTCCTATGCTTTTGCTCGAAGTAGTGGAAGATGGTCGGCTATCCCTACGAAACAGTTGTCATCAGGCCTCGACGACGCACGACGATTGCCAGTCGCTCCAGTCGATTTGACTTCCACGTTATGAAATCTGCGTGTCAACGATCTGGCAAGAATAGTTTCCATTCCAACGTCCAGGACCGCCTCGTTCGAGAATAGCTGTCACGGCGTTATCCATCACGAAGATAGCGATGCAGGTCTTCAATCGAAGATTATAGAGTGTTTTCAGTCTAGCGGGGACACGTGTTCGACTAGTTCTTTCGAGGCTTCGGCATTTCCCGCGCAAATCGAGGACGTGAGATTGGGAACCGAAAGTATCGTTGAATAATTCTGTTGTAGTCCGCTCGACGAAGTGCTGGTTGCCAGACTGCGGCCCTCTGCAGTTCATGATTGCGGCATGAGTCCGCGATGACGGCAACAGATAGCCACAACAGTCTGATGTGAGTCATTGTTGCCGTATCACAACGTGAGCTCCGTCTGCATCTCAAGTGCTTGTAATCGGGAAACGGAAACTGACCCACTATCCAGGCCTGACTGCTTGGAATTTCAATGCTTTCTCGCAGGCTTGTGCCGTCGCGCCTCATGCCAGTAAACTATGCCGTCTCTTCCACCCGCAGCGCTATTTCGTTTTCCTTGCGGATTGATCTACAGCGGAGCCTGAGGGAATGTCGCAGCACTACGACGTAATTGTGATCGGCGGCGGCCACAATGGGCTGGTCAATGCGGCGTATCTGGCGAAGGCGGGCAAGAAGGTGCTGGCGCTGGAACGACGTCATGTGCTTGGTGGTGCGGCGGTAACCGAAGAGATCATTCCTGGGTTTCTCTTCTCCGAATGCTCGTATGTTGTCTCGTTGCTGCGTCCCGAAATTATCCGTGAGCTTGACCTTCCGCGTCATGGCCTCGAAATCTTGCCGCTCGATGGCACATTCACGCCGATGCCCGATGGCGATTACCTCTGGCGGACGAACGATCATGCGCGCACGCAGCGCGAAATTCGGCGCCATTCGCGCCTGGACGCCGAAGCCTACGACGAATTCTCGAAGATGATGACGCCGATGTGCCGCTTCGTGAAGCCGCTGCTGTCCATGATCCCGCCGGACCCGACGACACTCAACCCGCGCGACCTGAAGCAGCTTCACTTTCTGATGCAGCGTTTTCGCAGCCTTTCTTCGGATGAACGCTACACGCTGATCCAGTTGATGACCATGAGCGCGGCCGATTTTCTGGACCAGTGGTTCGAGACGGACGCGCTGAAAGCCACGATGTCCGCTTCCGGTATCATCGGCACTTTCCTGGGCATTCGCTCCCCTGGAACTGCTTATGTTCTACTGCATCACTACATGGGAGAAATTGACGGTGCGTTCCGTTCGTGGGGTTTCAGCCGTGGCGGCACCGGCGCAATTTCCAATGCGATCGGCGCGGCGGCCCGCGAAGCCGGCGTCGAGATTCGAACGCAGGCCGCAGTCGATCGAATTCTCGTGAAAAATGGGCGTGCCGCCGGCGTCGTCTTGAAATCGGGCGAGGAAATATCCGCTACCGTGGTTTCCTCCAGCGTCGATCCCCACCTTACGTTCGAAAAATTTCTGCAGCCCAGCGAGCTGCCCTCCGATTTTCTCGAGAGTGTGCGCCGCTATAAATATCGTGGGTCCTCCGGCAAAGTGAACATTGCTCTCGATGGCCTCCCCGATTTCAAAGCTATGCCCGGGCCCGGCGCGCACCTTCGTGGCGCGATTTCGATCTCGCCCGGCATCGAGTACATGGAGCGCGCTTACGACGACGCCAAGTACGGCCATTTCTCCCGTCGACCCTACATCGATATGGTCATACCGAGCCTGACGGATCCCAGCGTAGCTCCGCCGGGCAAGCACGTGCTCTCCTGCTTCGTGCAGTACGCGCCGTACAAGCTGGCGCAAGGCACCTGGGACGACCAGCGCGAAGCCTTCGGTGACAACGTTGTCGAAACCATCGCCGAACACGCGCCCAATATCAAAAAACTCATCGTTGGCCGCCAAGTTCTTACGCCGCTCGATCTCGAACGCGAATTCGGCCTCACGCAAGGCAACATTTTTCAGGGCGAACTTTCCCTCGAACAACTCTTCTTCCTCCGCCCCGTTCCCGGTTGGGCTTACTACCGCACGCCCATCGACAACCTTTATATGTGCGGGTCCGCCACGCATCCCGGCGGGGGCATCATGGGCGCGCCCGGGCGCATCGCCAGTCAAGTCATTTTGAAGGAGTGGAAGAAGTCCGTGGCGGCGTCGCGATCCGATAAAGCGAAGCCCGCGAGCGCGCTCACAGGTCGCTCCCGTCGATGCACCGGCCGAACCGCCGCAGCCTCCGGCCTCAAGCGAGTCGCATACCGCCACGGCATCCCAGACCTCGCCTGCGCTACCCGAGCCGAGCCCTTCCGTTGTCGCGCCTGACAGTGAGAAAAACTGACCATGCCGATCGGACAGCGCGTAGTCATCGTCGGCGGCGGTCACAACGCACTCATCACCGCGTTTTACCTGGCGAAAGGCGGCTTCAAGCCGCTCGTTCTGGAGCGCCGCGAAATCGTTGGCGGCGGCGCGGTCACCGAGGAATTTCATCCCGGCTTTCGTGCTTCCACTCTTGCGCACACGGTAGGCCCTCTTCGTGCCGATATCACGCGCGACATGCGCCTCGCCAAGCACGAACTGCAAATGTTGTATCCCGACCCACGCGTCTTCGCTCCGGCTCCCGAGGGCCGCGCGCTGCTCTTCTACGACGATCACGCCAAAACCGCCGGCGGGATAACGCGCTTCTCCGCGAAAGACGCCGCGAACTACACGAAATTCGCCGCTGCGCTCGAAGAAATGTCGTTGATATTCGCGCAAATTGCCTCGATCACTCCGCCAGCGATCGATTCGCCGTCGCCTGAGGATTTCTGGAATCTTTTCAAGACCGGGCGCAACGTCCGGCGACTCGGGAAAAACGGCATCTTTAACCTGCTCCGCTGGGGGCCGATGGCGGTCGCCGATTTCGTCGCCGAGTTCTTCGAGACAGAACTGATACGTGCCACGATCGCCGCTCGCGGCATTTTCGGCACCGCGCTCGGTCCGTGGTCGGCGGGCAGCACCGCCGTGCTTCTTTTGCGTGCCGCGGCCGATCCACATCCTGTTGGCTCAGCCGCGTTTCCCCGCGGAGGCCTCGGCTCACTCACCCGCGCGCTTGCCGACGCTGCGCGCAAGGCTGGCGCCGAGATTCGCACGCAAGCCGAAGTCGAGCACATTCGCGTCAAGAACGGCGGCGTCGCCTCCGTCGTCCTCGCCGACGGAGAAGAAATCGCCACCGAGGCGGTCGTCTCCGGCGTTGACCCCAAGCGCACCTTTTTCAATCTCGTCGATCCCTCGCAACTCGATCCTACCTTCGCGCTGCGCATCCGCAACATCCGTGCCAGCGGCAACGTCGCCAAGGTGAATTTCGCGCTGGAGGATCTGCCGGCGTTTCCCGCGCTCGCCGATGCTGTGGGTCCCGATGGCGCACGGCAGGCGCTTTCCGGCCGCATCCACATCGGCCACGAAATCGACTATCTCGAACGCGCCTTCGATGCCTCGAAGTACGGCGAATTTTCCGCTGCTCCGCATCTGGATGTCACCATTCCCACGCTTCTCGATCCGTCACTGGCACCCGATGGGAAGCACGTTCTTTCTGCCTACGTGCAGTTCGCACCCTATAAATTGAAAGCAGGGAATTGGAATTCGCGCCGCAGGCAACTCGGCGACGCCGTGATCAAGACCCTGTCGGTCCATTCGCCGAAATTTGCCGATCTCATCGAATCGACCCAGGTGATCACGCCGCAAGATCTTGAGACGACATACGGCTTCACTGGTGGCCACGTCTTCCACGGCGAACTGGCCCTCGACCAACTCTTCACCATGCGCCCAGTGCTCGATTGGGCGCGCTACAAGACTCCGATTCGCGGACTGTTCCTCTGCGGTTCCGGCACGCACCCCGGCAATGGCCTGACGGGCGCATCGGGCGCGAACGCCGCCAGCGAAATCATTCACGACTTGCGTTAATCCCAGCTGCGAATTGGTCTTCCACCTGACTACCGCCGCCTGACTACCGCCCCCTGACTACCGCGAGGTAGCGCGCGATCGCTGGCGGGACTTGGTTTTTCCATTTTGTGATTTCCGATGTTTGTCCCAGCCTCCGAGCCCGAGCGCAACGCTCGTGCAAGCCTCGCGCAACTCATCGGCCACCGCGCGATCAACGACCGTTCGCGCTACAACCATGCCTCCGATGCACAGAGCCGCCGTGGCCTGCGCCACGATTCGCCGAGGCTGTCCGTTCCGGACCATGCTCCGCTCCAACACACTGACCATCGCGCGGAACACCGTCTCAAACGCGCGCTTCGCACTCTCACCACTGCGCGCAACGTCGGTCGGCAAGGCCACCATCGGGCAGGAGTTTTCGACATCGTCGAGATGCTGCCGGGACAGATAGGCGCGCACGATTTGCGGGCCGACATCGCCGGACGACAGATCCACCTTCACCCCCTCCCAGCAACTCTTCCAGTTTGGGTCGGTGAAGAAGCAGCCCAAGACCTCGCTGTACAGATCGCTCTTGCCCTTGAAATAACTGTAGAAGCTTCCGTGCGTCATGCCGGCGCCAGCCATGATCTGGTCTAGAGAGACGCTCTCAAATCCGTGGCGATTGAACAGCTTGCGCGCGCTATCGATGATCTTGCGTTTGACTTCGACGCGGTGACCAGCGGGATACGGCATAAGACCTCCTCACTGCGTTCCGGGCCGGGCCAAGTATGACTCCGATAACGAAGCCGGCTCCAGCGAAAATATGATCTTGAACATAGTTTACGCGCGTGTTCCCATCCAGCGACGGTTGAATACAACGACGGAGTAGAAAACATGGAGAAAAAAACAATGTTGTTTGTCAAAGGGAATCCCGCCTTGTCGGCCGAAGCGCCGACGCGACGACAAGTACTCGCCAGTGCGGTCATCGCGTTTGGCGGTTTGGTTCTGGCGTCCGCTCCGGCGTACGCGGCAGCCGAGGAGGAGATTTCGCACACCGCGGAGTCCATTCATCAAGAGACGATGTTCAAGACCAACCGCAAACGCGTGTATGAAGCGCTAATCGACACCAAGCAATTCGACAAAATCATGCAGATCAGCCGGAGTAATGCAGGGCGATGTCTCTGGGAAGCGACTCCCACGCAATCAGCCGGGAGGTCGGCGGCGCGTTTTCGCTCTTCGGCGGCCACATCGTGGGCCGTCAAGTCGAACTGGTGCCCAACCAGCGGATCGTGCAGGCGTGGCGAGTGGTCGACTGGGATCCAGGTGTCTACTCGATCGCAAAGTTCGAACTACGTAGAGCAGGGCGCCGGCACCAAGCTGGTCTTTGACCATACCGGATTTCCCAAGGGCGACGCGGAGACATCTGGCGGCCGGATGGAAGAGCCACTACTGGGAGCCACTCGAAAAATTACTGGCGTAGCGCGCGACGTGGCTGCGGCCGAGTTCGCGCGCATGCTCTGTGATAGGATTCACCGCTGCGAAATTTTCAATGCGAGGGCCTGCATCATGCGCCGTATGTGTTTTGTTTCTCGCCGCGATGGCGAGTCATTTCGATCCGCCTTTTAGCCCAGCAGCCGGCATGGCCGCCTGCGCCCAGCCACACTACATTCCGGTGTGGCCGCATGCGGCGCCCGGCGCACAGCCCAACCCGACCCTGAGGGCGACACCACGACTCCCAAGGACAATCTCATCGCCGGCAGGGCCGTCATTCGGATTGGCAACGTTTCCACGCCTACGCTTACTCTCTACGCGCCCGACGGCCAAGAATACCGGCGCCGCTGTGGTTGTGTTTCCTGGTGGCGCCTATCGCATCCTGGCGATCGATCTCGAGGGCACCGAGGTCTGCGATTGGCTTACCTCCGCGGGCATCACCTGTGTGCTGTTGAAATATCGCGTGCCCGATTCTGGGCCATATCCCAAATCGCCGGCTGCGTTGCAAGACGCGCAACGCGCACTGGGAATCGTTCGCTCTCATGCCGTCGAATGGCACATCGATCCGCAGCGCATCGGTGTGCTCGGCTTCTCGGCGGGAGCCCATCTGGCGGCAGCGCTCAGCACGCACTTCGATCAGCGTCTCTATGATCCGGTCGATGCCGCGGATCAAGTGAGTTGCCGGCCCGATTTCGCCGTGATCATCTATCCGGGTTACCTGGCCCTTGCAGAGCAGAACTTCGCGCCCAACTCCGAAATTCACGTCACCGACAAAACTCCTCCCTCCTTCATCGTCCAAGCCGAAGACGATACTGTGCACGTTGAAAACTCGACCGTCTATTTTCTAGCCCTCAAAAATGCCAAGGTTCCCGCCGAGATGCACCTTTACGCGCAGGGCGGACACGGCTATGGACTGCGCCGCACCGAACTTCCCGTAACAGCGTGGCCCTCGTTGGTAGAAACCTGGATGCAAACGATTAAGGTTCTGCCTCCCGCCGCGCGCTGACCCACCTGCGGACGTACCTGCGGAAATTTAATCTGGCCGCGACGCGGCTGGGCTTGTGCGCTGAGGTTGAGACTCGATGGGGGCGCTTCACGCCGGGCGCGTAGGGAACTTCGCTTGCGCCAGCCACTTACTCAGCATTTCCAGCGAAGATGGCGCGACCGCGTCGAACACAATCCCCGCCCGGTCCCTCCGGGAATGCACCACGATCGCGCGCGCCAGAAAAGTCTCCCGGGGATTTGTGCCGATCTTCAGGCTGATTACCGCGCCGTCGCGCGGTCCATCCTTGACGCTCAGGGAGCACCCATGCAGTCCCAGATCGGCCACCCACGACTGAATTCGCGCACCCGAGGTATCGTCCACCAGTTCAGCGGGAGCAATGAACTGGAACCTGGGCGTTCGGCGTCTTTCTTCTTCCATTGGTTCCAAACCTGTTTTCCAAGCCCTGGGCGCTTCTATCCTAACACGCGGTGTATACTCCATCGCGGAAACCCTAGCGTAGCCGCGGCGATTTCTGGATACCGTGAATACCCGATTGCACGGTCGCGCTGGTTCCTTAGCATTGTTTAGCATTATTGGGTGAGGAAAGCGTATGGCCTCAGCGGTTTGGAAAGGCACGCTCAGCTTCGGTTTGCTGGCAATTCCCGTCAAGCTTTACACCGCTGCGCGAAGCCAGCGGATGAACCTTCACCAACTTCACAAGGTGTGTCACACGCGTTTGAAGCAGCCGCTCTACTGCCCGCAATGTAACCGCCAGGTGGACCGCTCCGAGGTCGTGCGCGGCTACGAATACGAAAAAGGGAAGTACGTCGTGATCAACGAAGACGAAATCAAAAAGATCACGCCGCGCTCCAGTACCGTGATGGAGATCGTTGCCTTTGTGAAACAAGAGCAGATCGATCCGATCTATTTTGACGCGTCCTATTTCATGCTTCCCGACAAGGAAAGTGAAAAGCCCTACGCGTTGCTGTTGAAGACTTTGGAAGACAGCAATCGCGTCGGAATCGCCACGGTCACCATGCACCAGCGCGAATACACGGTTTTTATTCGGCCGCGCAAGAATGGTTTGACGATCCACACCATGTATTACGCCAACGAAATTCGCGAAGTCGCCGGCTACGGAAAAGCCGAGAAGGACGTCAAGCTCAAACCCGCCGAAGTCAAACTAGCCGAGCAACTGGTCGAAAGCTTGTCGCAAGACTTCAAGCCCGAACAGTTCCACGACAAGTTCCAGGAAAATCTGAAAGCGCTGATCGAAGCCAAGCAGAAGGGGAAGACGATCGTCGCCGAACACCAACCAGGCCCGGCTCGCGTGATCGACATGATGGAAGCGCTGAAGAAGAGCCTCGCCAACGCGGAAGCCCACAAGCAGAAAAAGCCCGCCAAACTTCGCCCCACAGGCTCCGAACACCACCGTCGCCGCCTGGCCAGCTAACCAGATCTCAAACGTTGTGGGGTGATCCCAAACGTTGTAGGGGCGGGCTTGCCCCGCCCGCCCTTGCCCAGCCGTCAAATCTGACCGCCAACCTACTTGACCGCCCCCCGCGCCGCCGGAATCAATGGAATCTGCTCTCCCTCCAACGTAGCCGCCGGAGAACCTCCGCTGAGCACATTTGCCAAAGTATTTTGCGCCTTCTCAAACCGCCGGTCCGCCTCCCCATAACTCTGCTGCGCGTTCTTCAAGTGCGTGCCCAGCTTCTCAAATACCTCGCCGAACGTTTCCAGATTTTTCTGCACTCCATTCAAATTCGCCAGCAACCGCCTGGCATTCTCCTCGATCTGCATCCCCTGCAATCCCATGGCGATCACGCACAGATGCGCATACAAGGTGTTCGGCGACACCGCGATGATCTTCTTGCTCCGGCAATACTCGTCAATCTGCTGCCCCCGGCCATCCTGCGTATTCAGCATCTCGCAATACACGTTTTCCGACGGCACGAACATCAGCGCCACGTCCAGCGTGCCTTCGCTCGGCACGATATATTTCTTCGCGATGGAGTCCGCGTGCCCCTTCACGGCATTCGCGAATTCGCGGCGAGCTTCGTCGCCATCCACTGCAATTCGCCGGAAAGCCTCCAGCGGAAACTTCGAATCGATGACCATGATCTTGTCATCGCGCAAAAAAATCGCCGCGTCCGCCGCCTCGCCGCTGGTGAACCGGTGGGGCATTGCGAATTGCGACGCCGGCAGCGAATCTTCCAGCATCCGTTGCAGCGTCACTTCTCCAAGCAGCCCCCGCGTCTTGGCTCCCCCCAGCACCGCCTCTAACGATTGCGTAGCTTGCGACAATCCCCGGCTCTGCTCCTGAACCTCGCCAATCTGCTTCTGGATCAAACTGATTTGCTCGCGCGTGTTCTTCAACTCCGTCGCAATCGCCGTCTGTCCCTGCGACGCGATTTGCGCGGAATTGGTCACCCCCGATTGCAACGCGCTGGTCACACTCTCGAGCCGCTGCGCCACGGTCTGCCCGATCGTCTGGATCTGCCCGGCGCTCTGCGCTTGCGAGGTAGCCATCGTTTGCAAGTCCCGGCGCAGCTCCCCCAACTGGTTCTCAAGCCCATCGCCCTTCTTCTGGCTCCGTAGGTTCTGCAGCACCAGCCAGACCACCAGCGCCGCCAGCAAAATAGCGATCCCCATCAATCCAGCGTTCATAGTCCCTTTCGACCGCCACTTTCTCAACGGCCGATTCTTTTTCCTTATGAATCCATTTCACTTACAACGGACGACAAGACTACTTTACCCTCACTTACCCTTTTCTGAAAACTCCACTGTGCCTTCAAAAAAAGAAGGGCCGCGCCGAAGCGCAGCCCTCGTGATCTCTTAAACTGTCGAAAGCCCTACCAGATTACCTTCATCGCAAACTGAAATTGCCGCGCATCGTAAGCCGCTGTCGGCTGCCCCGCGCTGCACGTCGAGCTCGATCCCGGATCGCACAACTGATTCACCGCCGCCACATTCAGGCGATTCGTCAAGTTGAACGCATCCGCGATCACATCCAGCTTGAATCGTTCGCCGAGCGGAAACCGCCGCGACAATCGCAAATCAAACTGGAAAAATCCCGGCGTATTAAACGTGTTCCGCCCAAGATTACCGTCACACCCCAACGGCGGCGCAACCCCGGGCACCGTGAATGACCCGCCGCTGTTGGTCAAGCAAGTACTCGGCAACGCGAACGTCACGCCCGGCAAAAATGCTGACGCTGCCGTCGGGCCCGTCGTTCCCACCGAAGGCCGCCCGTTCGATGCTCCCAAATCCAATCGATAGTCCGTCCCGGTGATCACCGTATACGGCCGCCCGGACGATACCTCGATGATCGGCGCGACCGTAAAATCCGCCACCACCCGCTTCCACGCCGCATCCCCGCTATGCGCTCCGGCCGCTTGGAACACGCCGCTCGTCACCCACCGGTGCCGCTGATCGAAGTCCGAATTCCCGCGCTCGTAAAATGGAAACCGGCTATCCTGCGGCTCCAGCGGCGACTGCAGATCGGTGGAATCGTCGATCGTGTGCGACCACGTGTAACTCGACAGCAATTCGAACCCGTGGCCGAACCTCTTCTGCACATTCACCGTCAACCCGTGATAAATCGAGCTTCCATCCGAAAGTTGCGCATCCACGCTGTTGAATGGCACCGGCACACCGTAGCCCACGGGGTAACCCGCAAGCCCCGCGAGCTTCACTTGCGTGCCGTATCCGCCCAGGCACTTGGCTCGCAAACGACGGATTCGGTCCCGACGGCCGGAAAAAATTAAAAAACGCCGGCGTGCTCACATATTGTCCATTCAACGCCGCCAGCGGACCAGGGCACCCGCCAAGCTGTCCAAGCACGCTGGGCGCAATCACTCCCACCCCGCACGTTGACGCCGTTGGCGCCACATTCCCCGCCGGTGCAACCACTGTAACCGGACTCGTAAATCCCAACCCCGCCGCATCCGCGTTCGCCAGATTCTGCGTCAGCAATTGCGGATTCGTCGAATTAATATCCACCGGCCGGTACAAATGCAGCCCGCGCGTGTATTGATATCCAACGCTGATCTTCCACGACCCCGCAATCTCCCGCTCGACCGTCAAATTCCCCTGCTGCGCGTATCCAAATTGAAAATTCTTCGCCACCGGCAGCACGAACGGCAAAATTGGCAAAGGAAATCCCGCCGTTAGATAGTTCTGGTTCGCGAAAAGCGAATTTGGAAAAAACGGATCGAACCGCTGCTGATTCGGCAAATATCCCATGCTCGGCAGCGCATTCAACACTCCCTGAAAGATCGTCGACCCGTTCAAGTTCGTGGGTGAATCCAGCGCCCCGCAAACGCCGGTTCCCGGGACCAATCCGCATGCCGACGAATTCCCTCCCGCCGAAATCAGCTGCACCGACCTTCCGCCATCCGCTGTCGCCGCATCAAACGCGATCGCCAACAGCGGATGATCGTAGAACAGTCCGTAGCCCGCGCGGACGACCGTCTTCCCATCCCCCTTCGGATCCCACGCGATTCCCAAACGCGGCGCAACGTTATTGTTGTCTCTAGGTATTCCCTCGATGACGCCGAGCGCGTTCTCCGCCGCCGCATTCACCGCGGTCGCCGGCGCAAAGAGCGGTGTAATCTCGACGTCATACCGCAACCCATAGTTCAGCGTCAGCTTTCGCGTCGCTCTCCAGCTGTCCTGAGCAAAGATCGCAAAGGGTAAGTTGTCGAACGGCTGATTTGACTGCCCAATTCCCTGAATATACGTCGTAGGAATTCCAAGTCCATACGTTTGCAATCCCGTCGCGCCAAACAATTGCACCGACTGCCCGCTTGGCAGCGTAATCGAATTCGGCAACCGAAATTCGAAACCGCAAGCCCCCCAAAATTTACGTCTCCTCCGTAATCCAATTCAAAAATCTGCTGCTTCCCCGATCGCAGCTGCACCAGGTTGAAGTCTCCGCCCATCTTGAAGGTATGCGTCCCCCGTACCACCGTCACATTGTCCGTAAACTGAAATCGCCGCTCAATCCGATCCACTGTCGAATACGGTTCGCGCCCAAAATACGCGTAACCCGGAATGTTCACCCCGATGTCGCTTCCGCCAGGAAGCTCCGAGTACCCAAAATGCAGTCCGCGCCTGGCAAACTGAAATCGAAATTGATTGAACGACGTGTCGCTCACAATCGTGTCATGTTGAAAAACTCCCGATATATCCCGCGATTGGTTCACGCCAGTCCGCGATCCCGCATTCTGCCCAAACACCTGGTTCTGCGCCGTCGACTCAATGCCCGTCACCAAAGACGGCGACACTCCCACGCGCAAGAACGAGCTGTTCCGGTTATTCCACTTTTGGTCCAATCTCCCCGACCACAAGCTTGTCTTTTCCGTCACCGGAAAATTTCCCCGCAACGAATTCAGTCCAACGTACGAAGTTGGCAGCGGTGCCACTCCCGCGGGCACCACCGACGCCCCCGGCCCCACCGCCGCAAATCCGTTGCACACCACCGCGTTCACCGTCTGCCCCAGCGGACACGACACCGGCACCGGAAACTGCGCCCCCGGCCCCGGGTTCAACGTGCCGCCCGACAGCGAAGCCGCGACCGCTCCAAAATCCAGCTTGTTCAACGCCACGCTCGACGCCGACCCCAGCAGCGCCCCATACTCCACCGCCAAATTTTGATAAGCCGGAATCCCGCTCGTCAGCAAAGTCTGCACCGTGCTCGCCTGCGACGCCGTCAGTTGCACCGGCAACGGTCCACCCGGCGTTGGCAGCGTCACCGGCGTCAATCCCCACGCTCCCGCTCCGCCCTGCGCTTCTCCAATACTCGAAAATCCTGTCTCTTCCCGCAACGTATCTTCGTAAGAGAAAAAGTAAAACGTCTTATCCTTAATGATCGGTCCGCCGATGGTCGCCCCCGCTTGCACCCGCGTGAACGCCTGCTTGGTCGGATCGAGTTCCCCGGTTGTCGGGTCCACTTGCCCGGAAAACGCATTCCGCGCCTGGAACGACTTGTTCCGCAAATAACCGAACACATCGCCGTGAATTTCATTTCCGCCGCTCTTGGTCACGATGTTGATCACGCCGCCGGTCGCCCGCCCGTACTCCGCGTTGTAGTCACCCAGAATCAGTTGAAATTCCTGCACCGCCTCCTGCGAAACCGTTGCGCGAATCCCGTTGATGGAATTGTCCACCGCGTCCGCCCCATCCACGCTCACTTCATTCGAACGCGCTCGCTGCCCCCCCACACTCAATCCGCTCGTAGGCGCTGGACCAATCGTAGGCGCCACGTCTCGCGTAGTCTGCGAATTCGTCAGCGTAAAGTTGATATAGTTCCGTCCATTGATCGGCAGATTGTCGATCCTCCGCTCGTCCACCACCTGCGACACTTCCGTCTTGGTCGTATCAACATTCGCCGTTTCCGCCGTCACCGTCACGGTCTGCGACATTCCCCGAAGTTGCAGCCGAGGATTAAAAGCGGCAACCTCGCCAACGACCACCTCTACCCCGTCGTTCTCGAACACCGCGAAGTTCGCTCCACCATCCACCGTCAGCTTGTATTGACCAGGCGGCAAACCCACCAGCGTATAGCGCCCGTTATCGTCCGCCACGGTACTGCGCTCAGCGCCGTTGCCCGTGTTCGTCGCCGTCACCTTCGCCCCACGCACCGGCAGCCCCTGTGGATCGGTCACAGTACCAATCAGCGTTGACGTATTCACCTGTGCCGCTCCGCCAACCGCGAAGCCCAACACCAACAAACACACCACCACGCAAACGGACACACCCGGTCTACGTCCCATAGAAGCCTCCTAGGTGGAACAATCCAGCCAATGCAACCGCTACCCCTAGCGAAGACAGAGCAATCCGTCGATGCACGGCCCGAAAGATGAACACGCGGCTTTTACTGTAAACGTACGTTCATTTCAATGATTATTTTTTATTCGATGTGTGCGTCTTATGCATCACGCCCGCGCCCAGACCAGACACCCCGCACTCCGACTCCCCGTAGGGGCGGGGCTTGCCCCGCCCGGCGTCAACACGGGCACGCCCTAAACGCCGTAGCAGGTCCGCTCTCGGCATTTTTCCTGAGCCTGTTCAGTTGCTGTTTAGTTGTCTGTTTAGTTGTCTGTTTCCTGAAGTCCCACTAAGAGTTTCCCAGCCGAAGAGGTTTTACACCCCTTCAACCTCGCCCGCCGCCACCTCGCTCAACCCTGTCTTAATCTCATCCCGCCGTGCCGTCCAGGCCTTCAACCCGGTCGCAATCGCAATCAAAATCGCGGTGGCAAAATTGGTCAAAACCACGGCCTGCGCATGCAACAAAATTCCATAAGCCAGCCACAAAACTACCCCAACCAAGTACAACCCCAGCATCCCGTAAGACAAATCCCGCCCGCCCTGCTTCCAAATCTTGATCACCTGCGGCACATAAGCAAACGTAGTGCAAAATCCGCCCACCGATCCCAACACAAGAATCCAATTGTCCGTTGTCATAGCCAAATCTTAGCCCTTCCTCTAGAAGTTCCACCTCGACCAGAATACCCGTTCGAAGAGTAATGTGGCAGTCCACCAAAATGTACTGACCACAGTTTATCAACGCCTCCGCCGCGCGATTCATGAATCCTAACGAACAGTTTCATCTCCAAATTTCATACTGGGTGCCGCACCCTTGGTTTTTAAGGGTGCGGGTTTTGACTTTTCCCCGCGAGCCCCTTTGCCAACCATCGTAGCGGCCGCTTTCCAAACCGGGCGTTCATGCCTCATACAGATGAATTCCACGCCGTCGCCTTCCATATCGCGCACGATGAACCACGCCCTTTGGGATCAACCTGTAGCCGGCCTCCGTCTTTTCGGAGGGCGGGGTTTAGAGTAACCGCCACCTCAATCCGCGCAGCGAACTGCGCGGCACAAAGATCAAGCTGCCCATGTTTCTGATCGGTTTCACGACGCGCCAACCGCGTGCCGGTTTTGACTTCCCTGCGAGTTCGCTTGCGAACCATCGTAGCGGCCGTTTTCCGAAATGAGCGCTTTTGCGTGGATTTCACGCACAAAGACATCCCAGCTGCGCACCATGAAACCCAACCGTGTGCCGCATCTTTCGGTTTTAAGGGTGTGGGGTTATCCTCAACAACCAGAATACAAAAATCTCGGCTATGACTTAGCTGCCGCAGGATGGAACCCGTCATGCCCAGTACCTTAGAGCCAGTCAAGTACTCCTCTGTGCGCCGAGTAAGCCTGCCTCTATTCATAGTAAACGTGATAGGCGCCATCAGTTATGTGGTTAGGGCCTCGCCCAGTTGGGCGTTACCGCAAGAGCGCGGGCTGCACTCCACGACGGGGGAGCCCTTTGTCTGGGCTCTTTTCGTTCTGCCAATCTTCGCGGTTTTCGCCTTGCTGAATATCCTTTGGGGGGTATTTATCTGTTTCAGCAGAAGGTGGCGAAGGGGCTATTTTTGGCTGATGACAGTCATGGTGTGGCTCATCGCTGTATGGATTGATTTCGCTCACCACTGAGTCCGAATGGTATGGGTGCCGCACCCTTGGTTTTAAAGGGTGCGGGTTTTGACTTTCCCCCGCGAGCCCCTTTGCCAACCATCGCAGCGGCCGCTTTCCAAACCGGGCGCTCATGCCTCATATAGACGAATTTCACGTCGTTGCCGTCCATATCGCGCACGATGAATCACGCCCTCTGGGATCACCTTGTAGCCGCCCTCCGTCTTTCGGAGGGCGGGGTTTAGAGTTACCGCCACCTCAATCCGCGCAACGAACTGCGCCCCAAAGATCAAGCTGGGCATGCTTCTGGTCGGTCTCAGCACGCGCCAGCCACTCTACAATGGGTACGTGGTAGGACCTGCGCGGTATTTGGGATGCGTGCAGTCCCGCTGTTCGCGACACGGAGATGGAGGAGATCGTGAAAAAGACTCAACTCGTTTTTCGTTTGGCCCTCGCAATGGTTCACTGCAAGGTGCCCCGCACTAGCGTCTGGTCAGAGTCTCAGTTCAACGAAGGGCGACGGAAGTGAAACCTCCGCACCGGAAGGAAAGCAACCCGAAACTGGACGACGCCGCCACCGCCATTCTCGCGGCCTTCGACAGATACGAAGTCGTAGGAATGGGCGCCGCGCATGGCAATAAAGACCTTGACGACCTCATCCTCCACCTCATCCGCGATCCAACCTTCCCGAGCAAGGTAAGCGACATCGTCGTGGAATGCGGCAATTCTTTGTATCAAGGCACCCTAGACCGCTACATTGCAGGGGAAGATGTGCCATTGTCGGAAGCCCGGCAAGTTTGGCGCAACACGACGGCATCGATGTGCAGCGTCTCCGGCTTTTACGAGGTGCTTTTTCCCCTGGTGCGCAGGATTAATCAAAGACTGCCACCGCGAAGAAGACTGCGCATGTTAGCGGGTGACCCTCCCGTTGATTGGAGTACAGTCAAGGAGCGATCCGAAGTCATGCGGGACCGGGATGCTACCGCCGCATCGGTTATGCAAAAGGAGGTCCTCTCCAAAAACCGCAAAGCGCTCATGCTCTTCGGCACATTTCATCTCTTTCACAGCAACAGCAGCGCACCCAGAGGACTGGAATCAGCGGTACAGAGCTACGAAAAAGAGTATCCAGGCAGGACCTTTGTAATTGGCGACGCCTTGGTATTTGCCGGTTCGGCGGCTCTGGCCAATGACGAATGGAGAGCGCGAATGGCTTCTTGGCCGGCTCCAGTGCTCGTGCAAAACATCAAAGGCACTTGGCTCGAAGAGGTGGACCAGCCTTTCTTTTCTAAAATGGTCGATGCTTATCTTTATCTCGGCCCTCCGGAATTGATGCTCGTCGAACCAAGACCAGCCGAGATTTTCTCAAACAAGGACTACATGGCGGAACTCCGGCGAAGAGCCGCCATCATTGGCGACGATTTTGTAACCAACCAGACGAACCCCGATGAGCTTTCGGACCAGAATTTCAGCCCATTCCTATTCCCCTGATATCTCCGAATGCACCGCCACGTGGTGGGGCTTTGGAGTTTCTCTTCGATCGGCCCGTTTTTTCGGGAGCGGGGCGTTCCTTTTCGGTTTCAACGCAGGCAGGATCTACAGCTGCAAATGTCGCTGCACCAATTTCCTCAACTTCTCCCGGTCCTCATCCTTCATATGCACAAATTCCACGCCGTTCCCTTCCGGCCCAATATTCCGCACCACCGCCGTGAAGTGAATCTTGCGTAATCCAGTCCGTATCTCCAATTTGATCGAATCCCCAACAGTAAGTTTCTTCGGCGACTCCAGATAAGCCCCGCCCAGACTGATCGTCTTCACCCTTGCCATCCCCGCCTGCGTCCCATCGATTTGCGCTCGCAATGGAGAGTCCAGCGGCACCCGCGCGTACCGCCGCGGAATCACAAAGTTAGCGCTCGATTGCGCCGCCGCTTCAAACGCCGCGCGCACTCGCGCCGACGACGGCCGATCCTCCATCATCGCCAACGCATCTTCCGCCGCCGATCGCAGTCCCAGAGGCTCCGCATACGTAATCCCGTCGCGCTTCGCCGCCAGCCTCCGCAGCATTTCCGCCGCTTCGGTCGCCCGCATGCGTCCCAGCGCTTCAATCGCCTTGATGCGCACAAACTGATCGCGTAGAATTTCGTGCTCTCCCGCGGCAATTTCCATCAACTGCGGCACCGACGTAGTCTCCTGCGCCAGTCCGATCTGGTCGATCATCATCGGTACCACCAGCGGATGCGCATCCGGCAACAGCGCCGAAAAAACAAACGCCGCGCTCTGCGCCGTCGCCGAATTCACCGGCCGCGCCAGTTCACTCACCGCCAGATCCTGCAAACTCCACTCCCAGCTCGCCATTGCTCGCGTAAGCCCGCGCAACAATCGGTCTGCATCCGTCGCCCCAAGCAGTTTGATCGCCGCGCTCACCCGTTGCCGCCGCGAATCGTACAGCCGCGCCTCCAGCATGTTCAACACCGGCACGCCAATCGTCCGCAGCAGCCGCGACATCGACGGCAAAAGCTCCCCGCTGTTCGCCTCGCTTAGCAGCAAGGTCATGCGTTCCAGCAATCTTTCCGGATCGCGCTGCAACAGCCGCGGCAAAGCCGGATCGAGCGCTCGGTTTGCGAACGCCGCATCCACCAAAAGCAACCAGCGGTCTTGCGCCACCAGCCGTCGCGCCAGCGCCGCCATATGATCGTGCTCGCGGTCCTTCGGCGCCCTCTCCAGCCCGTTCAGAATTCCCTCGAACCCCGCATAGTCCCCGCGGTTCACCGCAATCCGTCCCAGCGTCTCCAGAAACGCCGCCAGCAGCGCCGCCGTTTCCGGCACCGTCTCGATTTCCAGCGCCTTCAGCGTCCCGCCTCGTAGATCTTCCGGCAACTGGTTCGGCCACAGTGATTCGATCACCGCGGTCAATTCATTCAAGCCCGCCGCCACCGATCGCCTGGCCCCCGCATCTTCATTCTCAATTCGCCGCGCGTAGTTCAACAGAATACTTCGCGCTTCACGCCGCGGCGCGTCCGCTCCCGCCTCCGCCAATTGCGCCAGCGTCTGCCGCAGCGCCACGATCGGCACGCACCACACATCTGGCCCGCGCATCACCCCCGACTTCTCTCGTGGCGGCAATTCCAGCCAGAACTTTTCCACCAATTTTTCGCGATACGTCTCGGTCGACCACGTCATCGCAAACGAAGAAAGATGCGCCGAAGCATGCGGCCCGGCATATTTCCCCGCGTTAACCAGCACTCCGCCCAGTCGGTGCAGCATCGGCCGCACACCCACTGGCGTCAGCGCGCCCGCCGTAAATTCCGGTCCGAGAAATTCAAAGATCAGGCTTTCCGACAAGCGCAGCAGGTACGGTTGCGGTTGCTCCCCTTCGCGCGGCGCGTACTGCGAAACGCAACTCAACAGCAGCCGCACGGTGTCGCGGCTCGCTTCTTCCATCGCTCCGTGGATTGCTCGAGCAGCTTCTTCCGGCGAAATTCCTCGCGCCGATTCCAGCGGAGGCGTCAGCCGCGCCAGCAAACTCAGTGCCGCCACCAGGTCGTCGATCTCCGGCGACTGAATCGCCTTGTCGCTGGTTTCCTTTGCCGAGTGCCCGCCATAAGCCACCAGCGCCGCGATCAAGCTCGCCAGCACCGAGTCGACTCTTCGTTCCGTCTGTGTGTTGACCGAAATGCCTTCCACTCGATTCTCCACCAGCAGCGCGGGCCACCGCGTTGATGCATCTCGTTTTGCGTTCTTTTCCGATGTTAGCAGCGTTGCTTTCACAAGTTGCGCCAGCGTGTCCAGTTCGCCTACGTGGAACTCGCTCGCAAATGTCAGCGCATGAATTCCCACGCGCTGCAGCTCCTTGGCCAGCGCGTACAATTCACCTTTCGCGTCAGGAAGAGGCGAATCGCTGAGCTTCGGCGCCACCAACCCGCCACGCTCCACCCGAATCTCCAAACCCTTCAAACCCGACGCCACGCCGCGCAACGATTCATACGCGTGGTCCAGACTTTGCAACGTATGGGGATGGTGCCGTTCGTAGAGCCGCGTCGATCGCAGCAGCAAATGCAGCCTTCGCAGCGCGCGATCCGTTTCATCGACCTTCGCGTCCACCGCCGGGCCTTTCCGCGCCCGTGTCACCGTCGCCGCTACGGTAGGCAGGCCACCGCCCATCGTCGAATCGGCTTGAGATTCCGATTCGACACGCCGTTTGCCGAAAGCCATGGAAGCCCGAAGGACCAAATCATTCCTCACTTATGCAGAGCGCCTGGAGGGCACCTCTAGGCAGCCGAGGCGTCCCAAAGTCGGGGAGACCCTGCTAATACTGCAGCACGCCTTCTACCCAGAAATGCCTGACGTAAGCCCTGTGTTATCAGAGCCGATGTAACATAGTCCTAGAACTATGAAAAACAAACCGTTACAAAATGTAACAGCAAGGGTAGGACAGAGCGGCAAAGCCTCATCGGCCGCTTGAGACTCGCCGAGCAAGGCTGTCGACGATCTTGGCGGAATCGTTCCTTACCCTCCCCCTGGTTTTTTGTAAGTATTCATTCTAAAGGAACTTAAACTCATTTGTTTTGATAGACTTTTGTAAGTGTTGATTCTAAAGGATTAGACCTCTCTAGAGGTGGAGACAAGACGCGGGGGCCGGGCGGGGCAAGCCCCGCCCCTACGGTCGCGCGACGCAGAGTGGGGATGCGCCGAACGATCCCATGAATGATCATTCAAGGAACGATCGCACAAACGAACCTAGTGCTCACATCGGCACAGCCGCGCGCCGAACCCTCCGACCT
The DNA here is from genome assembly GCA_963729285.1 of uncultured Acidobacteriota bacterium. Taxonomy (GTDB): domain Bacteria; phylum Acidobacteriota; class Terriglobia; order Acidiferrales; family UBA7541; genus Acidiferrum. The sequence continues at coordinate 41,652 of CAVSNL010000018.1, forward strand.
ATGCGACCATGGATACTTGCAGCGGCGATAACCTCGCGCCTTAACCTTGAGTTTCGGGGAACTTCGGGGTCCAGCTTGGGAGGCCAGATGGCAGACGCTGATTTACGGCCCATGAGTCTCGGTGAAGTTCTGGACCGAACGTTCAATCTCTACAAAAACCATTTCTGGCTATTCGCCGGAATCACCGCGCTCCCTTTTTCCTTGTTGCTGATCGCTCAAATAGCGGTGGCCGCCATGAGTTCGGTAGCCGCGAAAGCTCCAGCGGCTCACACGGCTCCGTTTTCTCCAGGCGCCGTGGGAGGGATGGTTGGCGGCGGAGCACTGGTCTTCCTTTTGTATTTCGTGATGATCGGCGCAGCGCACGCGGCGACGGTCTTCGCCGTGTCCGATCTCTACTTGTCGCGGCCGGTGTCCATTCGCGGATCGTTCGCACGGGTCGGATGGAAGGTTTTTCGAGTTCTCGCGGTTTTTCTTCTGCTTGGATTAATCATGGTTGTCCCATTTTTGGTGATCGCGGTTTTCGCCTTTGCGCTCCCGACCGCCATATTGAAGGGTATCGGATTGCTTTTGCTCATCCCGGTGGTCGGGATTCTGATGGTGATCCTGATGTGCCGTGTAGCGGTTTCCATTCCTGCAGCGATGCTCGAGGATTTGGGCGCGGTGCGGGCGCTGGAGCGAAGCGCGTACCTCACCAAGGGTCACGTGCTGCAAATTTTCGTGATTTTTCTGCTTGTGTTGGTGGCTACGTATGTCGCTATCCTGGTGCTCCAAATGCCGTTGCTGATTCTCATGATGGCTTCCGTCACCGCGCACAAGACACCGTCTTTTGGTTTGCAAGTTCTCCAGCAATTAGCGGCATTCGTTTCGCAAGTGCTCGTCGGGCCGATTGGCACGATCGCTTTCTCGCTGATGTACTACAACCTGCGCGTGCGCAAGGAAGCGTTCGATATCCAGCACCTGATGGCATCGATGTCCGCGAATCCAGAGCCGAATGCGCCCTCGGCCGCGTAATTCCAGGATGATCGGACGGGTGCCGTCACTTTCACGGGTCGTGCGATCATTCGCCCTCATTGGCTGCGCGTTGCTACTACCTGTCGCAGCCACTTCGCAGACAACGCAGACAACGCAGACTTCTGTCGAACTGGACGTGCGGTCCTACGAATCGGAACTGGACCGCATCGCCGAGTCCATCAAGCACCCGGAGCAGATTCCGGAGCTGCGCAAGTCGTTGCCGCGCGCCTGGCCCGTGCAAGTGGGCGACAAATCCATCCAGGTCCCCACCGATTGGCTGGCTTCGGACCTGAAAAAACTCGAAGAAGATCCCGCGAAGTACGCATCCGTTTCACGGGAAGTTTCCTCTCGCCTCGGCGCCATGCGCAAAGCTGCGGAAGGACTCGAACAGGGAACGGCGCCCGGTCAATCTCGATGCCGCTCACACACAGCTCGACAAGATTCTGAGTGGACGCGAATTTGGCGCGGCGCAAGGACCAAGCCAGCTCGACATCCTGAAAGCGCGGATCGCCCGCTGGCTCAGCGAGCAAATCTACAAGCTCCTCCAGCGCCTTCATCTCGGAGCAAAGGCCGGCAACGCGCTGGCGTGGATCATCGTAGGGCTCGCGTTTGTCGCGCTTTGCTATTGGGTTTGGAAGACTCTTTCGCCAACAAACTCGCAAGCGCGAAACCAGCGCGGAAGCTGCAAAGGAATCGGACGATCCGCGCGAGTGGGCCAGAGACGCGCTCGCGGCCGCCGACCGCGGCGACTATCGCGAAGCGGTGCATTGCGCGTACTGGGCCGCGGTCGTGCATCTCGAAACGCTGGGCGTGCTGAAGCGCGATCGCGCGCGCACGCCGCGCGAATCGTTGCGCTTGCTGGATCCTCACCCGAATGAACAGAACCTGCTGCGCGAATTTACGCGCCGTTTTGAGTTGATCTGGTACGGCTACCGCCCCGCGTCCGCGAGCGACTGGTCCGAGGCGCGATCTCACCTGGAGAAAATGGGATGCCTCACGCCCTCGACCGCGGCGACCGCAAACTCCTGATCGGCGCCGGTGTGTTGCTGGCGATTCTGATCGTCGCCACTACTTATCTTTCTCCCAAGGAAAGGTCCGCAGCTTCGGCCTACCCGTCGAGCTACTCGGGGGATTGGGACGGCGCGAAAGGCCCGTACCTCCTGCTTCAGAATTTGCACTATCACGTCGAGCGCTGGGAAGAGTCTCCAACCGAACTCAGCGGGACGCCCAGCAACGAAGTATTGATTCTGGCGGGTCCGACGCAGACACCGACGGCGGAAGATAAATCCGCCATCTTTGAATTCCTGCAGAAGGGAGGACGCATCGTGGCGAGCGGCGCAGGCGCCGCCAAAATTTTGCCCGACGCGCCGCCGCTCAACGAAAGCTACGCGATTGAGGAAACGACCAAATTTCCCGCGGTTCTTCCATCTCCGTTGATGCGGGGCGCGCCAGAGATCAGCATGTTTCCGCCGGACGATTGGCAACCGAAATCGGCTTCGCAACTGGTGGTGTACGGGAATGTGGAAACTGCGGCGGTCATCACCTACCAGGTTGGCAAGGGCCAGGTCATCTGGTGGGGCAATTCCGCTCCTTTGACCAACGGCAGGATTCGCGAATCCGGCAATCTTCCGCTGTTTCTGAATTCCGTCGGGCCTTCTGACGGCGTCCGCGTGTTGTGGGACGAATATTTTCATGGCGCGCATGGCTCGCTGTGGAGCTACATGGCGCGCACTCCTTTAGTCTGGGGAGCCGTGCAATTTGGAATCGTATTCCTGGCTATCGTCGCAACGTACTCGCGCAGGCAAGGGCCCATCAGCGTTCCGGCAAGAGTCTCGCGCTTGTCGCCGCTGGAGTTCGTCGAAACGCTTGGCGACCTCTATTCTTCCGCGCATGCGGGTTCCGCGGCGGTGCGTATCGCGTATCAACGACTGCGGTTTCAACTCACGCGGCAGCTCGGGCTACCTCCCAACGTTCCCAGTGCCGATCTCGCACAGAGTGTGGGCGTGGCTTTGGCGTGGAACGAGCAAGAAATTTCCGCTACGCTCAGCCGCGCAGAACGCGCGATGACGGCCGCAAAAGTCAGCGACGCGGAAACACTTCAGCTCGTACAGGAAATGTTTGACTACGCAAGCCGCCTGGAATTGTAAGAAAAAGTGGAAAATAAATGGCGAGACAGGAAGAGAAGAGTTTCCTGGGGCTAAAGCCATTTTCGGTAACCCCCCTTTTAAACAACGGCGCGGCTTATTGATACTCGAGGAGAAAGCTACCCCGGCATGAACAAGACGACAACGGAATTGGGCAGCACACGTCCGCGGCGAATTGGGAAAAGCCATCGTCGGCCAGCGCGAATCGCTCGACCAGCTCTTGCTGGTCATGCTCGTCGGGGGGCACGCGCTGGTCGAAGGCGTTCCTGGTCTGGCGAAAACGCTGGCGGTAAAGGCGCTGGCGCAGATTTTCCAACTGAAATTTCAGCGCGTGCAGTGCACACCCGACCTGATGCCCGCGGACATTCTCGGCGCGAACGTCTTCAATCTTTCCACCAGTTCGTTCGCGCTGCATCGCGGGCCGATCTTCACTGATCTTCTTCTTGTGGACGAAATCAACCGCACGCCGCCGCGCACGCAGTCCGCGCTTCTGGAGGCCATGGAAGAAAAGCAAGTGACCATCGACGGCACGCGCTACGAACTCTCCAAATCTTTCGCCGTTTTCGCCACGCAGAATCCGGTGGAGTTTGAAGGCACGTATCCGTTGCCGGAAGCGCAACTCGATCGCTTCCTGGTCAAAATTCGCATTGGCTATCCCGACGCTGAGCAGGAAGCGCAGGTCTTGCAGAATTATCAGGATGGTTTCGACCCGCGCGAGCTGCAACGACTGAACTTCTCGGTGGTGCCGCTGGAAGTTCTACTTGCGGCGCGGCAGGAAACCGCTGCCGTTCGCGTGGAGCCTGCGTTGTTTCGCTACATGGTGACGCTGGTCGGGCGAACACGCAATTCCGCCGCAGTCAGTTTGGGCGCCAGCCCGCGTGCCGCAATCAGCCTGATGCTCTTCGCCAAAGCGATTGCCGCGACCGAAGGCCGCGACTACCTGATTCCCGACGACGTCAAAGTCGCCGCGCCGCCGATTCTGCGACACCGCCTGGTCCTCAAGCCGGAAGCCGATCTGGAAGGGATGACCGCCGACCAGGTGGTGCGCGAAATCGTGCGGTCCGTCGAAGTTCCCAAATGAGCGAGCTTCCGCATCTCGTCCCTGCGACGACGCGGGGCTTCGGAAGGCCTGCCAAGGGCATCTCTTTTGCGTTCGGCCGGCGTTTCTTTTTGCTCTTGCTGATTGGTTTGGTGTGGCTCGGCCCTGCCTGGAACGATTCCCGCTATCTGTATGCGATGGCGTTTTGGGATGTCGCCGATGTTAGCCGCGTGGGTTTGGGATCTTCGGCGGCTTCCAAGACCCGCACAACTCGATGTGAGCCGAGTATGGAGCCAACCCATTCAACTCGACGTTAACGCGCGAGTCGCGCTGGAGCTGCAAAATCCGGGTGGCTTGCCGATCACGGTGCAACTCACCGACGACGCGCCTGCCAGCTTTCAATGTGGCACGCCGCAACTCGAAGTTGTCGCGCCAGGCAAAGAGACGGCGGCCGCAAGCTATGTGGTGCGCGCGGGCGAGCGCGGCGACGCAAAATTCGGCGACGTTTATCTGCGGTATCAGAGCGCGCTGAAGATCGCGGAGCGCTGGGCGGTGGTCCCGTTGAGTCAAACGGTGCGCGTGTACCCTAATCTGGAAGAATCCCAGCGCGATACGATTTACCTGATTCGCAGCCGGCAGATCGCGATGGAAAAGCGGCACCAGCAGCAACGCGGCCAAGGACGCGAGTTCGAGAGTCTCCGCGAATATCGGGAAGGGGACGAGTGGCGCGATATTTGCTGGAGCGCTACCGCTCGCCGAGGGAAATTGATCAGCCAGTCGCATCGCATCGAGCGCAGCCAGACGGTATGGATCGTGCTGGATGCCGGCCGTTTGTTGCGCGCACGGGTGCGTGGACTGAGCAAGCTCGACTTCGGCGTCGCTGCGGCACTCTCGCTTGCGCAGGTTGCTCTTTATTCCGGCGACCGCGTCGCGATGCTCGCGTATGGCCGGCGCATCCAGCAGCGTCTGCCCGCGGGTCGCGGGTCGGGCCACGTGCGCGCGCTGCTCGAAGGATTGGCGCTGGTGAAAGGCGAAGAGCTTGAAGCGGATCATCAGCGAGCTGCTGAAGCGCTCTTGACGTTTCAGAAGCGACGCAGCCTGGTTGTTTGGCTCACCGATCTTTCCGAAACGGCCGCGACGCCTGAGGTGATCGAGAGCGTTTCGCGGCTGGCGCGCCGGCATCTTGTTCTGTTTACGGTGATCGGGCAGCCGGAGTTGCGGGAACTGCTTCGCGAGCGCCCTGCTACGCCGCGCGAGATGTTTCGGCACGTTGCCGCGCAAGAGATTGTGCAGCGTCGCGATGTGCTGCTGCGGACTTTGCGCCAGCAGGGGGTGCTTACGTTGGAGGTTGATCCTTCGCGGTTGTCTTCGGCGGTGGTGAATCAATATCTTGGCGCGAAGGAGCGCGGGTTGATTTAGTGAAGCGAGGGCGTGGGCGTGGATGTTGCCGCGCCGGGCGGGGCAAGCCCCGCCCCTACATGATGGCGGTAATGGGCGCGGCTGCGCGCACCGTGCGGTTGTCCGCTGGGCGCGGGGCTTGCGCGCCAGATACAGGACCAGCAGGGTTGCCAAACCGGCGGCTAGCAGAAATTTCATGTAGGGCGGCAACGTCGTGGGCGAAACAAACGCCTCCACAACTCCCGCCACTATGAGCATGGGGATCGTTCCGAGCACCAGGCGCACGCTTCTTGCACCGGCTTGAACTAGCGAATCGCGGCGCGGCAAATTTCCTGGAAACAGCAATCCCTTGGCGATTCCCAGACCCGCTCCGCCGGCGATGAAAATCGCCGGCAACTCCAGGACGCCGTGGGCGGCGACGAAACTCCATAGCGACAAACTCATTCCCTCGCGCCAGCACGCTACGCCCACGACGCCCATCATCAATCCGTTGAGCAGCATCATCCACACCGTGCCGATGCCCGCGGTAATGCCCATGGCAAAGGCGGCGAAGGCCACGGAGATGTTGTTGGTCATGATTCCGCTGGAAGCGAGGGGTTTGACGGTGACGATCGAGTCGGTCCACATTTTGTGATGTTCGATCGACTGCATCATGGCGGGTCCGAGAAAATATCGGGAGAATGACGGGTCGGCCAGGCCGAGCAACACGCCAGCGAGCGCAGCCACCAGAAACAATGCAAACGCAGTCAGCGTGTCAGGGAAAGTCTCGCGAAAAATTGCGGGAAACGTGTCTTTATAGAATGTCCAGATGCCGCGGCGGTTGGTGCGGCGGCCCATGTAAATCAAGTTGTGAGCGCGGCCCAACAACTGATTGAGGTAGATCGCGAGCTGCGTGCTGGTTGGATCTTCGCGCACAGTCGACAGATCGGATGCCGACTGCCGATATAATAGTGCCAACTCCTGCAACTCAGCCGGTGTGAACGCGGTTACACTCTTGCGTCCGCTCGCGCCCACAAGTTGCTCGAGCCGATTCCAGTGCGGGCGCCGCTTTTCGAGCCAGCGAGTGGAGATCACGAGTGGAGCCTCTCGACAAGCTTACCATCGACACGCCGGAGCAAACGGCGCTGGAGTTTCCGCTTGCCGGAATCGGCAGCAGGTTCCTGGCGATGGTCGTTGATACTGCGATCCAGCTTGTTGTCGCGTTTGTGCTGCTCGTTGCGCTGGCCCTCGCGGTGCCTGCGCTACGCGTTTTCGGCTCTGTAGCGCCGCAGTGGGCCATTGCGATCATGATTGTCGCGGGCTTCACCATCTACTACGGCTACTTCGCTTTTTTCGAAGCCGCGTGGAACGGCCAGACGCCCGGAAAGCGCTACGCGCATCTACGCGTGATGAAGGACGATGGCCGGCCGATCAGCCCGTACGACTCGATCGCGCGCAATCTTCTGCGCATCGTCGATCAGCTCCCGGCGTTCTACGGGATCGCGATCATCAGTGTTTTTTTCAGTAAACAAAACAAGCGGCTGGGTGATTTCGTCGCAGGGACCGTGGTGGTGCACGAAAGGACCGTGGAAGCCGCGCGCCCATTTCTGGAAATTCGCGCGGACGATGCGAGCATTGCGTACGACGTCAGCCGCATCACGCTCGACGAATTGCGGCTGATCGAGACATTTCTGCAACGGCGTGACACGTTTGATCCTGCGCTGCGGGGTTCCATGGCCTCGCAAATCTCCACGCGGATTGCGCAAAAGCTGGAGGTACAGGTGTACGGGTGGCCCGCCAACGAAAAATTCTTCGAAGCAGTCCATTCACAATATCGCGCCACTGGGCGCTATCGCAGTGCGTGATTCCCACGGTTACGACTAGATGGAGTTAATAAGCTTCGATGCTGCCCGGCTGGCCTGCGTAGCATCAAAATAGTTGATATTGACGATCCGCAGTTTACCTCAACATTTTTGGCCGGTTTTTGTGACACCGCTCCTACCTGAAACGTCTAATAGTTCAACGAGAAGATGAAAACGATTCCGCGGGCGACGCGTGCGGTGTCCGGCACGGTGGTGGCCACGGAAACTTTAAAGGAGCTGTAAAATGAAACTGTCGAGAGTACTAACATTTCTCTTCGGTGCCGCGCTTTTGTTTTCTTCGGCGGCAATCGCGGGAGAAGCCAACAAGGGAACACTTCGATTGAGCGAGAACGTTGTCATCCAGGGCAAAACTCTAAACCCCGGGAAATACACCGTGGAATGGGATGGCAGCGGACCGACCGTTGAAGTCACACTTCTCAGCGGCAAAGACAAGGTGGCTACCTTCCCGGCCCATTTGACCGAGCAAGCGTCACCCAACGTACAAGATGCTTACGGCACAGCCACCGAGCCGAATGGCTCGCGGTCACTGACGGCGATTTACCCCGGCGGAAAGCGCCTAGTGCTGCAAGTCGACGAGAACCAGGCGAGCAAGTAATCCAGCGGCGGATACATCAAATCAAATAAGAGCGATGGCCCATTCCTTTCTGGTCGAGCCGGGAAGGAATGGGTCTTTTGTTTTCGCAAGTGCCGTCCGTTAAGAGGCACACCGCATTTGACGTCTCTTGTTCCTTGGCGTAGCGTTGATTCGTTAAGACTGCTAAGAGTCGCGATGGAAAGTCTCACACACAGGGTCGGGCGAGCGCGGGCCAGCGGTATTGCCATCGTGACCGTATTGGCTATGCTGATTGCGCCGTTTTGCGGCTCGAACTGCGCGCGATTGCATGATTGCGAAGCGGGCAGCCGGATCGCTCGATCAGGGCCGCAGGATTGTCACCACGCCGCATCCGAGTTCGTCCGACTGTGAAACTTCTTATTCTATTTCCGACAGAGGGTGTAATCGGCAAGAATTACCCGCCGCGATTTTGAGCGCGCCTGAGAAGTCCCCCTCGTTGCATGAGGCTCCGACGTTCGTATTGCCTTTGCAGGTGGCCAAACCAATCATTCCCGCGAGCTTCGATAATTCTGGTCATCGCGCTCGATGGGGTGGCACCGGCGACCCTCCTCGAGCAGAACTCCTCGAAATAACTGCGACGATTCTCCGAATCTGAGTATTTTCCTGCCTGCGTGACCCGCTAGCAGAGGTTCTCCTCTGCGCGGTCAAATTGCACTACCCAATTCTTGATGGCTGTGGTTTGGGCTGACCGATCTAAAGATCGGCCACTACATCAAGATGGCGGCGCTATCGATGACGATGGTTCGCATTCAGCTGAATCTCGAACTTGGCAACACTTGTCTGGAGGCATACATGAGCGGTACACGAAGGAGATTTTTTCAAGATGCGGCGGCGTTTGGTGCGGGCATTTTCGGTTTGGGCGCGCAACTCAATGCGCAGACGCAAGCACTGTCGCACGAGCACGCTGCCGAACCGGATCACGGCTCGCATCACGCGGCTGTCGATGTCGCGACGGGGCCACCGGTAGTTACGCCCGACGTGCCCGATTTGCCCTGCGAGATGGATGGCGCGGTGAAAGTCTTCAGGCTGACGTCGGAGGTGGTGAAACGAAAGATCGCGCCGTTCAAGACGATTGACGCGTGGGGTTACAACGGAAGCTGCCCGGGGCCCACGATTCAGATTCAGCAAGGCGATCGCGTTCGCGTGATCTTCGAAAATCGACTTCCCGAATCGACCACGGTTCATTGGCATGGGCTGGAAATTCCCATCGAGCAAGATGGCGTGCCGTGGATCAGCCAGAAGCCCATTCCACCCGGCGAAAAATACACCTACGAGTTTACCGTCCATCAGGAAGGCACGTTCTTCTATCACGCGCATAGCGCCATGCAGGAAATGATGGGGCAAATCGGATTGTTCATCGCCCACCCGGAAAAGGCTTACAAGCCGCGCGTTGATCACGACTACGCGATGGTTCTGCAGGAATGGGCGGTGCTCCCGAGCAACACCGTGCCAAACACCGCGGGCATGGAATTCAATTGGCTGACGTTTAACGGCGTCTCTGCGCCTGCGATCACGCCGATGATTGCGCGTTTAGGCAGCCGTGTGCGACTGCGCATCGTGAATCTGGGTATGGATCATCACCCGATTCACCTGCACGGCAACCAATTCGTGCAGACCGGCACGGAAGGAGGGCGCGCGCCGGAGTCCAGCTGGTATCCGATGAACACTGTGCTGGTAGGCGTCGCGCAAGCTCGCGTGATTGAATTCGACGCCAAGTATCCCGGGTCGTGGATGGTTCACTGTCACCTGCCCCACCACATGATGAACAACATGATGGATCTGCTGCGTGACCGGCAGATTATGACTGCCGATCAGACGGATGCGAAAGCGCTGAGCCAGATGCAGACGCTCGCCAATACCGTGGGTTTCGAGCACGTCCACCACTCGCCGATCGCGGAGGATGCCAGTTCGGTGAAAGGCTTCCCGCAGGACGCGTTTATGGAAATGGGCATGGATGAAGCGGTCGCGAAGCCGGAAACCTACGGCCTGCCCGCCAATTGGAGCGCCGGAATGATGGGCATGATGACGCTGATGCGCGTGCTACCCGATGATCAATATGACGAAATCATTCGCAGGAAAAATTCGGCCGGGCCGGAGGAGAAACATGAGCATCAGCATAATTCCTGAACTTGGGCTTCGACGTTGGTGCCGGCGGATAAGCGGTGCTTGTTCTATACGCCGGGCGGGGCAGAGCCCCGCCCCTACAAAGGCAGGGAATGGCCACTCGTGCGGAGCAGGCGCCGCCGGGACAAAGGCAGGGAACGGCCGCTCGCTTCACGCAGGTCAACTCGTGCGCGCATCACTCGGTCTGTCTTACTGGCGCTGAATCTTGTCGTGCTGCGCGCTTCGCGTGCTCAGGAAATGTCGATGCCGGCTTCACAAGAACACGCCGAGCATCATCATCATGGAGACATCAAGCCGGTGGAAGCGCACTATCCGCAACTGGGCCGCGCGCAGACAGCTGCGCAAGGAGCGCTGGTGACCCTGGAGCAGGTGGAGAGCATCGCGCGACAGATGAATCCGACGCTGCGCCAGGCGGAAGCAGAAATTCGCGCCGCGAAGGCGCGTCAGCAGCAAGTGGGACTCTATCCGAATCCCACTGTCGGTTACACCGGCGACGAAATTCGTGGAGGCTCGGTTGGCGGCGGCAAGGAAGGGTTTTTCGTCCAGCAAACTATCGTGACCGCTGGAAAGCTGGGCTTGAGCCGCGACGTGCTCGGCAAGGAAGCGAAACTGGCTTCCCTGGAAGCCGACGAGCAGCGCCTGCGCGTAGAAAGCGCCGTAAGAATGGCTTTCCTGCGCGTGCTCGCAGCACAGGAAATGCTCGATGCGCGACGCGACCTGGCGAAAATCATGCAAGACAACGCCGAAACACAGCGACGGCTTCTGAACACCGGGCAAGCGGATGAAACCGAAGTGCTGGAGGCGGAAGTGGACGCGCAACGCATGCGCATAGCGGCGCGGATGCAAGAGAATACTCTGCGCGAAGAATGGCGCTCGCTGACATCGGTCATTGGTCAACCGGAGATGCCGGTGGCAACGGTTGCCGGCGATCTCGAACATGGCTGGCCTGAGTTGAACGAAGAAGAAGCCGTGGAAGCGATCACCAAGCAGAGTCCAGCGGTACGCATTGCCGAGACCGCGGCGGCCCACGCGCAGTCTGTGCTGACCAGAGCGAGGCGCGAACCCATCCCGGATGTTCAAGTTCGCGGCGGAATGGAATACAACAACGAACTTTTGTCTGGGCTGCCGTTTGCAAAGGGCTGGGAAGGCATTGCGGAAGTCGGCGTGCAAATTCCCATTTTCAATCACAGCCAGGGCGACGTGGCCGCGGCGCGCGCGAACATCGATCGCGCCGAGCAGGAAAAAGTACGCATTGCGCTGACGCTTCGCGACCGCGCCGCTTCCGCCGTCGATCAATACGCGAACGCGCGGTTGATGGCCGTCGAGTTTCGCGACGAAATTTTGCCACGTGCGAAAAAAGCCTACGGTTTGATGAGCGAAAAATACGGGCTGATGCTGGCGTCCTATCCGCGCGTGCTGGAAAGCCAGCGGAAATTGTACGAATTGCAAATCGAATACATCGCCGCTCTGGAAGGTGTCTGGACCAACGGCATCGCCCTCCAGGGATATTTGCTGACGGACGGCTTGGAAGCCCCGACGCGGCCCGGCGAAGTGGATCGCCCGATCCGCGAAACCAACGTGCCGACGCCGGAGCGCACGATGTCGCCAGGGGAAGGAATGCCGCGGCCGTAGAGTCTGGTCGCGCTTGCTAACCGACCTAGATCCTTAAACTTACGGTTGCAAGGGCTTCGCTTTAGGTGTCGGCCGCACTGATAGCGAGTGCGAAACACTAGTACCCTAGTCACGTTGACCCGCAGAAAACCCGGCAGATACTGTGCCAATAGGGCGAATGGGCGTCGGCGGCTGTGCTTTCTCCGGAAACCGCTCCGTTAGGCCACATTAGACCCAAGAAGTATCGAGACCCAGAGGACGAGTGGGCGGAGCTTTCGCTTCCGTCCGATCCGTGATGACGGCGATCATGAAAGCCGGGCGGTACGAAATTGTCGGCGAACTCGGCCGAGGCGCTATGGGTGTGGTCTACAAGGCTACCGATCCAGTGATCGGGCGCGCGGTCGCGGTGAAGACCATCAAGTTGAGCGAAGAAGGCACGGGGCTGAGCCGCCCGGAACTGTTGGCCAGGTTTCAGACCGAGGCGCGCGCGGCTGGATTGCTGACGCACCCGAACATCGTGGTGGTATTCGACGCGGGTGAAGAAGAAGGTCTGTACTACATCACGATGGAGCTGGTGGAAGGAAAGAGCGTCCAGGCGCTGCTGGATGCGGGGCACGCCTTTCCGTTGCCGCGCGTGCTGCGCATCATGGAGCAGACCTGCAGTGCGCTGCAATTCGCGCACGAGCGCAACGTGGTGCATCGCGACATCAAGCCGGCGAACATCATGCTCACCGGCGACGACACCGTGAAGGTCACCGACTTCGGCACGGCCAAGATTCTGCAGTTTGGAACGGTGCAGCAGACCGCGCATGTGATGGGAACGCCAAGTTACATGTCGCCCGAGCAGGTGAAGGGGCGCGCGGTCGATGGACGCAGCGACATTTTCTCTTTGGGCGTGATGCTGTACGAAATGATCACGGGCGAGAAGCCGTTTCCCGGTCAAAGCATCACCACCGTCATTTATAAGATCGTGAATGAAGAGCCGGTGCCGCCGCGGCAAATCAATCCTTCGATTCATCCGGGGATCAGCGCGGCAGTGATGAGAGCGCTGGCGAAAGAGCCGGAAGATCGTTACCAAAGCTGCCGGGAATTGCTGGAGGATCTGCGCAATTATCGCGCGGTAGCGGGTGGCGAAGGCAATCCTCGATCAACGATGGTCCTGGGGGGCAGCAAACATCTCCTGGTGTGACGGTGGCGATGAATCCGGGTGGGCTTCGCGGTATGCACCCAATGGCTCCGCAGAGTGCGCCCACAGGGCGGCTGGCGGCGATGGGAGCGGGAAATCCGATGCAGACGCCGGTGCCGCGACGCACTGGTGCGATTCCCACGTACGAAGCACCCAAGAAGAGAAGCATCGTCGGCACAATTTTCGCCGCGCTATTGCTGTTGGGGGTGATCGCGTACGGCGCCTACAAGCTGCGGCCAATTTTCAACGATGCGCGACAACACCATGACACCGCGCCGATTTCGTCAAATGAGCCGGCGGCTGCGCCCACAGAAGTGGCGCCGGTCACAACGGAAGCGAAGCCCGCTGCGACCGACTCAGCCGAGCGCAGTCCATCCACGCCAGCCGATACCACGCAAGCTGCGGCGGTGGACACCGCGGGCGCGAAATCGGCAGCAGCATCGGCGCCGGCGGATGCCAAGCTTGCGAATCCAGTCGTCGAAAAGGCACCCAAAAAATCTGAGCCGGTGCTGAACCCCAGCGCCGCGCAATTCAAGCAGCACGTCGAAGAAGCCATTGCAGCGGGCGGCCTGACCGGTAGGGCTCACGTGCAGGGTGCCGGAACTACTCTGGTTCTAAGTGGCAAACTGCGACCCGGGGAACACGGCGCGCTGTTGAAATTATTGCGTGACGCTCCGGCGGACGTTCGCGTGGTGGATCACATCGAGTACGACGACACTCCTCTTGCCGCTGCGGAAACCGCGGACGAAGGCTCGCATCCGACACCGATCGCCGGACTTGGCGCCATTCACGTCGTCACCGACGTACTAGGAGCAACCGCGGTGCTGCACGGGCCGATGGGGCGCGCCCTGAAGCAGTGCCAGACACCGTGCAGCTTCAACAATCTCATTCCCTCGAAATACAGCCTGGACGTGAAGAAGGATGGCTATCGCCCGATCGAGACCGCGTTGCAGATCAAGGCCAATAGCGTCTCGGATCAAAAATTGAATCTCGAATCCTTGGCGAAAGGGCTTTTTCTGAGCAGCGATCCCCCGGGCGCGGATGTTCTTATCGATGGCGCGAAGCAATCGGGGCAGACGCCGCTGACGCTGCCGCTTGCGCCGGGAGAGTACAAGCTGACGTTGCGGCTTCCGGGATACGAACCCTATAACGGCAAAGTGCAGGTGAAGGACAACGTGCAGACGGAGCTGGCGTTGAAGCTGAGCGCCAAGTCCAACACGCGTATAGCGTGGGCGCAAGTGGATACCATTCCGAAGGGTGCGGAGATCCTCGTGGACGGCGCATCAACGGGGAAAACCAGCCCCTCGCGGGTGGAGTTGCCCATCGGATTGCATACGGTCACACTGCGGTTGGACGGGTTCAAAGAGGTGCGAAGAACGGTGGAAGTCAGCGATGGCGGCACGGTCACCGTAGCAGCCTGGCTCAAGCGTCAGTAAAAATTATCTGACCGCAAATTATGGTTTTAGGGCAAAACTGAATGGAGAAAGAGAGAAACCAAGACTGTCCGGCAGAGGAAAGTGAATTCGATGGGAATGGGCACTCTCGACGAAGTCTATTCCGACTTATCCTTCATTACCTTTAGACTTGCTTTCACCAGTTTCTTCACCAATGTCATTGGTACTGGTTTACCCACTGGGAAGCTAACAATGGCTTTCGTTGTAGCATAAACTGCAAGTTCCTTCCTATGTTCTTGTATCACTGGCGGGCGTACATGCAGGCGTACGTGCTGTTTCTTGAAGCTGAACCAAGCGAACATCCCATCATAATCAAATCCTGGATAGGAATATCCGGGCATTTGGAAATAATCGGTGCGTTCAGTGGCACCAGGCGCGGCCGTCCGTATGGCGGCTCTGATCTTCGCCAAATTGCCTCGCGCCTCTTTTGGACATCTTGCTATGTATTCATCTACTTCACTATTTTTACGTTTTGTCACGGTTGCGTTCCCCCTTGTCGTAGTGCTTTATTCATTGTAACGAACAGTCATTTCTCAGATTCTCCTCCGCATTTCTATTCGAGATCGCAGAAGATGGAGGGATGCCGTAGTGGCGGGTCTTTAGATCCTTCCGTGGTCATCGGCACCGAAACCCGCCTTGAAGGTATTCCTCTTCGTTCGGATCGCGCGGTGCGAACCGATCTAAAGATCGGCCACTACAAATAGAGGCCAGAGTGCTTAGCCTTTTATGGCGGCGCGGATCTTGGGTGGACTTGCGACGGCGGCCTTCAGAGCCTCGTTCGTATCGAGGACGTCCAGCACCGCGCGGGTCACGTTTTCGTCGATCTCGGATGCGCGCCGGATATCCACCGGATAGCGCACGACAAACTCCAGCGCCGCGTCCGTGAATTGCAGCTTGGATTCTGGAACTGGGGCCTTCAATTGGACCTCCAGGCGGCGCTCGATGCCGCCGAGCTGGCTCTCGATAACCTCGCGGTACTTTTCGTAGACCGAATCGACGACTCCGGAGATCTGGTCTTGAACGAGCTTGTAGTTGCTGCCCGGGGCGAGCGAGATGGCGACTTCGTGCCAGGCGTACTCGGTGCCGGGAACCTGCTTGAACAATGGGGTGCCTGCCTGGAAGAGCACGGAGTTTGAGAACATGACCACGCGGCCGGTGGGATAAAGCTCGATGCCGGTGCCGGCAAGCTCCATGAGGTAGAGGCGCACGAGGCCGATGTCGATGACGTCGCCGGTTACGCCAGCGACGCTGATGCGATCGCCCACGCGAATGCCGTAACGGCCGATCACAAAAAAATACGCCGCGATAGAGAGCAAGATCGCTTGTAATCCCACGGCGATACCTGCGGTGACGAATCCAGCGAAGGTCGCGAGCGAGCTGAACTCGCTGATGAAGCCCATGATCAGGACTACACCGACGAGAAAGCCCATCACGAAACGCCGCATGAGCAGAAATTGCCGGCGGCGCCTTGGATCCTGGACATAGCGAAACGTGAGCCTTCCCCAGACGTTGGAGAGTATGAAAACCGCGCCCAGCGCCAGGGCGATACCGAGCACGCGTGTTAACACGGTGCGAAGCTCAGATTGGGACTCGAACAGGATCGATTTCCGCCATTCGAGGAAATTGGAGCGGCTCTGATCGAGGACGACAAGTTCCTGGCTGAGCGGCAGGGTCGCGCCGGCCAATTCCTTGAATTTCGCGGTGATGGCTTGAAATTCCTGGGTCGTTGATTGCGAAGCAGAACCGGCGGCGGGAGCTTGCGTCTGACTGGCGAGATCGCGGCCGCGCTGAATGGTTGCGACCAAAGTGTCACGAAGCGGTTTGCGAAGCGCCTCGGCGGTAGCGCGCATTTTCGCGGTTTCGTCGGCCATTTGATCAATGGCGTTCATCGTTTGCATCTGGTCGAGTAACGCCAACGATTGGCCGATCAAGCCGGAAGGCGCGGAAGTCGTCGCGGGCTTGGAATTGACCGGAGCGGGCGCCGTTTTCTTGGACGCTGCGTCGCTGATTACTTCGGGGACGGAATGGGCAAGCTCGTTAATACTGCCTTCCAGGCCTTCGGCGCCCTCGGGCGCGCCTCCGACAAACGAGGCCATCTTTTGAATGGTGTCTTGGAGAGCTTTGTCGAGTGAGAGCAGTCCCTGGAGGCGGTCGCGCTCAGCGATCAAGTCCTTCTGCTTGCTTCTTGGAGCGGTGGCAAGTTGTTTGTTAACGGCATCCAGCTTAGTTTGCGCATCGTCAATCTGCGCCGCGATTTTGGCTGCCGTCTGGCTAAGATTCTGTTGCTGGGTCGGTGGTGTGCCGGACGGAGCGGCGGGCGTGGCGCTGGCGGTCTTGGTGTTCGCCGCGATGATATTCGCTTCCGCTCTCGCCGACTGGAATGCCAGCCGGACAGCTTCGGCGGCCAGGTCTCTGGCGTTGTCCTGATAGATGGCGTCGCTGGGTAGCCCCACCGATTTAATTTTCGTAGTGGCGTCGTGATACCAGGTGATGACGGCGTTGAGATGATGCAGGATGGCGTCGCGATCCAACTGTGTGGGCTGTCCGTCAGCTTGGCCCCGCAGCGTCTGCGCACCGATCGCCAGCAGCGCGATTCCGGCGCATGCGGCCAGGTAGCGCACAAACGACTTCCGAACGTGCAGGTAAACATCCGAGCAGAACCGTCGCGGTAGCATGCAGCTCCTTCGAAAGGGTGATTGTAACTGATGTAGCGCGATGATTCTGCGACTCCGCGCGCCTAAATGAGATGGTTCAACCGGTGGAAAGGGATGATCTGGAACGAGGATTCAGACACTACGTTTTTCGTTGTAGAATGACCAGAAGTGGGGCTGTAGCTCAGATGGATAGAGCGCTGGTTTCCTAAACCATAGGTCGGGAGTTCGAATCTCCCCAGCCCCACCATAGCATTCGACTCGCGGATTTCTGGAACGAAAGACGATCATGTAAATTTGACAGGGCTCCGGGAGTGACTTAGAGTGCCGACCGTGGGAAACGATTACCGGGCTTGTCTTTTATTTCGCGGAGTTGCCGAGGTTGATTAAAAATGCTTAAGGCAATGGTGTTGAGTGCTTTGTGTTTGGGTTTGTGTGCAACTCTATCCGAGGCTAAGACGACCGTGACCACGCAGCCGTTTGGCAAAATTCCCGATGGAACGCCCGTCGAAATGTTCACCCTGAGTGATGGCACCGTTGAAGCCCAGATCATCAGCTACGGTGGCATCGTGGTTTCCCTGAAAACTCCCGATCGCAATGGCAACTCGGCCGATGTCGTGCTGGGCTTTGACGATGTGGATGGCTACTACGCCAACAGCAACAATCCGGGAGGCGCTTTTTTTGGAGCGATCATCGGGCGTTACGGAAATCGCATCGCCAAGGGAACGTTCACGCTGGACGGCAAGACGTATCATCTGCCCATCAACAACGCGCCGAACTCATTGCATGGCGGCCCGCACGGCTTCAACAACGTCGTGTGGAAAGCGAAAGAGATCGCGGACGGCGTCGAGCTGACGTATTTGAGCAAGGATGGCGAAGCGGGCTATCCGGGAAACCTCACGACGACAGTGCGGTACACGCTGGTCAAAGGCGAGCTGCGAATCGACTACTCGGCGACGACCGACAAAAATACCGTCGTAAACTTGACCAATCACTCGTACTTCAACCTCGCCGGGCAGGGCAAAGGAGACGTTTTACAGCATCAACTCACGTTGATGGCCTCGCGATTTACTCCCGTGGATTCTGGACTCATTCCCACAGGGGAATTGAGACCGGTAGCGGGAACACCCTTCGATTTTACGAAAGCCACAGCGATTGGCGAGCGCATCGATGCGGATGACGAGCAGATCAAACTCGGCCACGGCTACGATCACAACTGGGTTCTGGACGCCACGGGCGGGAAGCTGGCGTTAGCGGCGGAAGCATTCGATCCGTCGTCGGGACGCGTGTTGCAGGTGCTGACCGACCAACCCGGAGTTCAGTTTTACACCGGCAATTTTCTAGATGGCACGATCAAGGGAAAAGGCGGCGTAACGTACGGCAAACACTCCGCGTTTTGTTTGGAGACGCAGCATTTTCCGGACTCGCCCAATCATCCCGACTTTCCTACCACGGAACTCAAGCGCGGTCAGAAGTACCACACTGTGACCGTCTTCAAGTTTTCGACGAAGTAGCGTTCAACGCGTCTCCTTGAGGCGACGCTTGTGGCGGCGCCAGCACTGCTGCGCCCCATCCCGGCAAGATGCCAACAAAAAAGTCCGACGAAGTTCGCCGCACCCTCATCGTGCATCCTGCGCGGGTTACAGAGACCACTGGAGCATCGTGTAAGAGCGCGCCGGCACCTCGAATTTTGTGCGTCCGTTCGTGGTCGCCGGCTTCGCGAACGCCTGCGGAGCCACGCGTTGCGGCGACTGAAAACTATTGACCGCTTTCAAGTCGTCCCCGGTGAGCACAGAAGTGGTCAGCACGCGAGCGGGAGCCTGATCCTCCCACACAACTTCCACGTCATGCGCTTTTTGCAGATCGCGGTTCAGGATGAACAGAACAACGCCGCCGTCCGCGGAGTTGTAGGTTGCCGTAGCATCCAGATGCGGAACCGGGTCCATTCCTTTGACTTCATACGTAGAAGATTCCACAAGAACATTCAGGGCCGCGCCTCGCGCGAACTGCAGCGCCCAACTATAGGGATAGTAAATGGTTTGGCGGAACAGCCCGTCCGCGTTCGTCATAATCGGCGCGATAACATTAATCAACTGCGCCAAACAAGCGATCTTCACGCGATCGCAATTGCGGATCAGTGTATTGAGTAAGCCTCCAACCAACAGCGCATCTTCGAAGTTGTAGATTTCTTCGAGCAAACGAGGAGCTTCGGTCCTCTTGCCGTTGACGGCGTCGCCACGGCGCTCGCGGTACCACACGTTCCACTCATCGAACGAGAGCCAAAGCTTTTTCGGAGAGCGTTTATGCCCGCGCACTAAATCGCAAACCGCGACTGTCTCGGCGATCTGCCGGTCCATTGTCAGGTTCATCGCGAGGAACTTCGCCGTATCTCCACCCGTCGTCTCCGAATTGTCAAAATAGCGATGCAGGGAGAGCCCGTCCACGTACTCGTAGCACTGCTCGAGCACCTCGCGATCCCACTCAAGATAGGTAGGCATGAGCGGGCCGCTGGAGCCGCAAGCAATGAGCTTGAGCGAAGGATCAACGTAGCGCATCTGCCGCGCGGCGTCGGCAGCTTTCAAGCCATATTCCGCGGCGGACATATGGCCGATTTGCCACGGGCCATCCATTTCGTTGCCAAGGCACCAATGTTCAATTTTGTAAGGCTCGGCAATGCCATGTTTGCGCCGCAGTTCACTCCAGCGCGTGCCTTTTTCGACGTTGCAATATTCCACGAGGTCCGCAGCTTGCTCGGGAGTGCCCGTGCCCAGGTTCAAGCCCATCAGCGGAGCGGTGCCCACTTCTTTGCACCAGGCGAGAAATTCGTTGGTGCCAAACTGGTTCGAGTTCAGCGAATTCCAAGCCTTGTCGAGAACCACCGGCCGGTCTTTCTTTGGGCCAACTCCGTCGAGCCAGTTGTAGCCCGAAACGAAGTTGCCACCAGGATAGCGAATGATGGGTACGCCAAGGCGTTTCACCTCGTCCATCACATCTTTGCGAAATCCATTGATGTCGGAGAGCTTGGAACCCGGATCGTAGATGCCCTCGTAAATAGCGCGACCGAGGTGTTCCAGGAAAGAGCCGAACAGGTCGCGGTCAATGGGTGCGATCGTTCGTCGAGAGTCGAGATAGATACGGGCGGCCGTGCCACCGCTGGCGGCAGGCTTGGTTTGTGCCAGCAGGGAACGACTGACCAAGAGATCCGCGGAGCAAGCCGCTACAGCTGCGGAGGCATGTTGTAGAAAATCTCGTCTGGAAGTCCTGAACATGGATGCCATCTCCCCGGTACCGGCAGCCGCTGGAAAGCGAGGCAAGTAAGCGTTTACCCGGCGCAAGGAAAATAGAGCCTTCCCGCCCCCCTGTCAACCAAACCTTATGTAGGTGCCGTATGTAGCGCTGGGCTTCAGCCCGGCGTCCGGACGGCCCAAGGGCATTTTCCACATCACGTACCAAAGCCACACAAGAACGCCAGGCCGTCGGGCATCGGAAGGGAGGAATGATATCGGCGTCAGTCAACCTTGCTCTCTGCAGTCGATCTCGCTTCGCCAAGCTTGTCGAAGTCCTTCAAGAAAACGCGCAATTGGAAATTCGTGCTGATTTTTGTGTAGCCAGCGGCCAACTGTTCCCTATAGTGATCCAGAAAAAAGTCCATAGGATCGGCGGGATCCATATCGTACAAAACGATGTCCGCGTCATCCATCGTGAGCCTGCCGAAACGCAGTCGATTTCCCCGGTACGACATGTAGTTTGCGTTCTGCAACTTAGCTGCCGGCGCCGCGCCAGTGCCACCAAAGGTTTGAATAATCGAGTTATTCTCAATCCGCACCGCGGTCACTTTGCCATCGATATGAGGGGCCGGCAGGATCTGCTCCAGATCCAGAATCAGATCGTTTTCTTGGGCCTGCACGCCCGGGAGTTTGCCGGACTTGATCATGTCGTCTACGCCGATGCCAAAGGCATCCATCAAGCCTTTCACCGGCACATGCAACGCTTTGATTTTCTCGCTGTGCAGCCGAATCCTTCCGTCCGGCGTTGGACTCATCACACCTTGAGTCTCGAACGGAATGTCGCCTTTGTCGTGAAGCCTCCCGTTCACTCTCAACTGGCCGTTAACGATGTTGACCGAGATGCGCGCCAGCGGAGAATTAGGGCCCGCAAAGACGTAGGTGTTCAGCAGGTTCGCCAGACTCCTGGGGCTGATCGAAATTTCGGCGGCGTCGATGCGAATCCGGAAGGAGTTTTTGTCGTCCAAGATCGGAAACTCGTTGTCGCCTGTAGGAACAAGCGCGCCATTCAGCGAGTGAATGTGCACCGCGACGTGGTCGCTGAAACGGTACCTGACATTATGCATCTGCGCGCGGACCGCGGCATCGGGCTTTCCCTGAGCGGCACCTTGTTGCGCCACGACGATTCCCGGAGAGGAAAGGCAAATCAGGGAGCATATCAAGTGACATAGGGCCGAGCGCTTCTGAAAGGAAGAATCCGTCATTCCCTGCGTGTGTCGCAACGTCGGCCTCGTTTCTCTAGCGCTGCGGCTGTTGCGGTGGCGCCGGTGGACCCACCGGCGGTGTCACGGTTCCGGGATCCGAGTGTTCATTCGGCACTAACTTAGTAATTCCCAGGCCCTTGAATATCGTCGGCCAGTATTCCTTCACGACGTTGTCCAGCGCTCCGAAACCCACCCGAATTCCGTAGCGGCTGAAGGTTTTTCCCGCGGTGCGCTCCGCGTCCGGAAGGTAGCTGTTGGCCAAACTCTCGGCCATCAAGCCCCCTAACACTCCGGACCAATTGAAAGTATTTCTCCCGTCATCCGTGCGTGTGATCACAACGCGTTCGATCGCATACAGAATGCGGCTGCGCGGACCTCCGAACGCTTTGACAAAGTAGCGGGGATCCTCGTGAAGCATTGTCGGCAGCAGAAAAGTTCCAAACAAGTGGCTGGAAGCGTTACTCGCTACAGACGAGCCGAATCGTTTTCCGTAACCCGCCCATTCCTGTCCGTAACCTGGCAGAGCATTGCGTGCCTGACTGATCCCAGCCGTGATCATGGAGCCGAGAAATCGCGAAGGCGCGATGGTTTCATCGACCGCGAGTTCGAACTTCTGCCCTGGGTCGAGCGGCCCTTTATCGAACGCCAGTTCAGGGAAAAACACCGACCGCTTCCCGAGTATGGCAATGGTCGCCTGCAATTGCGAAGGCGTGACTGGGGTTCTGCTGTTTGGGAACGGGCGCGTCAGGAAGATTCGCGGTCCTCGATTCTTCATCCGCCATTGCCACGGCGCTACCCGGGGCAATGAACAGGACTGTGATCGCGAATGAAATTGCTAGGCGTGAAGCGAGGTTTCGCACGTTCATGTCCGTTGAAGTTCCCCCAATTTGATGCACTTCCGTTAGACAAAACCACCCTCAAGAGCCGCCTACCGCGTCTTCCGCGCCGACTGCCGGTTTAGATGCAGTCAAATACCCATTCGATGTGAGCGTTCCTTGGCGGTTGTCACGAAATGTGCAACGGTCTGGAGGCGGGATTCCGGGCTCAGATTTTGACTGCCAAATCAGGCTTTCCCTGTAGGTCCGGCCTCAAAGGGGTGTGCTATGATCGCCTCGCCGCAACGAAACTCGGTTCCCTAATGCCCGCCGCGATGGAGGTCCTCTATGAGCCGCTCGCTTAAAATTATCGCCATTGTCGTTGGCGTACTCATCGTCTTGGTGCTGGTCGCGCCGTTTCTGATTCCCGTCAATCAATTTAGGCCCACGATCGAGCAAAGGGCTTCCGCTGCATTGGGGCGAAAAGTAGAGGTCGGCAATCTCAGCCTGTCGCTTTTCAGCGGGGCGCTTGGCGCGGACAACCTGTCCATCGCTGACGATCCCGAAATACAGCAATTCGCCGTTTTTAACCGCCAAGTCGGTCAAAGTCGGCGTCGAGTTGATGCCCCTGATCTTCTCGAAGACGCTCAACGTAACCGACGTCACCATCGACAGCCCGCAAGTTTCGTTGATTCGTGGCGCAGGTGGTGAATGGAACTATTCTTCGTTCGCTGCGCCGGCCAAGTCCCAAGCGCAGACACCGGCGACGGCGGCTACACCCTCCGCTCCTGCGTCCTCTTCGTCCTCAGGAGAAGCGTTCTCGGTCCAAAAAATCGAACTCAAGAATGGGCGCATCACCGTGGGCTCGACGGCTTCGCAGAAGCGCAGCACCTATGACAATGTGAACATCGTCGCGTCGAATGTCTCCCTGACTTCGAAATTTCCTGTGACCCTCACGGCCGATCTGCCGGGCGGCGGTAACTTCAAGGTCGATGGCACGGTTGGGCCTGTCAACCCCACGAATTCCATGCTGAATCCGCTCAGCGCCAAACTGACGGTCAATTCCCTGAATCTGGCCTCGACCGGTTTTCTGGATCCTTCGGCGGGCCTTGGCGGCATCCTTGATCTAAACGCTACGCTGGAGTCGCAAAATGGCGTTGCCGAAACCAAAGGCAGCGCCAAGCTCTCGAAAGCGCTGCTGATCGCCGGTGGTTCTCCTTCGTCCGAGCCAGTCACCATCGATTTCCAGACAAAATATGATCTCGTCAAGAACACTGGCGTCCTCGATCCCTCAACCCTGAAGATCGGCAGCGCGGTCACGAATCTGTCCGGCACGTATGAGGTCCCCGCGGAGGGCGCCATTCTTCACGTCAAAGTGAATGGCCAAAACATGCCAGCCAAGGATCTCGAGGCGTTCCTGCCCGCGTTAGGTGTCAACATGCCGAAGGGCGCTTCGCTTCAGGCCGGCACACTTAGCACCGATCTGAATCTCTCCGGGCCGACGGACAAGATGGTGACCACCGGCACCGTGGGTCTTTTCAATGCGAAGCTTGCGGGGTTCGATCTGGGGTCCAAACTATCGGCGATTTCATCGCTCACCGGTGTAAAGTCGGGAAAGGACCTGGAAATCCAGAAAATGACCAGCAACGTGCGTATGGCCCCGGACGGTATCCAGGCGACCAATTTCGATGCCGTCGTTCCGGCGGTCGGCACGCTCGTTGGTGGCGGTACCATCAACTCCAAGAACGCGTTGGACTTTAAAATGGCAGCCACGCTCACCGACGTTCTGGGGGCGGCCGGAAGCCCAGTTGGAAGTACAGGCGCGCTTTTGGGCAAGCTTGGCGGCGGTGGGGGTAGCAAGAATTGCAAAAGCCAAACCACCGTCCCATTTCAAATTCAGGGCACAACATCCGATCCGAAGTTCATTCCGGACGTCGGCGGCCTCGCGGCCGGAATGCTGAAGTCGCAGTTGGGATGCGCCGCCGGAATCGTTCCCGGAGGTTCCGGCGTTCCCAGCATTCCTGGAATTCCCGGTGCCGGTGCAGGGCAGAACCCGGCGGACGCGGTGCAGCAGCTCGGCGGCTTGCTTGGTAAAAAGAAAAAGCCGCAGTGAGGTCGCCCAATGAGCTCGACCAATGGAAGTGGCGACGCTTCAGCGCGTCGCTCTTACGCGGCTACTGAGAGAAGGCTCTCGCCCTACTCATATCGCAGCGCAACCATCGGATCGACACGCATGGCGCGCCTCGCGGGAATGTAACTCGCGCCTAGCGCCGTAAGCACCAGCAGCCCGACCACCGCGGCATACGTCGCGGGGTCTGTGGCTTTAACCCCGTACAGTATGCTCGTCAAAAATTGCGTCACCACCGCCGCTCCCGCCAAGCCAATGACGATCCCCGCGCCCGCCAGCAGCAGTGTCTGCCGCAAAACCAGTCGCAGCACATCGCTCTGACTCGCACCGAGCGCCATGCGCAGTCCGATCTCATTTGACCTCTGGCCTACCACGTAGGACATCACTCCGTAGACCCCAGCCAGCGCGAGCCCGACCGCCAACGCGGCGAAAATACCTAGCAGCAGAGTGCGAAACCGCGGAGCTGCGACTCCTTCCGAATTGAGAGCTTCCATCGTCGTGAACTTCACCGGGACATCCACGGAGAGTGCATGGATCTTGTCGCGGACTGCCGGCGAGATCGCGCCCGGCTGCATCGATGTTCGTACCAGGATGCTGAGGGCGGTCGCAGGTTGCGGATGTTGCTCGTACGGCATGTAGATTTCCGGGGACGGCTCTTTCGCCGGTCCCTCTTGCCGAATGTTGCCTACAATGCCCACAATTTTCATGCCATTCATCGAATCCAGTCCGCAGAAGATCGAGTGCCCGATGGGATCCTGATTCGGAAATGCGTGCCGCGCCAACGCTTCATTGATGACCGCGGTGAACGGCGCATCATACGTGTCCCCATCATTGAAATCTCTGCCGCGTTGCTGCGGAATTCCGAGAGTGGCAAACGTTCCCGGTGACACGACAGAAAACACTGCTTGCGGTGCACTGACGTTCAGCGCTGCGGGCAATTGGTCGATCCAATAGCTGCCGTCCGACGCCGTGTGGCCCGGCGGCTCCATGGTTGCGCCCGCATCGAGTACGCCGGGAAGCGCGCGCACCTCCGCCAGCAATTGTTTGTAGAATCGTGTCGCACGCCGCGCGCTCTCTAGATCCGAGGCGGGCACGCTGGTTCCGACCACGAGCACGCGCTCTGGCCGAAATCCCAATTCGACATTTTGCAACGCGACGAAACTCTTGATCAGCAAGCCAGCGCCCGCTACCAAGATCACCGACAACGCAATTTCCGCCACCACCAGCGCTTGGCGCATGCGGTCCGCAAGACTCCCGCCTCCGGCGCGTTGTACGCTTTGCTTCAGTGCGCCGTTGAGATCGACGCGCAAGACCTGCAGCGCCGGCGCGAGACCAAACAGCAAGCTCGCCACCATGGAAATCGCCAGCGTGAATAGCAGAACGTTGCCGTCGATGCCGGTTTCGGCGAGTCGTGGCACGTCTCCAGGCGCGAGCGCCACCAGCGTTCGGCATCCCCAGAACGCCAGTGCCAGTCCCGCAGCCCCCGCGATCAGCGCCAGCAATATGCTTTCGGTGATCAACTGCCGCACAATGCGTCCGCGGCCCGCTCCCACCGCCGCACGAATGGCCATCTCCCGAGTGCGCGCGACCGCTTTCGCCAGCAGCATATTCGCCAGATTGGCGCACGCGATCAGCAGCACTACGCCAACCGCCGCCAGCATCACGTAAAGCGTCAGCCGGAACCTGCTGACCATTTCGTCGCGGAGTTGCGTGACCGCTACGCTCTTCCCCTTGTTGCTGTCGGGATATTTCTCCTCGAGTCGCGCACCAATCCCCGCCATCTCCGCTTGTGCTTGCTCCAATCGAACGCCGTCCCGCAGCCGTGCGATGACCCGATAGTTGTGAGCCCCACGCGACTCCGTATCGGGAACGATCGTGTTCGTCGGATACCAGATGTCCGTTTTCTCAGGAAAAACGAAAACCCGGGGGCATGACCCCTACGATATCCAA
>CAVSNL010000019.1:0-77698 GCA_963729285.1 uncultured Acidobacteriota bacterium
ATCGGAACGTTCGAGTAAATGTTCCGCGGCTGGCTCCCTTGTTGATGTCATCGAGTATCCTAACTGTCTGCTTGTACTGGCCAGCGGCTGCAGCGGCGTCGCCTGCGGCCCGTAGCGAGGTTCCCAACAAATAGTGAATCTTGGCCGATTCCATGCGCACGCCCAGTTTTTCGCTCTTTCCCAGTAGTAGGTCAAGCTGTTGACGAGCGCGGGGGTCAGGCTTCGTTGCAACGGTGGCTTCCGCCAACGCAACGGAACACAACACCGAGAGATACTTGCGCCCTGCGGCGTCGGCCTGCGTCACAAGTTGGCGCAATGAGTCTGCTGCCAGCTGCGGTTGTCGCATAGCGATATCCGCCTTGGCGATGTTTAGTTTGGAAATCGAAACGCGGTCTTCATCCCTGGCTCGCGAAGCCGTCTGTAAGCCTTGCTGATACAGAATCTTCGCGGCTTTCGGGTCGCCCGGTAAAAAAGCACGTTGCCTTGGGTGTTGAGGATGTCGGCCATGACGTTGTCGTTTTTCAGCTCTTTCGCGACGGATTGAGCCTCTTCCAGCGGGGTGGCAGCCTCGGCTCCCCTCCCTGCCAAGACCAATGCGTCAGCAAAGTCGTTCAGAATCTGCGCCATGGTCCTGGTGCGATCCTTGGCATCATGAAAACCATTGACGGACTCTTGCAGAGCATTAACGGCCGCGCCGTAGCGGCCCTGATAGAGAAACACCATCCCGGTGCTGTGGGATTCGAGGGCCGCGCCCAGCGAATCGCCCGCTTTCCGGCGGAGATCGAGCGCGCGGATGTAGGAACTCATGGCGTTATCGAATTGAGCTATTCTGGCGTAGCCCTCGCCCAGATTATGAAGGGTTTCCGCGACGTCAATCGCCACGCCGAGCTTTTCGCGAAGCTGGAGCGCTTGCTGATAGTAGGTCAGCGCATCATCGGTCTTGCCTTGGGCCAGATAAACATTTCCTATGTTGTTGAGACAAACGCCTTGATTGGACTCATCGCCCAGGTCCCGTTGCATTTGCAGCGATTCCTTGTACAGTTGCAAGGCCTTGTCATATTGTCCGCGCCCTTCCAGCAGCACGCCCATGTCGATGTATGTGTCAGCAATGCTCTTCTTGGCTCCGATTTCGCGATTGAGATTGAGAGCCTGACCGTAACTTATCAAAGCCGCATCCGACTTACCTTGTGAAGCCTGCACGTTCGCCACTTCCCGGAGACTGGCCGCGACGCCACCTTTGTTGCCCAGCGCGTGGTTGATGTCGATGGACTGCTGGAAGTTGCGCAGGGCCTCGTCGAACTTATTCAGCACCTCATACGCCATGCCAATGCCCTGGAGGATTTTCGCCTTCTCTTCCGGGTTGTCGACCTCAACGGTCAGGCTGAGTGCCCGGTTTAATGGGTCGAGAGCCGCTTGCGCCTTACCGGCGCGTACTTCCAATTGTCCCATCGCGAGCAGCGCGTTAAGGTTTTTCGGATCGGCCTTCAGCATTTTCGATAGCTGGTCGCGAGCGTTGTCGAAGTCGCCTTTGTCCGAATAGAGGTTAGCCAGCGCGTACTCCACGTCGGTGTTGTCCGGAGCGCTTTTCGCGAGGTTCTCGTAGGCCTGGATGGCTTTCGCGTTGTCCTTCACGATGCGCGCGTGGTTCGCTTCAATCAGATATTGCTCGGCCTCGGGAAGTTGCTGGCTGAGATCCATGGCTTTGCGTGAGGCCTGCTCGGCGTCGCTGTCATAGCCGAGCGCCGCGTTGGTTTCCGCCAGACGCGAATAGGCCATAGCGAACTGCGGATCTTCTTTAACGGCGTCCTGCAGGGCCTTGAGGGCGTCGAGATTCTTGCCGTCGCGACGCAACTGCAGGCCCTGATTGTAGTCGCGAAGGGCGGCAACCGATTTTGAGATGGGCTGGAACGAACTGGCTTTCAATTCCTTCAGCACGTCGGAGGAGACGGCGAGGTTGTTGCGAATAAGTTCGGCAAACTGATCGACGGTCCCGGGAATATCTTTTTCGTTGGCGGCCTCGATTTTCAGGGGAACACGGCGATCGTGCGTTAGATCTTGGAGAGTGGCATCGATGCGGATCTGTTCACCGAACTTGGCATAGGTGCCAAAAACCAATATGTCGGCGTTGGAGAACTCTGCAAGATGGCGCAGCGCGTCGGGATCAAAGTCGGAATTGGGGGGAATGCGAAGATCTTTCAGGATTTGATGAAGGCGGTCGGAGGAAACAGTATGCAAGTGCGCGGATTGGCCAACGTCGGTGCTCAGACATGTTGGCGAGAGCTGGCACCGATCCAGTCGAGGGAGGGATCGTTCGAGGTGTTGCGAAACGGCAAGATCGCCAGGGAAAGGGCTTGCGCCGGGGCTGCCGATGACCCGGAAGGACGTAACGTAAATTTCTCGCGAAAAACGTAGACGCCACCGGCCAGCAGCACGACTGCGCCGCCGACTACCAGCCATTTCTGATAGGACGGAGCATAGCGGATGCGGCGCGAGGTTGGCACGATGGTGCTGTGCGGCACGCCGCCTTTCCAGGCTTCCAGGTCGGTGATGACTTCGCGAGCGGACTGATAGCGTTCTTCGGCTTTGGTTTCCAAACATTTGGAAACGATGTCGCTGATCACCGGCGGCACGCCAAGATTGAGCTGCGACAGAGGAGTGGCGCGCTCCTGGGTGCGCTTGAACATCATGGCCATCGCGGTTTCGGCTTTGAATGGCGAGATGCCCGTGAGCATTTCGTAGAAGATGATGCCGAGCGCGAAGAGATCCGAGCGGGCGTCGACTTTTTCGCCTTTGGCCTGCTCCGGCGACATGTACTCCGGCGTGCCCATCAGCGCGCCGGTCTGGGTCATTCCCTGATGCTCCAGCGAACGCGCGATGCCAAAATCCATGACGTAGACGCGGCCGTCTTTGTCGGACATGACATTCTGCGGCTTCAAATCCCGGTGAACGACCCCCGCGGTGTGGGCGGCTTCGAGCGCGGCGGCGATTTGGAGCACGATGGGAACCGCTTCCTCCGCGGTGAACTTCCCTTTTTCATGGATCAGGCCCTTGAGGTCGCGCCCCTCCACGTACTCCATGGTGATGAACTTGATTCCCTGGGCCTGCCCGAGATCGAAAATGCGGATGACGTTGCGATGCGTGACTTCGCGGGCCAGGATCAGCTCTTGTTTGAAGCGGCGCAGAATTTCCGGGTGGCTGGCGAGTTCGGGGCGAATGAGTTTTAGCGCGACGAGGCGCTCCAATTCGGTGTCGCGCGCTTTGTAGACGGCGCCCATGCCGCCTTGGCCAAGCAGTTGAAGAATTTCGAAGCGTTCCGCGAGAAGAGTTCCGGGCTCAAGTTGCCCTTTCGCCGCAGCTTCGCTCGAGGGCCGCGGCGTGACCGCCACGGACCACGCTTGGGTGCTGACGGCGGTGCCCATCGCGGTCGGGGAAATGGTCATGTCCGCCAATGGCAACGGGGTGCTGCACTTCGTGCAGTGTCTCCGCGGTAGGCGGATTATCGGCTTGACACAGTGGGCATTGCATTGGGCTGGCGGTCTAAGGCACCAGAATAACTCAATTATGGTTTCCCGCTGGATAAATGCAATACCAGCTTACAGGTGCAGCTAACAAGTTAGTAAGCTGGTAGGGACTGGGGGTTCTACGCCGATTGCCCACGAAATTGCCGAAAGGAACAGCGGCTACCCACGACAATCGGTGAGCCTTCGAAGGCTGGACTCATTCAAAGCGTCATGCCGCAACGGTTGCCAAAGTCACTTCTTGAAGAGAGCGTCGAGGCCGGCCTGTACGATCGCTTCGTCAATTTCGGACTTGGCACCGCTGGCGGCCATGCCGCCGATCGTTTTGCCGTCCACCTTGATCGGAAGGCCGCCTTGGTTCGGGAAATAGTCCGGGAACGCCAGGGCCTCAACGTTTCCCTTCTTCACGTTGTCGGCCGCATCCTTCGACGGGGCGCCATAAGCTGCGGCGTGCCGCGCCTTCTTCTGCGCGAATTGGATCGTGCCGAATGACGCGCCGTCCCCCTTTTCGAGGAAAAGCAGGTTGCCGCTGTCGTCGACAACGCAGATGGTCACTTCAACGTTTCGCTTTTTGGCTTCGGCCTCGGCCGCAGCGACCATGATTTTGATCGAGGCAAGATCCAGGTACTTTTTCGTCGGGAAATCCGCAGCTGATGCAGGTGGCAGCGCTACGAAAAAACACAGTAACGCAAAAAGTAGGTTGCGCATGGCCGAGATGCTACCAATTGCTCATTTCTTTTGCCAGTTGAAATGGAGACGGAGACGGAGTCCGCGGGAAGGTTGCTGGAGCGCCAGTCCTGTTAGACTGCCCAGCAGCCCGGGCCAGTTTGGTTCATTGATGTCGTTGACTACTACCAGCGTCGTTCTTAGCCTACGCGCGGGTTACTCGCGCGCCATCATGCTGGACGCCGAGGAATTCCAAAATCGCCTGATAGGCTGCAGCAGGCTGGTCGGTCTCGAAGATGTGGCTGGCGTGGGGAATCAGCACCAACTTGGCTCGCGGAATGCGCTCAGCGATCAATTTGGCGTTGGCGGGTGGAATGAGTTTGTCGGTTTCGCCGTGGATAACGAGCGTTGGGACGGTGATCTGCGCGATGCGGCTATACGCCTCCCATCCGAAAATACCTTGCAACTGGCCTGCATAACCCTGAGGGGTTGGGTACCAATTCATGCGGATAGCCATATCTTCGTTGATGCGCTCGCGCGGCGTGCCAGGGTCATAAATGAATGGCGTGATAGCCTCCCAGGATTCTTGGGGTGTCATGCCTTGACGCAACAAAGTCTGTATCGCGGCGGGTTCGGCTCGCACTGCGTTGGGTCCGCCCGCAGCGGTGCAACCCAGAATCAACGAGCGCACGCGCTTCGGATACTGGAGCGCAAATTCCTGCGCAATCATGCCCCCCATAGAGACACCAAACACATCCGCGCTCTCGACACCGGCGGCATCCATCACGACGGCGGCATCGGAGGCCATCAGCGGAATGGAATAAACGCCAGGGGGCACATCGCTTTGTCCGATGCCGCGATTGTCAAAAGCAATGGTGCGATAGTGTTGGGCAAGAACGGGCCGGCTGCGATGCCACATATAGGAGGGATAGCTGAGGCCCATGATGAGCAGCAGAGGTTCGCCGGAGCCACATTCATCCCAATATATTTTGACGCCTTCGTTCATAACGAATGGCATGGAAGCCTCCGTTTACGGGACCCGCGTATGGGAATATGAGGGTTTAACACAGATGAATGTGACTAACGCATTTTAATTGTATATAATTCGCCTCGCCATGCCAAATCAAGAAACGCTGTACCAGGTGGCTGACCGCATTGCGACCATCACGCTCAACCGTCCCGACAAACTCAACGCCTGGACTGCAATCATGGAACGCGAAGTGCGCTCCGCAGTGGAAGAGGCGGAGCGCGATGAAAACGTTCGCGTCATTGTCCTGACCGGGGCGGGACGCGCGTTCTGCGCAGGTGCAGACATGTCGCTTTTGAGCAACGTCGCCGAAAAAGGACTCGATGCAGCGCGGCGGGAACAGGCGGTGCAAAAGACAGAGAGTAAATCCGAGGGTGTTCGAGATGACTTTCGACAAAAGTATTCGTATTTCCCGGCTGTGACGAAACCCGTGATTGCCGCGATCAATGGGCCGGTAGTGGGATTGGGCTTGGTGATTGCTTTGTATTGCGATATACGGTTTGCCTCTGATGCCGCGCGATTGGGTACAGCTTTTTCACGGCGAGGACTGATAGCCGAGTACGGAATGGCATGGATGCTCTCGCGCGTTGTGGGACACGCAAATGCACTGGATCTATTGCTCTCCGCCAGAATGATTGATGCAGCGGAAGCGCTGAGAATGGGACTGGCGAACCAAGTCTATCCGCGCGACACATTTATGGAGAAAGTGCGGGAGTACGCAATAGATCTGGCGGCGAACGTCAGCCGACGGTCGATGCGGATCATCAAGCGGCAAGTGTATGAAGCGATGTTTGAAACGCTGACAAGGGCGTTTGAACGTTCTGAGGAAGAAATGCTGGCGAGCTTGCAGTGCGCGGACTTCAAAGAAGGGGTTGCACATTTCGTTGAAAAGCGCGCACCGGTGTTCACCGAAAAATGAGAAACTCTCTGTGAATTTCGCCATGAAAGCTTGAGATCGCTACTGCAGTTCTTTGGTCGTTGTCCACCGGGCCGTGGCCGCCGTCTTCTTCGACACCACCGGAGTGCACGCCCGCAAACTCCCGCTGACACCGGCGCGCGTTATGGCCCTGCTCAAACGTTAGTGCGGATCAACCGAGCGATTCGCTCCGGAGTTGCCAGCGTTTCATGAGATGGGATAATCGTCCTCAGCCATGAAACGTGCAGTCCGCTTGCTTCTCTACGGTTCCCTTTGTTTGGCGGCAACTATTTCCGCTGCGGACAGGTTCAGTTTTTCTGGTTCGTATACGCTCACTGGCACCGAAGGCCCAAGATTTGAGAAAGGAACGGTTAAGAAACTCCGCGTGGTTCAGACCGATGCCTCCATTGAAGTCACGCAAACAATCGACGGGCATCCGTATACGAATGTCTATCCTTTCGACGGTAAGGAGGGCATATATGTCAGCCCCGCCGGAGTGAAGGGGACTTGCAAGGCGCAGTCCAAGAAAAATTATCTTATTTTGGAATCCGTAGTTACGACGCGTCCAGACGTCAACGACCCGCTCGTCCAAATTCACACCAAACAGAAATGGGAGCTGTCGCGCGACCTGAAGACGCTAACCATTCGCTTTGCCGTGGACTCTCCACAATCCGCGCTTAACTTTATCGAGCCCTGGACAGACATTTACAAACGCGACTGACCGGGAGTGGCAGCGATAATCCCGCCTCCATGAGCGTAACCAAAGCGAAAAGCCAGAGTTAGTGATACCTATGAGACCTAAAAAGGCGGAACAAAAGCGCATGGAGGTTGCCGCTTAGGTTAAACAAATTGTGCGGGTTAAAATGGTGCGCCCGGGGGGATTCGAACTCCCGACCTTCTGGTTCGTAGCCAGACGCTCTATCCAGCTGAGCTACGGGCGCACAGTTTTAAAATCTTAGCACAGCTTTGCGGCGTTGCTCTACCCACTGCGCTCCGGGACAATTTCGTTGGCGGAGGCGCCGCGGCCGAATTTTGCTCCTCGCGCTTCGGGACCTAGTCCAATGACCAGGGAGCCCACGAGAAATACCACGAGCGCGAATGATCCCATGGCTAGCGCGTAGGTCATGTGAACTGCCAGGCGCGCTTGTATGTAGGGACTTCCCGCGGCGAGGAGCACGCCGAACTGGTAGGCCAAGCCGGGGAAAAATCCGCGCAATTGATCGGGCGAGAGTTCGTTGATGTGCGCTGGGATGACACCCCACGCTCCCTGCACCATGAACTGCATCAGGAAGCCGCCCACCAGAATGAGTGGCACGTTTGGAGCGAACATCCACAGCGGAATCATCAGGACGCCGAGCAGGATCGCCGTGACCATGGCGCGGCGCCGCCCGTAGAGATCCGACAAATGCCCGAAGGTCAGCCCACCGAGGATCGCGCCGACCATCGAGAACGCGGTGAAATCTGAGGTTCGATGCGGGCCGAAACCTTTCTGCTGCTGCAGATACGTGGGGTACATATCCTGCGTGCCGTGCGAGATGAAATTGACCATAGCCATGAGCAGGACGAGGTAGGCAAATCGCGGCCAATTACTAAAGATGGCGCGACGATAGGTGGCCCAATCGGTGCGGGATCGTTTCCAAGCCTCGGTTTCCGTTACTTTTGCACGGATGAAGAGCGTGAGCAGCGCCGGCAGCCCGCCGACGAAAAACATGGGCCGCCAGCCCCAGTGAGGAAAGACAAAACGGTAAGCGCCCGCAGCCAGCAAAAATCCTAGCGCGTAGCCCTCCTGCAGCAAGCCCGAAAGGACCCCGCGCCATTTGACCGGCACGGACTCCATCGTCAACGACGCGCCCACGCCCCATTCGCCACCCATGCCGATGCCGTACAGCAGGCGCAGCACGAGGAACGTAGTGTAGTTCGGCGCCAGGCCCGAAAGAACTTCGATCACCGAGTAGTACAAAATATTGACGATCAGCGGAACGCGCCGGCCATAGCGGTCCGCCAAAAGACCAAACAAAATGGCGCCCATCCAGCGGGTTGCCAGGCTCGCGGTAACGGTGAGCGCGATCGCGGAGATCGAAGTGCCGAACTCTTTGGCGATAGGCGCGAAGATAAAGGTGAGGATGAAAAAATCGAAGGCGTCCAGCGTCCAGCCGAGAAATCCAGCGGTAACAGCATAGCGCGCTGCGGATTTTTCGGTCGCGTTGGTCACTGAGAAATCGGAGCGCGAGCAGCGCGTCCCGGGAATAGCCCTTCAACGAGTTGCCCATCTTTCACGACCGGCACGCCGTTTACAAGCACAAATTGAATGCCCTCGGAATATTGCAACGGGTCGTCATACGTGGCTTTGTCGATCACGCGATCGGCGTCGAACACCGTGATATCCGCGTCGCCGCCTACGCGAATGCGGCCCTTGTTCTGAAACGCAGGCGCGCGTTTTTCCAGGCGTTGCGCGGGCATCAGCGTCATTTTGCGCAGCGCGGTCATCAGGTCCAGAGCTTTTTCCTCGCGCACGTAATGGCCTAGCACCCGCGAAAATGTGCCCTGCCCTCGGGGATGCACCTTGGCGCCGGTGATCATCAAGCCGTCGCTGGCAATCATCACGATCGGATTGGCGACCGCAGTCCGCGCCGCCTCTTCCGGAATCGAATGAATCACGACGATCCCACCCTGCTTGCGATATTTCTCAAACGTTTCCGCTGTCAACCGCTCGCCAGTCTCGGCCCACTGAAGATCTTTGTAGGTGATGCCCTGGGCTTCCTGCCAGCCAGGATCGAAAATCGCCGATTGCAGCGCGGTGCTTCCCGCGGTGTAGGGATAGCACTCGGTGGTCACATCGAGTCCGTGGCGTTGCGCGCCCTCGACCATGGCGATCAAGTCGGGCGTGTACTTCAGTCCCATACTGGTGATGTGCACGACGTGAAGCGGTGCTCCGGTGGTGGCGGCAGCGGCGACGACCTCTTCCAACGCCGCGAGTCCCGTGGTCGGCTCTTTTATCCCCGCATAGCGCAGGTGCACGTGCACCGAAGCGTGATACTTGGCCGCCACGCGAAACATTTCGACGATTTCCGCGTGCGTCGCGGCCGCCGTATAGTTGACGCCCATACCTTCGGCGAGCGCGCCCTGGCGAAATCCACGCTCCATCATCGCGAGCATCTCCGCGAGTTCTTCCGGAGTGGCTGGGCGATGCGCGGCGTCTCCCGTGGGGAGCCAAGGCCCGGGATCGTGCAGCACTTTGATGCGCACGGGGATGTGGCCGATGCTGACGCCGAAATTGATCAGCGCCTTCCCTTCCCGCGCGGCATACCACCGGTCTACGTCGTCCGTGCCTACCTCGAGCTCCAGGGAAGTCGTCACGCCATCGTGCGCCTGAAACTGATAGTTGCGGGGTTCCTGCCCATGCTCGTGGAGATCGATGAACCCTGGCGCGACGACAAGCCCCTTCGCGTCGATGGTCGCCTTCCCAGTCAGCGGCTTTTGCGATATGGCAACAACCTTGCCTCCGCGAATGCCAACGCTGCGCACGCCGTCCAGGCCCGATTCCGGATCCATCACCCGGCCATTCGCGATGACCAGATCGTAGCTCTCGTTCTCGGCACGGGGACTCCCGCCACCCGTTTTCGCCGACACAAACAGCAAAATCACACTCAGCGCTACCGCGCTTCCAATCTTGCCGAACGAAAACCGTTCAGAAGGCATTCGCGAGTCCCCCCGGAAATTCAGCCGGCGCCAAGTCTAGTGAGTGTGTCCCAAAAAGGAAACCCCCGGAGCGCCTGGGGGGAGGCGCTCCGGGGGTGGGGGGTTACTGCTTGAGGGGGGCCGGAGGAAACTCGATAAATTTGTTAGTGCACGACTTGTGTAGAGAGCAGGCAAATCTGCCTGAGCTCGTCATAGGTGAAAAACGTCTCTTTCTCTTCACCAGCGCTCTCGGTATGTCCTAGTCCCGATTCGCTGGAAATGCGCCGCAAGTCATCTTCTGGAATACCGAGCAAAAGAGCGGCGCGTCCTTGGGTCACATACTTAGGGATTTGATTGTTCATATGTGTCTCCTCAAGCCGGGAGCAGCACCATCGCGTCTTCTTCCACCGCCAGAATCATGGTCTTATAAATGTCGATGTCCCAACCGTCGATCCGCATCCTTACCGTATCCCCGCCATCCTTCAGCATCTTCCCCCGCAGCGGCACTTTGATGTCTCCCAGAGCCACCCGCAGGACCACCGGAAGTCCAATCCATGCTGCGTATGCGCTGTCCATCTCAGCCCCCTCAGTCACTTCGTTCTGACAGGAGCAGAATCGCGCACAGGTCTGAAGGCGCCAATGGTACAGCGGAGGGTACTGGAGTAGTAAGAACGTACTGTTTGCCAGCTGGGCAAGGAAACGGCGCGTAAATTTCGCGGGGTACAAACGTACTGTTTTTCCGGGACGCCGGGACCATTGGTCCGCGCAAGCTGAATGGGCATCCTTATTCGGTGAAGCGAGAACACCAAGCCGGGCTGTGTAGTGAGGGAGTCCCGGCCTGCCGGCCAGGTATCGGGCTCGCCCTAGGGGGCGGGTTCGCGCGCGGATTCGCGCACTTGGGCGTGCTGCAGGTTCTCGAACAGAATCATATTCCTATCGCCTGCATCGCGGGAACCAGCGTTGGCAGCATTCTGGGCGCAGCCTACGCCAGTGGCGCGCCGCTCGCCCGGATCATTGCCACCTGCCGAACCCTAAGGTTTCGCGATATCGGAAGCTGGCAAGTCTCACGGTTGGGGCTGGCGAGCAACCATCGGTTGGGGGACCTGGTGGAACGCGTCTTCGATGCAAAGCAATTTGACGATCTACGCACACCGATGGCGGTTGTCGCCACGGACCTGAACACCGGCGAGCCGGTCGTGATCACCCACGGCAATCTGGTTGACGCCATCCGAGCAAGCTGCGCGTTTCCTGGCCTGTTCGAGCCGGTAAAGATCGGCACACGCTGCCTGGCCGACGGCGGGCTCGTCGCTCCGGTTCCGACCCGGGCGGCACGCGATATGGGCGCCGAATTTGTGTTGGGCGTTTCGGTGGGGATCCAAGACGCCGATCGCGGATCGCCATCCAATA
Organism: uncultured Acidobacteriota bacterium; assembly: GCA_963729285.1. Classification (GTDB taxonomy): domain Bacteria; phylum Acidobacteriota; class Terriglobia; order Acidiferrales; family UBA7541; genus Acidiferrum. The sequence goes on from CAVSNL010000019.1 coordinate 11,213, forward strand.
TATTTCAGGTGGTAACGCGGGCAGTGAGCGCCGCACAAAAGCATCAGCTCGAGGTTTGGGAGCGCCACGCCGATCTGGTATTGCGGCCGGATGTTCAGTCGTTTGCCTGGGACGCGTTCGACCGTGCCGACGAGGCCATCGAAGCGGGCGCAGCGGTCACGCGGCGCGCCCTGCCACGAATTCAGAAATATCTCGAGCGCGCCGAAGCCGGCGGCCATGGCCTGGAAGCGGATTTGCAAAGCGTGCTGATGGTAGCGGAGGCCTCACGATGATCCGCCTTACTGGATGGAATACCACGGTTACCTCCCTAGGACTTCTCTGGTACGAATGCGGCGATGATTTCGGGCTTTTCTGCTACCGTATTGGCTGCGGTGCTTTTGTCCTGGTTCGCTCGCGCGCTCTTGCGCTCGCACCCGTATCGCAAGCAATGGCTACTTCCATAAGGAAAAACGACGAGTGCTCGAATCTTTCGTTCACCTGCTCCGCTCTCTCTACAACCCCGATGGACTCAAGGAACTAATCCGCTGGGGCGGCGCGCCCCTGGTCTGTGGCATCGTCTTCATTGAAACTGGATTTTTCGTCGGCTTCTTCCTTCCGGGTGATTCCCTGCTGATCACCGCGGGCATTTTCGCCGCCGCGGATGTCGTGCCACTGCGTTGGCTGTTATTGCCGGTGATGGCGTGTGCCATCGTCGGCGATCAGATTGGCTACTGGATCGGCCGCAGCGCCGGACCCGCGCTGTACCGACGTGAAGATTCACTTGTTGTTCCGGCGGAGCCACCTGCAGCGCGCCCACGACTTCTACGAAAAATATGGAGGCCGGGCGGTAATCCTGGCGCGCTTCGTGCCCATTGTCCGAACGTTTTGCCCTCCGGTGGCGGGCGCGGCGAACATGCCTTACGCGCGCTACGTGATGTTCGACATCCTGGGAGGAATCGGCTGGGTGAGCGCTACGATTCTGGGGGGCTATTTCCTCGGGCGCAACGTGCCCAATATCAGCCAACGTATTCACTACGTGATCGTTGTGGTGATCGCGTTATCGATCCTGCCGGCGGTGATCAGCATCCTGCGGTCGCGCAAGGGTACACCGTCGCAGGGAAAGGGATAGGCCGATGGCAGCGCGGAAGCTACGTGCGATCGTATTCGACATCGGGCGCGTGTTGATTCGCATCGATGTCCAGCGAGCGATGATCGGTTTGGCGGCCGGGCTATCCCTTTCGCCCGAAGAGATTTGGGGCGCCATTGAAAACGATCCGCGCTGGCCCGATTGGCAGGAAGGGCGCATGACGCCCCGCGATTGGCACCTTCACCTGTCCAGACGCCTGGGCTCTACGCTGAGCTTTGAACAGTTCACGGAAGTCTGGAACCGCGTCCTCGACCCTCAGCCATTGCAGGAAGCGTCTCTATTTGAGAAATTGTCGAAAACGTATCGGCTAGCTTTGCTCTCCAATACCGATCCGATCCATGTCGCCCACATGGAGGCCAGCTACGACTTCTTCCGGTTCTTTCCCGTGCGCATCTATTCGTGCTCCGTGGGAGCCAGTAAGCCCAGCCCGATCGTGTATCTAGAGGCTTTGCGCGGCTCCAAAGTCCAATCCAGCGAAGCGGTGTATATAGATGATATCTCCGCGTACGTGGAGGCTGCCCGAAGTCTTGGCATGGCCGGTATTCACTACCAGTCGCGCGAAAGCCTACTGGAGGGCTTGCAGGAATTGGGAGTTGAGGTTGCGTAAGGTGGAATCCAAGCAAATTTCGGTGGAAAACTGGAAGATCGAGTAAACTTTCCCAGGACTAGTACTGCCTCGGTCATGCGGTCAGTTTTGACATCCCCTGCAAAATCAATCCTGCCAGCAACTTAGACGCGTTTTTTTCGCTCGCCTGCCCTCGGCGCTTTGGTGCGATGCATGCTCCTTCATTGTTACGGGCTGGTTAGCAGGAAAATAAGATTTCGCCCAACCGGGGTGAGGAGAAAGATTCAACATGTCAGAAATCATAGAACGAGAATCACCGTCTTGGCAGCTTCCCGCGATGATCGTATTGGGACTTATCGCGATAGGTGGCCTATGGTTCGGTTGGAACGCGTCTTCAAAGCTGGACAGCACACAGCAAACGATGACCGCGCAAATTAAGACATCGGAGCAGGCTGTGCAGCAGGATGTGTCGTCCTTGAAAGACCGTCTGGCGCAGGATGAAAAGGCCAATGCGGATCTGCAAGGCGACCTCACCGTTGTAACCAAGAAACTCAAGATTACCCAGGGCCAACTCAAGAACTCCCGCGAAGAAGCGGCCAAGCTGAACGACGCGACGACGCAGAAACTCACGGCGCTCGACACGTCCGTTCACACAGAGCTCGCAACCAAGGCCACGACCGATGACGTCAAGACCGTGGACACCAAGGTTGGCGGCGTTCAGACCGATCTCAACTCCACCAAGGAAGACCTGAAGATGGCACGCAGCGAGATGGGCACCCTGATCGCGCGCAACCACGACGAAATCGATCAGCTCCGCCGCTTGGGCGAGCGCGACTACGTCGAGTTCAAGGTCGACGGCAAGAACAAGCCGGTCAAGGTCGGCAACGTGACCGTCGAACTCAAGGGCGTCAACGAGAAGAACAACCGCTTCACCGTGGCCATGACCGTCGAAGACAAGAAGTTCGAAAAGAAGAACCGCGCGATGAACGAGCCCATCTTCTTCTACACCTCGGGCGCGCGCTTCCCGGAAGAGATGGTCATCAACAAGGTTGGCAAGAACGCCGTCAGCGGCTATGTGAGCATCCCGAAGGCGAACGCACAGCCCGCAGCGACAACTTCCAGCTCCGGCAACTAACTTCCAGTTTCATCCTGGCGATGAGCCAGAGCACACCAAAGGCGGGCAGATTCTCTGCCCGCCTTTTTTTGTTCTGGCTCGCTTTGACTGCAACGCTTTACTGTGATCAGCCGCCTGCGGGCTTCGCAGTGGGTCGAACGACGGGCTGTCTGGGCTAGATTTCCCGGGGATCACGATAGAAGAAAAGCGCCAACACGGAACCGAACGCAAAAGCGATCAGTAGAAAGAACAGGAGCGATAACAAGACGCCCCAAGGCGTTCCTGCAACGCCGTGAATTCCGGAAATTCGACCACATAGAAAGCCTACTACGGAAGCAAGGAACGCAAGACCCACGTAGCCAGGGATGTGGAGACGGCTGCGCGCCGCCGCCAGCGGCACGACGATCAAGATCGCAAGACACGCCATCGACAACGGCACGATAAGCCGAAGGTTGGTGCCGCTTGCCAACAGATATTCAGGAGAAGTCGGGAAGATTCGGTCGAGCGGCATGTTGGAGGCTCGCTCAGATGAACTGTAAGTTCTCGCCTGGATGAGCCTTCCGCGGCGGGACCTCAAATGCTTATTCGACCAGGACGGCATTCTTGATCGGGGAGCCGCCAGGCAGCGAGGAAAAATTGCTGCCGAAATTCACGGTGCCGGTGAATGACAACGACTTCGCGACCGCGAGAGTGTAGGCAGCAAGAGTACCGGTGTTCGCCAGATTGAGCGTCGCATCTGGAAAATAGAGAGCCCCTTGCAAACGCGAGGTGCCTTTTCCGTCGATGCTGGCCGTTTGCGCGTTTCCTCGATCCTGGAAGAATAGGATTCCCGCAAGGGCACCCGCTGTCGGTGCAGTGAGCTGTAGAGTGCGCGAACTGCCAGGCGCATTGTTGATGTTGACCGGGCCACCGCCTGCGCCCATGTAAATCGTCACGTCGGTGCCTGTGATGGTGCCTGTACCGTTGAAACTGATCCCGGTGCCCCCCGTCACTACGTAGGTTCCGTTACTCAATGTCACGTTCCCACTACCGTTGATCGTTATGCCAGCGCAGTATTTACCCGCAAAGATAGTTTGGTTTCTGGCTCCGCCGATGTTGGGGTTCGCCCTGCAGCCACCACCCGTGCCTGGCGCGGCCAGACGAAAGAGGGGATCGCCGGCTTGTACCGTTCCAGTAGTCGCGGCAGGGGACGTGGCGGGGCCGGAAGCGGTACCATGTACGGCTACCAACGAAGCGGTGATGGAATTCGTGTTCAGCAAATTTGCGTTATCGACGATGCCGCAAGTAGAGGCATTTACGGTGCCGGAGTTAGTTAGCGCGGTGCCGACAGTATTCAGTCCATAGATGCAGTTCGTCGCACTGCTGCTGAGGGCCACCGCGGCAGTTGAGACGGTGACCGAATTGACGCCGAAGATGCGCATGAAAAAAGTGGGCTGAACCGCGCTGACTTGCACTTGAACGCCGGTCTGGGTTCCGAAAGCGAAGGCGGGATTTACATTCACGGTAACGTGGTTGACGCCGTTTGTGAATCCGTTGAGCGAGGAGTCTTCTCTCGCGGCAGTGGTGGCATTTCCGGCTGCAGATTCCGCCGCACCTGCAATTGCTGCGCTGTCGGCTGCGGATTGCTGTAAGCGGCGCTGGTACCGCAAGTATCCCAAGTCGACGGCAAGACCAGCCGCACCCAGCAGCACGACGAGCCCAAAGGTAGCGGCCACGAGAGCTTGGCCAGACTCTCTTTGTTGTCTCTTCACCACCGGCTTCTCCCTTATGCGCGGGACGAATCCTACCATGGGCTTAGAAGGATGCGTTCCGGAAGAAAATCGATCCAACACCCTCGGATTCTTCCACAGGCGCTCGTGGCAAGCCAAACCTCCAAGGGAATAGCGGCTAGATATGCAGGAGATACGAGCAAAACAGAGGCCACAGGCGATTCGCTGGTGGAAATCCCTCAGCTCCTGAGGAGCTATCTTGCAACTTGGAACATCGATTGCACTTACACGGGCAGTGGAGTCTGATCCCAGCGGAATTCCGCGAATTTGCTGAGAAGATGCGGCAGTGTGCGAAGTTCCTTGCAAAATATAGGCAAATAATCTCTTACGCCTGACGGAGCACGAGACCAAAGACCTCGTGGGAAGCCAATTTAGACGCTGCCGCGTCCTCAAATGTGAACGTATGAGGCTCCTGTTGTCTCTTTTCAAGGACCGGAGCGGAGCTTTGGCGACGACGGTTGCCTTGGTTCCGTTGGCAAGCGTATTGCACCCGGACGATGAGTAATGGGAAGACCCCTCGATATGAACGCGCGGAACCCAAGGAATACTTTGAGTTCAGGCAAGTCTCAAGCCGGAAGTCGCCAGTCTGGGCGGCTGGTTCGCGAACACGGTCAGAGCCTGGTCGAGCTGGCTTTCGTCGTGCCCCTGTTGTTGCTGCTGTTGGTGGGGATTATCGAGATCGGGCGGTTTGCGTTCTACAGCATCCTGGTTTCGAACGCGGCGCGGGCAGGTGCGCAGTATGGAGCGCAGAGCCTGGCGAGCGCGTCAGACACTGTCGGAATTGCTGCGGCGGCGAACCGGGACGGGCAGGGGGGACGGGGCTCACGGTTACGTCGAGTCAGAAATGCGGTTGTAGCGGGGCGACCTTGAGCGGTACCTGCCCAGCGACGGCGTGCGGGGCTCCCAACCACCCTCTCGTTTATGTTCGAGTGCAGGTCATCGGATCGTTTCCTTCCGTGTTCCGATACCCTGGTATGCCTGCGAGTATCGATGTGACGAGTATCGAGGAGATGCGTGTAGCTCAATGACTTGCGGACTCCAGCACGAAGGGGCCAGAGAGCGAGCAAAGATTCGTATCGCCTCGCAACGCAAAGAGCGCGGGAGCAGCCTGGTCGAGCAGAGTTTTATCATTGTGTTCCTGTTGACGTTGATGTTGGGGATCATAGACTGCGGGCGGGCGCTGTATACCTATCACTTTGTTTCCAATGTGGCGCGAGAAGCGACGCGGTGGGCGAGCGTGAGAAGCACGACCTGTAACGCGGGCGCAGTGCCCGCCGGCCCGGCAACGAACGGCGACGTCCAGTCAACGTTCACAGCGAACCTGACGACGATGGGGCTAGATCCGAGCAAGATCACATTCAACACGACCTGGGTGGTCCCGCCAGGAGTCGGTGCATCTTCGTGCCCTGTGGCTGGTGCGAACAAGGTCGGCTGCATGGTGCACGTCGACGTCACATACCATTACACGTTCCTGTTTGCGCCGTTTATTGCCGCTCCGGCCATCAGGATGGCGAGCAGTTCCGAAATGTTGATCACGCAATAGCAGGTTCTGCTTCGCGCGCTCGCGGATGGTGAAAATGGAAGTAACGACATTGATGGTTCCACACCAGGTGCAGCGCACCGGGGTCCGCCGCGGACTTCTGGAAGACCTGGCGTTGAAGCTCTTGTACCTGCACGGCGAGATGTCGCTGATGGAGTTGGCCGAGCGAACCTGCCTGAGCCTGGGAGTGATCGAGGAGATTTTCCAGTTTTTTCGCAAGGAGCAGCTTGTCGAAGTGAAGCGGATGGCCGCGGGTAGCCACGTGATCGTAGCCAGCGCGCAAGGAAAGCAGCGGGGCGCCGAACTGCTTACCATGAACCAGTACACCGGGCCTGCCCCGGTCTCGCTGGCGGACTACACGATGCGCGTGGGCATGCAGAGCGTGCAGAAGATCGCGCTCAAACCCGCGGATGTCAGCCGGGCGTTTTACCAACTGGTGCTCGATCAGGACATGCTGACGCGACTGGGAACCGCGTTGGTCTCCGGGACTTCGATGTTCCTGCACGGGCCTTCGGGCACGGGCAAGACCAGCATCGCGGCTACGATTCCCGCCGTGTACAATGATAGTGTTTGGATACCGCACGCGATCGTCGTCGACAATCAGATCGTTTCGGTGTTCGACCCCGGCGTGCATTTTCCAAGTTCCACCGAGGTTTCCGCGGAGTCCGACCGGAGGTGGGTGCTGTGCCGCCGGCCATGCGTGCTGGCGGGCGGCGAGCTTTCCGCGGAAATGCTGGATTTGCAGTTCAATTCGATCAGCCGGTTTTATACTGCGCCGCTGCAAATGAAGGCCAACAATGGGATTCTGATCCTGGATGACTTTCGGACGGCAGCGGATGCGTCCGGACGAGTTGCTGAATCGTTGGATGACGCCGCTGGACCGCCGCGTCGATTTTTTCACCTTGCCCGGGTGGCCGGAAATTCGAAGTTCCATTCGATATGTTCATTGTGTTTTCGACCAACCTCGATCCGCACCAACTTGCCGACGAGGCGTTCTTGCGCAGAATCCCCAACAAGATTGGCGTGGAATATGCGACTCCGGAACAATTTCTGGAGATTTTCCGGCGCGAGTGCCAGATGCGTTTGGTGGCCTGCGACGAAGGAGTGGCGGAGTATTTGGTGCAGTGCATCCGGGACCTGAAGCAGTCGCTGTCTCAGTGCCATCCGCGCGACCTGATCAACCAGATCTTCTGGGCGGCGCGTTATGCGGGTATCGAACCACATATCACACGAAAAAGTATCGAGCAGGCTTGTAAAGCTCACTTTCTGCCGGTGGGAAAGCGCCCGGGTATGACCGCGTGAGTTTCCAGATCGAAAGCCATGGCTAACAACGTTCCGGGCGCGGCCTGCGATTCCGCCGGACAAGACTGCGGAGATTTGTGCTTCGCGCGCGTTCCGAAGCGCGGATGCCGCAGTTCCCTATCTCGGGCCTGCGGGTCAAGTCCGGGTGGTGGAGTTCGCTCAAGGCAATTTGCCAGCGCGTGGATTTTCCGGTCCGGCGCGAACCGGTCAAGCTCTTCCGCGGCACACCGGTTGCGCCGTTCCGGTTCGCTGGGCGCGCGCTTTCCGGGTCGGTCGTTTTGCACATTGGATTTGATTTTCCTGCTGCCGTTGCTGCTCTCGTACACCGCCGCTCAGGAAGTCGCAGCAAATGGAGACATACGAAGAGCCGCAGAGAGTCATTTATTACCAGATTCCGAAGCACGATCCGTTTGAGAAGCTTCCCCGCATCACTCCTGCCGGCGAAGGTGGGCAGCCTGGGGCTGGGGAGATTCAGGCTTTGTTGCAGAAGATCGGCAGCTACGACAGCGGCTCGAAAAATCGTGATCGTCTCAAAGCCGGTCCGGCCGGACAACAAGCGGCAGACGATTTATCAGCCCGCGACTCCACCCGATTTGCACATCGACATGGATTTGAAACTTCCGAACATCGTTGGCGGGCCAACTACGTTCCTGTCGCCAAGCCGCAAGTTCATCTGAATGCAAAGAACTCGAGGCCAAACCAGAACGCACCAGCCAGCGACCAAGGCAGTTGCACCCACAATCGCCGCTTTGAATGCCGCGATACCCACAAATCTTCCGGCGGCAACCGTGGCTAATCCTCACTTGGCAGTGCCTTTGAACGAGTCTCGCCCGAAGCAGGCACAGGTTGTGATTGGCCAGGCCACCGCGCCGTCGCTTTCTGATGCAAATGTCGCGACGGCTACGAATCTCGGAGACACTTACCGGACGGGCAAGCCAACTGCGCCCTGCCGCTCCGCCGAGCGATGCCGAAGCATCCGGCAGCGGCAAGGCCTCCAAGAACGACCCTGTGCAGATTGCGGGTGATGGCAAGGGTGTCGTGGTCATTGGCGTGGATCCTGCGGAAGCTGCCGCGCTGGTCAATTTGCCTCCCGGCAACCGGTGGGGCGATTTTACGATTGCGCCGGGCGGCGGCCAGCCTGGGGCCGTGGGTGGCAGCGAGAACGGTGTGCCGAACGCCGGCAGCACCTCGACGGGCGGCGGCGGGGATCGCGTGCCTGGAGTCGGTCCAGGATTCGCTGGCGGGGGCGGTGGAAATTCAGGCGCGTCCGGCAGCTTAAGCATCAGCGGCGAGCCCGGTGCGACCGGCCAAGACGCGCTCGACGCCACGATATTCCGGGAGATGGTCTATCCCGGTCCCTTCCACCATGGTGTTGCGCAAAAATGCGCTTGTCGTCTCTGCCGGACCGATGGGCGGAGGTGGACTCGAAGTTTACGGGGCGCTTCATTGCGGCAAGATCTATACGGTTTTCTTGCCCATGCCAGGGCAGCCTTGGACCTTGCAGTTCTGCCAGTCGGGCGCGGCCGCAAAGCCTGTCGCACAAACTCGCTCTGCCGTCGTGCACATGGAGCAAGGAATTGTTCAGCCGGACGTCACGACGCGATTTGACTTCAAACGTTTGCCAGTTCCCTTCGAGAAAAAGAACAAGCCCATCGTTTTGAAGGGTGTGATCAAAGACGACGGGACCGTGGCCGACCTGAAGGTCTATCAGGGAATTGTTCCGGCTATGGATGAAGCTGCGCGTGTCGCTTTTAGCCGCTGGAAATTCAAGCCGGCGATACGTGACGGCAAGAATGTGGCGGTCGATATTCTGGTTGGGATCCCAACAGAACCGCCCGCCACTAAGTCCCAGTAGTTCTAGAACTTAGCAGGGAAGATTTAGTCGAGCACGAGAAGAATTTTTCACACATTTACTAGGAGTTTGTCTGCCTGCGATCGACCGTAGCAGGAGTCTCCACAATCTGCTGGATGCTGATTCTATGCGTGTTACCGGAGTTATCCTCAGCACGGGCTGTGGGAACTATTGGCACTCGGTATGCACTCATGCCTGCTTGATAATCCAGCGCTCGTTCCACCCGTCCCGGACTGCGCTGGCTTTGCTGGTCGTCAAAGCAAAATAGAAGTTCACCATCACGAAAAACCAGATGCTTTGGAATCTTGCTCGGATCCCCAAGCAAGGCCTGCTCAGAGACGGGTATAAGTGCGTGGAACTCTGGTCAGCTCCCAGGAGATCGGATCGTTGGACAAGCAAGTAATCCGGGTTAGCTTCCTCACTCAAGATTCGGGACTCGGGAGACGCCATCGCTCGGGCATTGGGCGAAGACTTCGCTACCCGCGCGGTCGACCAGCTGGCAGTTTGACCAGTTGACCGAGGTGCGCGAGTCGTCCGACGTCATTCTTCTGGATTTGCGCTCGGCGAATACCCAAGGTGACGATGAAACTGTCCTACGCCTGATGGACGAAATCAGCAAAGTTCCATCGCATCCCCCGCTCGTGGTTCTTTGCGAGGAAGCGAATCGCCAGTTGATCTTGCGGGCCATCGAGCACGGAGCCGACGACAGTGTCACCAACCCTCCTAACATGATGGAGCTCCGCCTGATCCTGCGGCGGGCGTTCAAATTTCACGCCGCCGAGCGCGAAGTGGAGAGGCTTCGGGCCAATGAACGGCCTACTGGCCGGCTGCACGAGTTGCTGGGCACCTCGGCGCCGATGCAGGAGCTTTTCGGCTTGGCGCGAAAGATTGCGCCCTGCGACGTGAATGTTCTGATTACGGGCGAAACCGGAACCGGCAAAGAGCTATTGGCACGCGCGATTCACCACTTGAGCGGTAGGAACGCTGGCCCGCTCGTGGCTTTCTCCTGCGCCAATTTGCCTGAGAACCTGGTTGAGGATGAACTCTTCGGGCACGAAAAAGGCGCCTTTACAGGCGCGCTGATGGCGCGACGCGGCAGGGTGGAAGCGGCCGACCGAGGAACCTTGTTTCTGGATGAGATCGGCGACCTCGGGCTGGGATTACAGCCCAAGCTGTTGCGCGTGATTCAGGAAAGAAATTTTGAGCGATTGGGCAGCAACAAGACCATAAGCGTCGACATTCGCTTGATTTGCGCGACCAATCGGAACCTTGCGGAGATGGTCCAGCAGGGGAAATTCCGCGAAGATCTTTTCTACAGATTGAATGTCGTCCAGATGCATTTGCCTCCGCTGCGGGAGCGGCGCGACGATATCCCATTGCTCGCGCAACAATTTCTGCTGAAATCGGCGCAGCAATTCAAGAAGAAGGCGCGGCGGTTTTCACCGCAGGCTTTGCATGCCTTGGAAGACCACGCTTGGCCGGGCAACGTACGCGAGTTGGAAAACGTTGTGCAGCGGGCCATCGTGCTATCCGAAGAGCAGACTGTGGATGTAAGCAGTTTGCCTGCGTCGATTCGCAGCGCGCGGCTCGGGACTGTCGGCCTTAGCGTTGGGCCGGAAGCCGCACAACTCAGCCATTCCTATGAGGACGAGGTACGCCGCTTCAAGCGAGCGCTGGTTCTGCGCGCTTTGCGTGAGTGCGGCTGGCGCAAAGCGGAATGTGCGCGGACATTGGGAGTAGCGCGCGGCTACCTCCATCGCCTAATCAACCAGCTGGGAATTCAAGAGGGCGAAGGCGATCCAGCCGTGGAACGCCGCGAGGAGTATCCGCTCGGCCCGGTAATGTAACCGGTCAAAGCTTCAGATTGCAGTGGACTTAACCCTACCTCTCGGATTAGCTTCTGACCAGATGGAAGCTGATCGAGAAAAGCCCTTCGTCGAAGAAGTTTGCCTGCCTTTCTTGCGCAACGCCCAAAACCGAGATGGCGGATGGGGGTTCCATCCCCAATCGGAAAGCCGCGTTGAGCCGACCTGCTGGGCGTTGCAAGCCTTAAGTGAATCATCGAATCGAGAAGCGGAGGTGGAGCGTCGCCCGTGGATTGCAATTCCTTCGCGCGGCTCAGCTTGGCGACGGTTCGTGGCCCTCGACGCCAGAAGAGAAATCAGGCTGTTGGGTGACTTCGCTAGGCTGCTGGGTCTTGCTCACTGCGGCGGATTCGTCAGGCGCGGCGACCGCGGGCATCAATTGGCTCTGCCAGGATTGGCCGAGGGACACCACGCCGTGGCGGCGATTTCTGGCGAGGTTTTCCACGCAGAAGGAGCTGCACCCGGTAAACAGGTCCTACCGCGGGTGGGGCTGGACCCCCGGAACCAGCAGCTGGGTCGAGCCAACTTCCTTCGCCCTCATCAGTCTGGAACAAGCCTCCCGCGACCAACTCCCTCCGGAAGCGAGTCGGCGCCGCGAGCTGGCGACAGCCATGCTTTACGACCGCATGTGTCCAGGCGGCGGCTGGAATTGCGGCAACCCGAAGGTCTACGGGGTCGCTGGGGAACCGCTGGTCATTCCGACGGTCTGGGCTCTTATCGCGTTGCGTCATAACCCGACGCGGCCTGAAAACGTAATGAGTCTGGCCTGGCTCGAGCGCAGCATCGCGAACATTGGGAGCGCCGGGTCACTCGCGCTGGCGAGAATCTGCATGGAAACGTACGGGCGAAAGTGGCCTGCGGACGCGCCCGCTTTGTCAGACCTGTATGAAAGAAATCAGTTCCTGGAGAGCGTGCCAGTCGCCGCGTGGAGTTGCCTGGCTATGAGCGCGCGCTCGCGCTGGCTGGGCGTGGATCATGCGAACGCGACCTGACTATGCGCGATCAGACTCTAATTCCGTCATTTCAACGTCCTCCGTCGAAGGTCGTGATTCGGCGCGCGGCAAACTATGAGCAGGACTTGTCTTTGCTGATTCAGGAGGGCCTTTCGGTCTTCAATCCGCCGGTGAAAGACAAGACGGTCCTGCTCAAACCCAACATGGTCGGCCTGGACCCTCTCGGCGTCATCAACACCCATCCTGCCGTTATCGCTGCTGCCCGTGAATGCTTTCTGCGTCTAGGGGCTGCGCAGGTCCTGATCGGGGACGGTCCCGCCATGGATCGGGATACCGAGGCAATCGTTGAGTCCGTGCGCCTCCGCGATTACGCTGGGCCATTGGCGCGGTCCTTCGTTGATCTGAACGTGGACGATGTCCAGCGCGTGGTTCTAAAGACGCACGCTTCCCGCCTTAAGGAGTTGTATCTGCCGAAGACTGCCCTGGGTGTGGACTTTCTCGTCTCCATGCCCAAACTTAAGACCCATCATTGGGCTGGCGTTACGCTCTCGCTCAAGAACATGTTCGGCATCGTGCCTGGGAGCTGCTACGGGTGGCCCAAGAACGTTTTGCACTGGGCGGGCATCGATCGTGCCATCCTGGACATCAACGCCGCCGCACGACCCGATTTTGCGATCGTAGACGGCATTGTGGGAATGGAAGGCAACGGCCCCATTCAAGGGACGCCCAAGGACAGCGGAGTACTGATTTTCGGTAACGATCCGGTCGCTGTTGACGCGACGTGCTGCCGGGTCATGGGACTGGTGCCCGAACGAGTCAAATACCTATCGAGTGCCGGAACGCTTCTAGGTCATCTTAAAGTCGATAAGATTCAACAACTTGGAGAGCCTATTGCCAGTGTCAGGACTTGCTTTGCGATGCTGCCCGCTTTCCAATCCCTCTCAGAATGACGACCCAGTTTGGAATGAAACCTGCCTCTACTACCTGGAGAACGCTTGCGGAAGCGGTTGAAGTGTATCCGAATGAGGACGGCACCGGTCTGTGCGGTCGCGATCGGAGTGAAGACCGTGGGCCGCACCGCTGAGTTGCGTTTGCAAAGTCGTTTATGAGCGAAGCTGACATCTCAATGCCAACCCGGGCGGCTGCGCTCCAACCAATCGCTGCGTCTCCGACTTCTGAGACCTCTGCCTCCACTTCGGATTTGAGTTCGACGTTTGCGCCGCCGTTTGCCGCGACCACCGAGGGCGTAGCCTCCCTCCTGCGCAAAGTGTTTTCCTTCCCTGCGATGCTCGCGACCTTCCTGGTTGGCCGGGTATTTTACGAAGCGCGCGCGTTCAATGTGGACCCGGATCTTTGGTGGCATATCAGGGTCGGGCAGAATATTGTGACCAGCCATCACTGGCCGACCAGCGACCCGTTTTCGTACACGGTTGCGGGAAATCCATGGATGGCCTATGAATGGTTGGGCGACGTGGCGATCGGGACGGTAGCGCGCGTCGGCGGACTGCTGGGACTCGACGTTTTCCTTTTCGTATGGGCGAGCATCGTCATGCTCACCCTATACGCGTATACGACGCTGCGGTCCGGAAACTCGAAGGCGGGATTCGTTGTTTCTGCCCTCTTGTGTTCCATGGCATTCGCAACGTTCAATTTGCGCCCGCAAATGCTGGCCTATCTGTTTCTGATCGTGACGCTGATCGCACTGGAGCGATTTCGCCAAGGGAAGCAGCGAGCGATTTGGTTTCTTCCGCCGATGTTTCTAGTGTGGATTAACACGCACGGATCGTGGGTGATCGGCCTGGGCGTGATCTTCATTTTTCTGGCGAGCGGGCTGGTGGAGTTTCGCTGGGGCAGCATCGAGGCCCGACGCTGGAGTCCGGCCGAACGGATTCGGCTCGAAACTGTTTTGCTTCTCTCACTGGCCGCTATTCCATTTACGCCTTATGGCACGCGATTGGCGGCGTACCCGTTCACCGTGGCCTCAAGCCTTCCGCTAAACGTAGGAAATATTCTGGAATGGCAGCCCATGCCTTTTAACGTTTTGGGCGGCAAGCTGTTCCTGGCGATCGTGCTGGGCTTTTTCCTGGTGCAAATGATGGCGCCGCTGAGTTTGCGGCTATACGAGGTGATTCTGCTGTTCGGCGGGATCACGATGGCGTGTCTACACGTACGTTTTCTGGTGCTCTTCGTACCGTTCGCCTCACCCGTTTTCGCCGTTCTGCTGGCGCGGTGGTTGCCGCCATATGACCGGAAAAAAGATCATCCGATCCTGAACGCGATCCTCATGACAGGTGCTGTCATCGCGATGGCATGGTACTTTCCCACGCGGGCAAGCATCGAGAAAATTGCGGCTCGCACCTTTCCGGTGCGTGCGGTGGAATATTTAAGACAACATCCAGTTGCAGGGCCGATGTTTAACTCCTACGGATACGGCGGCTATCTTGTGGGAATGCTTCCGGAACAGAAAGTGTTTATTGATGGCCGCGGAGACTTGTATGAAGACGCTGGGATTTTTGGAGAGTATCTAGAGTTGGCGCAAGTCAAGCCGGGAGCATTTCAGATCTTGAGAGCGCACAACATCCAATGGTGCCTGCTGGAAAGCAAAGAGCCCTTGGCCACGGTGCTTGGGGTCAACTCCGAGTGGGAGAAGCGATACACGGACGGGGTAAGCACGCTTTTCGTACGGCGAGAACCTGGTTATTCGCAGAACGCGACGAGCAGGCCGGGCGCGGGAGCGCGAAGGAGTGAACATGGACGGGCAATCGTTCGATCACCGCCGAGGGCCGCTACAAATCGCTCCGTCTGTTTCCGGCGAGCGCCGCATGCTTCTTTCAGTGGTAGTTCCGTGCATGAACGAAGAGGAAGTGCTGCGCCAGACGCACCAGCATCTTGTCGGCGTTCTACAAGAGTCGCCGGCAGATTTCGAAATTGTATACGTCGATGATGGCAGCACCGATTCGACTCCGGCCGTACTCCGTGAATTGCAGGCGAGCGATATAAGAGTTCGCGTCGTCCGTTTTTCCCGCAATTTTGGCCACCAGGTGGCGATCACCGCAGGACTGGAACACGCGTCCGGGGACGCCGTCGTGATTATCGATGCCGATCTGCAGGATCCGCCGGAGGTCATCACGGAATTCCTCGCGAAATGGCTCGATGGCTACGACGTCGTTTATGGAGTTCGCACGGAACGCGATGGCGAATCTGCATTCAAACAGGTGTCAGCCAAGATCTTCTACCGCTTCTTCAGCCACATGTCGGAAACGCGTATGCCGCTGGATACTGGGGATTTCCGGCTCCTGGACCGGCGTGTCGTGGATGCCCTTATTTCCATGCCGGAACGCGACCGCTTTGTGCGTGGAATGGTGAGCTGGCTGGGCTTCTCCCAGGTCGCGGTGCCCTACCATCGAGCATCGCGCGTCGCGGGAACGACCAAGTTCTCGCTGTTCAAGATGGTGCGCTTCGCGCTTGATGGGATTTTCTCTTTTTCCATTCTCCCTCTGCGGCTGGCAACCTGGACTGGATTTGCGGCCTCAGCTGTCGCTATTGCCGGGGTCGTTGCCGTTTTGCTGGAACGCTTCTTCCAGGTGCCCGGCTTGGTTAAAGGGTGGTCCAGCGCTGTGATCGGCGAATTGTTTATCGGCGGCGTGCAACTTGTGTGCCTCGGAATCATCGGTGAATACGTCGGCCGGATTTACGGAGAATCGAAGCGGCGGCCTCTCTATATCGTCAGGGAACGGATGGGCTTTGAGGCGCGCAATCCGGTTGCCGCGGAGACCCGCCGAGCGATGGTGGCAGGTGGCAAGCGCTGACGCTAAGGCCACGTGCCAGGGAAGCCATGACTGTCGATACGATTTCTCACCAGCGCGAAGCTGCCTTTCACGACGCCTGGGCCAGCAGCACTCCTCTCGACGATGTGCTCGTCCGTGAATGTTTCGAGGCTCCGACCGCGCTCGAAAATCAGTTCATACTCAGCCGCATGGGGCCTCTCGCAGGCAAGAAATTGCTCGATATCGGCGCAGGCCTTGGCGAGTCTTCGGTCTACTTTGCGCTCCAGGGCGCCGTTGTTACTACCGTCGATATTTCGCCGCAGATGGTGGCGACCGCCCTCGGACTGGGCAAGAAGTTCGGCGTGAAGCTGGAAGGTATTGTGTCCAGTGCCGAGGACCTGAACCTGCCTGCCGATACGTATGACATCGTCTATGCGGCCAATACGATTCATCACGTTCACGATCGAGCTTCGTTGTTCGAACAACTGAGCCGCGCGCTCAAGCCCGGGGGGATGTTCTTTTCCTACGATCCCCTCGCCTACAATCCCGTGATCAACCTATATCGCCGCATGGCCACCGAGGTCCGTACACCGGACGAGGCACCTCTTGCAACCGCTGATATTCGCTTGGCACGAAAGTATTTCACTCAAGTGCGGCACCGGGAATTCTGGGTCTCTACTCTGCTTCTCTTCGTAAAGTACTACCTGATCGACCGCGTACATCCCAACGAGGACCGCTACTGGAAGCGCATCCTGCGTGAAACGAAGGAGAGCCTCTGGTGGTGGATGCCCCTTCGGGCTGTTGACCGCCTGCTGACGCGACTTCCCGTGGTTCGCTGGCTGGGCTGGAACGTCGTGCTGTGGGGCCGAAAGCCGCTGCCGTAACTCTCGTCAATCAATGCGGATAGCCGAAAACCTTAGATCTCTATCTCTATTCAGATGCGGACGATGGCGACCCGCGCGCCGAGCTTGGTGATAGCGCAGAATGTGGTTGGCGTCACCAAATCAGCCGGGAACCAACTGTTGGTGTCCACAAAGAGGAACGGTCCTATAACCCTAGTGTGATTCGGCGACCCTCCATGGTCGCGTAAGCCACATATTTTAAAAGGCTTAGTTGGCAGCGTGAAGCAGAGCAGGTTGGTGTTGCAGATGCTTAACATGCAGGTACAGACGAGGATATCCGTCTCTAGACCGCTAGTTCTCTTTACTCGAAGGAGAAAACGAAATGAAGACTGTTCTCATGCAGCTTTGGAACGATGACCGGGGCCAAGACCTGACCGAGTATGCATTGCTCCTAGTGCTGCTCACCTTGGCGGCGATTGGCTCGCTCAGTACGCTGGCGACCGCGGTCAACGGCGTGTTTGCAAAGGCGGCGTCAAACCTGAGTACAACGTAGTTTTGCTGGTACGGCAGTCCGCTCTTTCGACATCCTCGGCATGTCGATCTAGCACGAGTCAAGGCGTGGTCTTGCCTATTCAGCGAACCTGGAGATACAAGGATGAAGCAACTCTTAGTAAGGCTGTGGAAAGAAGAAAAAGGGCAAGACCTGACGGAATATGCCTTGCTGTTAGTGCTCCTTACGTTGGCGGCGATTGGGTCGCTCAGTACCTTAGCGACCGCAGTCAACGGCGTCTTCGTCAACGTCGCGAGCAATTTGAGCACGACGACCTAAGACAGCGCAGGGCCTGTCCGGCTGATGGCACTAGACCCCATTTGAGCCGGGATATAGAGGACGCTAGTGGAATTGTTTCCGATAGGTCCTCGACGCCCGTCCTTTCCCATGAAAGTGCAATATCTAATCTGGGCCTTTACCATCGGCGTGACCCTGCTTGCCGCCATCGTGGATTTTCGCACCCACAGGATACCCAACTGGCTTACCGTGCCGGCTTTCTTCCTGGGACTCGGGTTGCGTACGGCAATTTCCGGGCTGGGCAGGGGCTAAGGCGTCACTGGAAGGCGCGGGACTGGCTCTGATTCTTTTACTTCCACTGGTTTTGATGCGAGCGCTCGGCGCGGGCGACTGGAAATTGATGGGTGCCGTTGGGGCCTTTCTCGGCCCTATTTTGTTTTTGTTTGTGTTGCTCGGCAGTGTGCTGGTATCGGGACTTATGGCCATGGTCGAAATGATGCGAACGCGGCGAGTGAAGGAAACGCTTCACAACCTATGGTGCTGGTCCAAGGCTTCTTTTCGTTCGGCTTGCGCGCCAACCCTGAGATTTCCCTGGACAATCCGGCGCTGCTGAAACTGCCATTTGGCGTTGCCGTCGCTATTTCTACGCTGGCTTGCTTTTGCGCCGCCCGGTGGGGCGTCTGAACGAACCCAGCAAGTCGGGCTATTTTGGTTGCAATTGGTGTTGAGGCGAGGAGACTGAATTCATGAACCAGAACCGCATGATTCTCGGATTGGCCGTGGCGGTCGTCGTCGCCCTTTTCTTGAGCACATTTGTTTATCGCCAGTTTCAAAAGGCGAGCAGCGTGAAGCCGGTCGTTACGCAATATATCGTGGTCGCGGCAAAGGCTCTTCCCCTGGGTACGCGGGTGGGCGCGGGAAATTTGCGGCTTATTCCCTGGCCCGCGGGCGAGCCAGTAGTTGGCATGTTCACGCGCATCGAGGACTGCGCCGACCGTGCTTTAATCGCCGACGTTGCGGGCAACGAACTCATCCTCGACAGCAAGCTGGCTCCCAAGGAATCCGGAGCGGGTTTGCCCGCGGTGATTCCGCAAGGGATGCGGGCTCTTTCGGTTGCCGTCAATGACGTCGTGGGAGTGGCTGGATTCGTGACGCCCGGAACGATGGTCGACGTCCTGGTGACCGGGAAAGTCAATGGCGGAGCACGGGGTGGCGAAGACACCATCACGCGCACAATCCTGGAAAACGTGCGGGTGCTCGCCGCCGGTCAAAAAATTGAGCAGGATCGCGACGGCAAGCCCCAAACGGTTCCCGTGATCACCTTGTTGGTTTCGCCGGAAGACGCCGGGCGACTGGCCATGGCCAGCACCGAAGGAAAAATCCAGCTCGCTCTGCGCAACACGGTTGACACCCAGAGAGTTGGACCCCCTTCGATCCTGGAGGCCAATCTATTCGCGGGCGCGGCGCCCGCAGCCCCGAAGCACACGGCTCCAGCGAAGGTCGCCGCTCCGCCTGCTCCGGCTTCGCCATATGTAATCGAAGTGATCACCGGGAACAAGCGAGAGAACAAGAGCTTTCCGAACCAATGAGAAGGCCACAAGGACAACGAATGTTCGCCAAACACAACGGGATCGGTCAGTCGAACGTTTCGCCGCGGCAGATCAGCCTCCTGCTGCCCTCGTTTGCCCTCCTGGCAGCTCTTTTCATCGGAGTTCCCGGTGCGCTAGCCCAGCAGCAGCCCGCCCAATCGCAGCCGCCAGCCGCTCCCCCGGCCCAGACTACAGCTCCCACGCAAGTGCCCGCGGAACAGCCCACCGAGTCCGAGGCGCCGCAAACGCTGCATTTGCTGGTGGGTCGTTCGATCGTGATTTCCTCGCCCGGGCGAATCAAGAGGGTCTCGTTAGCCGATCCAAACATTGCGGAAGCGATTGTGGTGAGCCCCACGCAAGTGCTGGTCAACGGCAAGACTCCAGGAGGCGTCTCGCTGATCATCTGGGACGAGTCGGATCAGAGCCAGGCGTTCGAAGTGTCCGTGGATATTGACGTTCTCGGCCTGAGCCAGAAAATTCACGAGGTCTTCCCATCGGAAGATGTGCACCTCGATACTTCGCGGGACGTCGTGATGTTGTCCGGAAAGATTTCGTCCGCGCCGGTTGCCGAGAAAATTCTCGAGATCGTGAAGAGCACGACCCCGAAAGTCACTAGCTTGATGCAGGTGCCTGTTACGCCCTCTGGCGAAATCCTGCTGCAAGTGCGGTTCGTGGAGGTCAACCGCTCCGCCATCAACCAATTAGGGATCAACCTCCTTAGTCTGCCCGGCGCCAAGAACGTCGGGACTATCTCGACCCAGCAGTTTGCTCCTCCCCAGCTTACGAACGCGAACGGTGTCGCTACGACTCCAACCACCGGCAGCCAGATTGGTCTGAGCGATTTGCTCAACATTTTCGTCTTCCGGCCAGACATAAACCTCGCTGCCACGATCAAAGCTCTGCAAGAGCAGAACGTGCTTGAAATTCTCGCTGAGCCCAATTTGATGACGGAGTCCGGCAAAGACGCCAGCTTCCTGGCAGGCGGTGAGTTTCCCTTTCCCATTCTCCAATCAACGGGCGCTGGTGGAGGTTTTGCCGGCATCACCATTCAATTCAAAGAATTCGGCGTGCGCTTGAACTTCACCCCCACCTTGACTCCGGATGGCCTGGTTCACTTGAAGGTCAAGCCCGAAGTGAGCTCGCTGGATTTCACCAACGCGCTGACATTGCAGGGCTTTGTGATTCCGGCGCTGGCGACTAATCGCTTCGAGTCGGAAATGAGTCTTACCGACGGACAGAGTTTCGCGATCGCCGGGCTAATGGACAACCGCGTGACACAGCAGCTTCAAAAGGTTCCTGGTATCGGAGATATTCCGATCCTCGGAAAACTCTTTCAAAGCTACAGTCTGAACAAGAGCAAGAATGAGTTGGTGGTCGTGGTCACACCGCATGTCGTTCATCCGATACCGGTCGACAAGCCCGCACCAAATTTGCTATTTCCACTTCCGATTATGAAGCCGACGGAAGGCGCAGCCGCGCCTACTGGCGATCACAAGTGATTCGCACCAAACCTGGTGCAATATCTGTGAGGTTGACGAGAGAAATTTAGCGGATTAGAAAGAGCGGTTGATGCTGACGGTAGCGATAGCAAGTGGTGACCCGGCCAGTTCCGCACAGTTGCTGGCCAGTCTGCAGCAAACGGGTCTGGTGAAGTCGGTGAAGCAGTGGGCGGTCCCCGCCGACAAGCTTCCCGACTCCGCGGACTCGTTGCCGGAGGTCGTTTTCTTGGATCTTTCTCGCGATCCCGAGCCTTACTTCCAACTGGGCGCGCAGATTCATCGTGCACGTCCGGCGGTGAAGCTCGTGGCGTGCTCGGCGGTGGTGCCACCGAATCATCAACTTTTGCTGGAAGCCATGCGCTCGGGCGTTCAGGACTTCCTGGCGAAGCCCGTTGACCCGACCTCTCTCAAAGAAATCCTCCTGCGCTTCACGGAGGACATCGACGCCAGAGACCGCTCCTCCCTCGATCGGTTGATCGTCATCATGGGAGCAAAAGGCGGGGTGGGTGCCACGACGGTCGCGGTAAATATCGGAGTCCAACTCTCGGTCTTCGCTCGCAAACGCGTGGCGCTTTTGGACTTTGCCAATCCGCTTGGGAACGTGCATCTATTGCTCGATCTCCATCCTAAATTCACTGTCCGCGACGCGGTCGACAACATGGACCGTCTCGACAGTCACTTTTTTGCGGGCCTGCTGACGCGTCACAAGACGAAGCTCGAGGTTCTTGGCGGAGTCACCCAGCCCGAGGAATGGCAGTCGATTCACATCCCCTCTCTTGAGCGCGTCGTAAACGTTGCTCAAAATACCTTCGACATGGTCCTGCTCGACATGGGCTCGCAGTTTTCCTCCGAATGGACTTCGATCCTGCGTATGGCTCGCATGATCCTGATCGTGGCGGAGGCCAATGTCCCCGCGTTATGGACGCTAGAACGCCGCTTGCTGGCCCTGAAAGGCTTTGGCATCGACCCGGAGCGCGCACGCGTGATCATCAATCGCTGGCACAAAGGCGACGATGACGTCTTGAAGGGCATCCAGAAAGACATCAACCGTCCTGTATTCGCTTCCCTTCCCAACGACTTCCGGATGGCCAATGCCGCCGTCAATATGGGTACTCCGTTGCAGGAGAACCACAACAACGTCCTTGGCAGCCGTTATCGCCAGATTGCCGCGCAGCTGGCAGGTCTGGACGTCGTGCCCATCACCAAGAAAGGCTCGCTTGGCGGGTTCTTTTCGTTCCCGTCAAAGAGGTGACTTAGATCATGGCCCCGATCACAGCACCAGTCACACGCACGGACTTCGGAACCGTCAAGGCGACGATTCACCGGAAGCTTATCCAGAAACTGAATCTCGACCGTCTGACCGAGGTCAATCGCGAAGACGTACGCCGGGAGGTAACGCAAATCCTGGAGGCTTTGGTTGTCGGCGAATCAACGCCGATGAATTTGCAGGAGCGCGAGCGCCTCGCCCAAGAAGTCCTCGATGAAGTCTTCGGGTTGGGGCCTCTCGAGCCTCTCCTTGCCGACCCAACCGTGTCCGATATTCTCGTCAACACGCACAAACGGGTGTACGTCGAGCGCAAAGGCATTCTGGAGATGACCTCGGTCCAATTCCGCGACGACATCCATCTCATGGGCATTATCGACCGCATTGTTTCAGCGGTCGGGCGCCGCGTGGACGAGTCCTCGCCGATGGTTGACGCGCGCCTCGCCGATGGCTCGCGCGTGAACGCCATCATTCCGCCTCTCGCCGTCGACGGACCTTGCCTTTCGATCCGGCGTTTCGGCCGTGATCCCCTGACTGCCGACGATCTGCTCCAGAACAACAGCCTTACGCCCGCTATGCTGGAGCTTTTGCGCGGCTGTGTGAAGGCGCGCCTGAATATTCTGGTCTCTGGCGGCACCGGCGCCGGGAAAACCACGTTTTTGAACGTCCTTTCGTCCTACATTTCCAACCGCGAGCGCATCGTCACCGTGGAAGACGCGGCCGAATTGCAGTTGCACCAGGACCACGTCGTGCGCCTGGAGACGCGCCCCGCTAACATTGAAGGAAAGGGCGCCGTACAGCAGCGCCAGTTGGTGATCAACTCTCTGCGTATGCGTCCCGACCGCATCATCGTCGGTGAGGTGCGCGGCGAGGAAGCCCTGGATATGTTGCAGGCCATGAATACCGGCCATGATGGCTCGCTGACCACGATTCACGCCAACACGCCGCGTGACGCTTTGAGCCGCCTCGAAACTATGGTCGCCATGGGCAGTCTAAACATTCCCGAAAGCGCCCTGCGCCGGCAGATCGCTTCGGCGATTGATGTGGTCGTTCAGGTCAGCCGCCTCAGCGACGGCACCCGCAAAGTCATCTCGCTCGCCGAGATTACCGGCATGGAAGGCGACATCGTTTCCATGCAGGACATTTTCGTATTCCGCAAGCGCGGCATTCGCGACAACGGCGAGGTGCTGGGTGAATTTATCCCCACGGGCATTCGGCCGAAGTTTGCGGAAAAGTTGCTCGTCTCCGGCATTCAGTTACCAATCTCGATGTTCGAGCATGCGCACGTTTTGGGAATTTGATGAAAGGTCATTTTCAATTTGTTCCGAAAGGCTGGTCGTAACCGAGGACTGCTATGGGTATTTTGGTTTTCGCGCTCACGTTCCTGATCGTCCTGGTGCTCGTCCTGGGGATTTGGATGATCGCCAGTGGCGACAACAAACAGGAAGTCGTCCGTCGCCGTATGGAGGCGGTGCGGAAGGCGGAGCGTCGCGGCGATGTATCCCTGGGCCTGAAGCTGGCGCGCGACGAGATGCTCAGCAGCGTCCCCGCGGTGCATCGCTTGATGTTGCACTGGCAATGGTCGGTTCGGCTGCAGGAACGCATCGCGCAAGCTGGACTTAAGATGAAGGCGGGCAAGCTCATCCTCATGAGCGCCTGCCTGGGTTTGGGAACATTTGTGTTCGCCGGTGTTTTCTATCCTCAGTTCTGGGTCGGCGTCCTGCTCGGGGCGGCGGTCACTTGCATTCCTTATGGCGTGGTTTCCTATCTCCGTCAGAAGCGTCTGCAGCAATTCGAAGAGCGATTTCCTGAGGCCCTGGACTTGTTGGGCCGGGCTGTTCGCGCGGGTCACGCGTTCACCACGGGTCTGGAGATGATCGCCAAGGAGTCTGCGGAGCCTATCGCCAGCGAATTCCGCACCACGTTCGAAGAGCAGAATTTCGGTCTGCCACTGCGCGACGCTCTTCTCAACATGACCGAGCGGATCCCGTCGATCGACGTCCGTTTCTTCGTCACCGCTTTGCTTATTCAAAAGGAAACCGGCGGAAACCTCGCGGAAATTCTCGATGGTCTGGCGCGCGTCATACGCGACCGCTTCCGCATCTATCGCGAAGTCCGCGTGCGCACTGCGCAGGGAAGATTGACGGCGGGCATCCTGATTGCTCTCCCTATTTTCATGCTGATCGTGCTCATGGTATTGAATCCCACCTACATGAAGGTTTTGTTTCAGGATCCCAGGGGTTCGCTGATTTTGACCATTGCGGCCATCATGCAGGTCATTGGTTCGCTGATCATTTGGAAGATTATTCATATTGAGGTTTAGCGGTTAGAGGAGCTTTTGCAGATGCTTTGGGCCATCACAACCTTGACCTTCCTGGCCACCTTCGCCATTCTGGCGGCGGTCCTTTACGCCTTTGCGCCCGGCGGAGCCGGAATTGCTAACCGCCTCTCCCGCCTGGCGAATACGGCTGCGCCCGCCATCGAGGAAGCCAGCTTCGCCGAAAAACAAAAAGACCGATTGCGCGACACCCTGGCCGGACTGGGCAACCTGGTGCCTGGCGATGGCAGCCCAACTCCGCGTACGCAGATGCTGCTGATGCGCGCCGGCTACCGCAGTCCGCAAGCCCTATCGGCGATGCGTGGATTCAAGGTGCTGACGCCCATCGCTTTCGTCGCATTTGTTTTTGTAACCGGCATATACAAGTGGAATCCCTTTATGGTTCCGCTGATCGCCGTTGCCCTTGGCTATTTGTTCCCGGACATGTTTCTCAGCTGGAGAATGAATGCGCGCCAGCCCCGGCTACGCCGCGGCCTGCCCGACGGTCTGGATTTACTGGTCATCTGCGTGGAATCAGGCCTCGGGCTGGATCAAGCGCTGATGAAGGTTTCGCAAGAGCTGCGCATCACGCACTCGGAGCTCAGCGAAGAATTGCAGCTGGTCAACCTGGAGATGCGCATCGGGAAAACGCGCCTCGACGCCTTGCGCGAACTCGCGCGCCGCACCGGTCTCGAGGACATCAAGTCCCTCGTCGCCATGCTGGTGCAAACCGACCGCTTCGGCACCAGCGTCGCTCAGTCGTTGCGTGTTTTCTCCGACGACTTGCGGATCAAGCGCCGTCAGCGCGCCGAAGAAATGAGCGCCAAGACATCGGTGAAGATGGTTCCACCGCTGATATTTTTCATTTTCCCCGCACTTATGGTGGTTATTTTGGGCCCAGCTGTGATTACCCTGCTCCGGCAGCTGATGCCGGCTCTGCAAAGGTAGTTGCAGAACCCTCGCGACCTCACAGACGCCGTGAGGCCGAGTAGTAGAAAAGGAGAAGCGCAATGGATAACGTAACACTCATACGAGTCGTCGCAGGAGCCCTGGCCGTTCTCGTATTGTTCATTATCATTTGGCGACGCAAGCGCAAGTCGATCGAGTAGTCGGTGTAGTCGGATATCTTTAGGGGACACCCGAATAGGGTCGATAGATCATGGCCAACAACGGTCACAGTCGTTCATTATACGTTTATAACAAGACCCGGGAGACCTTTGTGGCTACGGAGGCAATTCTAGCCGACAGCTATCTTCGCCGGCTGGTGGGTTTGCTCGGTAAGACGCGGCGATGGGCGCAGCTGGGTCGCGGTCTATGGATCGTGCCTTCCAGCGGCGTCCATACTATCGGCATGCTCTTTCCCATCGATCTGATTTTCCTCGGCAAGGACAAGGAGGTCGTCTATGTCGAAGAGCATGTTCGCCCTTTTCGCATCTCCAAGGTGTCCCTGAAAGCGGCCAGCGTGCTGGAGCTGCCTCCGCATACGATCTACCGTTCTGGCACAAAGATTGGCGACCGGCTCGAAATTGCGCCAGTGCGCTAAGGCGTCGGGCAAGTATTGCCGCTCGGCGATTCTTTTACACTTCTCGAGGGAAGCCACACCGGCTAAGGGGTAATCCCGCCAGCTGGTCGCGTAGTGTTTCTCCACTCCAGGGGTGTGCGGGCATGTGTCATGTGCGGGGCCACTTTTACACGGCAAACGCGCCGGCATGGTTCCTCATCAGCCGGTGCCTCGCCGTTAAATAATTCGTCACCTCGCTAGAATCAATTCCCTGCAAGCCGCACAGCGCATATAACATCCTCACTAGACCAAGGAACATGAACGTCTCGTTTTGTGCCGCGCTATCCGTCGGTGCGTCTTGAGTTTCCATAGAGGAGAAGACTATGATCCAGTCGCGTAGATTCGCCGCGAAGGCCCTCTTCCTGATTGCCGCTGGTCTGCTCTTGCTCTTGTCCGTGCATCCGGCCTCGCCGGCACAGGAAAAACACTCGCCACGGACTGCCGGCGTCGACGATACGAAAATGGGGCCGTACCGGGCGCTGGCTCAACTTGCGCTCACGTCATCTCAAAAAGGTGACAACGCAACCGCCGCGGAACTCGCCCGCGTTCTCGAGCGAACCTGGGACAAGGCAGAAGACTACGGCGGCGATACCGCGCTCTCGAAAACCAACCACGCACTCTTCGACCAAATCGATAAAGCGATGGATCAGTTCATCTCGATTCTAATCGACCACGCGAGCTCCGCGCCCGATAGCACGAAGCTTAAAGCCGCCTACACGGCCTATATGGAAAAACTGAAACTCGCCGATTGAAAAAGTTCAGCTATGCGGAATGCATTTCTCGTTGGCTTTTTGCTGATTTCGCCGGTAGACACGAAAACAATCGAAGTCATTTTCGAAAGCGGGACTCATTGCGGCCTGGATGAAACTTAAATATCACCTGGTTTCGTATTCGCCGACCTTACTCCGGCGAATAATCGAACTCTTCTTCCGGCGGCGTTCCCATTTGCGGTCCGTCTTGCCCTGACTCTTTCAGCGCGACCTTCTCGATTTTCCGCTGCACTCGCTTCTGCTCTTTCATCTTCCGCTTTTCGATTCGCTTCATTTCTTTCTGCCGCTTTTGAAAAGTCGTCGTCATCTGTTCGCCTCACAAGAAGAATGCGGTCCGGTCAGCGCCGAACCGTCCAGCGAATCTATCCAACGGCTACCAGCGCGGTTCGCGCGGCTGCCGCACGGCCTCGCTATAGTCCTCGTTCGAGAACCGGTTGCGCCCGCCGCCTTTACCCTTACCACCACCGCCGCCACTGCCGCTGTTGCTGCCGCCACTAAATCCGCGGGGGCTGCGCGGGGGACCGCTTTCACCACGGGGTCGCGCTTCGTTCACCTTTAAGTTGCGCCCGCCCGCTTCTTTCCCATCGAGTCCCGCAATGGCCTTCGCCGCTTCCTCGTCATTCGGCATTTCCACGAACGCAAACCCGCGCGCCCGCCCAGTTTCCCGGTCCATCGCCATGTGCACCCGCGTCACCTGCCCGAACGGCTCAAACAAGGCTCGCAAATCGCTCTCGCTGGTCTGAAAATTCATGTTTCCTACAAAAAGGCTCTTCATGTTCGCTTCTCCCTGATCTTGCGAACCGCCGTCCGTGCGGAAGACTCGACACCCCGCCGGTCTCCAATCATCACAAGCCGCCGGCCTTAGAATCGACTGAAGTCAATGGAGGGAAGGCCGCGAAGCGCAGCCCTTCAGGGAGCTCAGGCAATCCAACTCGGCAAGTCTACCCAGTCACAATATCACACCTGACCGCAAAAACCTCCCCCGATGATTTCGCCGCGAAGGAGTCTTCGATGCCCGCGTCGGCTGGGAAGCACAAACAACGCTGCCTGACCTCCGTGAACGAAAGCAGCTCCCCAAGCTCGGCTCGCCAGGGACCCACCGACTGAAGGCGGCTGGTTGAACGGCCTCGGCCTTCCCAACCGACCCTGGTTTGCGTGGAGTCGGGGCATGGGCTCATCATAGCAATCGCTTCCCTTTTTCGGGGCGTTGGCGATTGCATAGCACGCCGTGCGTCCTTTTCTTGACGGTTGGACGCGCCTTGGTTAGCGTGAAGGTGTGCGAGGCGCCTCACGCTTCGCCTGCGGGCCTTCGCAGAATTACCCCCAGGGCCGGAGAATCCATTGTCGAACCCGATTATCACTCTCACCACGGACTACGGAACCAGCGATCATCTGGTTGGTACTCTCAAGGGCGTCATTCTCAAGATCAATCCAGATGTAACGATCGTCGATATCTCCCATCACGTCACGCCCTACGATCTGCTGGACGGAGCACTGACGATCGGAGCGGCGTATCCCTATTTCCCGCCGCGTACGATTCACATTGTGGTGGTGGATCCTGGCGTGGGCACCGCGCGGCGCCCCTTGCTGGTTACCTCAGAGAATCAATATTTTGTGGCCCCCGACAACGGGGTGCTGTCGCTGATCTACGAACGTGATCCCACCGTCGTGGTGCGACACGCCAACGTGGAGCACTACTACCTGCAACCGGTCAGCAAAACGTTTCATGGCCGCGATGTATTTGCGCCGGTAGCCGCGTGGCTGGCGAAGAGTGGGCAGACCGCGAGCATGGGAGACGTAATCGAGGACTATAAGAAATTCGCAATGCCGCGGCCTAAGGCAACCAACGGAGTGTTAAAAGGTATAGTGCTGCGGGTCGACGGCTTCGGCAACTTGGTCACAAACTTCCGCGCCGAGGACCTTTCCGAAGAGGCTCGGACTGCCGGCAAGCTGCAGTTCCAGGTGGGGACGCATTCGGTTTCGCGGCTCGTGCACACCTTCGCATCGGGAAATGCAGGTGAGCCAATCGCCTACGTCGGATCGAGTGGATACATTGAGATCGGCGTCAACAAGGGGAGCGCGGCACGCGCCCTCGCATTAGGACGCGGTGCCGCGGTCACTCTGCCAGACAAATAGCGCGAATTCCTGAATGGCAACGTCAGGGTGCGGTCCCGCCACGTCGTTCTGATCGCGGTTCCGTCGCGTCGATCTCTCCACTCTCCGTCCGGCCGCGTCGGCTTTCAATCGCCGTGCCGCCGCGTCGATCTCGCTAATCGCCGTGGTGGGTCGTTCTTTAATCCCCTTGGGTCGTTCTCTAATCCCTAGTAGGGGCGGGGCTTGCCCCGCCCGGCCCCAACCCATGCACGGTTAGCATCTCGGAGCACCGCCTCTTGATTCAGCGCGTCAGATCCATCACCGCCATTTGCGAGCGCGTCCGTGGATCCAGCCAATCGCGCCAAGCGTCGCCCAGCAAATTGAACGCAAGCACCGCCATCATCACCGCCAGCGCGGGAAAAATCACCAGGTGCGGCGCGTCAAAAAGATGGCTACGCGCATCATTCAGCATCGCGCCCCAGCTTGGCACGGGCGCCAAAACGCCAAGACCCAGAAAGCTCAAGGTCGACTCCGCCAGAATCGCGCCGGCCATGCCGATGGTCGCCTGAATCAAGACCGGCTGCAAAATGTTGGGCAACAAATGCGAAGCCAAAATGCGCAAATGCGACGCCCCCAAAGACCGCGCCGCGAGAATGAATTCGAGTTCTTTCACCTTCAGCACCTGCGCGCGCGCCAACCGCGCATATCCCGCCCAGCCCGTAATCACGAGCGCGAGTATCACCTTGCGGATTCCCGGCCCCAAAAACGCCGCAAATGCGATGGCCAGCAGAATCCCTGGAAAAGACAGAAACGCGTTGATCAGCAGCAAATTCACGAAACGATCGAACCATCCGCCCGCGTAGCCCGCGACCATTCCCACCAATAGCCCGGTGAGTCCGCAACCGACAACCACCGAACCCGCCACCAGCAGCGAAACTCGCGCCCCGTACAAAGTTCGAGATAACGTGTCGCGCCCCAGTTCATCCGTGCCCATCCAATGAGCCCGGGAAGGCGCTTGCAAACGCGAAGGCAAATCCTGCGACGCGGGATTCGCGGGCGCAATCCACGGCGCCAGCAGCGCAGCCAGAATCAGGAGCATCGCCACGAAAAATCCCACGCGAGCGAGCACGCTCTGACCCAGAAATTGACGCACGATCGCAACGAATCTCAAGACAACCTCACGCGCGGATCTATCACCGAATAGAGCACGTCGGTGAGCAAATTCACGACCACATACGACAGCGCGATCACGAGAATGCAACCCTGGAGCAACGGATAATCACGTGAAGAAATCGCTTGCACCGTGAGCCTGCCGATCCCAGGCCAGGAAAAAATAGTCTCGGTAACGATCGTGCCCGCCAACAGCGTTCCGAATTGCAGCCCGAGGATGGTGATGATGGGAATGAGCGCATTGCGGAATGCGTGCCGAAACAACACCGCACTCATAGAGAGTCCCTTGGCGCGAGCCGTCCGCACGTAGTCGCTCGATAACTCTTCCAGCATCGATCCGCGAACCATCCGCGTAAGAATGGCAGCCAAAGCGGCGCCGAGGGTAGCCGCGGGAAGGATGTAATAAGCAGGACCGCCGCGCCCTGATACCGGCAGCAATCCCAATTCAATCGAAAAAACTAAAATTAGAACAGGCCCGAGCGCAAAGTTGGGCACCGCAAGACCAAAGAGCGTAAAGACACCAACAGCGCGGTCCGCGGCATGCCCACGCCGATACGCGGCAAGAATCCCCGCGGGAATGGCGATCGCCGCGCAAACTAACAAGGCAAGGAACGCCAGGCTCAGGGTCGCCGGATAGCGCTCAAAAATAATCCGCCGCACCGGCGCCTGAAACTTGAACGACTGTCCGAGATCCCCATGCGCGAGTTCCCGAAGATAGTGGCCATACTGCGTCAACAATGGCTGATCCAACCCCAGCGCATGGCGTAACTGCACGATTTCGCCGGGTGCCGCGCCTTCCCCAAGCATCTGTTCGACAGGATCCCCGGGCACGATGTGGATCATCAGAAAAACCAGCGTCAGAACGAGCCAGAGCGCCGGAAGTGTGAGCAGGAATCGCTGCACGAGATGCCGCGCCATCACCGAGTCCGCGCGGACGAGCCAGAGTGCGATTTAACAGCATCCAAACCCGAAGCTGAAGACGGAGCAGCCTGCGCCGGCGTTGCATCGCCCGCGGGTTCCGCCGGCTTTTGTTCGCCGCTCAAGGCGCGAATGCGCTCGATCTTGACGCGCGCCACCCGCTTCCCATCCATCTCCACAACCGTAAATCGCGAATTCCCATACTCGAAACTTTCGCCGCCGCGAGGGATAAATCCAAGTTGATCGAGCACAAATCCCCCTACGGTCGCGTAGGCCGGATCCTCCGGCAAGGTGATGTTGTACTGCGTATCCAGATCCCGCACATTCAGCGCTGCATCGAAAATCACCGCACCATCGGCAAGCGTCAGCGGCCGCTCGACCACATCAAACTCATCGTGAATCTCCCCAACAACTTGCTCCAGGATATCTTCCAGGGTGACCAGTCCAAGGATGCTGCCGAACTCATCGACTACCAGCGCCATCCCCACACGACGGTTTCGCAATTCCGCAAGCAACTCGTTCGCCGGCTTGGTCTCCGGCACAATCAGGATTTCGCGAATCACCCTGCGCAGATCAAATGCAGCCGCCGCAACACCTTCCTCCAGCCGCCGCTCGCGGTCCAGCAGCACCCAAAGCATGTCCTTGATATGCACAAAGCCGAGGATCTGGTCCTCCGTCCCGCGGTACACGGGGATACGAGAACGCTGCGTGGTCGCAAACGCCCGCATCACTTCATCTAAAGTAGATTCAACCGGCAACGTATGCATATCCGGGCGCGGCACCATGATTTCCCGCACTTGCACTTGCCCCAGCTCGATCGCGCTGACAATGAATTTCTCCTCACCGGGCGCGATCAACCCGCGTTCACGCGCTTGTTGAATTTGGATCTGGAGTTCTTCGGTGGAATGCGCGGCGCCATGCCCCGTGGGCTCCGACACGCCCAGCGCCTTCACAATCGCTCCCGAAATGCCGTCAAGAAGGTCAATGGCCCATCGGAACGTATTCAGAAACCAGGAAAAAGGCCGCGCGATCAGCAACGCCACGCGTTCCGCCCGCGCCAGGCTCACGGTCTTCGGCACCAACTCCCCGATGACCACGTGCACCGCGCTAAGCATCGCGAACGCCCCGGCCAGTGCTGCCGCGTGCGCAAGCAGCACCCCGCGCGCCCCTTCCGTCCTCGGCCAGAGCGTCTGCAGCACGTTCGCCAGGGTGTTTTCGCCAAGCGCGCCGAGCGCCAAACTCGCGAGCGTGATTCCCAATTGCACACCGGACACCACGCGGTGCAAATCGCTCAGCAATACCTCAACGACCTTGGCCCGCGGGTTCCCCTTCTGAACCAACTGCCGCACCCGCGATAAACGCACCGCGACAAGCGAAAACTCCGTCGCCGCGAAAAAACCATTCAGCGCGACGAGCGCAAGCACGCCAATCAGCCGCACAACAAACATAAGTAGTTGGGATGGCCCCCTTTCCGCATTGTAGCAGCACAGACCTGCACACCGTGCCGGCGAGTCACGTGTCAGTTTTCCCCGAACAACGGAGCCCAACCTCTTGGAGCGTGGCGGCTAGCCCCCACCTTTCACCTACGATCCTCGCCAAGACTCAATCCGATGCGGCATGCCGCGAGACTATCTGGGCGCCCCAGACTGTCGCAGTCGCAACCGGGACGGTGTCAAATTCATCTCCCTTCGGTTGCGCACCCATGCTCCCTCTTCTACACTCACAGTTTCGTTCTAACGACCGGGAGCCAGCTTGCGAGCAATCCTACGTTTCTTATTTTGGGCCGCCGCGATCGTTGTGATCGCCATCGGCGCAACTCTCTGGTGGTTCATCTATCGCCCGCTTCCGCGCCTCGACGGCTCCATTGCTCTCCCTGGCCTCCAAAAGGACGTCGTCGTCGAGCGCGACCACTGGGGCGTCCCGCACGTCCGCGCGAATTCCGTCGAAGACATGGTCGAAGCTCAAGGCTACGTCATGGCCCAAGACCGTCTGTGGCAAATGGATCTCCTCCGTCGAGTCGCTCGCGGCCAACTCTCCGAGATTCTCGGCCCCGTCACGCTCAACGTCGACAAGCAATTCCGCACCTTCGGCTTTGCACGCGCCGCAGAGCGCGATCTTGGCTTAATCGATCCTACTAATCGCGCCATCTTGGAAGCCTACGCTCGCGGCGTGAACCACTTCATAGAACAGCATCGAGACCAGTTGCCCCTCGAATTTTCACTGCTCAAATACAAGCCGCAGCCCTGGCAGCCCACCGACACTCTCGTCATTTCCGGCTACATGTACCAGACGCTCACCGACACCTGGGAGGAGGAGCTCGATCGCGCGAAAGTGACCGACCGCGTCGGCTCGGAA
This sequence comes from uncultured Acidobacteriota bacterium, assembly GCA_963729285.1. Classification (GTDB taxonomy): domain Bacteria; phylum Acidobacteriota; class Terriglobia; order Acidiferrales; family UBA7541; genus Acidiferrum. The sequence continues at coordinate 44,232 of CAVSNL010000019.1, forward strand.
CGTGCCCGCGATCTGTTCTCCCCCGACGCCGCGATGGATCATTTCGTGGTCGGCGACCCCAACGTGGTGAACGACGGTTCGCAGCGTTCCAGAGTCGACTCCGACGACCAAGACGACGACGATGATGATGACGACATGGAGCCGGATGGCGTCCTCAAGGCTAGCGCAACAGGGTCAAATAACGTAGGCGCACCAGACGCGATTCCCGATCTGACGATTGCGCTGGCTAATTCCGTATCCGAATATCTGGAAGCTTCGCGCAGCGAAATTCGCCACAGCCTCGGCAGCAACAACTGGGTCGTCAGCGGCGATCACACCGCCACGGGGAAGCCACTGCTCGCCAACGACACGCACCTGGAACTCTCCCTCCCGCCCATCTGGTATGAAATCCATCTGACCGCCCCAGGCTGGAATGTGAAAGGTTTCACGCTGCCGGGCGCGCCCCTGGTCGTCATCGGCCACAACGATCACATCGCCTGGGGTTTCACCAACAATGGCGCCGACGTGCAGGATCTCTACTCCGAAACGTTCAATCCCGCCGCTCCCGATGAATATCGCGTAAACGGGAAGTGGGCGAAAGCTCAACTGTTCGACGAAGTGATTCACGTAAAAGGCCAGCCGGACGAACATCTCCCAATCGTGGTAACCCGCCACGGTCCGATCGTGCGTCGCGAGAACGGCAAGTCCTACGCCCTCCGCTGGACCGCCACCGAACCAGGCGGCCTATCCAGCGTCTACAACTGGCTCGGCAAAGCCCAAAACTGGGAAGAATTTCGCAGCATTATGAAACGCGTCTGGGGCCCCGCTCAAAACGCCGTCTATGCCGACGTCAAAGGCAATATCGGCTACGTAATGGCCGCACGCGTACCCATCCGCAAAAAAGGCCACGGAGAAATTCCTTTTCCCGGCGATACCGACGCCTACGAATGGACCGGCTACATCCCCTTCGATCAACTCCCGCAAGCCCTCAATCCCGACAGCGGCCTGATCGTCACCGCCAACTCCCGCGTCGTGGGACCCGCCTACAAACCCTACTTAACCGATCGCTGGGAGGAGCCCTACCGCACCGCCCGCATCTACGATCTGCTCCACGACAAGCACGACTTGCGCCCCGCCGACATGCTCAAGGTTCAGATCGACACTTTCAGCTATCCTCATCTTTTTCTAGCCGACCAGTTGGTCGCCGCCGCAAAAACCGCCACACCAAACGACGCTCGCACAAAAAAACTCATCGACGGCCTCCAAGACTGGAATGGCATCGCCGACGCCGAATCTCCCGAAGTCTCCTTCCTGGTTGCGCTACGACGCGCAGCATTAGCGCTAATTCTGGAGCCATACTTAGGCGACGAGCCCAATCTATACCGCTGGCGAACCACCACGTTCCTGCAAAAGATCCTCACCGATCGTCCCGCTAAATGGCTTCCGCCAACCTACAAGACTTATGACGCGCTCCTGGTCGCTGCCGCCGATCGTGCCGTAGCCAAACTCGCCGAGGATTCGAACAGTCCGCGAATCGAAGACTGGCCCTGGAAGCGCTTCAATTCCCTGGAAATGCTCCACCCCATCGGCCGCGAGGGTCTCCTGAAGAAATTGCTGAGCATCAGCAACAAGCCCCAGTCCGGCACAAGCTACAGCGTGCGCGCCGCCACAAAAACCCACGGCCCCGCAATGCGCTTCGTAGCCAATCCCGGCAACTGGGACGAATCCATCCTCCTGATCCCCGCAGGCCAATCCGGCCAACCTGGCAGCAGCCACTATTCCGACCAATTCTCCTACTGGTACGAAGGCAAGCCCATCTTCGCCCCCTTCACCGACGCCGCCGAAGGCAAAGACCGCAAACACACCCTGACCCTGACCCCCGCGCACTAAATCCCTCGGACCACCTTCAGCCTCCTTTGCGTCCGGTGCATGTAACGGCCGCTTTCGGTTTACCCTGATCTTCGAAGGGAAGCGGGCGCTCCTCAACGCTCTCTGCGTCTCTGCGTTATCCCTCCTTCGTCTTCTCCTCTGCCCTCTCGTTCCGGCCGTACGCTACCGCGCAAACGACGCCCAGCGTCAACGACGGTTGCCCTCACCGACATAACGATAGACACAGCTATAACTGTCATCCTGAGCCTATCCGACAAGGATAGTCGAAGGACCTCAACTTCAGCGGCACTACCTACCTAAACGACTTTCAGTTCCGCAACTCCCGAAGACCGGCATCCATAACTGCCGCAACGACTACTTGCCGCACGCATTTCGCACAAACCCCACAAACCAATTGTTTCAATTCTCCGCCGTGCCGTAGAATGCTCTTTGCGTCCGGTTCACGTAGCGGCCGCTTTCCGAAGCGAGCGCCTTTAAGCGGACCCGAGGCCTGATCGAGTGAACTCAACTCCCGTAAAAAAGCCCGAGCCACCCAAAAAGCCGGACTTCGAGAAATCCCTGGTCCGCCTCGAAGAGGTCGTCCGCCGCCTCGAAAGCCCACAACTCTCTCTCGACGACGCCATGAAACTCTTCGAAGAAGGCGTCCAGCTCTCCCGTGAATGCCAAAAGCAACTCGAAGAAGCCGAAGGCCGCGTAGAAATTCTCCTCAAAAAAGCGGATGGCAAGCTCACCGCCGAACCGTTCGATCCTGAGCGCGAGAACGAATCGTGACGGTTGCAAACCGCCCGACCAGCACTCCTCCGACCCCGGCGAAGCTCCCAGCTTTTTTCGAGGAAGACCGCCTGATAGTCGACGCTCACCTCGAAAAATTGCTGCCCTCAGAAAACACCCAACCGTCCTCGATTCACCAGGCCATGCGCTACAGCGTCTTTGCTGGCGGAAAGCGTATCCGGCCCATTTTGTGCTTAGAGACCGCGCGCATCTTCGCCGACGATGTCACCGCCGCCTTGCATCCAGCCTGCGCGATCGAGTGCATTCACACCTATTCGCTGATTCACGACGACTTGCCCGCGCTCGACAACGATGACCTTCGCCGCGGCAAGCCCACCAGCCACAAGCAATTCGGCGAAGCCACCGCTATCCTGGCGGGCGATGCCCTGCTAACGCTGGCGTTTGAAGTCGTCGCCTCTACGCCCGTTGACGCCGAGCGCCGCGTAGCCATGCTCACCGAAATTGCCACTGCCGCAGGCACAGTCAACGGCATGGTCGGCGGGCAAGTCGCCGATCTCGGAAGCCGAGGGCAAGACCGTTGGCAAAAAGATGCTCGAATATATCCACCGCTCCAAAACCGCCGCCCTGATTCGCGCCTCAGTCACCGCAGGAGCCTTATGCGTTGGCGCCAGCAAAAGTGACGTAGCCCGTTTGCGCCGGTTCGGCGAAAACATAGGCTGGGCCTTCCAAGTCACCGACGACATCCTTGACGTGGAAGAATCCTCCACCGCGCTAGGGAAGACCGCCGGCAAAGACATCGCCCAACAAAAAGCCACCTATCCCGCAGTCTACGGCCTGGAGCGCTCCCACGAAATCGCCAACGACCTAGCCACCCGCGCCATCGCCGAACTCGCCCCCTTCGAAGAAAAAGCCAGCCGCCTCCGCGACATAGCCGAATACCTAGTCCTCCGCCGCGCCTAAGCCTCCGCCGCCGCGCCTCAGCCCTCCCTCGCCGCACTAACCCTCCTTCGCCGCGTCTAGCCCTCCTTCGCCCCGCTTAACTCCGCGCTGCCCGAGCAGTTGTCATCCTGAGGCTACCCGACGAGGGTAGCCGAAGGACCTCAACGTCAACCCAGCAGCAGCTTGACCGCCCCGCACCTAAGTCGATGCGGTCGGGCCAACCGTAGATCGCGTTTCCTAGGCTACACTGTCATAATATGCTAATATAACGTATTATTTATCTTCAGAAAGAAATTATGAGAACGTACCACCTCTACATACTGAGCAACGTCTCCCGAATGCTGTACGTGGGCGTAACAGGCGACCTAAACCGTCGATTATTCGAACACAAGAACAAACTTGTTCTCGGTTATTCTCGCAATTACAACCTGCATAAGCTCGTTTACATCGAGGCGTACGGCAATATCAATGATGCAATCTCCCGAGAAAAAGAAATCAAAGGCTGGCTTCGTTCAAAAAAGGCGGACTTGATCAAATCAACGAACCCACGGTGGAATGATCTGGCAGCAAGCTATTTCAGCCCTTTAACCACCAGACCGCCCACCAAGAAAACCGCTTCCGATCGCAGCTGATCGAGAGGCGTCGGGGCAGAGCGTGAACAACCACCGCGCCGTCAACTGTCATCCTGAGGCTACCCGACGAGGGTAGCCGAAGGACCTCAACGTAACCTTCGGGCAACTCAACCGCCCGCCTCAAAACCACTTAACGGCCCCCCGCCTTTGACACCTCAATCCCAGCCGATTACTGTAATTCGTCAATGAAATCGATGCCCCCAAAGGAAACGCATCTTCCGATCGCAGCTGATCGAGAGCCCCGTCAACTGTCATCCTGAGGCTACCCGACCAGGGTAGCCGAAGGACCTCAACGTAACCTTCGAGCAACTTAACCGTCCGTCTCAGAACCACTTAACCGGTCCCTCGCCTTTGACACCCCAATCCCTCCCAATTACTGTAATTCGTCAATGAAATCCAAGCCCCCCAAAAAGAAGCGCCTCGACCTCCTCCTCGTCGAACGCGGCCTCGCCGACTCCGCAACCAAAGCGCAAGCCATGATCCTCGCCGGCGAGGTTTCCGTCGATAACGTCCGCGCGAACAAGGCAGGCGCACCTGTCCCGGAAGATGCCCGACATCGCAGTCACCAGCCGCACTCAAAAATATGCAAGCCGCGGAGGCATCAAACTCGAAGGCGCTCTAGAAGATTTCGGCCTCAATCCCGCGAGCTTCGTCTGCCTCGACGTCGGATCATCCACCGGAGGTTTCACCGATTGCTTGTTGCAGAAAGGAGCCTCACGCGTCTACGCCGTGGACGTAAATGTCGATCAAATCGCGTGGAAGCTGCATCAAGACAACCGCGTCGTGCGCATCGAACGCAACGCTCGAGAGTTGCGCCGCGAAGATATTCCCGAGCCCGTCGACCTCGTCGTCGTCGATGTCTCCTTTATTTCCGCAACGAAAGTGCTTGCCTCCCGCGGCTGCAATCGCGAAGCCCGGCGCGAACCTGCTCGTCCTCGTAAAACCTCAATTTGAGCTGCCCAAAGAAGATGTCGGAACCGGCGGCATCGTCAACGATCCAGCCCTGCACGAAAAAGCCGTAGAAAAAGTGCGCGTCGCGGCAATTGCGGCCGGCCTCGAAATTCTAGGAATGCGGCCCAGCCATCTACCCGGCGCCGAAGGCAATCAAGAGTATTTTCTCCACGCGCGCAAAAAGCCGCTGGAGTAGAATCTCAGACATCCATGCACCCGTCCGTGTCCTTTCAAACCATCGGTCTTATTTCGCGGCCTCGGCGTTCCAATCTCGCCGTCGTTGTGCCCCCGCTGCTTCATTGGTTTCAAGCCCGCGGCATCAAGGTGCTCCACGACACCGAAACCGCCAGCGCCTTGAATGACTCTTCCAAGGGCCTCCATCGTGATGAGGTCGCAAAAAACTCTGAACTCCTGCTGGTCCTCGGGGGCGATGGCACCCTGCTCGCCGCAGCCCGCGTCGCCGCCCCACTCGGCATTCCGATCCTCCCTATCAACATGGGAAGCCTCGGCTTTCTCACCAGTTTCAAACTCGAAGAAATGTACCCCGCCCTCGAAGAAACGTTGGCCGGAAGATTACCATCCAGCGAACGCGTCATGTTGGACGTCGAACTGAAACGCGAGGGAAAGGTCGTCGAGCGCCAAACCGTCCTGAACGAGGCGGTCATCAACAAGGGCGCCCTCGCCCGCATGATCGACCTGGAACTCATGATCGACAGTGAATTCGTCTGCCGTTATCGCGTCGACGGTCTGATCGTCGCCACTCCCACGGGATCGACCGCCTATTCCCTGTCCGCAGGCGGCCCCATCGTGCACCCATCCGTCGAATCCTGGATCATCACTCCGATTTGTCCGCACACCCTGAGCGATCGCCCGGTAGTCATCCGCGATTCTTCCCAGGTCGAAATCGATTTATCCGCCGGCACCGAATCCGTCTTCCTAACCCTGGACGGGCAAACCGGCATACCCATGCAACCAGGCGACCGAGTCCGCATGACCCGCGCCGCCGAGCGCCTGAAGCTGATCCAACCCCAAAAAAAATCCTATTTCGAGATCCTCCATAGCAAACTCAAATGGGGCGAGACCTAGCCAGCATTCGCAGCTGGCAACCGCAACGCCCGCCAACAGCAACCAGCGATTTTATTTGACTATTTTAACTATTGTGTTATACTAACGATGAGTACTATTGTGCCTCCGAGTAGCACAGACACTCTGTTTAGCTGAGTCTCGAAGCGTCTGTGTCCCCTTCAGCAAGCACCATTCAGCTCCCAGCGAGCGCAAAACACACACATGCCCCCTAAAGGCTGAGGACTCAACCGCTTAACTTAGGTGCATAAAGCCCAATTTTGCCGTGCCTCGCAACTTCAATTCGACCTAAACCCTTAAGAATCAAATCACTACGCCAAACCGTAGCGGATCTCCTTTGTTTTCAAATCGTTGAAAGAAAAACTAGGGGGGGTGGGGCGCCACACCCAGGCTCTTCGGCTCCCAAAACCGAACCGACTACAGCAAACTCTAGCGAAGCACCTGTCCTCGAAGCAGATCCGCAGGGGTTTCCCGCTTCCGAATCAACCGGAACCTGTTTCCTTCAACAAAGACCTCCGCAGCACGACACCGCGCATTATAGTTCGACGACTGGCTCATCCCATAAGCCCCAGCCACCCAAATCGCCAAAACGTCGCCCGTTTCCACTCGTCCCAGCGGCCAATCGCGCAAAAAACAATCCCCGGTCTCACACACAGGACCAACAACATCCACCCGTTGACGCGGCGTGCCGTCGTCTTTGTCCCTCGTAACTTTCGTAATCGGATGCACCGCACCGTACAGCGCCGGCCGCATCAAGTCGTTCATGGCCGCGTCCACAATCACAAACGTCTTGCCTCGGCTCTCCTTCACATAGATGACACGCGTAAGGAGCACACCCGCAGGCCCGATGATCGTGCGCCCCGGCTCCAGCAAAAGGTGCAGTCCCAGCGGCCGAAGCATTTGCGACACCATCCGCGCGTACTCTGCACGCCCAGGAGGGTTTTCGGTCGTGTAGCGAACTCCCAGACCTCCGCCAAAATCCAGATACTTGAGCGAAATGCCATTCTTGCGCAATTCGCCAACGTAGCCGCCGAGCCGCCGCAGCGCGCGGCGAAACGGATCCAACGCGACAATCTGAGACCCGATGTGGACGCTGATGCCCTGCCAGCGAATCCACTTCGATTCGCGGTACGCGAGATACAAACGTCGCGCCTCTTCCCAGTTGAGCCCGAACTTATGCTCGTGTCGTCCAGTCGCGATGTGGGGATGCCCGCCGGCCTGCACATCCGGGTTTACGCGAATAGCAACGGAAGGGACCCCGCCGCCGTTTCTCCTATTTCGCGATGATTCTTCCAACAAAACCTCCAGCTCCGCCTCCGATTCAACATTGAAGAGGAGAATCCCGTTCCGACTTCGCCGGCCACGCCCGCGGCTGATCCCAGATGGATAACGCAGCGCCTCGCGCATCTCTTCCCGCGTCTTGCCCACTCCGGAAAAGACGATTCTATCGCCGCGCACGCCGACGCTTCGCAACATCGCTAGCTCTCCGCCCGAGACGATATCGAAACCGTTCCCGCCCTTCGCCACATGCTTCAGGATCGACAAATTCCCATTCGATTTCACCGCAAAGCAAAGGGTGTGCGGAAGCGATCCAAGACCGCGATGTAACTCCGCCTGCGCGTCATCAATCGCAGCCCGGCTATAAACGTAAGCGGGCGTACCGATCTGCTCTGCAACGTCCACCAAACGCACGCCTTCGCAAGCGACAAATTCTCCGCCGGAAGCGCTATTTCCCGATTTTTTCCAGGAGAAATGAGGAGTAAATGTGGCGGGATCCACGAACACGAGCTTTCGTAAAGAGGCCTCGGCCGCTCCGCTCATCGCACTTTGAGCACGACCAGGGTGCGATCGTCCGCCAGTGGCGCGCCTTGCGAAAACCATTCCACCTCGCGGAACACTTGATCCGTCAGCTCGGCGGCCGTCAGCTCGTGCTGGTCTTCAATAATTTTGCGCAATCGTTCGGTGCCGAAGAACTGGCCTTCGCTGTTCGCCGTTTCCGCGATGCCATCCGAATGAAACACCAGGATATCGCCGACAGATAGCGTAACCGACCATTCGTCGTAGGTGACTTCCTCAAAAATCCCCAATGGAAACCCGGTGAGCTCCACCTTGCCGCAACGCCCCTCTTTGTACAAAAGAGGCTGCGACTGCCCCGCGTTCGCGACGCGCAACTTGCTCCGCCCTTTCTGGAACGTGGCGAAACACGCGGTCATAAATCGCCCTTCAATACGCCGCTCACCGACGATCTGATTCATCTGCCGCAGCATCTCCGCAGGCTGCAGTTTTTGCGGCGCCAGGCTGCGCATAATCCCAATGGCGACCGCGCCGTACAACGCCGCCGCCGTTCCCTTCCCACTGACGTCTCCGAGCGCGATCCCAAGCTGCTGCGGACCGTAGCGCAAAAATTCGTATAGATCGCCGCCGACCTCCCGCGCAGAAAGATAGCGCGCCGCCATATCCAGCCCGAAGTCCTCCGTCGGCACCGAGCGTAACAGCGCTCCTTGAATGCGCTTCGCCGCCTGCAGATCGCGTTCGAGCCGCGCTTCGTCCCGCGCGACCTGCTCATACAAGCGAGCGTTCTCCAGCGAAACCGCGAAATTCGCCGCCAGAATCGACAACGTCTGTACGTGGTCCTCGGTGAAATAATTCAGCTGCGGACTCTCTAGATCCAGCACGCCGATCACGCGCCCCTTATGAATCATGGGAATGGCCAGCTCGGAGCGCGTCTCTGGATTCGCCATCAAATAGCGTGGATCGACGGTAACATCGGGAACCAGCACCGGCTCCTTGAGCGTAGCTGCTGCGCCGACGATTCCTTCACTCGCTGCTGCCCGCAACTTTCCTTGCACGCGATGACCGTGCTTCACATCCACGCGGTGACGAAAAACCTTAAGCTCTTCGTCGTAGAGCATGATGCTTAGGATCTGATAGTCGATCACCCGCTTGGTCTGTTCCGCCGCGCGGCGCAGCAACTCTTCGACGTCCAGGATCGAACTCGTCTCCCGCCCTACTTCGTTCAAGAGCAAGAGCGTCTCTGCTTGCGCGCGAACACGCTGAAACAGCCTGGCGTTCTCCACCGCTACCGCAAGACGGCTCGCCAACAAAGTCAAGATACTCTGCTGCTCCGGCGTGAAGTAGTCGGGGTGACGGCTTTGGATATCAAGCACGCCAACACACTTGCCGCGAAGCATCAGCGGCACGGCGAGCTCCGACCTCACATTATCAATCGCACTGATATATCGAGCATCATTTGCCGTGTCGCTCACGCGCACGGGGTGTCCGGTAGCTGCCGCCGTGCCACTGATCCCCTGACCCAGTGGGATCCGCAGATTTTCCGCGAGATCGCGTGGATACCCGATCGAAAAGCGGTGCTTCAGGTAGGATCCATCTCCCTCAAACATCAACACGCCAAAAATTTCGTAATCAATGTGCCGCTTGATAAGCACAGCCGTACGTGCCAGCACCTCGTCAAGATCGAGCGAAGCATTTACCTCTTCGCCGATTTCGGCCAGTGTTGCCAGGACTTCAGCGGAAGCTTCTGGACTTCCGTTTTCGGTAACGGCCCCTGTTTGTGCTTTGGTGGGATTCATCCAAGAAACTATTATAACAGGCGACGTGAAGGCGCAACGAGTTAGACAAAGTTAGTTGCGAAGTGTCAGTACGGCCGGCACATCCTCCTAGGATTTGCCGCTTTTGGCGCCGTCGGGACCCAGGGAAAGCACGCCGACATCCGGCATGTTGCGGTAGCGCTCGGCATAATCGAGCCCAAACCCGACCACAAACTCATTGGGAATGGTGAAGCCAACGTAATCGGCGTGCACCGCGGCAATGCGCCGCTCCGGCTTGTCCAGCAACACTGCGACACGAACGCGCTTGGGTTTGCGCTGCTCAAAAACGCGCAGCAAGTATTGCAGCGTCATGCCTGTGTCGAGGATGTCTTCCACTACGATTACGGTCTTCCCTTCAATGCTGGAATCCAGGTCGCGCGTGAGCCTTACTTGCCCCGAGGAGTGCGTGCCCAGTCCGTAACTCGCCACGGCGATGAAATCAAACGACACGTCTCCCGGAATCTGCTTTCCCAAATCGGTGAGAAAAAACACAGCGCCCTTCAGCACGCCCACCAGGTGCAGCGGCTCACCCGGAAAATCTTTGCGAATTTCCCGCGCCATCTCCGTAATACGGCGCTGCAGCCGCGCGCGGGAAATCAGTATCCGGACGGTCTCCCCGCCCTTCCCTTTGGGCTGCGGTTTCTTCGCTTCCTTCGCTTTTGTCGCCATGGTCTTCCCTTTTTTGTGGAACCGAGACTCTAGCCTACGCCGTATCGTTCGGCAAGCCGTGACTTCTGTTCTAGAATTACTTTTTTCAGCCGCGCCGAATTACGGCGCTCCCATCTGAGGAGGTGCTCACTATGAATGCAGATCAGCCGGCAGAGACGACGGCTGCCACCCGATCGCTGCCCGAACCATGGTTGCGCGGCACCTTGACCGAAATCCCCGCGGTGCCGCGAGCGGTTCTTCACGCCCTGGAACTTGCCGGCGAAGACTTGCAAAAATGGTGCGGCGCTCTGACCGACACGGAGTTGAATGCGCGTCCCGCCGATCTGCCACCGGTCGCCTTTCATCTACGCCACATCGCACGGAGCCTCGATCGTTTACTGACCTACGCGGAAGGCCAAGCTCTGGCACAAGAACAGCTGACAGCGTTGAAGAATGAGCTCCAGCCGAGGGTCTCGCGGGATGCGCTGTTCGCTGAACTCACCAAGGCGTTGACCCGCAGTACGGAGCGCGTTCGCAGCCTGGCGCAAACGGACCTGGATCAATCACGAACGGTCGGAAAGAAAGCCCTGCCTACAACGCTCGGCGGTCTTCTCGTTCACGTTGCCGATCACACCCAGCGCCACGTAGGCCAGGCAATCACAACCGCAAAAATAATCGTCGCCCAGCGCCTTTGAACGCTTTTGCGTCCGGATAGTGCTCGGATATACTCGCCCATCCGGGGGGTTCCTTGCTCCAAGCCGTCAAGACCACGCTTCTACTTCTCAGCGCGCTCTTCCCAATCGTGAACCCGCTCGGCGGAAGCCCTATTTTTCTGGCGCTCACCGGGGACTATACGCCTCCCGAACGCAGGCTCCTGTCGCAGCGCATCGCCATAAATAGCTTTGCCTTGTTGGTGGCATCGTGTCTGATCGGCACGCACATCCTGGCGTTCTTCGGGATTTCGCTCCCCATCGTGCAAGTGGGAGGCGGCTTGATCGTCGTGGCCACCGGGTGGGACATGCTCAGCCGCACCGACGACGATGATCGCGGCAGCGGCGTGCACCACGAGGTCGATCCGAAAGACATTTACCGCCACGCCTTCTATCCGTTCACTTTGCCGCTCACGGTGGGTCCCGGCTCAATATCCGTGGCGATCACGTTAGGCGCGAATGCCGCCAGGCTTCCGGGGATTAATGTCCCGGGACTTTTGGCGATCATCGTCGCCTCGGCGCTTCTCGGACTCAGCATATACCTCTGCTATGGCTTCGCGGACCGTCTAGCAAAGCTTCTGGGTGCTACGGCCATGAACGTTATCATGCGTCTTTCCTCCTTCTTGTTGGTTTGCATTGGCGTGCAGATCTTGTGGAACGGAGTCAGCGCCCTATTGCGATCATTGCCCGCGCTCCACTGACAGAAATTCCTGGTCGCTCGACGGACACTGCAGGAAAGGTTGAGCGGTTCGTCCCGACCTTCAGTGAAAATCGTGCGACGAAGTTTGCGCTCGCGTTAAGAACAGCGGGCGGATGCGTTCCGCTTTCACGGAAATCACGTTGTCCTGGTTTTGCAGCCTTCCTTCAATCAGCAAAAATTGCTGATTCACGATCACCACATGATGCTGCTGAAAAATTTGCGGCGTGATGATGGCGTTGGAAATTCCTGTTTCATCCTCAAGGCTGAGAAATACGAAACCCTTCGCAGTGCCGGGCCGCTGGCGCGCGATTACGGACCCTACGACGCGAACTTCCATTCCATCGCGCAAATGATGTAGATCCGCCGCGGAAAGAATGCCTTCGCGTTTCAATTGTGAGCGGTGATAGCTCAACGGATGAGGGCCGACGGTCATACCTGTGTTGCGAAAGTCGGCCACCAGGCGATCCTCGGCAGTCATCTGCCGCAAAGGTGAATGATTCCGGCTCAAGGCGTTCTCGGCGGCTTCCGGCTCCTCTTCACATGTTTCCAGAAGCGGCCCCGCGCGGCGCGCGACACGCTCGATCTGCCAAAGCGCATCGCGGCGGTGAAAGCCGGTCTTGCTGCCGACGAAATTCAAGGCGCCGATTTCCGCCAGCGCCGTCAGCTCTGACTTCTGCAATCCAGGAACGCGTAGTTTCAAATCATCGATCGAGCGAAACGCTTCGATCTCTCGCTGGCGAACGATCTCTCGGCCGATCTCCTCGCGCAAACCTTTGACGTAACGCAAACCTACGCGCAGAACATGGTCGTCGCCGATTTTCTCAATCGTGCAGATCCATTCCGAACGCAGCACATCGATGGGGCGAACGCGCAGGCCGTGACGTTGCGCATCCTTCACCAGCGTCGCCGGATGATAAAAGCCCATCGGCTGATTGTTGAGCATGGCCGCGGTAAATGCGGCGAGATAGTGGCATTTCAGGTAGGCACTGGCGTAGGCAATCAGCGCGAAACTCGCGGCGTGCGATTCCGGAAATCCGTAGAGCGCAAACGATGTAATGGATTGGACGATGGTGTCCTGCGTCGTGCCGGTGATTCCGTTGCGATCCATTCCCAGGCGCAGCTTTACTTCAACGTCCTTCATCAGCTTTTCCGAGCGCTTAAAGCCGAACGCGCGCCGTAACTCTTCGGCCTCGCCTCCCGTGAAGCCCGCAGCGATCATGGCCATGCGCAACAGTTGCTCCTGAAATAGCGGCACTCCCAGCGTGCGCTCCAATACTGGCTTGAGCGAAGGATGCAGGCATTCCGCGGGCTCGCGGCCTTGCCTCCGCTTCAAATAGGGATGCACCATTTTTCCAACGATGGGTCCCGGCCGGATGATGGCCACCTGCACAACAATGTCGTAAAAACATTTGGGCTGCAGTCGTGGCAGACACGCCATCTGCGCGCGGCTCTCGATCTGAAACATTCCCACCGTGTCCGCTTTTTGCAGTGTCGCGTAAACTTTCTGATCGTTCGCGGGTAAACGACTCAGGTCAACTTCTTCGCCGTGCTTTTCCCGGATAATTTGCAAGGTTTCTTCCAGCACCGCCATCATGCCCAGCCCGAGCAGATCGACTTTGACGATGCCCATGTCCGCGCAATCTTCTTTGTCCCACTGCACGACCACGCGACCCGGCATCGTCGCCGGCTCCAGCGGCACCACCGAATCCAGTTGCCCCTGGCACACCACCAACCCGCCGGAATGCTGTCCCAAATGCCGCGGCAAATCCTGCGCCTGCACGCAGAGCTCGAAAAATTTGCGGATCTTCGGATGCTTCAGGTCGAACCCGGCATCCTTAAAATGGCGTTCCAGCGTGTCGTTCGCATCTTTGTATTCCCACGCGCTGACCAGGCTGGCCAAACGCGCCACCGTTTCCGGATCGAAAGACATGGCCTTGCCGATTTCACGCGCCGCCGATTTTCCGCGATACGTGATCACGTTGGCGGTCATCGCCGCGCCTAATTTTCCGTAGCGTTCGTACACGTATTGGATCGCGCTTTCCCGCTGGTCGCCGCTGGGGAGATCGAGGTCGATGTCCGGCCACTCACCGCGTTCTTCCGAGAGAAAGCGCTCGAACAAAAGTCCCATGCCGACGGGATCCACAGCGGTGATTCCCAGCGCATAGCAGACCGCGCTGTTCGCCGCCGATCCTCGCCCCTGCACCAGGATGTTTTTCTCCGCGCAAAATCGCACGATGTCCCACACGATCAGGAAATAACCAGGAAGATCGAGCTTTTCGATCAACGCCAGCTCGCGGTCGATTTGCAGGCGGGCTTTCTCGTTTTCCGAGCCGTAGCGCGAAATCATTCCGTCGCGCGTGCGCTCGCGCAAAAACTGCATCTGCGTGCCGCCGCCGGGAACCGGATACTTCGGGAACTCGTAGCCCAGATCTTTCAGCGTGAATTGCAAGCGGGAAGAAAGTATCTGCGTGTTCGCGATCGCTTCCGGAAGATCGGCGAACAACTGCTGCATTTCCGCGGGTGTTTTCAGGTGGCGTTCTGGATTGCGCGTCAGCAAACGACCTGCCGTGGCCAGCGAGCGATGGTTGCGAATACACGTAAAGACATCCAGCAATTCCCTTTGCTGTGGCTGTGCGTGACTAACTCCATTCGTCGCCAGCAATGGCAAAGACAATTTCCTTGCGATTTCGACTGCCGCCTGGTTGCGCGCTTCTTCTTCCCGGCAAGAATGCCGCTGCAACTCAACGTAGACATTTTCGCGCCCGAAGATTTCGCACAATTCACGAACGCACTGGATTCCTCGGGTGATCCCTCCTTTCTTCAACGCGTAGGCCAACGGGCCTTCTTCGCCTCCCGTCAGACAAATCAGCCCGGCCTTGAATTCCGCCAGTTCTTCGGCCGCGATGTGACCTTCGCCTTTTCTCGCGCGCAATTTCATGCGGGTAATCGCGCGGCACAAATTCTGGTAGCCTTCGCGGGATTCCACGAGCAATGCATAGCGCCAGCCGAACGGTGAGGTGACTTCCGCTCCGATGTGCGCGCGTATGCGACTTTTTTTGGCTGCCTGGTAAAATCGCGGCGCTCCATAGACGCCATCGCGATCGAGCACCGCCATTGCCGTCATGCCGCGCTCGACGCACGCGCTGGCAAGTTCTTCGGGTATGGATGCCCCTTCCAGAAAACTAAACGCGGACCGCGCATGGAGTTCGGTGTACATCAATCGTAGAATCCCCGCACAAACCAGCTTCGCCGCGGCGCATCGTAATAAATCCGGTACACGCCGTATTGCGGCCACGGGCTTGCGCTCTTGTCGTGCAGCCCGCCGCGCGATCCAAAATCAATCGCCAGATCCCATTCGTCCTGATCCCAGCCGTCTTCCTGCCACCATTCCCCGGAACTGCGCCATGGGCCCGACGCCGCCACTACATCGCCTTGCATTCCCGAGAAACAAACGCGCACCGGCCGTTCTTCGTCTATTTCCACGCTCGCGGTCACTGCCGGCCGGATTACTCGAAATCCAGATGCGGGTTGGCGCGCTTCTTGAGACTCGCCATCGTCCGTCAGCGCCGCAGTTTTCTTTCGAGTTGTCTTTTTTAACGGCGAATTCGCATCATCCGCCCACCGCGCCATCCGGAAATTTTCCGATCGATGCGTGTCCAGCAATTCAGCTACGCCAACATTCGACTCCCCCACAAGTTTCGCGAGCCGCGCGATGGTCAACTCCAGCTTTTCTGGATCGGGCCCCTTGGGCGCGAACAGCCCGCTTTGCGCCACGCGCGGAGGCGCTGCATCCGCCGCCATCTCAATTTTCTGGATGGGCGATTTCGGAGGATCCCCCTGCAGCGCCAATCGCACCAATTTCAGCAGCACTTTGGAATCGCGCATGGGCACGGGCAGGGTAAGAACTTTTGTGTATTCCTTTGGCGCGGTCTTTTTCCGCGACTCATCTTTCAACGCTTGCACATCTTTTTCAAACGATGGCTCCAGCTCAAATCGTATGCGCACGGTGCGCACCGCAAGCGCTCGTGCTTCCAGCCGCGCGCAAAGTTGATCCAGCAAGCGTCCCAGCAAAAACGACAATGGCTCCAGTTCTTCAACCGAATCCTCCACCTCCATTTCTTCCGCAAATTGCAAACAGGCTTCCGCCAGTACCAACGAACGTACCCGCGCGCCACGCGCCAATTCGTGCAACCGGACTCCGTTCTGCCCCAGCCGCTCGGAAAGCTGCAAAACCGGTAATGCTGCCAGCTCGCGTAAACAATTCACGCCCCAGCGCTCCAACGTCTCCAGCACTTCCGCATCCGTGCAAAGCGTGCGAATTGGCAATCCGCCCAGGCTCGCGCATTCTCCGCCCTCCGGAACGATCGTGATTCCAGCGAACCCTCGCGCGGCCAGAATGGCCGCCTCAATGTTGGAAGCAACCGCAACGTGCGGGATCACACCAATGCGAGAAGCGCGCTCTGCCAATTCACGCGCGATGTTTTCGTCGGTTCCAAATAAAGATGCGAGCCCCGCGAGATCGAGAACAATGGTATCCGCGGCGGTGTCTTCCACGCGCGGAGAGATACTCCATCCCACATCCAATAGCGCCGCGTGCGTGGCTTTCTCTTGCGCTTCCGAGCGATGACGAATCTCCACGGTGCAAAATTCCGCCACTTGCGCTTTGGTCATGCCCAACTGAATCCCGGCCTGCACCGCGGCCGCATTCGCCGCCACAACGCTCCACAACGGCGGCTTCCCGCTGATCAATGCCAATGCCCTTCCGGGCAATGCCAACGCCCTCCGGGCGACGCCAACGCCTTTCCGGGCGACGCCAGCGCGCCGCCTCGTAGCGCCGGCTCCGCACGCACCACGGACTGCACCATAAAGTCGGGAATATAAATGCAAGCAAAAGCCATAATTCTCTGAGCCCAATCGCAAAAACGCGAATGAATGTCTCAAATCGCTCAAAAAGTCCTGTAGCCGCCCTCTCCGAGAGGGCGGGGTTTAGAGCCAAATGTAGCCCATGCGTAATGATCAAACACGACAGCAACAAGCCGCGAAACGCACACTTCAATCACTCCACATCGCCGCCGTTTCAAAAATCTCAACTCGATTCGGCGCGCCTCTCGCGGCAAATTCATCCGCTACATTTTCATTTGCCAATGGCAAATCCTTCGCGCACTGCACACGCGTCCTCACTACATCCGCGCCAAGCTCGAATCCTTTCAAGAGCCGCGCAAACGGATACCTCACCAAATCTCGCGAAGAGCCAGCAAAGATGCCCTTCGGTTCTCTGGGCAAGCCGGCGCTACCAGGCCCAGCTTCGCGTCCCGCTCTTGCTTCGCTCCACATTGCGGGCTTGGCCTTCAATCGCAGCACCAACGAAGCACACGTCTTGGCATTGGCCTCCTGCTCCATCACCATCAAAATTGTCGGCGTATCTTCCACCGCGCGACGAAAACGAAACCACGCATTCAATGGCACGTAGCGCACGATCTTCGGCGCAATATCGCTCAGATCGACGGCCACCAACCCGAACCCTCCGCCTTGGATGAGCAAATCCGTCGCACGCAACGCCTGGTCGGCGTTCTGGCAGCGCACCCACAGCAACTGCTTCAGCGCCACACCCGCCACACTCGCCAGATAAGGATCGAAACTATCCCGCGCGTCCACCAGCGCACACACCTCCCCCTCCGCCGTCCGCGCAGCCAAAGCCGAAATCAGCAAACTCGTCCGCCCCGAGCATGGCGGCCCGCAAATTTCCGTCATCGCACCCCGCGGCAATCCCCCCACGGCGGCATCAATCTCTGGAATCCCAGTGGAAACAATCTCGAAAACGTTGCGATCGCGATAGTTGAACGGGAAAACGACGCGGCCGCGGAGATCGAGCTCGATTTTGGAACGGAGAGCAGCAAGAGAGGAGGCAGCCATGGGAGATGAGGAGGGCGCAAAGCAAATTCAGCATATTCGCTTTTTGTTCGCCTTGGCCATTCTCGGCCTTCTCTGAAATCTTGTCAAGTTTGCTCGCAACGAATGCCTGATCGGCCGGAGACTCAGCCGGCCAGGATCCGTCGCTACCAAACCTGCAGGCCGAGGTGATCGTTTGCCTCGGCGCCACCGCAGCGCAAGCCCTGCTTGGACGCGATTTCCGTGTTACACAGCATCGCGGCGAACTCATGAAATCTTCCTGGCCCCCTTCATCATGGCCACTGTCCATCCATCGTCCATCCTGCGCGCGCCCGATGAAGAAACCCGCCGCGCCGAGATGGAACAATTTATCGATGACCTGAAAAAACTCTCACGTTTTCTCTAGCGTTCTGAGAAAAAACTACGCGGACCAGCCTGGCCCGCCAGGTCCAGGCAGCGGATCGGGCCCTCGACCAGGTTCTGGATCAGGAGGCGGCAGATGCGGCTCCTCCGGTCCCAAAGGCGGTATCTCCGGTTTCGGCGGTTGCGGAACCGGCTCTTCCGGCTGCGGCGGAGGCGGCTCCGGTTCTCTCTGGCTGCTCAGGACCCGGATACCCGGGCCCCACGTCAGGTATGTTATCGATGGCGTTCCCCCAAACTCAGTGTCGAGTCTCCAGGCCACCGCGAATGGCCACAATCGGGAAAAGACAGCACAGGAGTTCGCGGAAACAAGTATGTGCGCTTCGTGTCCGGCGTCTCCTAAAGAGACGCTGGCCCGAGACTCAGGATAGAGCACACGCATGGCCAACGGCTGCGCGGCGCTCTTCCACTCCACCGAACGAGCCCCTTCTCAAGACGCGACAAGCTCCGCCAGAAACTACACAAAGCAATTAAGTTGCGGACGAAAGTGACTCGTTGTTGCGTTGGGTTTTCATTCAATGCTCGCTTCAAAAAAATCGCTCGTGCCTCGTCATTCAACACGTAATCCACAACGCAGTACGAAAGTACCGTTGTTCTCCGTCATCCACATCGTAAAATCCCCCACCGCCGGAAAAAATAATGTGCGAAGAACTCCAGTCCTTGAAACGCGACGCCGCTCGTGTGATCCGCACAGTGAAAAAAATTCGCCGATCCAGGGACGTCTCCTTCTACGAAGACGCCGAACTCAACGGCATAAAGCACAAATGCATCAACGCGATCCTGAAGCACCTGCTCGCCGGCCACCAGGGCCAACCGTGCCCCGCAGGGGATCGGCCGATCGTTAGCCCTTCCAAAATCACATCCTCGCTCGTGAAACGTAGAATCGCTCCCGGCACCGTACAGGACGAGACCCGCCGCTTGCATTGACTTGAGTTGGGCAGGCCCCTAGAATGCCCAAGCCATGTCGGAGCCTCGTTCTCTCACCGGACAAACAATCTCTCATTATCGTATTCAGGAAAAACTCGGCGGCGGTGGAATGGGCGTCGTTTACCGCGCCGAGGACGCCCGCCTCGATCGCAGCGTCGCACTGAAGTTCCTCCCCGAAGAAACTCCCACGGACGCCTCGACTCTCGAGCGCTTCCAGCGCGAGGCCCGCGCGGCATCCGCGCTAAATCATCCCAACATCTGCACCATCCACGACATCGGCGAATTCGATCGCCGCCCTTTTATCGTCATGGAGTTGCTCGAGGGCCAAACCCTGAAGCACCGCATCAATGGCAAGCCCCTGGACATCGACGCGATCCTCGATGTCGGAATTGAAATTGCCGACGCACTCGCCGCCGCGCACGCTCGCGGTATCGTTCACCGCGACATCAAGCCCGCCAACATTTTCCTGACGCAACGCGGCCAAACCAAGATCCTGGACTTCGGACTCGCCAAGATGGAAGCCCGGCGAGCGCAGGCGCACGTCGCCGACGTTTCCGCACAAGTCACCGTCGGCGGCGATCAAGACTTCCTCACCAGTCCCGGCACCGCCCTCGGCACCATGGCGTACATGTCGCCGGAGCAAGCCCTGGGCAAAGATCTCGACCCGCGCACCGACCTTTTCTCATTCGGCTCGGTCCTCTATGAAATGGCCACCGGCAAGCTCGCTTTCGCCGGCGACACCTCCGCCACCATTTTCGACTCCATTCTCCACGGAACTCCCAGGCCGCCCGCAACCCTCAATTCTGCAGTCCCCGCCGAACTCGAGCGCATCATCAACAAAGCCATCGAAAAAGACCGCGACCTCCGCTACCAAACCGCCTCCGAAATCAAAACCGATCTCAAACGCCTCAAGCGCGACCGCGATTCTTCCGGCCGCCTCACCGACTCCAAAAGACAAGCCAGCACCCCCGCCGCCGAGCCCGCCGCGGCCCCCTCCGAAAAATCCGTAGCCGTCCTCTATTTCGAAAATCTCAGCAATAGCAAAGACGACGAATATTTCCGCGATGGCATGACCGAAGACATCATCACCGAGCTCTCCAAGATCAAAGAGCTCCAGGTCTTCCCCCGCGCCGCCGTCCTGGCCTATCGCGACAAGCCCGTAACCGGACCCCAAGTCGGCCGCGAACTCAACGCCGCGTGCGTCCTCAGCGGCAGCCTGCGTCGCGCCGGCAATCGCCTGCGCATCACCGCCCAACTCATCCGCGCTCAAACGGGTCACTCCATCTGGGCGGAACGCTACGATCGCGAGCTAAAAGACGTCTTCGAAGTCCAGGACGAAATCGCTCGCAGCATCAGCCAGGCTCTGCGCATCAAGCTCTCTCCCCAGGAAGAAAAGGCCATAGCCCGCAAGCAAACCGACAATCCCCAGGCGTATGACTACTACCTGCGCGGCCGCCAATTCTTCCACCAATTTCGCCGCAAAGGTTTTGACTTCGCCCGCCAGATGTTCGCCCGCGCCATCGTCATCGATCCGCATTACGCCCGCGCCTACGCCGGCGTCGCCGACTGCTGCTCATTCCTCTACATGTATTGGGACAGCGTCGAAGACAATCTCAACGAAGCCGAAGCCGCCAGCCGCAAAGCCCTGGAACTGGACCCAGAACTCGCCGAAGCTCACGCCGCCGGCGGTCTGGCGTTCGCGCTGAAAAAAGATTTCGTCCAGGCGCAAAGGGAATTTGAAGCCGCCATCCGCCTCGATCCCAAACTCTACGAGGCCTACTACTTCTACGCCCGCACTTCATTTCAGAGCGGTGACCTGGCCAAGGCCGCCGCGCTCTATGAACAAGCTTCGAGGCTCAATCCCGACGACTACCAGGCCGTCAGCCTGCTGGTTCCCGTCTACCACGGCTTGGGCCGCCCCGCCGAAGCCGCCGCGACAGAAAAACGCGCGCTGCTATTGGTTGAGAAACACACCGAGAATCACCCGGACGACCCGCGCGCGCTCTACTTAGGCGCCGGAATTCTCGCGCGCATTGGCGAGCACGCAAAAAGCTACGACTGGGCCCGCCGCGCCCTCGCCATCGATCCCGAAGAAACCTCCATTCTCTACAACGTTGCCTGCGTCTATGCCCTTCTCGGCAAAACCGAAGATGCCCTCCAATGCCTCGGAAAAGTGATGGAGCACGGCACCTTCTTCAAAAATTGGGCCGCGAAAGATTCCGACCTAGACTCCCTGCGTTTCGACCCCCGCTTCCACGCCCTCCTCAGCTAACAAGATGCCCACAAGACACACGCCATACTCTGTCCGGAAACCTCGCAAACTCGCTTTCGTATCTCATTGTGTCGACTCTGTCGGTGGCTGCCGCGTCCGCTCCCTCACACGCCCAAGACGCGCCCTCCGCAAAATTCCACATCAACTCCCAACGTCTGCAAAGCACGCTCGAGAAACTCAGCGAGTTCGGCAAGAATCCCGAAGGCGGCGTCACCCGTCTAGGCTTCTCCGAAACCGACATGGCCGCGCGCGAATACGTCATGGGCCTGATGAAGCAGGCAGGTCTTCAAGTCCGCGTCGATCCCGCCGGAAACATTTTCGGCTCGCGCGCCGGATCAGAAAAGCTGCCCATCCTGCTATTCGGCTCGCACATCGACTCGGTTCTTCATGGCGGAAATTTCGATGGCGACCTGGGTAGCCTGGGCGCTATCGAAGTGATCCGCGCGCTCAACGATTCAAACGTAAAAACACGGCATCCGCTGGAAGTAGTCATTTGGACCAACGAAGAAGGCAATCACTTCGGCCTCACCACATTGGGTTCGAGTGTCGCCGCGGGACAACTCGGACCAGAAATCCTCGATCGCAAGGATGACCAGGGCCTGACGCTGGCCGATTGGCTCCGCCGCTACGGTCAGGATCCCGCGCATCTGACCGACGCCCGCATTCCCCGCGGCTCACTCGGCGCCAGTCGTCGAACTACACATCGAGCAAGGCCCGAACCTGGAGGAAAACAAAATCCCCATCGGCATCGTCCAGGGCATCGTGGGGCTCAAACGCTGGATGTGCACGGTCTCCGGATTCGCCAATCACGCGGGCACCACGCCGATGAACCGCCGCAAAGACGCTCTGGCCGCGGCGTCCAAAGACATACTCGCGGTGCGCGAAGTCGTTCGCGCGGAAGACGGCCGCCAGGTGGGCACAGTGGGTTTCGTAAAGGTCGAACCCGGCGCGGTCAACGTCATCCCGGGCCGCGTGCAATTTCCCATCGAGCTGCGCGATCTCGACACCGCGAAAATCGACCGCATGTGGCAACACATCCAGGAAAGGCTCAAGCAGACCGACACCGAAGAAAACGTGGAAACCAGCTGCACTCCATTCGACGATGCCCAACCGGCAAGCGCCGACCCCATGGTGAAAAGCGCCATCGCCGATGCGGCCAAATCGCTCGGCCTCGCCACCATGGACCTGCCCAGCGGCGCAACTCAGGACGCCCAAAATATCTCCAGGATCGCCCCGATGGGCATGATCTTCGTCCCCAGTCACGATGGCATCAGCCACTCGCCCAAAGAATTCACGTCGTGGCAAGACTGCGCCAACGGCGCCGAAGTCCTCTATCGAACGATATTGCTCCTGGACCACTAAGGGACGGCGGGTGATGTAGGACGGGTTATGTAGGCGCCGGGCTTCAGCCCGGCGTGTCGCTCTCTCTCCAACTCATGGATGGAGCTGAGATGCGTTTTCATCTAAACCCCGGGGTCTGAACGGCGACCGCGGCTACAGGTCTTCGTTGTGACGTGCACGAACGTAAACCGCGCCCGCACCATCACTCATACCGCAACGCCACCAGCGGATCCACCCGTGAAGCCCGCCGCGCCGGAATCCAACAAGCGATCAATCCCGTAAGCAACAACAAAATCGTGACGCTAGCCAAAGTCATCGGATCGTAAGGCGAGACACCCCAGAGTTGCGTCGCGATCACCCGCGCCAGGAGCAGGCTCGCAACCAGTCCAATCACTGCGCCCGAGCGCCACCAGCCGAACTCCCATGGTCACTACCAACCGCAACACGTCTCGGGTTTCCGCGCCTAGCGCCATGCGAATCCCGATCTCATGCGTCCTCTGCGCCGCCGTGTACGCCAGAACGCTATACACGCCAACGGTCACCAGGATCAGCCCGACGCTGCCAAAAATCGTCATCAGCAAAAATCCAAACCGCGGCCCGGCATACGAAAACGAGCTGATGTAGCCCTCCAGCGTGCCCGTAAACGTAAGCGCCACGCCGCTATCCGTGGCCCAGATCTCCTGCTGCACCGACTTCAGCATCGCCAGCGGCTCTTGCGATGTCCGCACCAAAACGCCGCGCGCCCCCGAACCGGTAACCGTATACGGCACCCAGATCTCCGGCCGAATCGGATCCTGCAACCCATTGTTCTTCACGTCCGCCACCACTCCCACGACTTCAAACCACGCCTCGGGCACGGGATCCGGAAACGTCTCCAGCCCCACGATATGCACGCGCTGTCCGATGGGATTGTCGTTGCCCATATACCGGTGCGCAAACAACTGGTTGACGACCGCCAGCTTCCGCTTCCCGTTGACCTCGGATTCCGTAAACGCGCGTCCGTCCACAAATTGAATCCGCAGCGTCGGGAAATAGCTTTCGCTGCACAACTGAAACAAGCCCTCCCATTTATCGGCGTGCGTCTTTCCGGCAACGTCCAGATCGCTGGGAATCCCGCCGTACGGCGGCAACGTGCTCGTTTCCGTCGCGTCCACGACCCCTGGCAGCGCCTTGATGCGCTGCAACAGCGGTTTGTAAAAGCTGGTGATCTGGTCGGAGGTCTTGTAGCGGTCCTTCGGCAACGGCAGCCGCGCCACCAGAATGTGATCGGGCTGCAATCCCAGGTGCACCTGCCGGAGCGCTACGAAACTCCGCATCAGCAGCCCGGCGGAAGCCATGAGCGTAAGCGACAGCGCCACCTCCAGCACCACGACCGCATTGCGCAATGCGTTGTGACGCCCGGAGCCGCTGGTTCCCTTCCCGCTGTCGCGCAACGGATCGTTCAGGTCGCGACGCGCCGCTTGCAGCGCAGGCACCAATCCAAAAATCAGCGCGGTCATCACCGCCACGCACAAGGTAAACGCCAGCACCGGTGCGTTCAGGCGGATCACCGCCTCTGCCGGAATAATCTGCGCCGGGATGGCCGCCACCAGCGCTTTCAATCCGCCCCACGCGATCAACGCGCCTAGAAACGCCCCACCTAAAGCCAGAATCAAACTCTCGACGAGCAGTTGCCGGATCAGCCGCAATCGACCTGCTCCGAGCACCGCTCGGATCGCAAATTCCTTCTCTCGCCCGGTTGCCCGCGCCAACAGCAAATTCGCCACATTCCCGCACCCGATCAGCAACAGCAATCCCGACCGCCGCCAGCACGATGTACAACGTCGTGCGAAATTGTCCGACGACCAGGTCAGTCAGCGAATTCACTTCCACCGTGAAGTGTTTCGGATAGTCCTTCGGATACTTCGACGACAGCCGGTGCGCGATCACATCGAAATCGGCTTGCGCTTCCCGGATCGTAACGCCCGGCTTCAGATGTCCCAGCAAAAACCAATATCGCGGGAATTCATTGCTCTGCGTCGCACCCGCCGGTAGCGGCTTTTGCGGCACCCACAAGTCCGCATCGCCCCAGCCAAACCTGGGCGGCATGATGCCGATCAGCGTCCGCGAAACGTCGTTGAGCACGAAAGTCTTGTTCACGATGCTGGGATCGCCGCTGAAGCGATCGACCCACGTTTTGTAGCGCATCACGAAAACCGGCGGCGCTCCCGGTTCGTAATCCGCAGGCTGCATCACGCGCCCCAGCAATGCCGGCATCCCCAAAAACTCAAACGTATTCGGAGTCACCAGGTTGCCCTTGAGCAGTTCGGTTCCTTCGCCTGTTCGATAAAGAACATCTTCCCCGTCGTTCGCGATCACCCGGTCAAACACGTGGTTCTGCTCCACGTAATCGAGAAACTCCGGTCCGGTGTATCCTGCGCGCCCTCCCGGTTCATTACGCTCCGTATCGTGAATCTGCACGGACATCAGGCGGCCCGCATCCGTATACGGAAACGGCTCCATCAAAACGTTGTCGATCACGCTGAATATCGCCGTTGACGCTCCGATGCCCAGCGCCAGCGTGATCATAGCCACAGCCGCGAAGCCACGCCCTTTCCAAAGCGTGCGCGCTGCGTAACGAATATCTTGTCGAAGCATTTCCATGCCGAGCTCCCGAACCGCACGTCCTCTTCTCAGCGATTTCTCTGCGTCTTCAGCGTCTCTGCGTTATCCTTGTTCCTTCTTTAGAACTCACAACCGCTCCCGAGCATCTAAGTCGGGCGCCTATTCGAGGTCGAACGGATGATTGGTCGCACTACTTGTTTCTACGAAGCTTCCCGGCGAAAGGTTCCGCGCAATTCGTCGCGTCCGGTCATTCGAAGAGATTCCGATGCGCGTCTTTCGCCGTGTTGCTTCCTCGATTGCATTAGCTTTTTAGGTACACCCGCAATAGACGACACGTTGCCGGAAAGGTCTTTGCATTGATCCTGGAATCATTCTGCCGCTCCAACGATTAAGATGATCTTGAGATGAAATTTATGGCGACGAACAAAATCACTACGAATACAGCGCGACCCAAATCCCCTCTTCCGCTCGAAATCTCCAAAGGTTCTCGTTGTCGACGTCGGCGGCACCAACGTCAAGATGCGCGTCACCGGACAAAAAGAAGTCACCAAGATTCCCTCCGGCCCGACCATGACCGCGAGTAAGGCCGTGGACATCGTCAAACAAGCCAGCCGCGGCTGGGACTTCGACCGCATATCGCTTGGTTATCCCGGGCCCATCATCAACGGACGCCCGCTCCGCGAACCCCACAATCTTGGCGGCGGTTGGGTCGGCTTCGACTACGAGAAGGCCTTTGGCGTCCCGGTGAGGATCGTCAATGACGCCGCCATGCAGGCCCTTGGCAGTTACAAGGGCGGGCGCATGCTCTTCCTCGGACTGGGCACTGGCTTAGGCTCGGCCATGATCGTGGACGGCGTACTTGAGCCCATGGAGCTTGCCCACCTCGGTTACAAGAGCGGCAAGACCTACGAAGACTATCTGGGCTTGCGTGGCCTCGAGCGCCTCGGCAAGAAGCGCTGGCGTAAACATGTCGCCAAAGTTACAAAGTTGCTCAAGGCCTCGCTTGGCGCCGACTACGTGGTCCTGGGCGGCGGAAATTCCAAAAAACTCAAAGAGCTGCCTCCCGGCGCCCAACTCGGCAGCAATGACAACGCGTTCCTCGGGGGCCATCGCCTGTGGGCTCAAGGCACGAAGCGCCCCGTTATCGTGGACATCGGATCCCGTAGCCGCAAGGCCGGAGACTGAGCGCCAGGACCCAGAACAATCGGGTCTAGTACCGAGCAAGGGTACTCGAGCAAAGGGCAGAATCTCACCATCATTCCGGTGCTTGCTGCCAAGTTAAGACTGCAACATGTCGCCAGTTTGGAAGTTGTTTTCCTATTTCGGGCAGGTCCCTCCACAACCGCTGCCCATTCGCTGAGGAAATCCTAGCGGCCGCCAGCAACCTCATCAGCACGAAAGAGATTCTCCACACGGGTCCGCCCGCACTCGCGTACTAAGGTGGCTGTGATTAACGCGCGCAACTTCGGCCCTGATCGGAAACTCGTTCTCTCCGTGCCTCTCCACCCGCTCGATTCTCGTGCTTCGCGGATTCTCTCCCCCTCCGCTCTTAACACCTTGCTTCTCGGAAACTTACTGACAGTCGCGGGCCGGCGCGGCACCTGCGGCGTCACAAGCACCCGGCAGCTTCCCGCCGGATCTTTCCTCGAGGTCCGCTCCCAATTGGTGACTACCGGGCGGAAAAGGGGTTACACATCCGCCGGGATTCTACCCCCTAAAACCCGGTAATCCCCAACATAAGCCCGTATTTTCCTGCAATTTCCGACAATGTCTCCTTTCGGTACTTTGGTACTGCCCTTGCTCTCAGTGGGGCCAGAGGGGTCGTCATGTCCGAGCCAAAGTCTTCTTCCACCAGCTTGTGCTGGTGCCAGGTAGCGGTACCTCAAGAGCTTGAAGTCGAACTGCTCTGCGTCCAACACTTCCTGTTGGGCATTGAACATGATTGCGCCGAACTCCGCCGTGAGACCGCGCAGGGGAAGACCAGCATTACGCGGCAGTCCGAAATCGCGGCCTACGTGAAAACCACCGCCATGAAGCTTACCCAGGTGGCGACGGGTCGAATGCGGCTCACCGACGACTACAAGAAGCGCATCCTGACTACCTTCCTGACGCTCATGAACCTTCAGGAAAGCCTCGATCGCGCGGCGAACCGCGCCCCGACTTTCCGCGAGCTCCGCACGGTCGCCGTTCCTGGCTGACGCCATCCGTTTGCTCCAGGGGTTACGGGTTATAGCGACTGGAGCACCTCTTCTTTCGGAGATACCATCCGTCTTTGGCTGGTCATCACGGTGATCTCGATACTCAGGTGCTGTGCGTGTTTCCCTCAGGTCCTGTACAGGACTTACCTTATTGCCCTGTCTTTTGCCCAGCCTAACCTGCAACTACAAGAATCTTCATAGCGAGACCGACCCTCGCTGACGGGCAGGTGCTGGTATCGTCACCGAACTCAGCACCTGTCCCCCCTCTTTTCTCTCATCCGACAGACTCCAACCACTGCTGAATCGCGATGCTCTTTCGCCACGTTCTTCCGGGCTTCTGAGCCAGGTGCGCTTTTCGTAACGCACGCTTTTTAGAAATCGCTGAACGTAGTAACATTCGGGAAGCAAGTAGGTGTAGCCCTCGGCAAGCCTTCCACCCGGAACCGTGTCGAGCGATTGTATGCACATGCAAATTGTGAATTATCGGCGCGTCGAAAGGCGTCGCTCTGCGCGTGTGACACTGGCGGTGCCCCTCCGTGTGGATGGGCAAGCGCTCAATGGCGAGGAGTTCATCATTCGCACGCACACGCACACGGTGAGTCAGTTCGGGTGCCTGCTTCCGTTGGACGCGGAGCTCGCACCGGATCAAACGGTGGTCCTGCTGAACGAGCACACGCGACAATCAGTGCAATGCAAAGTGGTCACGACGCGGCGCCGGGAAGGCAAAAGATATCTGGGGCTCGAATTCATTACGCCGAACTGCAATTTCTGGCGCATGTCCTTCTGCAAGCCCGGTGCACGATCCCTCAAGCGGCAATACGGCACGAATTCCGATTCGGCTTCTCAGTCGCGGTAACGCTGAGCACTTGGGAATAGTCTGAGTCGCTCCGCAACTCCTCTCTAAAACATCGGCTGTGGAAATCGCGTGCGGACACGTTTGCGTGCACCCCCTCCCCCCTTTTTTCGTAAGTGCGGATTCTAAAGGGTTTTAAGTTCAACCATTTTGTAAGTGCGGATTCTGAAGGAGTTATTGGTGCATTTTTCGGAAGTGCGGATTGTAAAGGAGTTAGCGGGTAGTGAGGAGGGACGCGATGGCGACAACGCGCCGGGCGGAGAGCGTTTTGGGGCTGGGGAGTCAGCTGGAAAGAAGGATTTTCACCACAGAGGTCGCAGAGAGCACAGAGACGGAGGAGAGGAAGTGGAGAGAATAGACTACGATACTAGATAGAGAGACGAAGGAAGCTGGAAGGATTGGGCAGACAAGGGAGCACCTTCGCGTTTCGCCCCCGTTGAAACACAAACAGCTTAACACGAGTCTGGGATGAAGTCAAGTAGATAATTTAACTGAATGGTTATTCGAATGCTCGAGGGCGAAGCCTAGGAGTAGAGGGAGCGCGATGGGCGAAGGTCGATGAGGGGTGGCGGCGGGACTGGGACCGAGGCGGGAACCTATACGATCACGGTATCGGCGAGCGCCACGGCTGGCGCGACCACACTGAGCCACAGCGCGAAGCTCACTTGGTCGTGCAGTAAGGAACACAACCGACTGAACTGTAGGAGCTATTGCCTCAATCAATTCATTAGTATAGCTTTATATTGTATCGTTGGTTTCTTCCAGGTCGCGAACTGAGGATAAAAAGCAGATCGTGGGTCCCGCAGAGACTCAGCCGATCAGGAGTGAACCTTGAAGGTGCCGCTCAGGTACGTTTCCGCGCTTGCTATTCTTCCGCTCTTGTATTGCAACGCCTACGCACAGGGTTCTAATCCATTCTTCGTGCCGCCTACTTATCCGGGTGCCGGCCAGGTGGTGACCGCAGACTTCAATAGAGACGGCAAGCCAGACCTGATCTTTTCGGACGGCACGGTGTTGCTGGGGAAGGGGGATGGGACGTTTACGATAGGGACGCCTCTGGGATTGGCCGGGCTCAACAGCGGTACGCCGATCGCGACCGCAGATTTCAACGGAGATGGCAAGCCTGATTTGGTGGTGGCCAGCACGTCCTTAAACACTTTCTCGGTGCTGCTGGGCAATGGAGACGGAACATTCCAGGCACCCATTAACACAGCCATTCCTTCACCGGGAGGCGCGTTACTTGTGGTGATCTGAACGGCGATGGGAAACCGGACGTGTTGACCAAGGGTCTTAGTTACCTTGGAAAGGGCGACGGGACTTTTCTTGCGGGGTGGCTTCCGGCGCTCCCGGGCCCGGGACGTTCGACATTTGGCGGACTTCAATGGCGATGGCAAACCGGACCTCTTCATTCTAGGAGTAGGAATACAACTCGGTAACGGAAATGGCACATTCCAGACGTTGTTGCCTTTCCCACAGGCGCGCTTACCGGATTTGTCGTTGGGGATTTTAATGGCGACGGCAAGTGGATGTCGCGGGATTCGGTGGCACGTCGAACAACAACTCGGAATCGCAAATATTGTTCGGCAACGGCGACGGGACATTCCAGCCGGGTACGGTAAAGGCCTAGCCATCCGGAATATGGGCGCAATACGGCCCGGCCGTCGACCTCAACAACGATGGCAAGGCGGACTGATCGTTCGGAAGGGAGTCGACTCCCGAGTGTCCAATTGAGCAATGGAGATGGTTCGTTTACTGTCGGAAAGGATTACAGCACGGTTAAACCAATACACCGAGAATGCGTTCCCCGCAGTACAGCAATATAGTGGTCAGCGGACTTTAACGGAGACGGTAAAGTTGGACGCGGCGGCTTTCAATACTACTGTTCGCGGGAAATGGCAACGGAACGTTACAGGGAGACGAGATTATTCCGGGCTTGAGCGGAGAGCGGGTAACCGGCGATTTTAATAAGGACGGTCACCCGGATCTGGCGTTATTAGTGTCGTAATCCGGCAGCAAGCAAACTTGGAAATTTGGCTGAACGATGGAAAGGGTAATTTTACGTCGCGAATACCTACCAAATTCCTGTTCCCCAAAATTCGCCGGTGACCCTTAGTGGCGCAGTGGATCTGAACGGCGACGGCAAACTCGACCTAACGGGATACATTGACAGTCAAACGGCCTGGAGTTGGTGTTGTTCGGCAACGGCGACGGAAGTTTTGGCCCGCCGACTACAGCTCCGGGGCCGGGAGGGGCTGCTTACAAGCATTCACCTCGCGGATCTGAACGGCGACCAAAGCTGACCTGATTGTCTTATCGCAAACATGGGCGTCGATGGAAATTTCAGCGTGTTGTTAAACAATGAAGAGACGGAACTTTTGCAGCCCCGGTTCAATACTTTGCGGGCCGATTCCCGGACCCAGCAACGTTGTGGTCGCGGATTTCAACAAGGACGGAAAGATGGATGTGACCGTGGGAAGGGGCGGCAACGGTCTTGCAGTGTGCTGGGCAACGGAGACGGCACTTTCCAACCAGCGACCTAATCGCCAGCACCGGGCTGGCCCGCTGGCCTCCGGTTCAACGTCGGGGCTGGCAACTGCGGATTTGATCGTGACGGCGGTGACGATCTAGGTGTGGCCAAGAAGTGCGATTCAGGTGCTTTTAGGAAAAGGAGATGGTAGTTTACTGGTTCCCCTGTGACAAGGACAGAATTATCCTTTTGCAAGTGGCCGATTTCAATGGGGACGGTAAGGCGGACATATTGGGTACGCGAATCAAAGGCGGAGCATTTTGGGGCTCGCATTCTTGGCAACGGAGATGGAACTTTTAGAAGCCCTCTCCCGCTCATACCCGGCGGCGATGGGTTCATTGGCGACTTCAATGGAGACGGAAAGCCGGACATCATTGCAGAACGTTTTGCTGTTCAATACGGCCATGACTTCGAGATTTCCGCCTCGGCGCTTTCCCCGGGGACCATCGCTGCCGGGGGCTCGACCAGCGCGACGATAACGTCGGCGCCCCTGGGTGGGTTCGGCGGCGCGTCGCGCTATCGTGCAGCGGGCTTCCGGCGGGAGCGAATTGCACTTTTCCGCCATCAACGATTCCGAACGCATCGGGGACATCTACACTTACGATCACGACTACTGCGGCAACGCCTCCAAGCACGTATACCGTGAATGTCATCGGGACATCTGGGTCGCTAACGCACCAGGTGTCGCTAACGGTTAGGTCACCGCATCTGGAAATTTCGATGACCGCTGGGTCTGAGGAACGGCGACGGTGGCGCCTGGGCAGACCGCGACTTATGCGCTTTCCTTGGCACCGAGCGGTGGATTCGGCGGAAACGTGATGCTGACGTGCAGCGGTGCGCCGGCCATGACGAGGTGCAGTATCTCGCCAGCTACGGTGACTTTGAGCGGGACGACGGCTACGACCGCGACGGTCACGGTGACGACGACGGCGGTTTCGCAGGTGTGTTGCCAGCGGCACGGACGCGTTTCGAAGGATGGGTAGGCCTCCGATGGTGCTCGCGGCGTGGCTGGTGACCGCGCTGGCGCTGTTCAGCCTCGATAGGGCGCGTGGCAGCCAAAGGTTTGGGTGGGCACCGGCGGTGACGATGGCCCTCCTGGTATTTGCTGGACTGGGGCTGGCATCGTGCGGCGGCGGGAATTCCAGTGGCGGAGGTGGCGGCGGGACAGGAACCGAGGCGGGAACCTATACGATCACGGTGTCGGCGAGCGCCACGGCTGGCTTGACCACACTGAGCCACGCTACGAAGCTCACGTTGGTCGTGCAGTAAGGAACACAACTGACTGAATGGTAGGGCTATTGTGTCAATCAATTCATTGGTATAGGTTTATATCAATCGTTTGGTCCTTCCAGGTCGCGAACTGAGGCCAGAATAGCAGGTTAGTGGCACCCCGCAGATGCCGCCAGCCAAAGGGGTGACCTGTGCTTGATAGCCTTCTTGTTGGCCTATGCAAAATGCCTAAGAGTTTTCGCGTTGTTCTGGTGCAACCTTTACTGTTTGCCCTGTTGTGCGCCGGCCTGACCATTTTTGCGAGCGCCGCGGCTGCGCAAGTGAATACGTTCGCCGCTACCGGAAATTTGGTGGCCAGTCCCCGCTACCAGCACACCGCTACACTGCTCAGCAACGGAACGGTGCTCATTACTGGGGGCCTTACCTACTCAACGACGACGTCGGCCACGATTAGTACTTTGGCGAGCGCCGAATTATACGATCCAACGACGTTAGCTTTTGAGCCACAGGCAATATGACCGCTGGCCGCAGCGCTCAGACAGCGACGCTCTTGAAAACGGTCAAGTCCTTATCAGCGGCGGTGCGGGTACGAATGGGGCCGAATGGCGAGCGTGGAATTGTACGACCCCACGACTGGGATCTTCACAGCAACGGGTAGCATGAGTACGGGTCGCGCGGCGCATACGGCTACCCTCTTGAGCAATGGAAAAGTGCTGATCGCCGGGGGCTAACGATTCGAGTGGCATTCCTTCGGGGAGCGCCGAATTGTACGACCCCTCAACTGGGGTCTTCACGCTAACGGGCAGCATGAGACCGCTCGGCAGGCTCACACGGCTACCCTGTGAACAACGGAAAAGTGCTGATCGCCGGCGGCGGAAACTCCACATCCGGCGAACTGGCCAGTGCCGAGCTTTACGACCCTTCGACCGGAACGTTTAGCACTACGGGTAGCATGACGGACCCGCGCTACTCGCACACGGCGACTCTATTAAATACTGGAAAAGTGCTCGTGGCTGGCGGATGGGGCGCCACGCCGCCCAGCTGTGAGCAAAGTCCCGTCTGGAACACGGCTGAGTTGTACGATCCCACGGCCGGAACGTTTACGGCGACTGGCAACATGATCGCTCCTCGCTATCTGCAAACCGCGACGATGTTGAACAACAACCTTGTCTTACTTGCCGCCGGTGACATGGGCCCTACCTTCAATCCTGATTGTGGTTTAGAGTACCCGAGTACCCTGGCTTTCGCCAGTCGTATGATCCGGCGGCGGACGCTCGCAAAGGCCGCCGACTTGCTTTCCCACTCGAATCACATACGGCGACCTTACTAAACGA
>CAVSNL010000020.1:0-84221 GCA_963729285.1 uncultured Acidobacteriota bacterium
CTCTGGCCGTGCGATGACTGCGCGACTAGGCGTCCACACCTTCACGCTGGCCGCGAGCGATGGGTGGGCGCCAGGCCAGGAAATAGAGATCCAAGGGTGCGGAGGTCACGCCACCGGGGACACTCACGACAACCTTGTCGACGTCCTGGCGTTCGTGTCGCAAGTCGACACCGGCGATTGTTCGTATTTGCCGTCACGACGTTATCCCCGCGCGCTCAGAGTTGCGCCGTCCGAATAGAGACTCCGGAATCGTCGCGAGCTTCAGTGACTGTCCGGTTCCGCGACCCGGCGTCCCAAAAACGGTCGATTCTCAATCGATCTTGCCGGCAGCCGTCCTCGTTATCTCCCGCTTCTACAATAGTTTGTCCTTTCCTCAAAAATCGGCGCGTGGCATGCTGACCTTTTGACGGGTGTAGACGTCCTACATGCAGGGATGTAGAGTGCCTACCCCCTGGGGAGAATCGGCGTGGGCAATCGTTACCAGAATCGCATCGAACTGCTGCAGGGCACGCTCGATCTATTGATCCTGCAGACCCTTAGGTGGGGCCCTCAACATGGTTATGGCATCAGCCAGGCTATCCGTCTCAACTCAGGCGACATTTTGCAGGTGGATACGGGATCACTGTACCCCGCACTGCACCGACTGGAGCGCCAGAAGTGGATCGCCGCCGACTGGAAGGTTTCCGAGAATAAGCAGCGTGTGCGCGTTTATCGCCTTACCGCCGCGGGTAAAAAGCGTCTCTCGTCGGAACGCTCCCGCTGGGCGCAACTCTCTGACGCCATCGCCGGCGTGCTCGAGCCCGCGAAGAAGGAAAGTGAAGCATGAGTTCCCGGTTTTGGCGGCGCAACCAGCAGCGGCAACAGCGGCTCGAACAAGAAATCAAAGCCCACCTGGAAATGGCCACGCGCGATCACCTCGACCATGGCGCGTCGCCTCGCGATGCCGCATCCGCTGCCCGACGCGAATTTGGCAATCTCGGGTTCGTGCAACGCGTGACGCGCGAACAGTGGGGCTGGCTCTGGCTCGAAGAATTTCTCCAAGACCTACGCTATGGCGCGCGCTTGGTCTGCCGCAACCCGGGCTTCACGTTGGTCGCCGTCTTAACCCTGGTGCTCGGCATCGGCGCAAACACCGCTATCTTCAGTTTGGTCAACGGAGTCCTGCTACAACCCCTGCCGTTGCCTCACTCCGACCGCTTGGTCGGCCTGACCCAGTATTATCCAAAGCACCCATTCGTATTGATGCGCGATCAGAGCCGCACCATGGACGTCATTGCGAACACCGATAATACTGACCTCAATCTCACCGGCGGGTATCTTCCCGAGCGGCTCACTGGCACTTCCGTTTCTGCAAATTGGTTCTCGGTTTTGGGCGCCGAGCCCGCGATGGGTCGCGCCTTCCAAACCGGCGAAGACCAACCGGGCAAAGATCACCTCGTCATCATTAGCCATTCGTTGTGGGAACGTCGCTTCGGCCGCGATCCCAACATGATCGGCCGCAGCTTGACCTTGAGCGGTATTGATCGCCAGGTAATTGGCGTGATGCCCGCCGATTTCCGTTATCCAAATCCCAAAATCGAGCTTTGGATTCCGCTCGATCTCGACCCGCGCGATCAAGGCGAGTACTTCTACAGCAGCTATATGCCGCTGGCCGGTAGATTGCGCCCCGGCGCGACCCTGGAGCAAGCCCGT
The DNA here is from genome assembly GCA_963729285.1 of uncultured Acidobacteriota bacterium. GTDB lineage: Bacteria > Acidobacteriota > Terriglobia > Acidiferrales > UBA7541 > Acidiferrum. The sequence continues at coordinate 1,693 of CAVSNL010000020.1, forward strand.
GCCGAAATCAAACACCTTCGCGCCAGCATTCTCGCCACCTATCCGCGCCGCATGCCCGACGACGTTTGGGCTGACGGAAGTATCGAGCCGCTACAAGAACTCATGGTCGGCGACGTGCGTACGAGGTTGCTCGTCCTTCTTGGCGCCGTCGGTCTGCTCCTGCTGATCGCATGCGCAAACGTTGCCAACCTGTTACTCGCCCGCGCTACTTCTCGCCAACGCGAAATCGCCGTGCGAGCGCGCTCGGCGCGGGCCGCTGGCGAATCACTCGGCAACTCCTCACGGAGAGCGTCTTCATCTCCTTAATGGGCGGCGCCTTGGGACTTGGCGCCGCGCGTTATGCGCTGACCATTTTGAAGGCCACGTTGCCCGCCGACATGCCTCGCCTCGTGGAGGTCGGAATCGACGCCCGCGTTTTGTTTTTCACCGCTGCGCTTTCCATTGTCACCGGCCTTCTTTTCGGTTTGATGCCGGCCGCTAGCGGCTCCAAGTTCGATCTCACGAAGTCGCTGAAGACCGGTAGCGAACGAGGCGGATCCGCCGGTCATCACCGCCTAAGCAGCGCGCTAGTGATCGGTGAGGTTGGGATCTCCGTCATCCTCGTCATCGCCGCGGGCCTACTCATGAAGAGTCTGTGGAATCTAGCGAATGCCAACCCGGGCTTCCGCTCCGATCAACTCGTCACCGCGCGTGTCTCCCCCGAACCAATCTTTCTGCGAGGCGCCGGGGCGTTGTCAGGCCTTCTACGGCGACTTCTTGAGCGCGTGCGCGCACTGCCCGGCGTCAAAGACGCCGGGGCGGTGAATGGTCTGCCGCTCACGGAAACCTGGGAAGACATCTCCTCGGACATCGAAGCGCACCCGGTTCTACCCGGCGCGCACGTCACCATGCTGATGGAGCGCATCTGCACTCCCAACTATTTTCAAATTATGGATATTCCTCTCTTGCAAGGGCGACCGTTCACCAACGCCGACGCCGCACCCAGCGCGCAGCGCGTCGTGCTCATCAGCAAAAAAACCGCCGAGCGCTTTTGGCCCGGGAAATCGCCGATCGGCGAGCACCTCAAACCACGTTGGCTCAAAGAGTGGTGGACGATAGTCGGAGTCGTCGGCGACGTGCGCGAATACAGCCTGTCGCAAGAATTCGCCCAATGGGTCGATGGCGAGATATACGCGCCGTACGGCGCACATTCGATCCGCGACAGCGGCCCCGAAGCGCCTCCCGTCGAAATGACCCTGGTGATTCGCACTCCCGATGCACAAACGCAACTGGGCGGCCAATTGCAATCCATTGCGACCCAGCTAAATGGCGATGTCCCGGTCACGCAGGTTCAAACGATGAGCGGATGGCTCTGGGATGCCGCAGCAGGAACACGCTCCACAACCTCTCTCTTCTCGCTGTTTGCGGCACTCGCCGTCGTGCTCGGGGCGGTTGGAATCTACGGCGTGATTTCGTATTCGGTCGCGCAGAGAACGCGGGAAATCGGAATTCGCATCGCGATGGGCGCTCGGCGCAAGGAAATCTTGTACTTGATCGTGGGCCAGGGCGCAGTGCTGGCGTGCGCGGGAGTCGCACTCGGACTGCTAGGTGCGCTGTTGCTGACGCGGCTCATGTCGAGCTTGCTCTATGGCGTGGGAACTCTCGACCCGACCACGTATGCATCCGTCGCCTTGCTGATGGTCGTGGTTGCGATCGCGTCGTCTTATATTCCCGCGCGTCGGGCGATGCGCGTCGATCCTGTGGTGGCGCTGCGCCATGAGTAGATCCACTTTGCAGCACGAACAATTCGCGGAAGGAGGTTCGCATGAGATTTTCTCTGTGGCCTAGTAAACGCCAAGATGACCTCCGCGACGAAATCGAGTCTCACCTCCAACTGTCCACGCGTGATCATCTCGAACGCGGCGAAACCGCGCCGCAAGCCAGTTCCGCGGCGCGCCGCGAATTTGGCAACGTCGCGCTGGTGCAGCATCTGACCCGCAAGCAGTGGGGTTGGCTGTGGTTGGAAGAATTTCTACAGGACCTCCGCTACGGAGCGCGCACGCTGCAGAAAAATCCCGGCTTCACGGCGATCGCGACGCTTACGCTAGCGCTGGGAATTGGCGCTAACACCTCGCTATTCACGGTCGTCAACGCCGTGCTGCTCAATCCCCTTCCGTATCCGCATCCCGAGCAACTCGTTACGCTGCATGAAAGCAAGCCGAATTTCCTCTCGGGATCGCTTTCGTACCCGAACTTCCGCGACTGGCAGAAAAATAATCACTCATTTTCTTCGATGGCCGTGGCGCGCGGCTCCAGCCTTAGCCTCACCGGCCTCGGCGAGACCGAACAAGTCAACACCCGGTTCATTTCCTCCGACTATTTCTCGATGGTCGGCGTGAACCCCGTGCTTGGCCGCACTTTCGTCGCTGGAGAGGACGAGATCGGCGCAGCACCAATCGCGCTGATCAGCGCCGGTTTCTGGAATCGCAAATTTGGCGGGGCACCGGACGTTCTGGGGAAGACGCTGAACCTGGACGGCAAAGCCTATACGATCGTCGGCGTAACTCCAGCGGACTTCGATCTCTTCCAGCGGAGCGCGCATGTCGCGGAGGTCTACCTCCCGATTGGCCAGTGGAGCAATCCCTTGCTGCCGCAACGTAGCGCCGGCCTGGGAATTCACGGCATCGGCCGGCTTAAGCCCGGTGTGACCATCGAGCAGGCCTCCGCGGATATGCAAGGCGTCACCAATAGTCTCGCCGAAGCTTTTCCTGACGCTGACAAGGGCATTGGCGCGACGCTCATCCCGCTCCGAAAAGACATGCTGGGTGACGTGCAGCCGGTCTTGCTTGTGTTGTTGGGAGCTGTCGGATTTGTTTTGCTGATTTCCTGCGTGAATGTCGCGAACCTTTTGCTGGCACGCTCGACCGGACGAGCACGCGAGTTTGCCATTCGTTCCGCGTTGGGCGCAGGCCAGGGGCGATTGGTGCGCCAACTTCTCACCGAGAGCACACTGCTCGCTCTGGCTGGCGGGGGACTTGGGCGTGTTTCTCGCGCAATATGCCACGCGCGCCGCCCTGCGAGTCTTGCCCGAGCGACTTCCTCGCGCCGCGGACATCCACATTGACACGCACGTTCTGCTGTTTACCGGGGCGGTTTCGCTGCTTGCGGGAATTCTCTTCGGCCTGGCGCCGGCGATGAAAACGTCGCAGCCCCGCCTTCACGAAACGCTCAAGGAAAGCGGCCGCGGAGGGAGCGGCACGCGCCATCGCGCGCAGGGCGTCTTCGTGGTGCTGGAAATGGCCATGGCACTGGTTTTGCTGGTGGGCGCGGGTCTCATGATCCGCAGTCTCGTCGCGCTTTGGAACGTTGATCCCGGATTCCGGTCCAACAATGTCTTTACCTTCGGATTGGCGCTGCCGCCCTCACTGCTGCACGCGACGCCCGCTGCTATTCGGGCCTACGTCCGCGATCTCGACGCCAAATTCGCGGCGACGCCCGGCGTCGTGGCGGCCTCGCAATCGTGGGGCGCGTTCCCGATGGACAGCGATGACGAGCAGCTGTTTTGGATCGACGGCCAACCGAAGCCTACGAGCGAGAACGATATGAAGTGGACCCTCGAGTTATGTCGTACAGCCAGACTATCTAAAGGTCATGAGCATCCCGCTCCGGCAGGGACGCTTCTTCACCATTCATGACGATGAGCATTCACCGTTCGTCGCCGTGATTGACGACGTTTTTGCGCGGAAATATTTTGGAGGCGAAAACCCGGTGGGTAAACGCATTCGCCTGGATCATATCGACCTCAGTGGCAACGGCACGCTGGCGCAGATCGTCGGCGTTGTCGGCCACGTAAACCAGTGGGGGCTCGGCTCGGACGACACGCAGCAACTTGGTGCGCAGATGTATCTCCACGCCTTGCAGATGCCCGACGACTACATCGCCACGGTGCCCGGCGGTGGCGGATCGTTTATCGCGTTGCGCAGCAACGGCACGGTGCCCTCGCTCCTTGACGCCCTGCGCCAAACCAACCGGCAGATCAACAGCGAGCAAGTGATCTACGATGCGCGTGCAATGGACGACATCGTGGCGGCCACGCTCGCTGCCCGGCGCTTCTCGATGATTCTGCTTGCGTCATTCGCGGGATTGGCGCTGATGCTCTCCAGCATCGGCATCTACGGCGTCATCTCCTACGTGGTGGGCCAGCGTACGCGCGAGATTGGTTTGCGCATGGCCTTGGGCGCGAGTCGCACCGAGGTGTTGCGCATGGTCTTAAGCCAAGGGGCAAAGCTGGCGGGAATCGGCGTACTTCTCGGCCTGGCCGCGTCGCTTGCGCTGACTCAACTCATGGGGAGCATGCTGTACGGCGTGAGCCCCACCGATCCGCTCACGTTCGCCGGCGTGGCTGTCATCCTGACGCTCGTCGCGCTCGCTGCCTGTTACATCCCGGCCCGCCGGGCGATGCGCGTTGATCCCATGGTGGCCCTGCGTTATGAGTGACCACGCTCAATCCTTTGCAGGGAATCCTTTGTAGGCGACGGGCTTGAGCTCGTCCCTGCCATAGCGAAAGGTGCAAGCGCAATGACGTTCGGACACGACGAAAGCAAGCAGGAAAATCTCGAGCAGGAAATCAAAAGTCATCTGCAAATGGCGGCCCAAGATCGCATCGATCGCGGCGCCTCGCCCCGGGATGCCGATTCCGCGGCACGCCGCGAATTCGGAAATGTAGCCCTAATCGAAAATGTTACCCGCGATCAGTGGGCGTGGACGTGGCTCGAAGATCTGCTGCAGGATTTGCATCATGGCGCTCGTTTACTGCGCCGCAATCCAGGATTCACCTTTATCGCCGTTCTCACCCTCGCTCTCGGCATCGGCGCAAACACTGCGATCTTCAGCCTGGTAAATGGCATTCTTCTGCGTCCACTGCCGTATGCGCATCCCGAACAACTCATCAGCGTAACGGGCACCTATCCCAACTATCCCACCTATCCCAAAGGCGCCCTCGACGCCCTTCGCGCACAATCCCGCACCATGGATTTGGCCGGCTATGTCGAAGGCTATCAGTTCAATCTCACGGGTCTCGGCGATCCCATCCGGCTGAACGGCACCCTCGTTTCCGCCGAACTGTTTTCGGTCCTAGGTGCGGACGCAGCGATCGGAAGAACCTTTCACGCCGGCGAAGATCTCGCCGGGCAAAATAACTTCGTGATTCTGAGCCAATCTCTCTGGCAGCGGCGATTCGCCTCCGACCCCAACATCATCGGACACTCGATCAACCTCGAAGGCGTTGCGCGCCAGATCGTCGGCGTGATGCCGCGCGACTTCCGCTTCCCATCGCCGCAATCCGACGTCTGGATTCCGCTCGATATGGACTCGCGCAACACCTCCACGTATTGGGCCGGCGACTTCATGCCGGTGATCGGCCGCTTGCGCCCGGGCGCCACCATCCAACAAGCCGACGCCGAAATCCGCTTGCTGCAATCGCAACTCCCGCCACTGTTTCCCTGGCCCATGCCGAAGAGTTGGAACGCCAGTCTTTCCGCCGTGTCCCTGCAGACCGGCCTCGCAAGCGACGTGCGCACGCGCCTGCTGATCCTGCTCGTAGCCGTCGCCCTCGTTCTGCTGATCGCCTGCGCGAACGTCGCCAACCTCACGCTCTCGCGCGCGTCGGTCCGCGAAAAAGAAATCGCCATTCGCGCCTCGATGGGAGCCGCGCGCCATCGCATCGTCCGCCAGTTGATCACCGAGACCGTGCTCCTGGCCGCGATTGGCGGAGTGCTCGGCCTCTTCTTCGCGGAAATCGGCATGTCGCTGCTCAAGTCCGCGCTGCCCGCGGATACGCCGCGCCTAATCGAGGTCGCCATCGACTGGCGCGTTCTCCTGTTCACTGCCGCGCTCGTAATTTTCACCGGGATCGTCTCCGGCATCGCACCGGCCTTTCAATCTTCGCGCGTCGAGCTCACCGAATCGCTCAAAGCCGGCAGCCGCGGCGCCACTCTTTCCACCAGCCGCCGCGTGCGCAGCACCCTGGTTGTCGCCGAACTAGCGCTCGCAGTGCTGCTCGTCAGTGGCGCCGGCCTGTTGATTCGCAGCCTCTACGCGCTGTCCCACGTCAACCCCGGCTTTCGCTCCGAAAATGTTTTGACCGCGCGCGTCACCCCCAACGAATCCTTCTGCAGTGAACCCGGCCGCTGCTTTTCCTTCTATCACGATCTCCTCGGCGGAGTTCGCGCGCTCCCCGGCATCAGCGACGCCGCGGTGGTCAGCACGCTTCCACTCGGCGGAAGAGTGACCAAACGTTCTGCCGATGTGGAAGACTACTTGCCCACCAACGACAAGCCCGCGCCACTCTTTTGGCTCAACGCCGTCTCCCCCGGCTATTTCAGCACCATGCGCATTTCCCTTCTGCGCGGCCGCGAATTCACCGAAGCCGACACCACCGGCAACCCGCGCACCGCCATCATCAGCGCTGAAACCGCGCGCCGCTTCTGGCCCGGCCAGGACGCCGTTGGAAAACACCTGCGCTTCATCGGACAGAACGATTGGTGCACCATCGTAGGCGTCGCCTCCGACGTCCGCGGTTACAATCTGCGCCAAAACATCCCCGACTTCATGGACGGCCTGGTCTACGTCCCCTACGGCCCCGGCGCCACACTCGAAAACGGCAGCGTCCCCGCCGAAATGACGCTCGTGATTCGCTCCGCCTCCGCCGCGCACCGCAACTCGAACAATCTCTCCGCCGCCTGGCCTCCTCTCTGAATCCCGAAGCCCCCGTCAGCGAAGTGAAATCAATGCCGGCGATCCTGACCGACGCAACCTCCGCGCCAAGATCGATCACTTCCCTGTTCGGCGCCTTCGCGGCCCTCGCGCTCATCCTCGGCATCATCGGAATCTACGGCGTCATCTCCTTCTTCGTAGGCCAGCGCACGCGTGAAATCGGCATCCGCATGGCCCTGGGTGCCCAACGCCGCGATGTCCTTAAGCTCGTAGTGAACGAAGGTCTTTCGCTGACGCTCACAGGTATTGTCGTCGGTCTGCTCTCCGCCTTCGCGCTGACGCGTTTCCTGGGCTCTCTGCTCTACGGCGTAAGTGCCACCGACCCACTCGACTTCGCCGCTGTTGCCGCGCTTTTCGCCCTCGTAGCGTTAGCCGCCTGCTACATCCCAGCCCGCCGCGCCATGCGCGTAGATCCGCTCGTCGCTCTCCGCTATGAGTGATCTCCCTCCGACCTTTGTAGGGGCGGGGCTTGCTCCGCCGCCCGTTGCGAGGAGAAAATCTATGAAGTTACCGGCGGCAAAAACAACGCACTGCGTCACGAGGAGAATCGCAAAACAGGTCCAGTTCGCGAAAACTCGCGCGCGATGATCGCGCGTCGAATCTGCGGCCAAGTGCGTGTCGCAGGTTGCTCGCGGTGGCTCCTGCTCCGATCCAGTCCCCATCTTGTTTCGCTACCCGGAACGCGCTAGACTCCGTCTAGGGTTTCTTCCTTCCAGGAAGCTAGGTTAGTTTCGTCCCCTGCAACCCAAGGTGTTCGTCATGTTAAGTGCTCTCAAACGACTCTGGCGGCAGCAATCCGGTCAAGATGCGGCGGAGTATGCCCTGCTCATCGTAGGGATCGCGATGGTGATTGTTGCAGTGCTCTACGTTTTCAGCGGTTCGACTGGCCATAGCTTTGGCGCTGCAACGAACACAGTGATGGGTGGTTCGTCTGGCGGCTCTGGCGGAGGCAGTGGGGGCGGAGGCGGGAGCACGGGTGGTAGCGGCGGTTCGGGGGGCGGCGGCGGAAGCGGCCAGGGAAGCGGAAGTGGCGGAAGCGGTAGTGGCAGTGGCGGTTCAGGTGGAAGTGGTGGATCTGGCGGCAGTGGTGGAAGTGGCGGCAGTGGTGGAAGCGGCGGCAGCGGCGGGAGCACTGGCGGCGGAGCGCCGCCTCCTCCTAAACCGTCAGGCTCGGGCTCCTGAGCTGCTCGTGAGCCTCTTCAATTCGATCTGTTCCACAGGTCCGAGATTGTTGTTCGTCGGTATTTCCCACCGATCGTTGATCTCCTCAATTCATCCCTAAATTCATAGACATTTCGGCCCAACTGAAACTATTGCTACGTCCATCGTATCTAACTGAAAGTGGGACGTCGCCTGGAACTCGACGCTGTACGCGGGCTCATGCTCGTGTGGATCACGCTGACGCACCTGCCGACGATTGCCAGCACTTACGTGAACCAACCGTTCGGCTTCGTGTCCGCCGCGGAGGGTTTCATTTTCCTCTCGGCGCTGTTTACCGGGCGCATTTACTACCGCATGGCGCTCCACGACGGCTATCGCGCAATGACCCATAAACTTTGGTCGCGCACTTTGCGGCTGTACGGCTACCACGCGCTTCTGCTGGCCTTCGCATTCTTGGTCGCAGTGCCCATCGCTGCTCGCGGCAACCGGCCTGGCTTGCACAACCTTCTCGACTTTTACTTCATCGCCGGAGCGAGACAAGCCGTTACCGAAGCCGCGCTATTGATTTACCGCCCGCCGTTGCTGGACATCTTGCCGATGTACATTATTTTTCTGATTTTCACCTCCGCGGCGCTCTTGTTGGCTACCCGCATTGGATGGAAACCCATTCTTTGGGCGGCTTTCGCGATCTGGCTGTTTGCGCAGTTTGGGTTTCGGCAATCCGAGCATGCATTCATGAGCAAGATTGTTCCGACGCGAATCCCACTGAACGAAATGGGCTCGTTCGACCTGTGGGCCTGGCAATTTCTCTGGATCGCCGGGATCTGGCTCGGTGTGCGCTGGGGACGCGGCGATCTAGCCATCGAGACTTGGGCAAAACGCGCGCTGATCCCGGCGGCGGTGATCGCTTCAGCGCTGTTTGAACTGCGGCGTGCGATTTCGCACGGTATGCAGTTGGGCCCATACGAATTCCTTTTCGATAAGTGGCACTTGGGACCTCTGCGCTTGCTCAATTTCGTGGCCGTAGCGACGCTGCTGATCGTGGCACAGGCGGTCCTGAAGCCGCTGGCGATACGCCCGCTGGTGCTGCTGGGGCAGTCATCACTGCAGGTGTTCTGCGTACACCTATTGTTTTGTTTCGCCGGCCTCACCTTGCTGGGCAATGCATCCATGTTGAGCGGTTCACGGCAGTTCGGACTGCTCGCGGCCACCTTCACCGCAATGCTGCTAACCGCCAAACTTTTCTCGAAGGTCGAGGCTAAACAGGAGCGCCCACCAAAAACAGACGCATCCGTCGGAGTTAAGACGGAGGCAAGTTTGGCCGGCCAAACCGAACCTGTTCCCGCGACAGTAAATCCTATCCGCGGGCCTTTGCCCGCCACCACTGCCAGCCCTGGCGATTAGTGAAATTTTCCTACCGCGAGGCTCCGCCTGGCCGTCGCCTCTTTGTGTAAATTGCTCTCACGATACTTTGAGGCGCAATTTCCGGAATTCTATTGGATGCTGCGAGCTCTTTCGATTGCTTGATCGCCAACCGCAACAGGCGGGTTTAATCGGCGCACTTCAGCTCCGCCGTCTCACGAATTGTGACGTGTCCCTGGCGACCCCTCCAGGAGGGATCGCGCGGACGGACCACCAGGCATTGCATGCCCCGGTCTCGAAAACAAAGCTTCACCCCTATGAACCTCAGCGCTTTAAAATCAACACTTGCAGAAGTCTAGTAAAATAAACGACTTTAACTCCGTTTAGAATGAACACTTACAAAAACCCGGGGGAGGGGTCGAACCTGTTTCCCGTCGACTTTTCCAAGCGTCCCGAACACCAGATTCTAGCGAATCGCGGCGCCTTGCGCCCAGCGACTCGAATATTCTTGCCGCAGTAGTCTCCTTCTCAAGTTGTCCCATCCCACTCTTGTCTGCATTTCCGCAGTCTGTGAGCCAGCCAGGCGCCGCGAGACTTGGGAGTAGAATAGGATCCGTAGGACGCTCCTGTCTCGCGAGGTTCAATGATTCCAGGAAGCTTACTGCTTGCGATTGTTCTGATTGGCGTTTGCGCTGGCGTGGCCGGGGCCAGCGGGCGAGAAGGTGGTGTGGAAGCCGGTGGAGTTTGCGATCGTGCGCTATAACGACGATGCGCCGGCTTCGTGGAATATGTATCACGGCGAAAAGAAAGGTTTGCTGCTGCTGAGGTTGTGGAGGAGATACCTGTTGGTGAATGTGCAGGAGCAAGAGGTCTACGAACTCGATCCGGACAAAGTAAATTGCAGGGTGAGAATGTGGAATGGTCGCCGTCGGATCTTCCGGCAGACCCGATTGAAACGTCGGAATGGAAAACACGGGATGTGGGACCGATGCGGCGGGTGAAATTCAGATTTGGGAAGACCGGAAATTTCTTAGATATTCAGTTGCCGTTGTTGGTGAATGGAAAGCCCGCTTATTGAGGTGAGTTTTTCGTACATTTGTTATTGGTTTGCTTCCCGCGGCTTGCGCTGTTTTGGCCGGGCGCATTGCGATCGTCCAGCAAAAGAAACAGGGATGCGTAAGCGCGCCTCTACATTCTATCCGTCCCGCGCGGCGCAAAACTTTCGGTTGTCAGCGGCGGTAGACGCCGTAGTACCAGGGGATGCCGAGAGCGCCGGGTTCGACGGCTACTTCAACGGCGTCGCCGTCCAGGAAGCGATCGAAGTCGTCGACATCGACGGCCAGGCGTTCAAAATGCTGGCCTGGGCGCCAAGACCGCACGAGCAACCGGCGGCTGCCGCGAACGATGCCTTTCATGTTGAAGCGGCCTTCGACGGTGGTTGGATAGTAGGTGATGTTTTTTTGCGCGTCGAGGCGGCCGTTGATGAACAGTGTGGCCGCGAGAATCCACGGAAGCGGAATAAAGCCGGCGTAGATACGCTTGAGGATTTCGATCTCCTGGCGATCACGGGCGCGGCGCTCCAGGACTACCGCCAGGAACAAGACTCCGAAAAAAATCAGACCGAAGAAAATGAGCATCAGGTCGATGTCGAGGGGCGGGTAGATCTGGCTGATGTACGGGAAGGCCAGCGAACCGAGGAGAAAAATCGCGGTGCGGAATACCAGCCTGCGGCGGAACATGACCTCAGCGGCAGCGGACGTGAGACCGCACGAGGGGCATTGATCGGTGGTTCGTTCGGAACCGCAATCAAGGCAGTGGGTCATGGCAAGTGGTGGCCGCGAAACGGCCAAAATAGCTGGCGACCGCGCGACGGTCAAAATAGCTGGCGACCGCGAGGCGGTCAACCTCTAAGTGGGCTTGAGAAGGTCTCATGGACGAAAGTCGAGCCCGCAAAGAATCGGCGATACAGAAACCTGAGCGGCTGACATTCCCAGTATAAGACGCCTGCTCAAGTCGAGATCAGGGAAGATTGGAGGACAGCGAGGTGAGAAGTTCGCGGTAGCGCTGTTGCTGCTCTTCGGGGACGATGACGGCGACGCCCATGCCCCGACCGGGTTCTACGCGTTTGACGAAGCAATCCACTTTGACGGGTTGTTCGAGTCCGAGTCGAGCCGTGAAGCCTGCTCCTACCCAGAGCGGGTCGGCGGACTCAATAAACATGCCATTGGAGCTGATATCGCGCGTGCGGCCGCGGATGAGCGCCGAGCCCCATTCGATCTCGAGGTCGGCGTGAAACGAATAGCGGGGCGCCCAGCGGCGCTCCAGCCGTCGAGGATGATCGCCACTGCTCATCGACCCAGTAGAACCCCCTGCCAAGGATTCCAGTGTCCCGTGCCCGGGCGTTGCCGCCGGGCTTGAATCGTGAGCCGTCAGCATACGCCAAAACGCGGCGCCCGCGATATGTCCAGCTGAGCGGTTGTCTTTCCGAGCAGCCGCGGCAACCGAAGTTGCGCGAGGGACATGCCCAACGGACATCGTACGGACGGCTCGTTCCGCTAGCTATTCGGGTTCCGTTTGGGGGGAGCGCGTAACGGCGTGCTGAGCGGCTTCGTTCGAGCTATCCAGACGGTGGTGGATTTCGGCTACCAAGTACTTGCGAAGATTTTCCGAGACGATGCCGGGAGAGGCTAGTTCGCGCAGGTCGGAGACGGTGAGTTCCGGAAGATAGGCTAGGATCGAAGAGAGCGTGGAAGCGGGATGACGAACGAGAGCAAGACGCACGTTATAGGTGCAGGACCATTTGCGGTGGTGAATGACGGAGTAAACGACTTCGGGGTGGACCTTTTCGCGAGAGAGAACCTTGAGGACCTGGGCTTCGGTGAGATGCGGGTTATCGAGGACGACGGAAAGGATTTGCGAGCCGCCTTCCGCGAGCAGCGCCCCCGCCACGCGGGCGGGTCCGCGGCGTGCCAGAGCGATTTTTTGGCCGAGCGGAAGTTGGGGAAGCCGACCGACGAGTTGATCTTCGGCGATCCGTTTTAATTCGGCAGGCGTGCCAGGGAGGAGCGCGAGTTGGACGAGATCCATTGGATAGAGGTCGCGGACCAGGCGGAGGCTCGCCAGACGCGGCGTGCGGGGATGGAAGGCGAGGGCGCGCTTGACGCGATAGTTTTTGAGGAGGGGCTTGCGGCGTGCGACCTCTTCGAGAATCTCGGCCGGCAGATCCTTGCGGTCGAGGAGAAGACACAGATGAGTTTCGTCCAGAAAAGGATTGTCGAGCAGGGCCAGGAGAACATCCGCGCCGTGATGGTGGAGAAAGGCTGCTAGTTCATCGCCTGTGGCGACGAGAGCGCGATCGCGGTCTTTAGAGAGGGCGTCCACGAGAGGTCAACCACCAGCATTTCGGACCGGAGTATCTAAACAATTGATGGCCGCTTGGGCGGCAAACTCCGCGATGGGCATGGGCAACGGACCGATTCGCGCGTGCGGCGCGATTTTGGCTACTAATGCGTCAAACCGATCGTCGAGAAACGGGCTGCGGCCAAACACGCCGCCAGTCTTGGCGAGAAAAAATGATTGTTCCTGCAGTCCCAGTGTTGCGATCACTCGTGCTGCCATTTCCGAGAGTTCCTCTGCGGCGGACTGGAGAAGGGCGCGCGCAGCATCATCGCCTTCGCTTGCGGCGTTTGCCACGAGGGGGAACACCTTGGGAAAGACGCTGTCCGCATTGGCCCGAATTTGGTCCTGCAGTTCGACCCAATTGCAATGGAACAGGTGCAGAATCTCGTTTCCGAGTGGAGAATTCTGGCCCCGCAACCAGTGGCGCAAACTCAGCACGATGGCTTTTCGCCCGATGTCGTAGGCGCTGCCGGAGTCCCCGAGGACGGGCCCCCAGCCACCTTCGCGAGCGAGGTTATCAGGCGAATTGCGGCCGAAGACCGCGGAGCCGGTGCCAGCTATCACGACGACGCTGGGGATTTCCTGGGTTGCAGCCAGGGCCATGGTGAGATCGTTGGTGAACTGCACGGTAGCATTAGGGAATTTCGGCGTTAGCATCCGAACGAGATCACGAGTAACTCTTGCCGCGCCGATACCGGCAATCCCACCGCCGATCGATACAACGGCGGCGGCGGATATCGCCAGAAGCCGCAAGCGCCTTCTCCGCGGCCTCGAGCAGGGCGGCAAACGCGGCCTCTAACCCGACGCGTGTTGGATTCGAGGGGCCGGAGCGAGTGCGGGCAAGTATCTGGCGCGATTCGTCCATCAGGACGCAATCGGTCTTTGTGCCGCCGCCGTCGAATCCCAAGACACAGCGCATACCGAAAGAATAAGCGATTTCGAGGCGCGAATTGCGGCGCTGGCGGAATGGCGTTGCGAGGAGTGCATGGGCTGACTAGCTGACTGAGAGGGCTGCCTAAGTTGGTGAAGTCCGCCACATACTGTGCGAAGCGCACCTTTTCGGGGATCTGAGGGCATCGGGATTAGTCTTTCGCTCCGTTTGCTCGGTCCAAGCGTCAGTCCAGGCATGGTGGACTTGGGCACGGGCAGTAGTGCCTGTGCCACCTTGGGGAAATTTAGGCCACGCAGATGAATCCGTGGTGCGTATAATTCGGGCGCGATGGAAGAACTTCTGCGACTCGCGGCGCGGTGTTACGGGATAGTCCGCATTTTCAACCAGGACAAGAGACATGGAGAGTCGGCGACGCTGAGGGTCGCGTAGAGAGATGCGCATTCATCCGATCGATCTGGCGATCGTGATCGCATATCTTCTGGGCGTGACCGCGCTGGGCATGTGGTTTCGCCGCGGGTCGCGGGATGCGCGCGAATATTTCTTGGGTGGGCGAACGGCGCCATGGTGGGCGCTGGCTTTCTCGATTGTCGCGACGGAAACTTCCACGCTCACGATCATTGGGACGCCGGCGATTTCTTACGGCGGGAATCTGACGTTCTTGCAGCTGGTATTCGGGTATTTGATTGGAAGAGTGCTGATCGTGTTGTTGTTCCTGCCTGGATATTTTCGCGGAGAGTTCCTCACCGCGTATGCGCTGATTGAGAAGCGGTTTGGAGCCAGGGCGCGAGCGGTGGCGGCGACGACGTTTCTGGTAACGCGCGCAGTGGCGGAAGGGGTGCGGGTTTCGGCGATCGCGCTGGTGGTGAGCGTCGTTCTGGGAACGTCGGAGCGGCTGGCGGTGCTGGTGGTGATCGCGCTGACCGTACTTTACACGCTGGAAGGCGGGATGAAGGCGGTGATCTGGACGGATGTGGCGCAGTTGCTGCTGTATCTGACAGGGAGCGCGGTGACATTTTGGGTTTTGCTGCACCGGATTCCCGGCGGGTGGAGCGAAGTGACGCAAGTTGCGGCGGCTGCGGGCCACAAACTTCAGGTGTTCGATTTTTCCTTTCATTGGGCGACGAAATATACCTTTTGGTCGGGGTTGATCGGCGGCGCGTTTCTTACCATGGCCAGCCATGGAACCGATCAGACGATCGTGCAGAGGTTGCTGGCGGCGCGCGATCAGCGGGACAGCAGGCGCGCGCTTCTGGCCAGCGGTGGCATCGTCTTCATACAATTTGCGTTGTTTCTGCTGATCGGTGTTTTGCTGTATGTTTTCGCGCAGCACACGCCGTTGCTCGCGCCCGGTGAGCGCACCGATCGCATTTTGCCGTTGTTTCTTGTTCGCGAGATGCCTGTCGGGATTGGCGGGGTTGTTGCTGGCGTCGATTGTGGCGGTGGCGATGTCGAATGCGAGCGGCTCGCTGAATTCGCTGGCAGCGTCGAGCCTTCTGGATTTTTCGCGGATGCGCGGGCGTGATGCGGAGCCAGCGAACTTTTTGAGGATTTCGCGGCGGATGACGCTGGTTTGGGGTTTGGTGCTGATGGGATTTGGATTTGTGAAGTGGGGACCTTTGTTGGAGGCGGGATTGACGGTGGCGGCGTTGCCGCTGGGAAGTTTGCTGGGATTGTTTCTGCTGGGGACCCTGGATCGAAGGGCGAATGCGCGCGGAGCTTTGGTTGGCATGTTCGTTGGATTGGCGGCGATATTGTGCGTGTTCCGATTTACGGCGATTGCGTTTACGTGGTACGTGTTGATCGGATCCGTTACGACATTTGCGGTCGGGGCGGTGGTGAGTCGATTGGTAGCAACGAAACAGGTTGAGGCTTAGGGCGCTACGCGTACGGCGAACCCAATGAGATTAGCGGAGGCGGCTTGGGAAGTGCGACACCCGACATCGTAGTGAAGGCGAAGCGGCTGGAATTGGTGCGCGGGCTGGGGGCCTGGGCGTCGGCAGCGATTGTCGTGGGGACGATGATCGGCACCGGGATATTTCTGAAGCCCGCGGAGATGGCGCGCGAGGGGCGATTTGTTTCGGTTGTTTTTGCGGCGTGGATTGTCGGCGCGATTCTTTCTTTGTTTGGCGCGCTGTCGTTCGCGGAGTTGGGCGCGGCGATTCCCGAGGCCGGCGGGGAATACGCCTATTTGCGGCGGGGATTCGGTCCGGGATGGGGATTTCTGTTTGGCTGGACGCATTCGATCGTGGGGCGGCCGTCGTCGTTGTCATCCATCGCGGCGGGCTTGGTGCGTTTTCTGGGATTTCTCTTGCCGGTAATCGCCACGCCGATTTTCACGCTGCACATCGCGATTCCCGGGCTGACGAGTTGGCTCAAGCCGTACGATTTCGTTTTTACCTGGGCGCAGCCGATCGCGGTGCTTATGGCTGCTGGTGATGACTGGCGTGAACTATCTTGGCGTGCGGCTGGGCGGGGCGGTGCAGGTATTTCTGACGGCGATCAAGATCGTATCGGTGGCGATCGTGATCGGCGTGGCATTTTTTTCACCGGCGCCCGCGGCGCATGCGCCTGATCCGATCTGGCCCGCTCGCGTTTAACGGCGGCGTGTTCAGCGCGTTTCTTGCAGCACTGGCCGCGGCGCTGTGGGCGTATGACGGGTGGGAGGACCTGAACCTCGTTGGCTCCGAGGTGCAAAATCCGGAGAAAAACTTTCCGCGGGCACTGGTGGGTGGTGTCGCGGTTGTCGCGCTGATCTATTTTCTCTTTAGCGCGGCGTGTCTGAAGGTACTGCCGTTCGCGAGTGTGGCGGCCTCGCCGCACATTGCTTCCGACGTGGTCGAGCACGTGGCCGGACGAGGAGCGGCGGCGTGGATCACGCTAGCGATGGTGATCTCGGCGATCGGATCGATGAATTCATCGGTGTTGAGCGGCGCGCGCGTGCCGTACGCGATGGCGCGTGATGGAATTTTCTTCAAGATCGTCGACGGCATCCATCCGAAATTCCGCACGCCCGGGCGGGCGCTGATTTTCCAGGGCATTTTGGCGAGTTTGATGGCGCTTACCGGCACGTTTGAAGAGCTTACGAGTCTGTTCATTTTTGCGGGTTGGATATTTTACGGGCTGGCGGTTGTGGCGTTGTTCCGTATGCGGTACACAGAACCAGATTTGCCCCGGCCTTACCGCTGCTGGGGCTATCCATGGGTGCCGGGGATCTTCGTAGCGGGCGCCCTTGCTCTCACGGTGAACATCTGGCTAGAACGGCCGGGGCGCTCGTCGATTGGGCTGCTGCTGATTCTGGCGGGACTTCCCTTCTACAAATGGTGGGCGTCCCGGACACGAAGCCCCGACGACTATATCTGCGAGTACGCTGCCGGCGCCAGAATGAGATTGGTGATGTTGGAGACGATGCTTTCGAACGAGTACCGCGGCAGGGCCTGCATCGCTTTCCATTCGGGTGCGTTCGCAAACGCCGACCACAACTTGTCGCGGACCGCGACACTTTCGTAGCTCAACATGTAGGTGAGGTTCGGCAGCCGCGGACCGATCAGGGTATCGCCGTAAAACACCTGGGAGAAACCCGCCTTCGCGAAGATGGCCTCTTCGCCCGCCTGCATCATCTCCACTTTGCGTTTGTGATCCTGATCGGTAGGGCTCTCGTACGTGCGAAGCTCAAAGACACGCGGCCCGTTTGCAGCAGTCGCCGGTGGTAGCGTGATGCCCGGAATCTTTTCGAACGCGATCATCAGCTGGCTCTCGATGCGATTGAAGGCCGGTTGCACCGCGGGCGCGTTCAGAAACGCGGCGCCGGTTTTCATATACTCAGCGTCCTGCGCCAGCCGAGCCTCGAGCGTGACAAGGGTTTCAAGCGACGCGCTTGGGAGCAACACATACATCACCGGAGTTTCCGGGCCAATCGCAACGTTAAACACGCCGACGGGGGTGATGCCCACACGATTTGCGGCGGGTATCAGTGAGTTTTGAAAAAAATCGTCGCAAAGCTTCTTCTGCGGGCCGCTCGAAAGCTGGTAGCGCCGCAATTCATAAAATAGGCGGCCTCTCCCGGCCGAACCGCTGGGAGGGTTCTGCCCTTCGGCGGCGGGGACGGCGCTCAACGTCGCAGCCGCCAGCGAAGAAGTGAGAAACGTTCGTCGTTGCATGTGTGTCCCTCCGATGTGAGACCTATCATTTGATCTTGTCCCTGAACCTACGCAGACGCGGCGACGGACGCCGCGCTGGTGTCGCTCGCGATAGGCAAAATGGCGCTTTCGGCCTCGCGGCTTACTTCAAGAGACGGATGGAGGGCCTTCGCCAAGATCTCGATGCCCGTCGCCAATCGAGGGCCGGGTCGCGAGAAGTAGTGGTTGGCTTCGAGTGCGTAGACGCGATGATTGCGAACGGCAGGAATCGCGCTCCAATGATCGGGAAAGGACATGGCGCGGTATTCGTTGCGGGCTTGCTCGGCACTATATCCGCAGGGAGAGATCAGCACGATGTCGGGTGCGGCTTCGACAATGTCTTGCAGCGCGACGCGAAAAGTTGGCTTACGTGGGGCGCCGAAAACATCGATGCCGCCCGGCGCGCTCGATCATTTCTGGCACCCAGTGGCCGCCGACGTAGAACGGCTGCAGCCATTCGAGAAATGCGACGCGCGGCCGGCCGGAAACGTTTTTGATCAAGCTTTCGACGCGGCCGAGCCGTTCGCCAATTTTTTCCAGTAGAGATTCCGCGGCATGGCCACGCCGCGTTTCTTCGCCTACCCACAAGATGTCGCGCCAGACGTCGCCAAGGTCCAGCGGATTGAGGCAAAGTACTTGCGGGCGTTGCGCGAACCGGGTGAGCGCAGTGGCTAGATCGTCGGGAGAAGCGGCGCAGACGTGACACAAATCCTGGGTAACGATCAAGTCGGGCGCGAGTTCTTCCAGAGCCTCGGCGTCGACGGCATAAAGGCTTTCACCACGCGCGACATATTCGCGAACCAGGCGATCGATTTCCGCAGGCGACGCGTCGTGGGGAATTCGGGACTGGATGACCACGCGTTTGGAGCGTGCTGCGGCCGGGAAGTCGCACTCATGGCTGACGCCGACGACCTCGCGGTCGAAACCCAGCGCGAAGAGTATTTCGGTGGCCGAAGGCAACAGGGACACGATACGCATGACGAGAGACTTTAGCACAAAGGGAAAAAGAGAAAAAACTCGGCACGTAGCCCAAGCCCGAGAAATCGATGCACCGCGCATCGGGTTCGGGGATGCCTACTTGTAAAGGTAATACTTGCGACGGAGTGTATCGAAATCGTTGAGTTGGTTTGACCAGCTGGCGACGATTTGTTCCGGCGACGTGCCTTCTTGCAGCTGGCGAATGGTGTCGGCGTTGGCGACCAGAAACAGAAGCTTCGCCGGATCAAAATTGGTGGGATAGAGTTTTTTGAGGATGGCGGCGATTTCGATGCCCATGCTCATCGAGCGTACCGCTTGTTTGTCGGTGACTCGGACAGCCACGCCACCGCAACGCTGTCCCCCGTAAAGCCCAACAACCGGAATGAACGGCTGGCCGGTGAAGCGCAGCCCAGGAAGATGCCGGGCGTTCAGCTCGGCGGCGACTTCATCACCATTGATCCAAGGAGCGCCAAACTCTTCGAATGGCGCCTCGGTTCCGCGACCAACAGAGACGCCCGCGTTTTGCAAAATCTCGAGGCCGGGATAGAGGATCGAACCTTTCAACGTCCGCAGGTTGGGAGAAGGCGGGATCCACCGCGAGCCGGTGCTCTCGTAAAAATAATTGCGATGCCAATTCTTCATCGCGATCACGTGCAGTTCGCAGTTGATGTGATTTTCAGTGTTGAGGAACTGAGCGAGTTCACCGATTGTGAGGCCGTACCTCACGGGAAGGGGATAGTACCCGGTGAAGCTGGTCTTGTCGGCGTCGAGAATCGGGCCTTCGACGATTTCCCCGCCGAGCGGATTGGGCCGGTCCAGCACATAGAAGGCGATGTTGTGCTTCGCGGCTTCCTCCATGCAGTACGCCATCGTGGTGGTGTAGGTGTAAAAGCGAACGCCGGCATCCTGCACATCGAAGACGAGGGTGTCGATGCCCTGCAACATCGCGTCGGTTGGACGACGCGTTTCCGCATAGAGGCTGTAAATTGGCAAACCGGTCGCGGCATCCTTGGTGGAAGCGACACGCTCGTCGTTATTCCCGGCAAGACCGTGCTCGGGACTGAACAACGCGACAAGTTGTACTGCCCGGCGCGTGAGAGAGCAGATCGACGGTGCTGCGTCCCTGCGCGTCCAGGCCGGTGTGGTTGGTGATCAGGCCAACGTGCTTCCCGCGCAGTGGAGCGAATTTCTCGGATTCGAGAACGTCGAGGCCGACCTGCACGCGTCCCGGGCGACCCGAGTGTTTCGTGGTGCGGGCGGGCGAGGTAACCGCGCCACTCGTCGTGAGGGAAATAACCACTGCAGCGGTGCGCGTCAGCAATTGCAGTTCGTCGAGGCACTGGGACCACCCTTCGCCACCCAAACAGCAATGATATTGTGGAACGTTGCGGGCGGAGTAGCGTTGTTCACCTGATGTGCGTGTGCTATATACAAACTCTGTGTCTCGGTGCCACTTGAGGAACTCCTGATTGATGAAAGGACGCAGAACTGGCGTTCTATTTTTCGTTCCTGCCGCACTGATCGTTTTTATGGCCCACACCTCCGCCAAAATTCCGGACGCTGCGCAACATGCCGCCGTAAAAGATGCGGCAGCTCAACGGCTCTCGCCCGAAGCTAGCAAGTGGGTCGAAGCCACACTGCAAAAAATGAGCGTCGACGAAAAGATCGGCCAGCTCCTCTTCACCACCTATCACGGCAGTCTGACGCCGACCGATTCCGCTGCTTACGCCCAGATGATGCACGACGTGACCGAACTACACTGCGGCGGCTTCATCAACATCACCCAAGGCTCGCCGCTAGGCATCGTAAAAAGTCAGGCGTATCCCACCGCCGTGCTCACGAACCAGTTGCAAGCAAAGTCCAAGCTGCCGCTATTGGTCGGCGCAGATTTCGAACGCGGCGCGGCCATGCGTCTGGATGAAGGCACTTCGTTCCCCACCGCGATGGCGCTTGCGGCCGCGGGCAATCCCGCCGACGCCCACACCATGGGAAAAGTTACAGCGCTGGAGGCCCGCGCAGTCGGCATTCAATGGATTTACGCGCCGGACGCCGACGTGAACAACAACCCCGGCAATCCGATCATCAATACGCGATCGTTCGGAGAAGATCCGGCGCGCGTGGCCGAATACGTGACGGCCTTTGTTCGCGGCGTGGAAGAAAACGGTGGTTTGGCCACCGCGAAACATTTTCCAGGGCATGGCGATACGGCCAGCGACTCGCACATCGACTTGCCGGTGATTCACGCCGATCGCGAACGCCTCGATCGCCTGGAACTGGTTCCCTTTCGCGCAGCGATTTCGGCAGGTGTTGGCAGCGTGATGACGGGACATTTGTCCGTACCATCTCTGGAGCCCGATCTCAACACGCCTGCGACGCTTTCCTCCCACATCTTGACCGACCTGCTCCGCCACGACCTTCACTTTCAGGGACTCGTCGTCACCGACGCGATGGACATGGGTGGAATCACCGTGCGTTACGCTCCGGGCGAAGCAGCCGTTCGCGCTGTCTTGGCGGGGGCCGACGCACTGCTGATGCCGCCGGTACCCGACGCTGCATTCGAAGGGCTGCAAGCCGCCGTACGTTCCGGGCGCATTTCAATCGAGCGGCTGGACGCCTCTGTGCGACGAATTTTGGAAGCGAAAGCCAGGCTCGGCCTCGAGAAAAATCGTCTGGTTGACATAAACGCGATCAACCAGAAATTGGGCAGTGTTGCCTGGCAAGCTCAAGCACAGGAAATTTCTGATCGCGGCGTGACATTGCTGCGCGATAACCCGAATCTTTTGCCGCTCGACGGCACCAAGCCAAGCCGCGCACTCCTCCTGGCGTTTTACGCCGATCCCGAGCCATATCCCGGCGAAGATTTGGAGCGCGAACTGAAGTCACGTTTTGACACCTTGACCACGTTACGCGCCGACACCCGCTTCATCAATGCAGACACCCTTAAGCTACCCTCGCCCGATACCTATGATGTAGCTCTCCTGGCGCTTTTCGTGCGGGTGAGCGATCGCAAAGGCAACGTCGATGTTCCGGCTGAACAAGCCTCTCTAGCCGAGCGCCTGTACACCAGCGGCAAGCCGGTCATCACCCTCGGCTTTGGCAGTCCTTATCTGATTGAGCGCTTCCCGCAAGCACAGACTTGGCTTGCTGCATTCGGTATCAGCGACGTCGCCCAGATTTCAATCGCCCGCGCTCTCTTCGGGCAAATTCCCGTGCGCGGACATCTGCCTGTCACAATTCCAGGCGTAGACATGAAGGCCGGATTCGGGATGGAACTCCCTGCGAATCCCATGACCCTGCAGCCGATGGACGTCCGCGGCGAAGCGCTTCTCCAGCCAGCCTACTCGGTGCTTGAGGCTGCCGTCGCGGATAAGGCCTTCCCCGGCGCGACGCTCGCGGTCGGTTACAAAGGCAAAGTCGCGATTCACGCCTTCGGCAATCTGAGCTACGACGCGAACGCTCCCGCCGTCGACGTTCGCACCATGTACGACATCGCTTCCCTGACAAAGGTCGTGGCGACGACAACCCTGGTAGCAAAACTAGCGGAGGGCGACTTCCCTGTTCCTCTCGACCTCGATGCCAAAGTCGAACGTTACCTGCCGGAATGGGCCGCAGGCCCGGCTGGGCAAGACCTCGAATGGCGCCATAAGGTCACGGTTCGCCATCTCCTGACCCACACATCCGGGCTCCCGCCGTTCAAAGAGTACTGGCGCACCTCTAAGAGCAAGCAGGAAACGCTGACACGTATCTTCGCCGAGCCACTCGACTACGAACCCGGCACAAAAGAGGTTTACTCCGATCTCGGCATCATCCTGATGGCCGAGATCATCGAGCGTTTGACCGGACGCCCGCTGGACGATCTCGCGAAAACGTACATTTTTTCGCCGCTCGGCATGAAAGACACCACGTTCCGGCCGGCAAAAAACCTCTGGCCGTGGATCGCACCAACTGAATTCGACCGTAACCTCCGCAATCGGCTGGTACAAGGCGAAGTCCACGACGAAAACGCATTCGCAATGGGCGGCGTCTCGGGCCATGCGGGCATATTCAGTACAGCACCCGACCTCGCAGCCTTCTGCCAGATGCTGCTGAACGGCGGTGTCTACGCTCATCGCCGTATTTTGAAACGAGCCACCATCGCCCAGTTCACTGCGCCACAATCGCTCTCGAATGGAACACGCACTCTCGGCTGGGCCGTCCCGACAGAAGGCTCCTCCAGCGGCCATTATTTCTCCACGCACAGCTTCGGCCATACCGGCTTTACTGGCACATCGATCTGGATCGACCCTGATCGCCAGCTCTTAGTCGTCTTACTGACCAACCGCGTCAATCCCACTCGCGAAAACCAAAAGATCGCGCAAGTCCGCCCCGCGCTGCACGATGCCGTGATGCAAGCCTTGGGCTTCGCCAGTTCGCCAGTCCCTACCCGTTAACGTTCTCGCGCCAAGCCTGTGCACTTTACGCGTTGCCCCCATTTTTTCGATTCTTCGCCGCAGATATAATGTCAGGATGTCCAGTCTGCCCCAGGAGCGCCGGCGCACAGAGCACCGCAACCCAGCTTCGCGCGGCCTCGATCGCCTGCCAACAAAGGCCATACTGCGACTGATGAACCGGGAAGACCACAAGGTGGCGATCTCCGTCGGGCGCGAAATTCCGTCCATTGCTCGTGCCGTGGACGCCATCGTGAGCGGCATTCGAAAGGGTGGCCGGTTGATTTACGTCGGAGCGGGAACCAGCGGGCGGCTGGCGGTGCTGGACGCCGCCGAGTGCCCGCCGACATTTGGAGTTGCCCCGGCTGTCGTCCAGGCGCTTATCGCCGGGGGGAGAAAAGCGTTGACCGGCGCCGTCGAAGGCGCTGAGGATTCCGCCAGCGACGCGGTTCGCGATTTGCGAGCGAAAAGGCTGTCCCGCAACGACGTGGTCGTGGGCATCGCGGCCAGCGGCACGACACCCTACGTGCTCAGCGCGCTGGCCTTTGCTCGCAAGCGGGGCGCCACAACCGTGGCCATCACGTCCAACCGTAACGCCCCAATCGCGCGTGACGCACAGATCGTAATCGCCGACGGAAGTAGGACCCGAAATCGTTACCGGTTCGACGCGCCTGAAGGCCGGAACCTCGCAAAAATTGGTCTTGAACATGCTCTCCACCGCCGCCATGGTGCGCTTGGGGCACGTCTACGACAACTTGATGATCGACGTAGCCCTGACAAATGAGAAACTTCGGCAGCGCGGTCTTCGGATCCTGGCCGAAGCCAGCGGTGCAGACCCGTCCGCGGCCAAACACGCTTTGCGTCAATCCGGACACAATTTGCGCGCGGCGCTGGTGATGTTGAAAAACGGCCTCAGATGCAAAAGCCGCCCGCGCTCGATTGTCGTTGGCAAAGGGTAATCTTCGACTAGCTTTAGGGGAGTGACAGCGAATGGACAAGTTTCTGATCAAAGGTGGAAACCCGCTCCACGGGACCGTGGCCATCAGCGGCGCGAAAAATTCCGCGTTGCCCTGCATGACTGCTTGTCTGCTGACAGCCGAAAAGGTCACGCTGCACAACATTCCGAAAGTCCGCGACCTCATCACCATGAGCAAGCTCCTGGCCTTCATGTCCGCCAAAGTTTCGGTGACCGAAATTCCCACCAGCGACTACGTCATCGAAGCAGTCACACTGAACGATGCGGTAGCCCCCTACGAACTGGTGAAAACCATGCGCGCCTCGATTTTGACGCTGGGACCAGCAATCGCCCGCGCGGGCGTCGCACATGTTTCACTTCCGGGAGGCTGCGCAATCGGCGCCCGGCCAGTGGACCTGCACCTCTCCGCACTCGAAAAAATGGGCGCGGAAATCACCATGTCCCACGGTTACATCGAGGCGAAAGTGCCGAACCAGGGCCGCTTGAAAGGCGCGCACATTGTCTTCGAGAAGATCACGGTAACCGGAACCGAAAATATTCTGATGGCCGCGGTCCTGGCCGACGGCGAAACCGTGCTCGAAAATTCAGCACGCGAACCCGAGGTGACCGACCTCGTCGTCATGCTTCGAAAAATGGGCGCGCAGATCGAAGGCGACGGAACTTCTACCCTGCGCATTCGCGGCGTCGACAAACTCCACGGCACCGAGCATTCCGTGATTCCCGATCGCATCGAAGCGGGCACTTTTCTGGTCGCTGGCGCCATCACCGGCGGCGACCTGACGATTACGAATTGCGCCCCCGAACATCTGGGCGCCATCATTGCCAAGATGCAACAAGCTGGAGTGCGCATCGACGTGATGGACAAGACGACGCTGCGCGTGCGGCCCGCCGCGAAGCTCGTCGGCGCCGATATGACCACCGAGGAATATCCTGGCTTCGCGACCGATATGCAGGCGCAGTACATGGCGTTAGCAACGCAAGCGGAAGGCGCTTCCGCAATCACCGAAACGATCTTCGAGAACCGCTATCTTCATGCCAGCGAAATGGTGCGCATGGGTGCCAATATCTCGGTCGACGGTCGGCGAGCAGTCGTGCGCGGCCCGGCGCCCCTCTCAGGCACGACCGTGCAAGCATCGGATTTGCGGGCGAGCGCAGGCCTCGTGCTCGCGGGGCTGGTCGCCAGCGGCGAGACCATCATCGACCGTGTCTACCACATCGACCGCGGCTACGAGCGCATCGTCGAAAAGCTAAGCACCGTGGGTGCGAACATCGAGCGCATCCACGAAAAAGACGCGTAAGCGCTTGTTTTTGCCGCACTTGCACGAGCCGCATCACTGGACACGCAGGGAGTTGTAGCCGCCCTCTCTGAGAGGGCGGGGTTTAGATGACGCGCTGCCATGCGGCGCGAGCGAGGGTGGATGTCTCGTCCTCTGCCACGCTGATACATCGATTCGTTCCCTCCAACCAGCATCCCGCCCTTGCAGTACGGTAGTACCAGCAAATCGCCAAAGTTTTTGCTACAATGCGCGCCTCGGAAGAATTTGCGGCAAACGCGGAGTTCCGCGCCGTAGTGGAGGCAAACGAAATGGCCAACACCGAATTGCTGGCACGTCTGGATGCGGCGATTGCCGAGAAGAACCTGCTGAATCATCCCTTCTATCAGGATTGGCAGGCCGGCAAGCTCAGCCGCGAAGCTCTGCAACTCTACGCCACTCAGTATTATCGCCACGTCGAAGCCTTTCCCAAGCACCTCCGGGTTCTCGCGGCGCGCACCGAAGGCCCGTTGCGCGACACCGTAATCGAAAATCTCGCCGAAGAAGAAAATCCGGAAGGCCCGCATCCCAAGCTCTGGCGCAATTTCGCCTCCGCTCTGGGCGTCGCCGAAGAAGACATCTGCTGCTGCCCCGCATTGCCTGGCACCCAGACCGTAGTCGCCACGTTCCGCGAGATTTGCGGCGATCGTCCGGTCGCCGAGGCCGTAGCGGCTTTGTACGCCTATGAAGGTCAAGTACCCGAAATCGCGTCGACCAAGATCGATGGGTTGAAGAAGTTCTATGGGATTGACCAGCCGGAAGCACTTGCCTACTTCACGATCCATGAAGAGGCTGACAAAGAGCATCGCGCAGCATGGCGTGGCTGGCTGGAAGAGCATGCAGACGGCAATGAAGACGAGATCGTTGCAACCGCAAAGGACGCGTTGGATGCTCTATGGGGAGCGCTCGACGCCGTCCATTGCAAAAAGCGCGCCCCGGTGCATTGAAGCACAAGCCTTGTCACGTGCAGATGTAGGATGCGGAAGTCGCTAGGTCCTTGCGGCAAGGTCGATCACGGGCCGTTGTCGATACAAAATGAAAAAGGCCCGGTGAATTTGCCGGGCCTTTTTCTTGCAGCGCCAAATGGCTATTGTTCGGTGGTCGTGGTCCCGCCGCCGCCCGCCGCTTCCTTCTTCGCCTGCTTTTCGCGGGCCTCACGGATCAGCGCCTTGCGAGACAGCCGCACTTTATTACCCTCAATCGAAAGCACCTTCACCAGTACCTGGTCGCCGAGTTTCAGCTCATCGCGAACGTCGCGGATGCGGTGCTCGGAGATTTCGCTGATATGCAGCAATCCATCCGTGCCCGGGAACAGTTCGACGAAAGCCCCAAACTCCGCAAGCCTCACCACTTTGCCAAGGTAAGTCTTGCCAATCTCGGCCGAAGCGGTAACCTCGCGCACCATCTGCAACGCCTGGTCTCCCCCGGCACCGCTAGTCGAGAAGATATGCACCGTCCCGTCTTCCAGTACGTCAATCTTCACGCCCGTGACTTCGATGATGGACTTAATCTTTTTGCCGCCAGGTCCAATCAGGTCGCGAATCTTGTCCTGCGGAATCTTCAACTTATAGAGCCGCGGAGCGAACGTCGAGATCTCTTCGTGATGCGTGCTCAGCGTCTGGTCCATCGTATCCAGGATTTCGAGCCGCGCCTTTTTCGCCTGCGCGAGTGCTTCGCGCATCATAGGAATCGTTACGTTCAATACCTTGATGTCCATCTGCAGCGCGGTGATGCCCGCGCGGGTCCCGGCCACCTTGAAGTCCATGTCGCCGTAGTGGTCTTCCGCCCCGGCGATGTCCGTCAAGATCGAGTATTTGCTGTTATCCCCAACCACGAGTCCCATCGCGATACCCGCGCAGGGCGACTTGATCGGCACACCTGCATCCATCAGTGCCAACGAGCCACCGCAAACGGTCGCCATCGACGAGGATCCGTTGGATTCCAGAATGTCCGACACGAGCCTCATGGCGTAAGGAAAGTCCGCTTCTGGCGGTAGCAGGTTCACCAACGCGCGTTCCGCAAGTGCTCCGTGGCCAATTTCACGCCTCCCGGCCCGCGCAGGAACTTAACCTCGCCAACGCTGAACGGCGGAAAATTGTAGTGCAGCAAAAAGCGCTTGAATTGATCCTGCTCGAACAGCAGGTCGAGCCGCTGCATGTCTTCCTTGGTGCCCAGCGTCAATGTCGCCAGCGCCTGCGTCTCACCACGAGTAAACAGCGCCGAACCATGTACGCGCGGCAGCAGGCCCACCTCGCAAGTGATTTTCCGGATTTTGTCGAATTCGCGCCCGTCCGGTCGTCGCCGTGCGTTCAGGATCTCGTCGCGGAAAATATTCTCTCGCAGCTTCTCAAACGCCCGCTTCGCCAGCGCGCGCTTCTCTTCATCATCCTCGGGAATCGCATTCACGATCTCCGCTTTCAACTCATCCACCAGGTGATAGCTTTCCTTCTTCGGATGCTTTTCCGTGTTCAACGCATCCTTCAGCTTTGCTCCGTGCTTCTTCTCGATCTCGTTGTAGAGCGCCTGGTCAAATGGAAGTGGCGCGACCACAACTTTCTTCGGCTTCAGTTGCGCGTGCAGTTCGCGAATCGCCGCAACAATCTTCTTAATTTCCTTGTGGCCAAACTCCAGCGCATCGACAACCGCTTCTTCCGAAACCTCCAGCGCTCCCGATTCCACCATCACGATGCCCTCTTCAGAGCCCGCGATAACAATGTTGAGTAAACTGGTCTTCTGTTCCGACACCGTCGGGTTCACCACCAGTTGCCCGTTCAGCAATCCCACCCGCACCGCCGCGATCGGCGTCTCAAATGGCAGGTCCGAGCAGTACGCCGCAGCCGACGCCGAAGTAACCGCGATCACATCCGGATCATTCGCGCTGTCGGCCGACAACACCATGCTCACAATCTGCGTCTCGTTGCGCCACGATTCCGGAAACAGCGGCCGCATCGGTCGATCGATCAACCGCGAGGTGAGTACTTCCTTCTCCGAAGGACGTCCTTCGCGCTTGAAGAACCCGCCCGGAATCTTGCCGGCCGAATAGGTATTTTCCCGGTAGTCCACGGTCAAGGGCAAAAAGTCGCGGTCGTTCGCCGTCGTGGACATGCAAGCCGTCGTCAGCACCACCGTATCGCCATATCGCGCGGTAATCGCTCCATTGGCTTGTTTGGCGATCTTCCCGGTCTCCAGAATCAAGGGTCGCCCTCCGACTTCGACGGTTACCGAGTGCGGCGCTGGGATGCTCGTATTTTCAGACATAGATGATTTCCTTTGGCTCCGCGTTCGCGCAGAGCGTTCTTGCAGGGACGCGTGTCCCCGCGCTAGCTGGAAGAGAATTGAGGCGAGTGTTTTGCGAGGCTGACTAAATACGCCAACTACACCACAACAAACTCCGCCCAATTTATGGACGGACGCGCAACGATCCCACCGGTAGCGACACCGCCACCGTTATACTAATTTCAAATTGGTTCTTCGTGGAAGCGCGGTAGCTTCGCTCCATTTCAACAGAGCAGCTACTTGCGCAGACTAAGGCGTTCAACAATCTCGCGATACCTATCCGGGTCGCGGCGGTTAAGATAGTCCAGCAGGCGGCGGCGCTTGTTGACCATCATGATCAATCCGCGCCGGGATGCGTGGTCCTTTACGTGGGACTTGAGATGCGACGTCAGGTAGCTGATCCGCTCACTCAAAAGTGCAATCTGCACCTCGGGTGAACCTGTATCTTTAATATGGGCCCGGAACTGTTCGATCAACACTGATTTAGTTGCGCTCAAGTGCCCCTCTCCGTCGTCCCCTGATTTTTCCTGTTCTCTTCGACTAATTCAGGCTAACACAATACTCACAAGACTGTAAAGAAATCACAATGTACGAAAATATTTCTCTCTTTGCGCCCCTCCGCGGGTAGCACCGGCACTTTTGCCTGTGTCAACCACAAGGACAGCGAAACCTAGCCCGTATGTAGATGGCTTCAACACGAGCATTTCCACACTCCACACACCTCTTGGAAGTCGCCCCCAGACGTGGCAGTATCACTGGCGTCGCGCAGGCTGACCCCAGCAGCAAACTCTCAGGGAGATAGATCACCATGCGAAACCTCGTTTCACTTTGTACGGGCCTTTTCTTGTGTCTAGCGTTGTGCGCAGCGTGTACGGCGCAACAAGACAAGAGCAAACGCCCCAGCCCCCCAGCCAAAGCAGAATGCAAGCTACCAGGCGGAAAATCCGTCGCGATCGACTATTCCAGCCCGCGCGCGAAAGGCCGCAAGATTTACGGCGAATTGGTCCCCTACGGCAAGGTCTGGCGGGCCGGCGCAAACGAGGCCACTACGTTTGTGACAACTGCCGATCTAACCGTTGGCGGAACGTCAGTTCCCGCCGGCAGCTATACCATTTTCACCGTACCCAACGCCGACAAATGGCAGCTCGTCATCAGCAAGAAAACCGGCGAATGGGGCACCGCCTATCCAGGACCAGGCGAAGATCTAGCACGCATTGACATGAAAGTCTCCAAGCTCCCCTCGCCGCTCGAAAGCTTCACCATCGCCTTCGATCAGAATGGCGGAGCCTGCACCCTGCGCATGGATTGGGAGACCACTCGCGCCTCGGTCGACATCGCCCCAAAATAGTCGGCCCGGGCTGCGAGCACGAGTTTTTTCCCAAGACACGCCGGCAGGCGGATTCTCGAAGCGTTACAATTTCCGACGCAGTTGTAGCGGCCGCTTTCTGAAGCGGGCGCTTTCTTAACCGTGGTGATAACCGCAGACGCCAGGTAATTGACAACGTTGGACTTCGTTGATACCTTGCCGCCCTCGAGGCTCCCGTCGCCGTGTCGCCCGCATTGCGGGCGGAGACGAGCCACTCATTCAAGGAGGCTCATATGCCGCGGCAACGTTATGAAGTCGAATCGCTTGGCCCGGTTATCGTTGAGATCGAGAAGCGTGAAAAGTCTCTTCGGGCAATTCGACCATCCGTCGCAAAGGCCCACCGAATAGACCTCGACCTGAGACTGCAAGCGCTCGAACAAAGCCGCTAAATCCTTTCCAGCGCATGCAAGACCGCCCCCAAGATGAACGTCTTCTTCGACGCTGACATCGAGGAATAACCCGCCTCGCTCCGCTACCTTTCAGTCGGCTTACAGGTTCAGCCTGGCGATTTCGCTGCCGCTCAACAGGTGCGCATGCTCCTCGTTCTCCGGCCGGGTGCCGGCTCCCGCAACGTACAGCACGGATTCGGATATTCCATCGACCCCTAGCGCCTTTTCAATCTTCGAATCCGCAAACGCCATCGTGCAAAACGGTGCCGCCCCAAGCCACGTAGCCGTCAGGCAAAATGTTTGGCACAAATGACCCGCTTCGATTAGCACCGCCCGATATGCCCGCGCGTAGTCATATTTCCACCGCGTCCGCGCAAACACCGCGGTCATGAAAACGACAAACGCCGCCCCTCCATACCAATATTGATTCGCCAGATACTCCGTGATCTGCCGCGAACCTGCTCCCCGGCGCAGGAGCTCCAACCGATAATCCGCCGCGCTGTAGTGATAGAGCCCCGAACGCAAACCGCTGACGTTGCGCGCCAGCACGTATGCCTCGATAGGGTGTAAAGCGCCCCCCGACGGCGACGTTTTCACCGCCACCGCTCCGACCCTCGGAATCTCAACCCACTTCCGCACGCCCCACGTGAGTCCCAATAGATTGCCGAGCAACGACAATTCGACCGGCTTCTTGGAGAACTTTCGCCACGTACGCCGCTCCACCAGGGTGTGCGAAAATTCAGAATCAAAGGCAGGCGCCGGCAAGCGCACCTGTTGCGACTTTGGATAGCGCTTAACGGGCTTCGGTATCGGCTTCGATTTAGCCAGCCGCAGCAACCCGCGGAATTCCTTAGCGGCATCCCGTTCGAACGGCAAGTCCTTAGTCGACAAATGGAAAAATCCCGCCACCGGATTCCACTCGCTCCAGGCTCGAAGCTCCCTGTCCCCAGGCGGGCGTTTGCCTCCTTGCCGCTGCAACAGCGAATGCCGCACCAGTATTTGCACCGCTTTCCGCAAAGACGCGGGAGTATATTCGGTGAAAGCGGCGCACAACGCCCGCAGCGGCCGCTCGCGGTCGAAGAAATGAAGAATTGTGGATGTAAGGGGACTCGCGGACACTCGCCGCTGCGTTAGATAGTTCTCAAAAACAAGCTGGTTGTCTCGCCAGTAGGAGATCAAAAACGGCGCCCGCCGGTATCGAGCCACGCCAGGCCCGGCGCTACGATTCCTCACGGGTAGCGCAGTCTGCAAACGCGCGCGCCTCACGGTCTTCGTACGCCTAAGCGTTCTATTTCTCGCCGAGCGCAGGCTAGAGCGGGTTGAACCCGTGAGTCATCCGTCCACAAAATTCCGCCAGCTCCTTCCTGCATTTCTTTAACTTCTTAATCTCCAGGTCGATCGCCTTCTTGTCTGCTGCCGAAACCTTCGGACGGAGCGACTTCATTTTCGCCTGAGCCTTGTCAATTTGCGTCGCAATTGGCGTCAGGGTTACTTCCAATTTTCGCTTTGCCATATGGCCTCCCCACAGGAGTGAAAAATCAGCCGACTAGAAATAGGATGGGTACTTCTTAGATTCTGCGAAGTAACGGACCAGGCGCCGAGTCTAACGAACGAGTCAATACTCGTCAAGGTTTACGGCTTCCTTGCGCGCGTTCCCCTGCGCCGGTTCCGCTGCTGCGCCCATTCGCCACTCCACCTACCGGATGCCGAACCGTCACCGGAACTCCCATGCGCACCAGCAAGTCCTCGAATCGCGCATCGCCTCGCAAAAACGCGAACTGTGGATGCACCGCCACATTCACCAGCCGGGCGTTTCGTTCCGCGAACGCCTTCTCCAGCCACCCGAGCGTTTCAGCCTTCTTCTCCATCCCCGCGTACAGCATCGCCCACGTGTACGGTGAAATATACGTGCCGGTCGGCGCGTGCAGAAACTCCTGCAGTATTTCCTGCGCCTGCTCGTCCTTGCCAGCGCGCGCGTAAGCCCCTCCCAGATCCGCCTTGTGCGACATATCACCCGGAGCGAGCGACACCATTTTGCGGAATTCTTCGATAGCTTGATCGTACATTTTTTTCTCGATAAAGGCCTGCCCTAGGTACCCATGCGCCACCACAAACCCGGGGTCCATTCGCAGTGTATTTCTCGCCTCTTCGATGGCCCGGTCCGCATCTCCCGCAAGGTAATAGCACCACCCCACGTTTGCATTGATGATCAATGATCGAGGGTCAATCTCCCTTGCCAGCTTAATCTCCGTGATGGACTCTTCCCTGCGCCCGGTTGCCGCCAAAGTCAGCGCATACCAGTGCATCGCGGTGGCATAACCCGGATTCAGCGCAATCGCCCGCTGAAACTCACTCTCCACTCCGTCCCATTCCAAATGATAAAAGCGTATCGCCGCCAGCGACGCATGCGCCTCTGCCAAACGGTCGTCCAGCTGGAGCGCCTTCTGCGCCGCTTCCTTCGCTTCTGGAATCACTTCTGCCGGCGGCCGGATCTGATACGTGCTGGTATTGAGCAACCCATCCGCCAGCCCCGCATACGCCGCGGCATAAGTTGGATCCAGGGAAATCGCGTCGTGGTAATAACCCACCGCCGCTTGTATCCCCTCCCGGGTCCGCTTCTCCGCTTCAAACCGTCCTTTCAGATAGGCTTCATACGCCTGCGGCACCACCACTCGTCGAATCGCCAATTGCGACGCCTCGGGCGCAGACAGCTCCACCTGAATTCCGCGCGCGATGGCCGTCGCCACATCGCTCTGCAGCCCCAGTACATCGGTGAAATCCCGCTCGTAACTGGCACCCCACAAGGTCTGCTCGATCGATGTCTGAATCAGCTTCGCCGAAATCCGCACCCGCCTGTTCGCCCGCACCACCGACCCTTCCACCACCGCGTCCACGTTCAAGTCTCGTGCAATATCCTCCAGCGACTTCTGCGTCCCCTTGTATTGCATCACCGAAGTCCGCGAAATCACCCTCAGCTTCCGGATGTGCGACAACTCCGTAATCAGCGCGTCCGTCATCCCGTCCGAAAAATAATCTTGCGAAGGATCGCCCGACAGATTCTCCAGCGGCAACACCGCAAGCGACTGGATCGCGCCAGGCACCGCGCTCACTCGCCCCCGCGGCTTGGCCGCCTTCCACAGCAACCCGCCAATCACCAGCACGACAACTGCGAAAACACCCACTCCGTACCACAGCCGTCGCCTCATTCGCGCGGCTCGCTGCTGTTCCTCGTGCACCGCCAGCGCTTCCACAGGAATTTGCTGCGAACGCGAAGCCGTCCCAGCAGCCTCCAGCGCCGCCCGTACTTCTCCTCCCGATCGATATCGCTGCGTCGGGTCCTTATCCAGACATTTGTCGATCACCGACTGCAGCACCGGCGGCAGCAGCGGCGAAATCGCCGGCGGCGCCTCGCGCAATATCGACGCGCTCAATTCGTAAGCCGTCCCTCCGCGAAATGGCCGCCTCCCCGCCGCCATCTCGTACAACACCACACCCAGCGCCCAGACATCGCTGCGAGCATCCGCTTCCTCTCCGCGCAACAACTCCGGCGCCATGTAGGGGAGTGTCCCCGTAATCGAGTGCTGCTCGTCCCAGCCCTGATCGAATTTCGTGGTCTCCTCGCTGACGCGTTGCTCCATGCGCTTCGACAATCCAAAATCGAGCACTTTCAACCGACCCGAAGGTGTCACCAGCACATTTCCCGACTTCAGGTCGCGATGCACGATCCCGCGCTCATGCGCGTGCGCCAGGGCATCTGCAAGCTGCAACCCATTTCGCACCACCACGTCGGTCGCCATCCCTCCAGAAATAATTTCCTGGCTCAGCGAATGCCCCTCCACAAACTCCATCGCCAGGTAAGGTCGTCCTTCGTCTTCGCCAACTTCGTAGATCGTGCAAATATTAGGATGGTTCAGCGCCGAAATCGTCCGCGCCTCTTGCAGCACGCGCTCCCGCACAGACGGATCTTCTTCGAGCGTCCGCAGCGTCAAGAACTTCAACGCCACGTCGCGATGCAACATCAGGTCATGCGCGCGATACACGACGCCCATGCCCCCTTCGCCTAATTTTTCAGTTATGGAGTAGTGAGAGATCGACCGGCCAATCATGAGAACAGACCGCGGCTCAGAGTTGACCACACCAGCCGCGTACAGGCAAGAGTTCCCAGCGGCGAATTTCTACTGCATGCCATTCACAATTCGCGTTACATGACCGGCGAGTCCTCCGCGTAACGCTTCACTCGCCACGCCGCGCGACGATTCGCTCATCACGCCGGGCGACGATTCCCCTTGTAGGGGCGGGGCTTGCCCCGCCCGGCGTACACACAACTCAAAGCGTACGACTCGTCTAACGTTCGACTGTCACTTGGAGCGCACGAGTCGCCCCGCGACTCACCGGCCGGACGTGCCCATAAATCCCGTCAGGTTCCCGCCGTCAGCTCTGCTTATTCCGTACCAACGACAAAAACTCATCCCGCGTCTGCTTGTTATTGCGGAACTCCCCCAACATCGCGCTGGTCACCGCCTGCCCATGCTGCTTCTCCACCCCACGCATCTGCATGCACAGATGCCGCGCCTCAATGATCACGCCCACACCCTGAGGCGCGATCTTGTCCTCAATCGCCTTCGCAATCTGACTGGTCATACGCTCCTGAATCTGCAGCCGCCGCGCAAACATATTCACCAGCCGGGCCACCTTGCTCAATCCAATCACCTTGTTCGTCGGCAGATAAGCGACATGCGCCTTTCCGAAAAAAGGCAGCAGATGATGCTCGCACAAGCTGAAAAACTCGATGTCCTTCACCAACACCATCTCGTCATAGCAAACGCTGAAGGTAGCGCCATTCAAAAGGTGATCGACATTCTGGTGATACCCGCTGGTCAAAAATTTGATCGCCTTCTCATAACGTTCCGGCGTCTTCCGCAAGCCTTCGCGCTCCGGATCTTCACCAATCAACCGAATAATCTCGCGCACGTGACAAGCAATCGTCTTCGCATCGCGCGGTTTGCCTTCGTCGAGCAGAATCTCTTCGGTCGGCTTGGTCATGCCCTGTTCCCTTCTAAGCGCATTCCACCTTCTTCAGAATCACGACTCGCGTTCTCCCCAGCATATTCAAAACTATTGTTCGACGTCTCTTCCACCCGCACCCGCTCCAGCTTGGCCTTCGGAAAAGCGCGCACCCGCCGAAAAATCTCGATGCACAGATTCTCCGTCGTCGGCACCTCGGCGCGAAACGCCGGCACTTCGTCATTCAGCGAGCGATGATCGAACGCATCCAAAACTTTCCGCTCCACGAACCCATCCAGATCCGCCAAATTCGCAATCATCCCGGTAGCGGGATCCACGTCCCCCGAAACGCAGATCTCCACAACATAGTTGTGCCCATGCCCCAGCGGATTGTTGCACTTCCCATACAACCGCGCATTCTCCTCGTCGCTAAGCCGCGCACTGTGCAACCGATGCGAAGCCGCAAATCGATACCGCCGCCCCAACTCAATCTTCAAATCGTCCCGTGCAGTCACGCCGACTTCCTCTTCGTCATTACGTCATTACATCGTTACATCATTACTTCTTTGCTTCATCACTTCCGCAAACAAATCCGCCGACTCATACAACCGCACCCGATGCAACCTACCCTGCGTAATCTTCGGCTCCAGCAACTCCCAAATCACCCGCGCCACATTCTCGCAAGTAGGAATCAACCCAGCCAATTCCGGCACCTCATAATTCAAATGCCGATGATCCATCCGCTGCATCACTTCCCGCTCCAGAATCTTCTTCAACTCGCTCAGATCCAAAACCATCCCGGTAACCGGATCAGGCTCACCCGCGACGGTAACCTCCAAGCGTGTAGTTGTGCCCATGTCCATGCGGGTTGTTGCACTTCCCAAACACGCGCCGGTTCTCCTCCGGCGAAAGCTCCGGATTGTCGTACCGATGCGAAGCCGAAAACTCAATTTTACGCGTCAGTAAAACCATCGCTCTCCGTTAACGAAGCGTCCCAGGAACCCCGACCGAAACCTCCCGGCCCTTCCATTCCACTTTGCCCTTCACATGCGCGCGATACGACGCCCACAACACACCCGCATACAGCACCACCGCCGGCACATAGTAGAGGATGAGCGAACCCCGATATTGGTTACTCGGCAGTTCCAGGCCATATCCAGCCTGCCGCACCAGCAACAAAACCACTCCAGCCATCAGCGCAAACGGCATAAATATCCCAATCGCAATCAGCAAAAATGGAATCCACGGCACCGCCGCAAAAAATTCCCGCACCACCGCGCCGCGACTTCCTCCCACCAGCAAATACAAATTTTTCTTCCACCCCTCCCACATCGCCGCAAACGATCGGTACATCCGCGCGCGAACCACATCCTTGCCCGACCCAAACCAGATCCGGTATCCCGCAGCCTTCGCATTCCGCGCCAGCGCCACGTCTTCCAGCACTTCCCCAGCAACGGCGCCATGTCCTCCGATCGCGTCATAAACGTCACGCCGAATCATCAGGAACTGGCCATTCGCCGCAGCCACCCGCGAAGCCGGATCGTTCACATCCTTATACGAAAATCGCCGAGCCAACCGGCAATACACAAACGGGATCAGCGACTTCTCATACCAGCTCTCCGTCACCTGCTCCGGTGAAAACGAGACCAGCGCGGCATCAAACTCCCCGGCAATCTGCAGCGCCCGCGCCGTCGCCCCCGGCAAAAGCTCAGCATCGGCATCGGTAAACAGCAACCAGCCATTCGCAGCCTCGCAAGCCCCCTTCCAAGCCGCATTGTTCTTTCCCAACCACCCAGCAGGCAACCCGGGCGCCTCCACCAGTCGCACGCCAGCCAGCTCAGCCGTCAAACCACGAACCACGCCAGCAGTCCCGTCGCTCGACTGGTCGTCCACCACCAGAATCTCCGCAATCTCCGGCTGCCGAGCCAACCCCCGCACACACGTCGCGATCACCTGCTCCTCGTTCCGGGCAGGCACAATGGCGGTCACGCGGTCCCGAGCGATCTCTCGCCGAGAATGGTCCGCCAAGGCGTGAGCAACCAGTGCGGTCTTATCCCCTGTAGGGGCGGGGCTTGCCCCGCCCGGCGTCAACCCCGGCATGGTGTCTGCCGGGAGGCGCGGTGCCTTAGAGTTCGTCACACAATCCTTTAATCCGTCGGGTTCAATAGGCATCGGTGGAAGCGACAGGGGACCGTTTTCGATCCAACGGGGATAGGTTAGTATAACACTCGATGACAATCGGCCGAAAACTCGTGAACTGGGCCGCCCTGGCCATCGTAGCCGCCGTAATCGTGGCCTTCGCCCTACCCAGCTACCGCCAGGGCGAAGCCTCCATCTCCGGCAAGACCGCCGAGGACTTCCCGCTCGACCTCTCCGGCAAGCCCACCCGCCTCTCCGACCTCCACGGCAAAGTCGTCGTCCTGAATTTCTGGGCCAGTTGGTGCCCACCCTGCGTCGAAGAAACCCCCGCCCTCAACCACCTCGAAAAGTACATCGCCTCGCGCAACGGCATGGTCCTGGGCGTAAGCATCGACGACGACCATTCCGCCTACGAAAAGTTCCTCCTGGATCAAAAGGTGGGTTTCGTGACCTACTCCGACCCCGCAATGAAAAAAATCGAGCACGACTACGGCACCACCATGATCCCCGAAACCTACATCATCGACCGCCACGGCAAAATCGCCCGCAAAGTCATCGGCCCCCAGCAATGGGATTCCCCCGAAATGCTAGCCTACTTCGACGCCCTCCTCGGCCAATCCTAGCGACTTCGGAATGTCATCCCGAGCCCGCGAGGGATCCTGCCTGTCTGTCCTCGCAGTCCCGCGCCAGAGTGCCGCAGCTCTTCGCTTCTCCAAGCTAGTTTAACAGTTCACCCCCGTCCCCCCTCCTTTTTTCGCAAGTGCGGATCCTAAAGGACTTTAAATGCCGTGTATTTGGATCTGCGGATTCTAAACGAGTTACGCGTCATTCCGCGGAAGTGCGCGATTGTTAAGGGGTTAGCGAGTCGACAGTCGACAGTTGAGGGTCGAAAGCAAGAGGCAAACCACGTCCGGCTTGCGATTTCGCGGCGCTTCTGGCAGGCTTCCGTCAAAGCGACGATTTAATTTGGCACACACGGGAAAAACATAGCACATGAGTATCAAATAGTTAAGTAATATGCAGTGAATGGTGAGAATGAGAGGTGAGCGGCGCATGGGAGCTTCAAGCGTAGGGCGCGTTTCAGCGCTCCAATCGATCCCCCGGCCTCACCGGCAAGCCGCCCACCAGGTATGCGCTTGCCGCTCCACCACGCTGAAGTGCCCGTAATTACAAATATTCGTCCCAGCGCCCATCGCTCCGCCACTCCGCCGGCATCGCCATCAATCGGACACCGTTGCGAATCCAGCGAATGCGCACCCTGACTTCTCAGCAGGATAAGTCCCACCAGCAAAAGCGTCACCGCAACGACCGCACCTCCGATCGCCAGCTCGGTACGTGTCCATTTATTCTTCGCGCGGAGCCGCCTCATCGTCAAAACCCTCAGAACTCGCCCGAAAAAAGCGAGAGGCGCAGGCACCCGCCCACGCCTCTCTTCCTTCAGCGGTCAGCTACTTCTTGCATCCGGAACAGGAAGCACAGCAGTCCTCCGACGCGCAGCAACCCGCCTGCGCCGCCGTCGCCGCTCCTGCCAGACCAAGTGCGATAACCGCCATCAACACCACTACTTTGAGCTTCTTCATGATTTTTCTCCTTTGCATTTAGACAGGGTTCTTGTTTGGCGGATGGAACATCCGCGCGATGAGCCCATAGGAATCGGTTCCTATTTCTAAATGCGAAGAATGTGGGTTTGTAGCAGAACGTCTCTTCCCGCGTGCCAGACGGTTGGCGCGTTTTCTCGATTGCTAGCGGAAAGCGGAGAGGAAGGGTGGAATGCCAACAACAGCAACACCACCACGGACCAC
This sequence comes from uncultured Acidobacteriota bacterium, assembly GCA_963729285.1. Classification (GTDB taxonomy): domain Bacteria; phylum Acidobacteriota; class Terriglobia; order Acidiferrales; family UBA7541; genus Acidiferrum. The sequence goes on from CAVSNL010000020.1 coordinate 41,105, forward strand.
TGCCCGCGCAAACGAGACACCGGATCCTGCTTCTGCATCAAGGTGGCGTCCAAAGGACAGCACGAAACCGTCTGCGCAACTGGCTTGTTTTTCGAGGAAGCTCCGCGGCCGTGATGGCAGCATGGCCCGGCATCAGCCATCTCGCCGTTACCATCTTCATTTGCCGCCGGGTTAAGCGCAGAGACTCCCGTATGTGACGATGTTTCCGATCCGAGAACCGGCTGCGCACAACCCAAAACACACGCCAGGAACCCAAGCCACAAAGAAAGCCCAGTAGCCATCCAAGTTCGCAAGCGCAGCCCGTTCATACGTGAATACCGGTCCGATTGTATCAGTTTTTTCCTAGCGCCCGTGTGTAGGTGCCGGGTGCAGCACTCTTCACTTTCCATGGTGCGGATTTGCCCGCCCCAAACTCATCCACCCTCCCAAACCTGTCATCCCGAGCTCCCGCCAGGGACCTGCTTTTCCGTTTCAGTCCCAAGTGCCGCACCCTTAGCTTTTCAAGAGTGCGGATTTTGACCCTTCCCCACGCCGGCGCTTCTCTCCGCCGCCCCAAACTGATCCGCCATCCCGAAGCTGTCATCCCGAGCGCAGCGAGGGACCTGCTTTTTCCTTCTTCGCCCGGGCGCCGCACCCTTGTGCCTTTCAAGGGTGCGGTTTTTGACTCTTCCCTACGCACTCAACAAAGCGCCCACCACGTATGCGCCTGCCGCTCCCGCAGTTTTCGTCCCACGCCCATCATTATAAAATATGACTCCTACGTTTCCTCATTACATGTCCGTACGAGCCCTCAAAGGTCTTGCCTTCATAAAGCATGAGATACGCGAATAAAACAGTCACCAAAGCTACCAGCCCATACGTAAAGATGAAATGCCGGTCGCGTCTAATCCCAGGAACTGCACGAGCTACTAGCATCAGCCAAATACACAGAACGAAGGAGCTAACCCATTGATTTGTCTTGGATACAGAAATAGCCAGAGGGCCTATGAAGTATTTCTTAATGAATTCTGTTTCAGGAGGCCGAGCTAACACCGTCTTATACAAGGGCCCAGTAATTTCGTCTTCTAAGAGGTCGACGTGATTTTCCCAATTCTCCTGCCAATACTTGCTCCCACGATTCACCAAAAACCATGCCCAAGTGAAGATCAATCCGATGCAACCAACGATATAAGCCAGGTACTCCTTGTCAGCAAGGTGTTCGGCGCTCAAAATGGCGAAATAACCCGCAAAGGCCACGGCAATTAATGCCCAGAAGTAGGCGGCGCGTTGCCAATAGAGCCCGATCTCAAATTTTCGAATATCGAGAGCCTGCTTAAGCGCCTCTTCCTCTTTTCCTTTAAAGGCCTTCCGGTACTCTTCTTCGTGATTCATCAAATCACCCCTTCGACTGGTTTGAGCTCGACCCTCTGTATCGAGACAGGCCGACTTTTCTTTCCATTCGCCTCCTGCAACGGAGTCCCTAATCAGGGCGAGAGTCGCTGCCAGACGAGGGGTGGTCATGGCACGCGTGCGGAGCAGTTCTCGAATAATAAGGTCCCGCGCTTCAGTTTGTTTGGACGGGTCGGAATGCGACTCTGCTAAGCGAATCGCTACTAAGATCTTCTGTAAGTATGACAATTGCGCTAGCACTTAATCGGACGCGCGTTTTGGCAAGGCAGTGAAGGTGTGGCATGGAGCTCTGCGCGCGTTCGATTAAGTCGCAAGAAGGAAGCCGCTTGTGGTTGCGGCGGACGCGGACGCTATGCAAATTCAATTGTGGGAAGGAGCGGTGTGCAGGTGCGCTGAGACTGTGCGGCAAGGCACGGCAGTCGACACCGGGTGCTCGGGCAGAGGGCGCGGCTCAAGAGTGTTCCTGGGAGAAGGTCTGCGGGCGCTGGAGGAAGACTTTCGTTATGTGGCAAGGCGCAGCAGCAGGGAGCACGGCGAAGCGTACGAAGGATTCGAGTTCGAGCAAGTGGTTTCATGCCGCAGCGGTGACCGCCGGTGGAGAACGAAGTTGGATTTCGGTAGCCGTGAATCTTTCGACCACCACCATCGGACCACCGCATTGGGGACAGCGCCAGAGACCACTCGAGTCATGGGTGCATAAGGCGTCCTGCTCCGCTGGTGGTTTTTGTGTCACGCCGAGCAATTGAAAGCAAAGCGGCAGGAGCGTGGCGCGACGGCGGTTGGCCAGAAAACCGAAGTTGCGGATGCGCACGAAACCTTTGGGAAGCAGGTGCCGCAGGAATCGGCGCAAGAATTCATCGAGCGATAAGGTCATGAGTTTCTGTTCGTTGTGGTGAGCAGAGTCACGCCAGCGGAAGGTGACCTTCCCCTCCGTAAACGAGAGCAGACGATGGTTGGAGATCGCCACGCGATGGGTGTAGCGACCGAGATACTGGAGCACGTATTCGGGACTACCAAAGGGACGTTTCGCATAGATTACCCAGTCTTTTCGGAACAATAACCGCAGCCAAGCAGCGAAGGTTTTAGGCTGCGCGAGCGGAGCCAGGTTTCCGTGGAAGTGGAGCCGGCCGTCATGGAAGGCTTGCCGGAGAACGGCGACGAACTTGCCGCGAAAAACGCGCCGAAGGACTTGGATAGGGAGGAAAAAGCGCGAGCGCGATTTTACCCAATGGGTGTGATCGAGACTCAACCCGCCAGCAGGAATGACGCAGTGGACATGCGGGTGCAGACCAAGCCTTTGATTCCACGTGTGCAGTACGCTGAAGAAACCGATTTCCGCGCCGAGGTGACGCGGATCGCGAGCGACTTCGAGAAGGGTTTCCGCACTGGCGCGGAGCAACATGCCATAGATGATCTTTTTGTTCTGTAGCGCTAAGCGTGCCAATGGTGCGGGAAGTGTAAAGACTACGTGGACGTAGCGTGTCGGGAGAAGTTCCTTTTGACGCGCAGTGATCCAGCGCTCTCGTGCAGCGATCTGACACTTCGGGCAGTGGCGATTGCGGCAGCTGTTGTAGGAGATGGTGGCGCGATGCCCGCAGCGAGTGCATTGATCGACATGACCGCCGAGTGCGGCGGTACGACAGCGCGCAATGGCCAGCAACACTTTGACATGCTTCCAGCGGATCCACTGGCGATTTCGTTCGATAAAAGCAGCTCCTGCGCTGCGGATGAGATCGGCCACCTCAAGGGGTGGCCGACTCATCTACCCTTCCTGCGCTGACTCGTCTTGCAGTGGTAGCGAGTCCAGCGGACTCGGTGTGGCGCTCAAGTGACGTTTGGAGAGATGAAGGTAAATGGCAGTCTGTTCCAAACTGTGATGGCCTAACAAGATCTGAATGGTGCGCAGATCGGCGCCGGCTTCGAGCAGATGAGTGGCAAAGCAGTGACGAAGCGTGTGGGGATGGATAGCGTGGTTGAGGGCCGCGTGCTTCGCGGCTCCTTGGCAAGCGTGGTATAGCGCTTTTGTGCTGGTCGGGTGATTCGCAGTATGCCAACGGTTGCCGGGAAAGAGCCAGCCGTCGCTGGTTTTTCTCCGCAACCGACGCCAGTGCCGACGTAGTTCTTCGAGCAGCTTGGGGCTGAGCATGACATCGCGGTCTTTGCGGCCTTTTCCTCCGTGGACATGAATCACCATGCGCTTGCTGTCGATATCGCTCACTTTCAGGTGGGTTACCTCGGCACACCGTAGGCCAGTAGCGTAGAGCGTCATGAGCAGAGTGCGATGAAAGGGAGAGCTCGCGGCATCGATGAGTCGTGCGACTTCTTCCTGACTGAGGATCGCTGGAAGGTGATGGTTCTTTTTCGGATAAGGAGTCTCGGCGACGCTCCAAGCCTTCTTGAGCGTCTTGATGTAGAAAAAGCGCAAGGCCGACAGGCGGTAAATAACGGAACCCGGCGACAACTTTCGCTTCTGGAACAAGTGGGCTTGGTATTCGCGAATGTGTCGCGGACTTAAGCGATCCGGTGGACGGTTGAAGTATCGAGCAAAATCTTCAACTGTGCGAATGTAATGGCGTATGGTATCTTCAGAAAAATTACGACGCTGGAGTTCTTCCAGCATCATTTTGCGAAGTCGGGTCATGGGGACGACCTCCTTATGACCCGACAACTTATCTCAACCGTACGGCAACCACCGCTCCACTACCTCACGCGCAGCGTCCGCCGCACAAGCGGCTTCGTTCTAGCCGACAAACCTGCAATTACAGGAATGCAATAGATTCTTTTGCTTGACGCATAGCCATATGGCTATGTATTATGCTGCGCCATGCGGCTTGATCGACACGATGGGATATTTCGAGCGGTGGCCGACCCCACGCGCAGAAGCATTCTTGAACGGTTGCAGCAGCGCGAGCATACAGTGCTTGAGCTCTGCGAGCCGTTTCGGATCACCCGCCATCGCTCTCAAGCATCTGTCGGTCATGAGGCGCAACGGTCTGATCATCGCGCGGCGTTCAGGCCGCCATCGCTATTACCGGCTCGATCCCAAACCGCTCGAGCAGATCGCCGCATGGGCCGCACAGTTCCGCGACGTCAGAGATCGTTCCGGACACATCTGGCGTTTGTCACAAATCAATCAGCGAAAGGACACATGACATGGCCATCCTCGGAGGAAGACCAAACAATCGGCAAGTAGTTCCTTATCTCATGGTGCGCGACGGCCGCGCCGCGCTGGAGTTTTATCAGAAAGCGTTCGGCGCACAAGTGCTCTACCAGGCACCGATGCCGGGCATGCCCGGCATCTTCGCGCAGTTCAAGATCGGCGAATCGTATCTGCAACTCACCGACATGCCTGGATTGGACCCGAAGGGTCCGCGCTCGCCGGAAACGCTGGGAGGCACGACCGTGGTGCTGGAGATGTATGTCGACGATGTCGATAAGAGCTTTGCCCAAGCTGTCCAACTAGGGGGGACACCGCTGCTTCCACCGACAGACATGTTTTTTGGCGATCGCTATTGCTGGGTCGGCGATCCGTGGGGACACGTCTGGGCGCTAGCAACGGTAAAAGAAACGCTCAACGAGGGCGAGGTGCAACGCCGCGCCGAAGAATTCATGTCGGCGATGTCAAAGAAAAAATAGGCGCATTTGCCCCAGGCCGGACGGAGCAACGGTGCGCGATCCATTCCGGTTCGAATGACGGGCTAACAGGAAGCAACTCTCAAGCCTTGATAAACTCGCTAGAGTCCAAAAACTCGCTCTGGATGTTGGCGGGTATATCGAATCCATGCCTCGTAGATGGCAGATTGCCCGACCCAAGATTGCCAAGGGTCGAAGCTCGCTCGTCCAGTTCGTCAGCGGGAGCCCTGAGCCCCGCTTGCTCAAGGATTTCGTAGGGATCGCCGTCGGCTTCTGTCCGCTGAGCCAAGAGAGGGAGCATTAACTCCTTCGCTTCAACAAAGCACGAAGCGAGTTCGTGCAAGCACAATTCACGAAGTCCGGCCTCTGTTCGGCGATCAGCTGCCGTTCGCCGAAGTTGCCGAAGTGCCACGTGAGGCTGTCGAGAGTGAGGCTCATGTCCAGTCAGTGTGTCGCTGCCATAGCTCTGAGCCCGGAGGAAGTAAGGCAATATTTGCGGCAAAAATCCCGTCGTCAGCGTACAGATATCCCCAGGGCGCGAGACGTCAGGAGTTTCTCAAGCTCTTTCTGCAGATCAGCATCATCCTTCTGCAAGGCTGGCCAGATTTAATGGTTGAAGGTCTCGTCCGCAGACCGAGTATACCGTGGCCAAGTCCCAGAAACGCGGAAACCGGGCAAGTCGAGTGCTGGTACGGCAAATGTCCGGTAGCGCGAGTATCAGGCGTTAGAAAAGAAGAATGGCAGTCTGGAACTGCGGTCTTCATGGAGCGAGAGTACTGACCATCCGGTTCCAGAGCCCGGTGTTGCCCACGACAACAGAAAAGAAAGATGCAATCACCATCCCGGCGTAGCCCATCAAATACCACCGATTTGGCGCCCTGTTCATGGCCCATTGAAGAACGAAAAGAAAACCTCCGAAGAGCAACACCGGTCCCCAAACATACAGGGGTGAAACGACGCAAGGTCTTCCATGTAGGGGAATCGGCCAAATGCGCCGGATAGGATCACGATCGTGGCCAGTAGCATCATCGGACGATGAATTTCGGGCCGGCAACGATACACCAATCCGATGCCCACGAGCGTTCCGAACAAAAGCATCTGTACGAACATCGTGGCCAAAAAAGGTCTCGGTCCGCCCAGCGTCGCATAAACTTGGGGGCTGAAATGAACAGATAAGGCCGCCGCAATTGTTCCGAGAATCACAATGGCCGCGGCCAGCACACCTCCAAGTCGGCCAATCACCATATGAAGTCGCCGCGGCCAGTCAGTATCAAAATAGCTTTGAACCAAGAATAGAATCACCCATCCCGACATGGCGAGCCCGTGAGCAATGATCAGCGGGATAATCTGGTTGGTCATTTCCCCCCACGGAGCCTTGCCGTGCAGATAGAAATTCCGGAATCCCCCGACCGTGAAAATCAGCATCAGACCTGCAGCGACGACGTAGAAAAGGTGATCTGGGTTGATCCGCCTTTCGGTGATTCTTGCCGCAGACGCAGGTGTTGCAACGGCCATGGTTTTTGTCATATCACAACCTTCCCAAACGGAGACGGGGGACCTGCAAATCAGGGGTACGTGCGAGCATTTTATACCGGTTTTGCCCCCGTGTACGTGTTCTTCCACCTAGGGCGGCTTTTGGGAATTGTCGGTGTTTTGCCGATCACGGCATCGCGGAGCGAGGATCACAACCAGAATTGAATGCTGCGCACGAGGTAGGGTCTGCCGTTGTGGCAATTGCGGTTGAGGGTCGCGGGCGACATTGATGTTGCCGGGGCGTTAGAAGCGCCCGCCTCGGAAGGCGGCCGCTACAGAAGCGTACGAAGGCGAAGTATGAAGGGTAGCGAAATTATTCGTAGCGGAGGGCGACCATGGGGTCGACGGCGGCGGCGCGGCGGGCTGGGACGAAGGAGGCGAGGAGTGCGGCGGCGACTAGTAATAGCGTGACGCCGGCGAGGATCAGCGGGTCGTGGGAGCTTTCGTTGACCCACTTGGTGGCTAGTTTGTTGAACACGAGGCACAGCAGAAGACCGGTTGCGAGGCCTGCGCCTACGCTCATCGTTGTGGAAGATAGGACCAGGCGGAAAACGTCGGTGGCTTTCGCGCCTAAGGCCATGCGGATACCGAATTCGTTGGTGCGGGTGGCGACGCCGTAGGAGACGACGCTGTAGAGGCCGACGGCGGCGAGAACGAGGGCGAGAACGGCGAACACGCTGAATAGTGTTGCGACGAAACGCTGCTGGCCGTAATCCTGCTCGTTGACGATCCACGTTTCGAGATCCTGAGCGTGGGTGACCTGCTGTTCAGGGTCTACCTGAGTGATCTGCGCGCGGATGTCGCGGAGCATGGAAGCCGGCGGGATGCGGGTGCGGATCAGGATCTGCGTGAACATCCACATTTTCAGCGTGTAAGGAATGTAGATGGCGGGCTTGACGGGCTTGCGGAGGCCGTCGTCGAGAACGTCTGCGCAGACCCCGACAATTTGCAGCCAGGATCCGTCGATGCCGGCCACGGCAGGAGAGTAAGGCAGCTCCTCCTTGAGACCGGGAATGCGAATCTGTTGGCCGACGGGATTACTATTGGGCCAAAATTGGCGGGCCATGGTTTGGTTGATCACGGCTAGCGGGGCGCCACGCATGGTCTCGGCGTGATCCCAAATACGGCCCTGAGCCAGCGGAATGCGGAGAATGGGAAAATACTCGGGACTGACGTAGTGCAAGAGCGCTTCGGGTTTCTCGCCAGCCGCGCTTCCGAAGATTTCGAATTGCTCAGTTCTGCCGCTGGACGGCGGCGTGGCGTTGGTGGAGATCCCCGCGGAAATCACTTCAGGCATGGCGCCGAGGCGGGCGCGGAGCTGGTCGAAGTATTCAGAGCGATCTTTCCACGTGCCGTGCGTATTTTCATGCACCGGGATGGGAACGGACATGGCGTTGTGCGGCTCGTAGCCGAGGTTTGCGCGGACGAGATGGAGAAAGCCTTTGCCGGCGGCGCTGGCGGTGGTCAGCAGAAGAATGGTGAGCGCCACCTGGGCGGCCACCAGGGCGTTATGGGCGCGTTTGGCGTGCGTGCTGCCGGCGACGCGGCGTCCGCTGCCTTGCATCAAGCGGGCAACGTCGGGGCGCGAGAGTTGGAGAGCAGGCGACAAACCAAAAATGATGGAGGTGGCTACGGCCAGGGCAACGCAGAACAACAGAACCGGCACATTGACCTTGATCACCGACTCGGCCGGAAACGCATGCGGCATCCACGCCACGATCAGCGGCAGACTCTTCCACGCGAGGAGCACACCCAGCCCGGCTCCGGCGACGGCAATCCCCAGCGACTCGGTCAGCAACTGGCGAATCATGCGCAGGCGGTTCGCGCCGATGGCGGCGCGCACCGCCAGTTCGTGCTGGCGTTCCGCGCCTCGGGCGAGCAGCAGAATGGATACGTTCGCGCAGCCAATAAGCAAGAGCGACCCCACGGCGCCAAGAAGCAAATAGAGAGTGGTGCCCAGAGGTCTGGCGTAGAGCTCGACGATGCTGTGAAGATTGACGCGAAATTTTTCCGGGAAGTTCGTGGGCGATTGCTTGGCGAATTCTTCGACAAGTGGTTGCAGTTCGGCCTGCGCTTGCTCCAGGGTGACGCCTGGACGCAGCTTGATCGAAGCGCCGAAATGGATGTTGGGATCCTGCGTCACTTTCAGCGGGACGTAGATGTCCGCTTCGCCCCACTTGAATCGCGGGGGCATGACCCCAACGACTTCGTAGGGTTTATGCACCAGCTGAATCTTGCGGCCCACGACGTTGGGATCTCCCAGGTAATACCGTTGCCAGAATTGATAGGTGATCACCACGACGGGTTGCGCCTCTTGGCCGAAAGGCGCGTCTGAGGGCACCAGCCAGCGTCCCAGGAATGCGGGAACGCCCCAGTGATTGGGAGCATTCGGGGAAATGTAGCTGGCGTTGACGTCCTCGGGCAAATCCCCGTCGGTTGTGGTGAGATTCCAGCCGTCGAGCGCCACGACGCTCTCGACCGATCTGGCCTGGCGTATCTGCTCCAGTTGCAGCCCGTTGAAGCCGGTATAGCGGTCGTTGCCGGATTTGTCTTTCAGGCGAACTTCCATCATGCGATCGGCGCCGGGATAGGGGAAGGGGTCGATCAGGACTGCGTAAATCACGCTGAAGACGGCGCTTGTAGCGCCGATGCCGAGAGCGAGGGAGAGGACCGCAGTGAGGACGAAGCCGGGGCGCTTGCGGAGTTCGCGCGCGGAATACTGGAGGTCGGAGACTAAGGATTGCATGCGCACCTCACTTCGTCCGATTGGACGACGGGACACCTCTGCGGTTAGTAGACGCCGCCAAACTGCGATTGGTTTTATCGGCGAGACTACCCGCCCGAAACAATGTACGTTCCAGGGATTCTTAAAGTTCAACTGATGGATTTCTGAGGACAACAGGCTGAATTCAAGGCAGTAACGTTTGGGCGGAACAGGCGCGGGGGGAATGGGCGCTCGTGTATAATTAGGGTCAGGGGAATCTGCAGACTTTCATGGCCAACGGCGCGTCCAAGGCGAAGGTGTCGGCATCGATGTCGGTACGGCTGCGGCGTCGCCTGCGGTTCGCCAGGTCGCGAGCGCGGGAGCTGATGAAGATCGGCAAGGCCCTGGTCTCCACGAAGCATCCCTTTCTGGTGCACATCATCCCGATGCGGCGTTGCAATCTGGATTGCGGTTATTGCAACGAGTATGACGAGGTGTCGAAGCCGGTGCCGCTGGCGGAGATGAAGCGCCGACTGGACTTGCTGGCGGACATGGGCACGTCGATGATCACCATCAGCGGCGGGGAGCCTTTGCTGCATCCGGAACTGGAAGAGGTGATCCGGCACATGCGCAAGCGCGGCATGTATACCGGGATGATCACCAACGGATTCTTGCTGAGCAAAGACCGCATCGAAACGCTGAACGACGCAGGGCTCGAATACCTGCAGATCAGCATCGACAACGTGACGCCGGACGAGGTGTCCAAGAAGAGCCTCAAAACGCTGGATAGCCGGCTTGAGTGGCTGTCGCAGTATGCGGTGTTTCAGGTAAACATCAACTCGGTGCTGGGCAGCGGGGTGAAAAATCCGGAAGACGCGCTGCAGATCGCGCACCGCGCGGTGGAACTTGGATTTACGAGCACCGTAGGGATTATTCACGACGGGAACGGACAGCTAAAAGGCCTGAATCCGCGGCAGATCGAGATATTTGAAGAGATTATGTCGCTGGGGAAGAGTTCGTTTTCCCGATTTAACGATTTTCAGCACAACGTCGCGCGGGGGAAAGAACACGATTGGCGCTGCCGCTCGGGTTCACGGTATCTGTACGTGTGCGAAGACGGGCTGGTGCATTGGTGCTCGCAACAGCGTGGGTATCCGGGAATTCCACTGGCGGAATACACGAGTGAAATGCGGCACCGGGAGTATTCTACGGAGAAGTTCTGCGCGCCGAAATGTACGGTGTCTTGCGTGCAGCAAGTGGCGATGCTGGACAATTGGCGTGGCAAACAGACGCTGAAACCGGTGCCTATGGCGCCGCCTCCTGTGGCGTCTCAGCTAGTCCAGATTGGCTCCGCCCGCGGCGAATCGTGAAGTCTGTCAGGCTGCCGGCGACAGACAGAAGAACGAACGGAAATGCGCGGCCATATCGTTTCAACGATTCAATCAGCTCAACGATTCAATAAGCCCCTTTTGCTGTTGAATCGGCGCCAAAAGTTCCTTCCGCAGCACATCGCCAGCTCTGAGTGATTGACGCTAAGCCTTTAGTTTTCAACAATTGAGACATGGCGGACGCGGCGATTCAGATCGACAACCTGACCAAGGACTATCCCGTTGGCTTTCTGCACCTCAAAACGAAGAGGTCGCTGGAAGGCTTGACGATGCGCGTCGAGGATGGGGAAGTGTTTGGCTTCCTAGGTCCGAACGGAGCGGGGAAATCGACCACGATCAAATTATTGGTGGGCTTGATTTTTCCGACGGCCGGTAGTGCGCAGATCCTGGGTAAGCCGATCAGCGACATCTCGATGCATCAGGACATCGGGTACCTGCCGGAGCAGCCCTATTTCTATGACTACCTGACCGCAGCGGAGCTGCTGGATTATTTTGCGCGCTTTCACAACTTGAAGGCGGCGGACCGCCGCGAGCGCGTGGCGCGCATGCTGAAAAAGGTTGGGCTGGAGACGGCGAGGAAAATTCAGTTGCGAAAGTACTCGAAGGGAATGCTACAGCGCGTTGGATTGGCACAAGCGATTTTGCACGATCCACGGGTGGTGATTCTGGATGAGCCGATGTCCGGCCTCGATCCGCTGGGCCGGAGGGAAGTGCGCGACATCATTCTGGAACTGAAGCGCGAAGGCAGGACCGTATTGTTTTCGACGCACATCCTGTCCGACGCGGAGATGTTGTGCGACCGCGTGGGAGTGATCGTGGGAGGAAAACTGCGTGGCGTGGGCGCTCCGGACGAGATTGTAGGAATCAAAGCGCATGGGATGGAGATTTTGTTCGAGCACACCGGCGACGTTGCCGGCGCAGCATCGACACTTTTGGAAAAAGCAACGCGAACGGGAAACCGATACCGGCTACATATCGAAGAGGCCGAGCTGTTCCCGACGATGGAGACGTTGCGCGAAGCTGGCGCGAGAATCGTCTCGGTGGCGCAAATGAAAGCATCGCTAGAAGAATATTTCATACACCTGATTGCCGCGGACCGCGCGCAAGCGGCAGCCGTGGATGTGAGCGGGAAATGAGCCGAGTCGGGGTGGTAGCGTGGAACACGTTTCGCGAAGCGGTGCGCGATCGCGTGCTGTACAACCTGGTCTTCTTCGCGCTGCTGATGATGGGCGCGGCGGTCCTGGTGGGCCAGATCTCGATCGGTATCGAGCAGATGGTGATCGTCAGCCTGGGGCTGAGCGCCATCTCGGTGATTGGCTTGCTGATGGCGGTGTTTATCGGCGTCGGGCTGGTGTCCAAGGAAATGGACAAGCGGACGCTGTACGCGCTGCTTGCCAAGCCGGTGCGCCGGTGGGAATTTCTGCTGGGAAAATTTGGCGGATTGTTGTTGACGCTGTCGGTGAATACGGCGGCGATGGCCGCGGGATTGTTCGCGGCGTTGTATTACGTAAAGCATTCGCTGGAGCGCGCGGACGGCGTGGCGCTGGTGGCAATCTATTTCATCTTGTTGAAACTGGCGCTGGTCGTGGCGCTGGCACTGTTGTTTTCGTGCTACACCACGCCGCTGCTGGCGATTCTGTTCACGGCCGGATTATATGTATCCGGACTGTTCGTGAGAGAGATGCGCGGCCTTCACGGCGAGACGATGGCGCCAGCAGTGCAAACGTTTCTGCGGTGGCTGTCCTACCTGCTTCCCAATTTTGAAAATTTCGACGTGATGGCGTCGGCGGCACACGGGCGGCACATTCCCGCGAGTTTGATCCTTCACAACACGGCGTATGCGGCATTGTATTGCGCCATTGTCCTGGCGGCCGCTTCGTCTATTTTCTCCAGGCGGAACCTGAAGTGAACGCGCGGCCACGCGGATCGATTTTGTTACTCGTCGTGTTGGTCGCGGGATTCACGGGGATTTGGGGGTTGCAGCAGCGCATCGACGTGCAACGCGACGCGTTGCACCAGGAGAAAGACGACCTGGTGCTGCGTTCGGGCCCGATGCTGAAAGCGATCAGTCTGGAATACACGCCGCTCATGGCCGACCTCTATTGGACGCGGGTGGTGCAGTATTACGGGGACAAGCACGCGCGTCACGATGAAAATTTCGAGCTGCTTTGGCCGTTGCTGGACGTTACGACCACCCTTGATCCTAACCTGCTCGTGGCCTATCGATTCGGCTCGATGTTTCTAAGCGAAGGTCCCCCAAGCGGCGCGGGAAGGCCGGATCTCGCGATCGAGTTGATCTATCGAGGAATTCGGGCGAATCCGGAGTATTGGAGGTTCTACGAAGACCTGGGGTTCATCTACTATTTTGAGCTTAAGGATTATCAGAAAGCGTCGGAAGCTTTCCTGGAAGGCAGCAAGAATCCTGCGGCTCTGGTTTGGATGAAGGTACTTGCGGCGAAGGTGTTGGAGCAGGGCGAAACTCCGGAGACTTCGTCGTTTCTTTGGAGCGAAATCTACCGTTCGACGACCGACCCGCAGATGAAGCAAAACGCGGAGACGCATTTGCAATTACTCCGAGTGGATGCGGACTGCAAGCAACTGGACAGCATCGCGGACGAATACGAGAAGCGCGCGGGGCGCCGTCCAAAGGCCGCGCGTGACCTAGTGGTTGCCGGCTTGCTCCCGCGGGCACCGGTCGATCCGCTGGGATTTCCCTACGTTTTCGATGCGGAAGGAAAGTCCCAACTCAATCCGGCGAGTCCCCTCGTCAAACAAAAGCAGATCTACCAGAAGCCGCTGGCGGGAGCAGCGCACTGACGCCGGTCATTGCGTGACGCAGAGCAGAGTCATTTGCGGATCGATCAGGATTTTGTGCGGCTCGGTCTGCGTGGTGAAGTGAAAGGAAGTCTCCGGTCCGGCAGCAACTACAACTCCCAGGAATGACGCGTGCCCGGAGTTTGCGCCGGTGTATAGCGGAACGGGAGCCAAAAAAGAATGGGGCACATTTTCCTGGTAGAGTTTTCCGCGCACAACGTATCCTTTGTCGGAACTGTGGACGGAATATTCGACGCGATACCGCGGAACGCCCGTCCCGCGGACCCATTGCTCGAAAAACCATTCCATCGAGTGACCGCCCTCCAAATCCATCGCGGGTGTCATCACCGCTTCTACTTCATGCTGCAAGTCCGAAGTAGAAAGGGCGCGGTAGGCGTACTTCGTCGCGATCGTGTGCAGCAAAGCAAAAAATCGCGCGTCCGGATTCTTCGCTCCAGGTTGTCTCAGCATTTCCCGGAGCATGTGAATCACCCACGCCCCTTTGCCGTAAATGACCTCCTCAAATCCAGAAGGTGATTTGGAGGACGTTAACCGGCTGCCGAGTTCGAGCGCGCCAATCTCGGAATGGGGCGGCTGCTCCGTGTTAGCGGGCTTCTCGACAAGCTGTTGGCGATAGCGCCCGAGCCAAACGTGCAGGGAATGGTCGGTGCGCTTCTGAGTATCAGCAAAGAGCAACGCAAAATAGTTCGCGATGGCCTCGTCGATCCACTGATCCCGATAAGCATCCCAGCCGACAACATTGCCCCACCATTGATGCGCGACTTCGTGGAACGGTACGAGTTCAGTGAAGTGTTCTTGTCCGTTCTCCGAGAGTCCGGCCCGCTGCTGGGCCTCAGCGGGCAGATAGGAATAGGTAGAGAGATAAAGCAGTCCGGGCCAGCCCTGGCCGAAGCTCCCCGGGATTTGCGATACGCTAAGTTTTTGAAAAGGGAATGGTCCGCTGAGCGTCTCGTAAAACCGGATGGAGTCTTCAATTTGGCGGCCGAGTCCCTTCACGGCGTCCGTGGGCCTGGGGGCGGAAGGCGTGACTCCCATCGCATTAATGCTGGTGCGTCCCTCAGCGCTGAACGGTGAGGATGGCCGGGGGGCATCCAACTGCGGACTCTCCAATCGACTGTCGATGGAGCGCTCGAGCTGGCGATTGGCGTAGACATCGACGGAGCGGGTTTCCGAGGCGAGCGAGGTGGAGACGTAGTCGCCTAGATTGAATCCGGCGACGGAGATGGGTTTTTCGGACTGCCAGCGTCCCACGTGAAATTCCCCGTCTTCATGTTCGTCGCGCTTGGTCCCAGTAGCGACGAGCCGCAACTTGCGCGGCCAGCGCATGGTCAGGTCGTAGCTCGCGAAATCCGCGGCCCCTCCATAGTGCGGATACCAGCCTTCGCGAGCGTTGACGAAGAGCACGCCGTTCCCCGCGTTTTCAATGACATTGCCCCGGTAGTGAAAGTGCAAATTGAATTCCGTTCCGCTCTCGGACGGCGCCGGCAACACCACGTAAAGATAGTCGCTGCCGTGAGAGTTGCGGTCCTGCAAATTCATTCCTTCGTTCTGGAAATAGGTGAGGGGTTCGCCGTGTCCTGCAGTGACCGCGTCTACATTGAGTGCGCGCGCCAGCTGGAAAACAAGGACTCGTTCGCCCGAAACGTCAGCGCGCATGCGCAGATCGGTTTTTGCGTCGAGAGACGTGTCAGCCAGGATGGAGGTGTTGATCTCGTAGTTCAGCGCGACGAAGCTGCGAACATGCGGCCGAGCGCCGGGGATCGCATAGGAAGCCCACACGTCGTAAAACGATTTCGCGCCTACATTCTTTGGCTGGCCGAGCAGCACAGCCTCGGGGCGCTGCTGATCGATGATTACGTCGAAGGGGCCGGTGGTGACGCCATCGACGGCAGCATAGAAATATGGCTGCGAATTGCTCGAAAGACTCCCGAACAGAATGCGGAGTGATTGCGGAGGATTCACGGCCGCCAGGACCGGATTCCAGCGCGCAGCGTACTCAGTGTCTTGTAGCGTCGCGCTATTGGCGTTTTGCAACTGGCGGAGCAGATCGGCCGCGGTCTCGTCGGTGAAGCGCAGGCAGACGTTGGTAAAGTCCTGATCCAGGATTGGAGCGCCGAGGAAGCGAGCCATTTGCTGTTTTTCGACTGGATCCCGTGGCGCGGCTAGCACGTGTCCGCGTCCGGCGAAGACGGCTCCGGTAATGCGCCCGCTGTAGGGCGTTAAGAAGGTAAGCTTGCCTTGCTCAAAAGAGAATTGCACGTCGGCGCGGCGGAGCTCGATGCGGTCCACGCTAGTTACTTCGTAGACCGCGGAAGAATCGGCCCGAAGGGCATTCAGAGCTTCGTACTGTTCACGCGGAGACTTTTCCCCGGACGACGCCACGGAGGGCATCACCAGACAAAGCCCGATAAGGGCCACCCCAGCCCGCATGCCTCAAGTGTAGTCACTTTCGGCATCGCGCGACAAGCCTTGGGCAGCGGTTGTGCGCAAGCGACCTAGAATGGGGAGATGCGCTGTTTCTTCGACGTGTCGCGCCTCCAGCTGCGCACTTTTGTGCTCGCGATGCTTGCAGCGCTGATCTTGTGGCTCGCTAGCAGTAACACAGCCGCGGCGGACACCATCGTGCTGAAGAATGGGCGTCGCATCGTTGCGCTCACTGTGGTGGAGGAAGGCGACAAAGTTCGCTATCAAACAGCCGCCGGTGAATTGACTCTGCCGAAATCGATCGTGGATCACATCGAGAAGGGCGGGGCCCAGACGATGCCGGATTCACACGAGGCCGCAGCTGCAAAAATGGAAATTACGCCTCCTACGATGGAGGCCAGTTCGGAAATTGAGACAGCCGCCGTGCACGATGGTGGAATCGACCGCAACTATCTGGCACGAGTGGAGGGCGAGGCGCGTTCTGGGAGTGCGGCCGCAAACGCGAGGGCAGCGCGGGCACTGCATGCCGCTTCACAATTTGAGTTGGGGCGAGGCGATATGGAGCACGCCCTCGTGGACGAGCGGTCAGCGCTGAAATATGCGCCGGACGATCCCACTATTTTGATGAATGTGGCTTACCTGCACCTGAAACGCAGCGAATATAAAGCTTCGATGGAATATCTCGAGCGGGCGCGCCGCGTAGCTCCCGATGATCCGGAGGTTGCGAAGTTGGCGGGCTGGGCCTACTACGGGATGAACAAGCCGGATCTCGCGGTGGCCGAGTGGAGGCGTGCGCTGGCATTGGGTCCGGACCCGGAGGTTGAGGCCGCACTGGCCAAGGCGCAGCGCGACAATCAGGAAGAGCAAAACTATCGGGAGAATGAGAGCAGTCATTTCACTCTGCGCTACAGCGGCGGGGCCGAGCCCGAGCTGGCAAAGGAGATCCTACGCGCTTTGGAAACCCACTTCTCGGCGATTGAGTCAGAGCTCAATTACACGCCGCCGGATTCGATCGGCGTAATTCTTTACACGCAGCAGGCATTTGCGGACATCACGCGCGCGCCCGGTTGGGTGGGCGCGCTGAACGACGGGCGCATCCGCGTGCCGGTTCAGGGCTTGACGAGTCTGACTCCGGAGCTATCGCGCGTGCTGAAGCACGAACTGACACACAGCTTCATCCAGCAAAAGACGCACGCACGTGCGCCCGTGTGGCTTCAGGAAGGAATCGCGCAATGGATGGAAGGGCAGCGGAGCAAAGACAACGCCTCCGTGCTCGTGCAGGTCTACGACGAGAAACAGGCGATGGCGCTGGGGCAGCTGGAGGGTTCGTGGATGCAACTCTCGGGTCCCATCGCGGGTTACGCGTACGCGTGGGCGCTGGCCAATGTCGAGTATATCGTCCAGGTGAATGGGATGGGGGACCTGGAGAGAATTCTGAATCGCATCGCGGAGGGGAGTTCGACGGAGGGCGCAGTGCAAGAAGTATTGCACAGCAACTATGAAGAATTGGGTCAAACGACGGTCGCGTATCTGCGCAAAACCTACTTGTGATGCGCGTCTGTCGGGCGGGGGACTTCTTCATCCTAACCAAACTTCCTTCCTGTCAACGGACGTGTTCGTCGTCCAATTCAAACCCAAGAGAGATTCCTCTCTGCGCAGGCCGACCCGTTCGCCCCGCAAGAACCTCCGGGGCAAGCAGGAAGCGAACGGGAAAGAAAAATTCGGCCTGCTCCGTTCGGAATGACGGTTACGCCGGACTCTGCCAGCGCATCGGTGGCAGTGCGGGCGACTGCGTGGCAGGTGCGACTTGGCGCAGTACTGATCTTCATCGGGCTATTCGTCGTCGTCCCGGTCCCGCTTCTGGCTGCGTTCACTCGCGCCGGGACGCACGTCCCGACTTCAGGTAGCGGTTTCCGCAGAATCAAGATGATTGAAGCAGTGCCGCCAACAGCGCCGCGCGTCCCGGCATGGTCTTGGCGATTACATATTCGCGCGAGGAATGCGCGCCATCGCCCACCGCGCCGAGCCCGTCAAGCGTTGGAACGCCGCAGGCAGCGGTGAGGTTGCCGTCGGATCCACCGCCGACGGTGCATTCATCGATGGACAGGTTCATTTGCGCGCCGAGCGATTTCGCGCGAGTGAAAAGAGAGGCGCTCATTTTGCGCTCAAGGGGAGCGCGGCTGAAGCCACCATGAATCTCGAGACGCGCGCCGGCGAGCGTCGGGCGCAGCGCGTGCAGCCGGCGCTCAAGACGGTGCATGTCGGCAATGCGCAGGGCGCGGAGATCGAGAACCACGCGGGCGCGCTCTGGGATCACGTTGGTGCGCGTGCCGCCCTCGATGAGCCCAGCGTTGATGGTGACGCCGCGACGCAAGTCATTCCATTTTTCGAGGCGCGCGATTTGCCGTGCGAGTTCGTGGATCGCGTTGACGCCTTCCTGCGGTGCGAGGCCAGCGTGCGAGGCACGCCCGTGCACAATGACCTCGGCTTCGCCGACCCCTTTGCGCGCGGTCTTCAACAGTCCACGAGGTCCAAACGAGGGTTCCAGCACGAACACCGCGTCGCTGCGGCGCGCTTCGGTCTCAATCAATTTGCGGGAAGACTCGCTGCCGATCTCTTCGTCGGAAGTCCACAGAAAGACGATCCGCTTGGGCGGGGGCTCCTCCGAGCGCTGCAACGCCTCCAGCGCGAACAGCGCCTGCACGATGCCCGCCTTCATATCGAAAGTTCCCGGACCATGGACCTTGCCGCCGGCGACCCGAAACGGCATTTTCGCGAGTGTGCCGCGCGCATACACGGTGTCATAGTGGCCCAGGACAAGAAGCTGGCCGGCAGGGCGTGACTTACCGGGCCACCACGTGATTCGCAAATGATCACCGTGGTGTTTCTGGCTGATGCGCTCTACGCGTACGCTTCGTTTGCGCCATTCCTTCGCGATCGTGTCGCAACAGCCGTCAGCGGCGGCCTTTTCCAGGCTCGGCGATTCCACGGTGACGAAACTGCGGAGCATGGAAAGCATCTCCGGCAAGCGCGGCGTCAATATTTGCAGGATTTGTTTGGCTGGATGCGATGCGCGCATGGACGGGACATCCTAGCAGCGCAACCAACCTGCGGCAACCGCGATCGAGAACCCGAAACAGCCCGGAATCGGGCACCCAGCTGGGATGCTGTGTCCCGGGGTTGACGCCGGGCGGGGCAATCCCCGCCCCTACAAAGTGCGCGGTGAAAAATCAAATTGAAGAATGGTTTTGGCCCTCACAAAAGGGGTAATTTGCGCGACAAGGCCTACGGATGAATACCGCGAACGGCAAGCTTCGCATATAATCATAAGTTTGCCGGGTATTAAGGGGCGCCGCAGTGTAGGTGTGTGCGGTGCGACGGGGAGCGCCGATGATTTTGGACGTGAACGAAATTCAGAAACTCTTGCCGCACCGTTATCCGTTTCTGATGATCGACGGAATTCTGGAGATGGAGCGGCTAAAGCGCATCGTGGGCGTGAAGAACGTTACCATCAACGAGCATCACTTCCAGGGGCACTTTCCCGGGAAGCCGATCATGCCGGGCGTGTTGATTATCGAGGCCATGGCGCAGACCGGCGGCCTGCTGCTGCTGCTGGAGATTCCCGATCGCGAGAAGAAGCTGCTCTATTTTGTGGCGGTGGATGGCGCCCGCTTCCGCCGGCCGGTCGTACCCGGCGATCAACTGAAGCTGGAGGTCAAGGTGCTCTCCTGGCGCGGCGATTTCGCCAAGTTGGACGGCCGCGCGACCGTGGACGGGCAGCTCTGCGCGGAAGCTACGCTGATGTGCAAGATGGTGGACCGCGAACCGAAACAGCCGGCAGTGAAAGCGGAAGAAACCAAGGCATGAGCGTCGCGCATATCCACCTGCAAGCTTCGGTCGCCCCGACGGCGAAACTCGGCTCCGGCGTGCAGATCGGTCCCTATGCGGTCGTTGGCGATGGAGTGGAGCTGGGCGATGGTTGCGTTTTGCACGCGCACGCGGTGGTGCAGGGGCCGTCGACGATTGGCCGCGACAATATATTTCACCCGTTCAGCTCGATTGGTGGCGATCCACAGGATATCGGCTTTCGTGGCGAGCAGCGTGGAGCTCATCGTCGGCGACGGAAACACGTTTCGCGAATATGTGACCGTCAGCCGCGGCACCGCCAAGGGTGGTGGAAAGACCACCATCGGTAATCGGAATTTGTTTCTGGCGTCATCGCACGTTGGTCACGACTGTCATGTGGGGGACGGCAATTTATTTGTCAACGGCGCGACGCTGGCGGGGCATGTGACCGTAGAGGATTTCGCCACCATCGGATTTTCGTCGCCGGTACACCAATTTTGCCGCGTGGGCCGTTACGCATACATTGGCGCGTCGACCGTGATTACGCAAGATGTGCCGACGTTTTCGCTGGTCGTGACGGAACGCGAGACGACTTGTTTTGGCGTGAACAAAGTGGGCTTGCAGCGCAAAGGTTTTTCCGACGAACGCATGCAGGCGCTGAATCAGGCATTTCGGCTGTTGTTGCGTTCAAAGCTGAACACGAATCAGGCGCTGAGCGAGATGCGCGCTTCGCTAGCGGATTCCGCCGATGTGGCGGAGCTCATCCGGTTTATCGAGACTGCGCAACGGGGGATCGTCAAGTAGTTTTGGCAAGTAGTTTTGGCAAGTGGATTCGGCCGACCGGCCACCTCATGACAGACGCAACGAATGCGAGACACGGCCTGACGGGTATCGCACCGAACTCGACCGGCTGGGGGCTCATCGCCGGGAACGGCCGGTTTCCGTTTCTGGTTCTCGAAGGCGCGCGCAGCCAGGGCATCGAGATGGCAGTGATCGCGTTGAAGGAAGAAGCTTCAGCGGAGCTGGAAAATTCGGCCAAACGGCTGCATTGGGTAAGTCTCGGTGAATTGAGCAAAGCCATCGACCTGATGCACAAAGAGGGCGTGACGCAAGCGGTGATGGCCGGGCAAGTGAAGCACAACAAAATATTCAGCTCGATCCGGCCGGACTGGAAGCTGGCGAAGCTGCTGTTGTCGTTGCCGCGAAAAAATACGGATTCGCTGATCGGTGCGGTCGCGCGAGTTTTAGAAGACGAAGGGATCCGGCTGGTGGACTCGACCCTGTTTCTGAAGCCGCTCGTGCCCGAAGTGGGCGTGCTCACGCGTCGCGCGCCCGACGAGCGCGAGGCCGCGGACATCGCCTACGGACTGGGCGTCGCGCGGCAAATTTCGGCCATGGACATCGGACAGACAGTGGTGATTTCCGACCGTGCGTGCGTGGCTGTCGAGGCGATGGAAGGCACTGACGAAACGATCGCCAGGGCCGCGCGCATCGCGGGCGGCAGGCCTCTGATCGTGGTGAAGGTTAGCAAGCCGGGACAGGACATGCGCTTCGATGTACCCGTGGTTGGTCTGCCAACCATCGAACAAATGAAGAGTGCCCGCGCCACGGCTTTGGCTCTTGATGCCGGGCGCACCCTGTTGTTCGATCGAGAAAAATTGATGACGCAGGCCGATGCTGCGGGAATCGCTATTCAGGCTTTTCCCGCGGCCACGACCGTGGAACCACGGACCGTTTCCGGGGGAATGAACAAGAAATGAGCGCGGCGGCTGGGGAAACCAAGAAGATCCGTGTCGCCGTTGTGGGTACGGGTGAATTCGGGCGCAACCACGCGCGCGTGTACCGCGAAGTTCCCGGTGCGGAACTCGTTGGCGTGTATGACAAAGATCCCGATCGCGCGGCACAAGTCGCGACAGAATTTCAGACGCGGGCACTTGCGTCGGCTGAAGATTTGCGAGGGGTTGCTGATGCGGTGAGCGTGGCGGTCCCGACCGTCGAGCATTCTGCGGTTGGTTGCAGGTTAATGGAGATGGGCCTCGATGTACTCGTCGAAAAACCGATGGCCACGAACTTGCCCGAAGCGGACGCGCTCTTGTACGCGGCAAAACAATTCGGGCGCATCTTGCAAGTCGGCCACGTGGAGCGATTCAACCCCGCGGTCCTGGCGGTTGAGCCTATACTGAATCATCCGCTCTTTTTCGAGGTGCACCGCCTGGGAGTTTTCACCGCGCGCAGCCTGGATGTCGATGTCATTTACGACCTGATGATCCACGACCTGGACATCCTGCTGACGCTCGTAAAAGAAAGCGTCACCGAAGTAAAGGCCGTGGGCATTCCGGTGCTTACCGACAAAGTGGATATCGCTCACGCGCGGCTGGAATTCACGGGCGGCGCAGTGGCCAATGTGACTGCGAGCAGGGTTTCCACAGAGCGCGTGCGCAAGATGCGATTTTTTCAGCAGCATGAATATATTTCCCTGGATTACGCGCGGCGTGATGCGCTGCGGGTCGCGGTGAAAAAGCCCGGGCCTCAACCCGAATTTGCATTCGAGAAGTTGCCTGCCCAGGCGGTTGAGCCTTTGCGCGCCGAACTTGAAGCGTTTGTCGACGCGGTACGCTCGCGTCGCGAGCCTCGGACTAGCGGTCGCAGCGGCCGTGCGGCGCTGGAATTGGCCGAACGCGTCATGGCAAGCATCCAGGAGCACGGCGAACGCGTCCAACTGTCAGCCTTTGCCGCCGCGCAGAAAACAGACGAATGATTCCCAGACTCCTCGTTCCTTTTGGCTCCAAGCCCCCGGCGGACGATGCCCCGACAACGCGGCGGCGTCCGACCACGATGGATGAACGCACGCTTGTGCCGGCGATGCTGCCGATCGTTCAGCTGGACGGGCACACGAACATTCCCTCGTCTCTGCCGTTGGAGTCGATCGCCACGCGCGTCGTGGTGCCTCGCGATGTGAAGCATGAGAAGTTTGTGGCCGAAAAGAACGGCGACCTGCCGCTGCAGCCGACCGACATGGACGAGCGCATCACCGTCCCGCAGGGCGCGGCGTCTCCCTTAATCGTAAAACCGCTGGAAAACATTCCCACCGATCTGGTCGAGTCCGACATTTTCATGACCGGCGAGGTCAACCTTCTTAACAAAGAGCCTTCGCCAGCGCAGAACAAAGCCGAGCTGATCAAGTCGATCACTTCGTTCGCCGCGCACATACTCTTTATCGCGCTGATCATTCTCGAGCCCAAGATTTTTCCGCCGCACCAGCGCACCCGCGAAGAGGATGAACTCGCGCGCCGCCAAATGACCATCTTGCTTCCGCCCGGCGCGCTCGATGAGCTTAAGGCAACGCCTCGTCCCAGGCCGCCGGCCGTGCACGTCGATCCGCGCGTACTCCACAAAGTGGCGCCGCCCACGCCACAGCCGATCCCGACTCCTGCCCCGAAGGAGCCAGAAAAACGGGTAGCCAAAGATCTGCCGAGCGCACCCGTGCCGCAAGCCAATACACCGCAGCCGAAACCCGACGACAGCACTGCCAAAGCGGATACTCCGAAACAGCCATTGAAGCTGGAAACGCCACAACAGCAGCCCACCGATCACTCTCTGCTTCTGCCCAAGAGTTCGCTGGGCCATTCGCTGCAGGATTCCATTCGTGAATCCGCAAAGATGAATGCGCCGTCGGCGATTGGGGGCGGCGGACAGGTCCCCAGCAACAGCGGCATACCAGGTGGTGGCGGACAGGCGCAGGCGTACGGCAACATGGAAATGTTGACACCGACCGAAGGCGTGGACTTCAACGACTATCTGCACAGGGTGTACATCACCGTGAGGCAAAATTGGTTTGCCGTGATGCCGGAATCGGTGCGGCTGGGAGATAAAGGCGTAGTCGCGTTGCAGTTCCGCATTATGCGGAATGGCACCGTTCCCGACGGCGAGCCTGTTCGTCTGGCCGGATCCGGAAAAGAACCGCTCGACCGCGCCGCGGTTTCTTCGATTCGCGCTTCCAATCCGTTCGAGCCCTTGCCGCCGCAATTTAGCGGGCCCTACATCGAATTGCGATTTACGTACTACTATAATTTGCAGCCCGACTACGCACACTAGTGAAGCTTGCACGCCAACAAGTTCTCGGCAGTCTCTTGATCGCCTTATTTGTGCTGATCTTCCTGTTCGTCCGCGCGCGCCATCTCCTGTTCCCATGAGTCCCGGCAAATCGCTCTCCAGTGGCACAGCGATTCCTGGCTGTGCGCCGCTGGTAGCCATCGTAGGGCCGACAGCCTCGGGCAAATCGATCCTGGGTGTGTGGCTTGCCGAGCGCCTGGGCGGGGAAGTGGTGGCTTGCGACTCGACGCAACTCTACAAGGGTTTTGACATCGGCACCGCAAAGCCAAGTCTTGCCGAACGCCGTGGCATTCCGCACCACCTGATCGACGTTTTGTCGGCGCGCGAAGATGCGACAGCTGGCGGTTACCGGCAAATGGCGGTTCGCGTACTCGAGGATTTGCGGCGGCGCGGCAAGGTTCCCATTTTCATCGTGGGCACGGGGCTTTATTTACGCGCGCTGGTCGAAGGATTGGCGGACGTCCCGCAAAGGTCAGAGGACCTTCGCGAGCGATTACGAGCCAGCATCGAAAGCCATCCTCCCGGTCACCTGCATCGCATGCTGCAGCGCCTGGATGCCGAAGCCTCTCGCAAAATCGCGCCGGCCGACGAACAAAAATTGATCCGCGCAATAGAAGTCTGCCTTCTCGCAAAGCGGCCGCTCTCGGAGGTGCACCGGTCGGGACGCATACCACTAGAGGGATGGCGCGTATTGAAAATTGGCCTGCGTCCACCGCGGGACAAACTGTATGAGCGAATCCATGCCAGGACGGATGCCATGCTGGCGCACGGCTGGACCGAAGAAGTGCGTGCTCTACTCGATAGCGGCCTGCCCGAAAATGCAAAGCCTTTCGACTTCATCGGCTATCGCGAACTGCGCGCAGTCCTGCGTGGCACCATGGAACTGGAAGACGCTCGCAGCGCCATCCAACAAGCCACGCGCCGATACGCCAAGCGCCAACTGACGTGGTTTCGCAGGGAAGCCGGCGTCCACTGGTTCGAAGGTTTCGGCGACGATCCTCAAGTCCAAGCACAATCGCTCAAATACCTAAGCGAACTCCCCTTGTAGGGGCGGCTTGCTCCGCCCGGCGTCACCAAGACCGACACTCGATGGCAAGCCTCAATGCGCTCAAGCCCAATGCAGGTCGCGTGGAGCAAGCCATCGGCGTATAATCCAACCGTGGAGAAGCTTTCCTTCCGTGAACCGTTTCCGCAGCATTGAAACTCCGATCGGCACGATGACGCCTATCCCCATCAATCCATGAAGACCCAGCATCAGACCTCTTCCGCGGAACGCGCATTGCTCGTCGGCGTGACCTGGAAGCGCGCCCGCCGCATTCCCGGCACTCTCGCGGGCGAGCAAGGCCGCGAATCTCTCGCCGAACTCGTCGAACTAGCCCGCAGCGCCGGCGCGGAAGTTACCGGCACGATGTATCAGGTGCGCGATGCTGCCGACCCCGCGACGCTTGTCGGCCGCGGGAAACTCGACGAAATTCGCGCCGAAGCGACGGCCCACAAGGCGCCCCTGATTATTTTCGACGGCAATCTCTCGCCCATGCAGCAAAGAAACATCGAAGAGGCCACCGAGCGCCGCGTGATCGACCGTACTCAGCTGATCCTGGACATATTCGCGAAGCACGCGCGCAGCCGCGAAGGCCAATTGCAGGTGGAGCTCGCGCAGTTGAACTACATGTTGCCGCGCCTGACCGGCAAAGGTACATCGATGTCCCGCTTGGGCGGCAAAAGCGGCGGTGGTGGCAGTGGCGGCGCTGGCGGTGGCGCGGGACGCATCGGTGTGCGCGGCCCCGGTGAAAAGAAATTGGAGACCGACCGGCGCCGCATTCGCGATCGCGTAAGCAAAATTCAAGCCGGCATCGAAGCCGTCCGCAGACAGCGTTCGCTGCGGCGCGAAGCTCGGAATGCCATTCCTCTTGGTACCGTCGCCCTGGTCGGCTACACCAACGCCGGTAAATCGACGTTGTTCAATGCGCTCAGTCGGGCCGACGTCCTGGTTTCCTCGCGCATGTTCGCGACGCTCGATCCCACGATTCGTGCCATTCGCCTGCCATCCAATCGCCGCGTGCTGGTCTCCGACACGGTCGGATTCATCCGCGACCTCCCCAAGGGACTGCTCACCGCTTTTCGCGCCACCCTCGAGGAGGTTCAAGAGGCGGCGGTGATCTTGCACGTCAGCGACGTCTCGAATCCTCATCACGATGAACTGGATGAGGAAGTGGATAAGATCCTCGCCGAACTGGGCGTGACCGACCGCCCGAAGCTGCGGGTGCTAAACAAGATCGACCTGCTGTCGCCATTGTTGCGAGAAACACTCGAATCCAGTGTCGCAAGAAATGGAGCTGCCGGGCCCGTGCTCGTCTCGGGTCTGACAGGAAAGGGCATCGACGAGTTGCTTAGGCGTATCGACGCCGCCCTGCCGGTCGATCCTGTGGTGACCCTGTCGCTGCGCCTGCCGTTGACCGAGGGCCGCACACTCGCGCTCGTTCACGCCATGGGACGCGTGCTCCACTCGGAGGTCGAGGATTCCCACATGCTGATGGACGCTGAAGTGCCCATCTCGATTGCGCGCAGCCTGCATTTGAGCCAATATACCGCCGAGGGAACTTCCAAGCTCGCTCTGACGTAACTAAGAGTGGAGGAAATTCGATGGCCGCTTTTCTTTTGTGGGTCATTTTGTTTATCTTGTGCTGGCCGCTGGCGTTGCTGGCACTCATCGCCTATCCATTCGTCTGGCTGATTCTGCTTCCGTTCCGGATCGTGGGTATCGCTGTCGGCGGCGTGCTTGAGCTTCTCACCGCGATTTTCTTTCTGCCGGTGCGCCTGTTGCGCGGCCCGCGCGCGATCTGAAGACGTTGCGCGGCGACGACGCGGTAACTTCCCGGTAAAGCTCGCAAAATTGGCGTTTTGGCGCTGAAATGGAGCCAGGAAACCGCGGCTCGGAGAGACCGCGGCAAGCACGCCTCTGTTGTGGAAAACTCTGTGGGAAAGCAAAACCCTGCCAACACTTCATGGTGGTCCGCGAATTCGATGAAATGCCGGGAATTTGTCGTACTCTCCGTTAACTAGTATAGGAAACAGTGGCTTACGGGGTTCTTTGCGAAGCTGTCGTATCCCGCCGACACATTCTCGCGCTAGACTCTAATTCCAACATTTGCACAGGTTTGCAGACCGCGTGTTACGAGAGAGTATCCCGCGCGCGTCGATCAAGTCTATAACGCTGGTTAACCCGGAAGTACCTGCGGCCGCAACTGCTTACCTCGCCTCCGGGGCGTTGACGCCTGCGTAACCGGGGTCTATAGTGAGGCGCGGTGGTGGTAAAGACCGCGATGGGCAGTCTTTCCGCCGCTTGGCGACTATGAACCTTCCGAACGGATTGACGCTTCTCCGGATTTTTTTCGTTCCCGTCCTCATTGTGATTCTACTGACGCGCAGCCCAAACGTGGAGCTGTGGGGTTTCCCCATGCATTTCGAGTTTTGGGGAGTCTTGATTCTCCTCATGGCCGCAGCGACCGACTGGGCGGACGGCTATTTCGCGAGGAGGCGTCTGCAAGTAACGACGTTAGGGATGCTCCTTGATCCGATCGCGGACAAGTTGCTGATTTCCGCGGCATTTATTTCCCTGGTGGACATGCACCTGGTGCCTGCATGGATGGTGGTCATCATCATCGGACGCGAGTTCACCGTCCAGGGATTGCGAAGCATAGCCTCGACCGAGGGTTTCACGATTTCCGCTTCGCTGATCGGCAAGACAAAAATGGTTCTGCAGGTTTGCGCCGTGGCGGTACTGATTGCTGGCGCCAGGCACCCTTCGTTGAATCCACTTGCATTGTTCTTGCTATGGCTGGTGGTCGTGAGCGCCCTGGTTTCGGCCGCCCAGTATTTCTTGCGCTTCTGGGGGCACCTCGACGATCGCATCAAGCAGCGCAGAAAGCTGCGTATACTTGAGGGCCGCGAGAAGACTGAGGATGCCGTCTCTCTCTGAAGCCGACCGCCGAAAGTTGCTGCGATTGGCGCGGCAAGCTGTTGTTGAAGCCGTATCCCTGAGGAGCCTTCCCGACAAAATCCCAAACGACGGAGTTTTCGCCGAGCGGTGCGGCGTATTCGTGACGCTACGCTGGCGACACCGTCTCCGTGGATGCATAGGAGTCATCGAGGGAGACGATCCACTGGGTGAGACCGTTGTGCGTTGCGCCGCCAGTGCCGCATTGCACGATCCCAGATTTGCACCACTAAAACCGGAAGATCTCGGCGAACTTGAAATTGAAATTTCGCTACTTTCGCCGCCCGTTGCAATCGATCTTGCCCGGATTGAAATTGGCCAGCATGGCTTGCTGATTTCGCGGGGCGTCCAGCGTGGTCTCTTGCTTCCGCAAGTGGCAGTTGAGCACAAGCTGACCCCCGAGCAGTTTCTCGACGAGGCCTGCCGGAAGGCTCAGTTGCCGCGACAATCCTGGCGGGATCCAGACACTCAAATGCTGGGATTTACCTGCGAAGTCTTCACCGACGACGGCAGCGCCACGCACACGTAAGCCGGCAAGAAAAAACCCGCGCGGGAAGTCGGCCCGCGCGGGTCTGAAACGGTTGTCTTCTCGGAATCTGAGCTTATTCGATCTCCGCGAAATCTCCGGCATACATTTCGGCGGTGCTATAGGTGATAAACACCGTGGCGGCACCCTTCGTTACGTTGAGCACGATCCCCTCGCCAAGTACCTCGCGAGGTAAATCTTTCCCTTCATAACGTTTCGGTGCGCTTCCGAATCCGTAATCTTTGTACTGCATGTCATGCTCCCCGGCGGAGGCACTTATGTCCTTTTTGTTCTCCTGATAGCGGAAAAGACGCATGTAATCGCCAACCTTCACGCCTTTGTTCGCCCCGATATTTACGTATGCCGCATCGCCGCGTCCCAGCTCTTGATGGAAGTCGAACGAGGACACCACCGTTCCCACGGGCTTGCCGCTGATGGGTGCAAAATGATCGAATTTGCTGGCATCCTTGTACGGCGGAACCGGGCGCTCCTCGAACGGCCGCACGACATCTCCGCGTTGCATGTAATTGCAAGAAAACACAATCTCCGCGATAGAAACCTTGGGATGCACACTAACGACGCGAACATGGCCGATATCCCGGTAAAGCGTACCCATTTCCTTCGCTAGCTTAGGTTGCCCATAAAACCATTCATTGGCCGGATCGGTCTCGGGTCTCACGACGGCGAAGCGGTCGCCGATCTTCACACCTTGCTCCTCGCCGCGGTTGATGTATATGTACTCGCCGCGCGCAAACACGATCTTGTAACTGGACTGCTCGCCGGAAATGACGCGAATCTCGTCAGGGACCTTGGGGTCGCTCAAGAAGCCGGAACAATACACACTGCGTGTAGTCCGGCTGTCCGGTTGGGCGAGTAGCCGCTTCCGGAGCGGTCTGCGCCGAGCAGACAGACCGCGCTGCAGAGGATCGAAACACACAATGTAGCTAGTTTCGCGCGCATTACAATGCTCCTTAGACACGGCAACACGCACTGAGGGCCGTGCGGGGACGTGCTCATCGAAAGTAACAAGCACCCCAGGTGCGTCAACAAATTGGGGAGAGAGCTTTACACTTTTGATACGGGCCGCGCACGGCTTGCTATGCGCCCTGTTTTCAATAGAATGGCTAACCGGCAAATGTAGGCGCCGGGCTTAGCCCGGCCTTCCGGGCACGAGGGCGGCGATGGCGCGGCTGGGTACCGGCGTCGGGCGCATTTGTGGGGTCGTCGCGGCGGCCACCGCTGCCGAAATGGCCGCTGCCATCAGGGCGGCACTGCGCGAGACGCCAACCGTCGAGCTGCGGCTCGACTGGCTCACCAGCGACGCCGAACGATCTAAGCTCCTGGGCTGGCTTCGGAATCATCGGCCTCAGCGCGCCACGCTTCTGGCAACTTGTCGTCGCAAAGGGGCGGGCGGCCGTTTCGCTGGGGACATCGACGCTCAACTGTACTGGCTGATCCAGGCCCGCGAAGCTGGATGCCAGTGGTGCGACATCGAGGTAGAGACTCTGCGGGAATTGCCCGGCCAATCGGCTCGGGAGTACGCCGTCCCACCCCGCATCATGCTCTCCATACACGACTTCGAGCGAACTCCCGAACTGACTCGGGCGGTCCATCTCCCGTTGCACGGTGAGGTGGACGCAGTCAAGATCGCAGCGCAAGCCCGAACCATTGCAGACAGCGTGCGCTTGCTTCGGTGGGCTCGGCGTTCCAAGAACTGTATCGCGGTTCCCATGGGCGAGGTGGGTCTCCCCGGCGCGCATTCTGGCGCTGCGAGAAGGCAGCGCGCTGGCGTACGCGCCGGTGGCCGCGGCGACCGCCCCGGGCCAGGTGTCTCTGTCACGAACTGAAGCACCTCTATCGAGCCCATGAATTGAACCGGCGCACAGGAATGTTCGGCGTGATCGGCGATCCCGTCGGCCATTCTCTGTCTCCGCTAATGCACAACACCGCTTTCGTCAGCGAGAAAGTGAACGCGGTGTATTTGCCGTTCCTGGTCGAAGAACTGCGCGAATTTTCTGAGCCGCCGTTCCGGAGTTCGGTATTCGTGGCTTCAGCGTCACGATCCCGCACAAACAGAAAATCTTGAAGCATCTTGAAACAGTGCGATCCGCTTGGCCGCCGACATCGGCGCCGTCAACACCGTAGTGGTTCGGCGGTGACGGTTCGCTGTACGGCTTCAACACGCGATTACGTCGGCGTGCTTGCTTCGCTTGGAAAAGAGACTCAATCTTGCCGAAAAGCCGCGTGCTGATTTTCGGCGCCGGGGGATCGGCCCGCGCCGCCGCGTTTGCCCTGGCTCGCGCCGGTGCTTCGGTCGCTGTTTGCGCGCGGCGAGACCGTGCCGCACGCGAACTGGCTCGCGCCGTCGGCGGCGAGGTTGTTCCCCGCCGCGCTCTGCGCACCGAAATCTTTCGACGCGGTGCTCAACACCACGCCGGTCGGCATGTATCCGCACGACGAAATTTCTCCGCTGAGCCTCCGCGAGTTACACTGTCGAATTGTCATGGACCTCATCTACCGCCCCGAGCGCACGCGAACTGTTGAAACTGGCCGCCAGTAAAGGCATCGCCACGGTTTCTGGCGTCGAAATGTTTCTCGCCCAGGGAATCGCGCAGTGGGAGATGTGGATTGGAACGGCGAGCCCCGGAAGGAGTCATGCGTCGAGCGGTGCTGGCCGCATTGCGCGCGGAGGCTCTCTTGAAAGCGACGCGGCCGCGGAGGCTGCGGTGATCCAGCCGGACTTCCGCGAATTCCAGCGCCTCGCAAAGCAAGGCAACCTGATCCCGGTTTTCGACGTGCTTCCCGCCGACTTGCTTACGCCGGTCAGCGCCTATCTGCGCATCGCGCAAGGCGCGCGCTATTCGTTCCTCCTCGAAAGCGTCGAGGGCGGCGAAAAAATCGCGCGCTACACCTTCGCCGGCGCCAATCCCGAAGAAGTTTTTCGCTACGCCAACGGGCGCCTGCGTCATGGAAGGCCGCGACCGCGTGGTCTGGGAAGAGCGCGACCCGGTCTCCTTTCTGCGCGCTCGCATCGAGCGCTTTCGTCCCGTGCGCCTTCCGGGCCTGCCGCCGCTGGTGGCCGGCGCCATCGGCTATTTTTCCTACGACATGGTGCGGCTGATCGAGCGCTTGCCGAAGCGCTTGCGCGACGACATCGGCCTGTTCGACGCCATGCTCATGTTCTATCACGGCATCATCGCCTTCGATCACGTGCAGCATCGCCTCTGGATCGTGCGCAACGTCTTCACCGAAGGCTCCGGCAGCCTGCGCGCGAAATACAACGCCGCCGTTCGCGAGATACGCGAAACACGCAAGCTGCTGGAGCAGCCCGTCGCCGCGGAAAAGCCCCGGCGAGAAGCCCGCGCGGGGAAGCGCTCGCCGCTCAAGGTCACTTCCAATTTTCGCCGCAGCGAATATCTGGCCGCGGTCCGCAAATGCAAGGAATACATCCGCGCCGGCGATATTTTCCAGGTCGTGGTCAGCCAGCGTTTTTCCGCCAAGACAAAAGCCCAGCCTTTCGATATCTATCGAGAGCTTCGCGCCCTGAATCCATCTCCCTATCTATTTTACCTGCAGATGAACGACATCGCGGTCGTCGGCAGCTCCCCGGAAATGCTCGTCAAGGTCCAGGGCCGCGACGTCTTTTACCGGCCTATCGCCGGAACGCTTCCGCGCGGCAAAGACGAAGCCGAAGATCAGCGCCTCGAAAAACAAATGCTCGCCAGCGAAAAAGAACGCGCCGAACACATCATGCTCGTCGATCTGGGCCGCAACGACCTGGGACGCGTCTGCGAGTACGGCACGGTGAAGGTCGAGCAGTTGATGATCGTCGAGCGCTTCTCTCACGTCATGCACCTGGTGTGCAGCCTGCGCGGCCGCCTCCGCGAAGACGTCGACTGCTTCGACGCGTTGATGGCTTGTTTTCCCGCAGGCACCGTTTCCGGCGCGCCCAAAGTTCGCGCCATGGAAATCATCGAAGAACTGGAGCGCACCCGCCGCGGCATCTACGCCGGCGGCGTTCTGTACATGGATTTTGCGGGCAATCTGGACTCGTGCATCGCATTGCGCACCATGGTCATCAAAAATGGCGTAGCCCACATGCAAGCCGGAGGCGGCATCGTCGCCGATTCCACTCCCGCAGGCGAGTACCAGGAAAGCGTAAACAAATCCCGCGCCCTCCTGGCCGCCCTAGAAACCGCAGAACGCCGCCGCTAGCATCGCCCCAGCTGCGGACAGCCATTCCTGGCTGTGCGCGCACACTCGCCGCTGGTGAAAAGTTCCCCGCAAACTGTTCCGGCGCGCCGAAAAAATGCGACAATTGAGAGAGCTTAAGAGTCGATCGACAACGTCAGGGCACGGTTTTAGCCGTGCCGTTAAGCTCTGGCAATCCGGCTTCAGCCGCTGAAGGCCCGCCTTTCGGGCTACAGGTCACGCTCTTTTAAGGCCACCATGATTCTCCTGCTCGACAACTACGATTCCTTCACCTACAACCTGGCCCAGTACCTCGGCGAACTGGGCTGCAATGTCGAGGTGCATCGCAACGACAAAATTTCCGTCGAAGAGATCGCCCGCCGCAAACCAGAACGCATCGTGATTTCCCCGGGTCCTTGCACGCCCCAGGACGCGGGAATTTGCATCGACCTGATCCAGCGCCTCGCGGGAAAATTTCCCATACTCGGCGTCTGCCTGGGCCATCAAGCAATCGGCGCAGCCTTCGGCGGCAAAGTCATTCGCGCGCCGAAGCTGTTTCACGGCAAGACCAGCTCCATTCACCACGATTCCAAAGGCGTCTTCCGCAAACTGGCCGATCCCTTCACAGCCACGCGCTATCATTCCCTCATCGTCGAACGCAAATCCCTTCCCCGCGAGCTAACCATCACCGCCGAAACCGACGACGGCATCATCATGGGCTTCCGCCATCGCCGCCACAAACTCGAAGGCGTCCAATTCCACCCCGAATCCGTCCTGACCGAATCCGGCAAGCAGCTCCTGAAAAATTTCCTCTCCCTGTAGATCGTCGTGTTGTAGATCACCATGCTTCCGGAGTTTCACTGTGGTTCCCGGGGGTCAGCCTGTGCCAGCAGGGACACTGCCGATGTGCCCGGCCGGAGCTCACAGCGGGCCGCATAGGCTCGTGCTCTCAACAAGTTACAGGTGGACCGAGAGACCCTCGGAAGCGGCGCTTCGATTGCTCTCCTTCGTACTGTTGTCTTTCACGCGGCATCCGCGCGGTGAAACGGCCCGTTCCGCGCGGATGTCGTACACTAAATTTTTCATTTGGGAAGACCATGGCACACACGCAAACCATCTCCAAGAAAACGCAGCCGCGCCGAAGTTCGGCCGCTGTCGTAAAAGCGGCAAAAGCCGCGAAAGTTGCCAAAGTGGAAGGCCGCCCGGTCTGGGCCGAGGTTTCCGCCTCCGCCCTAACGCACAATCTTCGCGCCATCCGCGATTACGTCAATCCCGCCGATGAGCAGCGCAAAACGCCGCGGCTCGTTCTCTCCATCGTGAAGGGCAACGGCTACGGCCATGGCGGACCGCAAGTCGCCCAAATTCTCGAAAAGGCCGGCTCGGACTGGTTCGGCGTGACCTCCGCATCCGAGGGAATCGAAGTCCGTAAAGCCGGCATCCGCCAGCCGATCTTGGTGCTGACGAGTTTTTGGCCCGGCGAAGAGGAAAATCTTCTGAAGCACAACCTCACTCCGGTGATTCACCGCTGCGACCAACTTGCGCCTTTGAACCAAGCGGCTTCCAAGAGTAGGAGCCGCAACCCATTTTCGTTTCACTTGAAGATGGACACCGGCATGAATCGCCTGGGCATCGCCCCGAGCGACGTCGACTGTTTTGCCGGACAGCTTGCCAAATGCCGCCATCTCCAACTGGGCGGTGTGCTGACGCACTTCGCCTCCTCGGAAGCGTTTGCCCCGTCAGCGCAAGGCCAGCAGACCCGCGAGCAGGAAGAGCATTTCTTCGTCGCGCTCGAACGATTGCGCGCGCTCGGCGTCGATCCCGGAATCGTGCACCTGGCGAACAGTGCCGCCATCGCCGCACGCCCGGAGACCTGGGCGGATATGGTGCGTCCCGGCGTGATTTTGTATGGCTATCACCCGGGCTACGATCCACCGGAGCAGCGTTCGGAAGCTGAAAAAAAGCTGCCGCTGAAGCCGGTGATGAGCCTGCGCACCCGCATCATCAGTCTGCGGCGCGTCCCGGCAGGCGCGAGCGTCGGATACGGCGGAAAGTTCGTGACCGAGCGTCCTTCCGTGATCGGAGTGCTCGCCGCAGGTTACGGCGACGGCGTGCACCGCTCGCTGGGCAACCGCGGCTGCGTCCTGGTGCGCGGCGAGCTCGCCCCCATTGTCGGCATCGTCTCGATGGATGTGACCATGATCGATGTCACCGATGTCCCCGGCGTGGAGCTCGGCGACCTCGTCACCATCTACGGCGTCGATGGCGAGCATGTGCATCCAGCCAGCCAGGTGGCGCGGGGCATCGGCACGGTCACCTCTGACTTGCTTTGTGCGGTTAGCGCACGCGTCCCACGCATATACGTTTCCTGACCGCAGCTGCCGCTTGCGCCCATTTTTCCACCCGCGACATCCAATCTCCGCGGCCCGTCAAGTTGCATGATCCGCGATCTGCGTAAAGCCTTGACGCCATTCTAGCGATACGGTATATACGGGTCTGGAACGTAACTAGGTTCTATCCCGCATCGGCCCCAAGCCCCACGCTCTGCGGGAAGGCTGCACCGATTTTGCAGTGATTGCGCAAGTCCTGTGAGGTCGTATGAGCCGAGCGTCTTCGGGAATGGAACGTCGCGCAGTTTCCTCACCTTTTTCCGCCGCTTCCAAGTGCATCTGCATCCGATCCGGCCACTTTCCGCAAGTCGCGCTTGCGGCGAACCAACATGGAATCGTGGGCATTGCGCGCATTCCTTGTGGTTTGCGCGGCGGTGATTTGCTACGCGTCTGCGGCCCTTCCACTTGGGAGGCGTGACTTCGGCCGGCGTCGGAGTGCTGACCGCGGGGGCTATTCTTCTTTTGGAGTTGCGCCTGCGCTGGGCGGCGATGAGCGGATTGCTGGGAGGGGCGTTTGGCGCGGTTCTGGGGATTTTTGCAGCCGTCCTGGTCACGCTGATTATCTCCCGCACCGCGGAGCCTGAGCCTACGAAATCATTCCTGGAATGCGGCGTACTCGTCGCTTTCGCGTATCTTGGGCTGACGCTGGGATCGACCAAGGCCGCCGAGTTGCATCTTGGAAACGATTGGAGAGCGGGTCGTGTCGAAGGCCCCCGCCGCGGCTCCTGAGTCGCTGAAGTTATTGGATACGAGCGTGCTGATCGACGGGCGCATCGCGGACATTTGCGAAGCGCAATTCATTGACGGCGTTCTGATCGTCCCGCAATTCGTTCTGCACGAGCTGCAGCTAGTGGCTGATTCTGGCGACGCGCTGAAACGGCAGCGCGGGCGGCGCGGTCTGGACGTGCTGGAGCGTATCCGGAAGATGCCCGGAGTGGAAGTGCGCGTCCTCGAGAACGGCTCTTCGCAGCCAGGCGAGGTCGATCACAAATTGATCGACTTGGCGCGGCAGACGGGCGCGAAAATCGTCACCAACGATTTCAATTTGAACAAAGTGGCGACGGTGCAGGGACTGTCGGTGCTGAACGTGAATCAGCTGGCCAACGCGCTCAAGCCCGTAGTGCTGCCGGGCGAACCGATGCGCGTGCTGATCTTGCGCGAAGGGCAAAGAAGCGAATCAGGGTGTCGCGTATCTGGACGACGGTACGATGGTAGTGGTCGACGGGGCTAAACGCTTCATTAACAAGAGCGTGGACATCACTGTGACTTCAGTGCACCAAACCACCGCGGGCAAGATGATTTTTGGGCGCGTGGACGATCGCGCCGAGTCCTCGGGACCCATGGCCCGGCAGGCGGCTGCGGGGCGGAGCGACGCCATCGGGCGCGTGACCGATCCCAATTCGCTCGATCGCGGAACACGATCCATCTATCCCGAAACGGAAGCTGACTAGGCGTTCCGTCTGAACCAGGTTCTACGGTCCCGGATCCTCTCCCTTCAAAAGCTTGCTCAATAATTCCAGCCATCTGTATTAGCCCATCCGTATTAGCTTTGTGTCGCCGGTCTGTTTGGGCTGTCGAAATCGCCCGATTTGATGCGTCATTGTAGTAGAAGCACAGGACAGGATCGAGAAGGACAACCTACTAAGGGGGGCGCCACATGAAATACATGTTGATGGATTACGTCCAAAATGCCGGCTGGGAGGCGCTGACCAAGGCCGAGCAGGAACATTGGCTAGGTGCTTATAAGGCCTACATGGAGGCAATGACCAAGGCTGGCGTACTGAAGAGCAGCGGCGGACTGAAGCCTGCGTCGATGGCCACGACCGTTCGCGTGGTGAACGACAAGACGCAAGTGCTCGACGGGCCTTATGCCGAGTCCAAAGAACAACTCGGTGGCTATCACATCATTGAAGTCGCCGATCTCGATGCGGCCATCGCGTGGGCGGCGCGTTCGCCGACCGCGCTTCACGGCGTCGTGGAGGTGCGGCCCATGTGGGAGGGCACGCTGCTGACCACGGACATCAATCAATACATCAAGCGGGAGTGATCTGCTTCCGGCGGGCCACGATTTTCGCAGCATAAAAACGCACAAAATCTGGACAAACAAGGAGAAGAAACATGCGCAGTCTAATTGTGTTCAATCACGTTTCGCTGGATGGCTACTTTGTCGACAAGAAAGGAGATATGCGTTGGGCCCACAAACAAGATCCGGAGTGGAACGAATTTGTGGCCGGCAACGCGCGCGGCGGTGGCGTGCTTTTGTTTGGCCGCGTGACCTATGAAATGATGGCCAGCTACTGGCCCACGCCCATGGCCGCTCAGAATTCTCCCGCCGTGGCCGAGCGCATGAATAATCTGCAGAAGGTGGTATTTTCCAGAACGCTGGACAAGGCTTCCTGGAACAACACGAAACTCGTGAAGGGTGATCTCGCAACGGAAGTCCGAAAAATGAAGCAGGAGTCAGGCGAGGGCCTGGTGATCATGGGGAGCGGCACCATCGTTTCGCAATTGGCGCAGGAAGGTCTGATCGACGAATTCCAGATCGTGGTGTGTCCGATCGTGATCGGCAGCGGAAGGACGCTATTTGAGGGCGTCACAGAGAAACTGAACCTGAAGCTGACAAAATCGCGGACCTTCGGCAACGGGAATGTTTACACTTGCTACGAGCCAGCCAGCAAGTAAGTTGAACCTGGAATTCGAACCAAACCGGGTGACATAACACGATGATCTCAGCGAAGACGCGACCTAAGACGATCGACGAATACATCCAGGCCGCGCCTAGAGAAGCTCAAAAGAAACTGCGCGAAATGCGTGCGTGCATTCGCGCAGCGGCACCCGAAGCCAAGGAAAGCCTGAAGTGGGGGATGCCCGCTTTCTCTTATCGCAGAATCCTGGTGACGTTTGCCGCGTTTAAGAATCACATCGGCTTCTATCCGACATCGTCGGCTGTCACCGCCTTCGCCAAGGATCTTTCAAAGTTTTCCACGGCTAGGGGTTCGATCCAGTTTCCGTTGGAGAAGCCGCTGCCTCTGTCTCTGGTCCGCAGGATCACCGCATTTCGCGTTAAAGAAAGTGTCGAGCAAGACAAAAAGTGGAGAACTTGACGAGAATTATTCTGCGGTGACGGTCTGAATCGCTGGATTTCGAACGTCATTGTAGTGAGAGAGATTTTCTCCCTCTCATCACTGGTTAAGGAGGCTTTCATGGAATACATGCTGATGCTCCATGTGAACGAGGCAGGCTGGCCCAAGCTGACGAAAGCGCAACAGGAGCAAGGGATGGCGGCTTACAAGGCGTACACGGAAGCGCTGGCTAAGGCTGGGGTGCTCAAGGGCAACAATCGCCTCG
Organism: uncultured Acidobacteriota bacterium; assembly: GCA_963729285.1. Lineage (GTDB taxonomy): Bacteria > Acidobacteriota > Terriglobia > Acidiferrales > UBA7541 > Acidiferrum. Next base: position 79,419 of record CAVSNL010000020.1, read on the forward strand.
CGTCTAGCGCGACGGCGACCACGGTGCGCATCGCGAATGGGAAGGCGCAGGTGCTGGACGGCCCGTATTCGGAATCGAAAGAGCAGATCGGCGGCTACTACCTCATTGATGTTCCCGATCTCGAAACGGCGATCTCCTGGGCGCAGAAGTGCCCGGGCGCGAGTCATGGAGTCGTCGAAATTCGCGCAATCCCAGCGATGTAGGGGTGACCGCGTCAGCGTACCCCCGGGCCGGCCTTGTAGGGGCGGGGCTCGCCAGGGCTCGCCCCGCCCGGTGCGTCCGTTATTGGTTCGCAGACGCTCTCGCTGAATTCAGCGGCACCATAGCCGCTTCTCCGTGGCGGTGCTAGATTTCTACGTTACGTGAAGACATGACTGTGGACGAACACGATGCTCAGGCACAGATCACCGCCGATGCTGTCGCCCGCCGCAGTTACGGCAAGCTGGTCGCCTTTCTCGCCGCACGCACGCGAGATGTGGCGGCGGCCGAGGACGCACTCTCCGAGGCCTTCGCCGCGGCGCTGGCGGATTGGCCGCGAAACGGATGTCCGGCGAATCCCGAAGCGTGGCTGCTGACCGTGGCCCGCCGAAAAAGTATCGACTTCGCGCGAAGACGCAAGACCGGCGAGATTGTCGTCCGAGGAGCTACAACGTGTCGCGGAAGTGCTGGGTTCCGGCCCCGCAGACGCCGAAATTCCCGACCGCCGTCTCGCGCTGATGTTTGCCTGCGCGCACCCGGCAATCGAAGCCGGAATTCGCGCGCCGTTGATCCTGCAAGTCGTACTGGGGTTGGACGCGGCCACGATCGCTTCGGCCTTCCTGATTTCTCCGGCAACGATGGGCCAGCGCCTGGTTCGAGCGAAGACCAAGATCCGCCAAGCGGGCATTCCGTTCAGTGTCCCGGAGCGCGAGGAATTGTCGGCGCGGCTCGACACCGTGTTGGCCGCCATTTACGCCGCGTTCGCGGAAGGATGGACCGATCCTGGCGGCACCGATCTCGCACGCCGCGATCTCACCGAAGAAGCATTGTTTCTGGCCAGACTCGTCACCGAGCTGCTGCCGGAGGAGCCCGAAGCGCTGGGCCTGCTCGCATTGATGCTTCACGCGGAAGCGCGTCGTCGCGCCCGGCGCAGCCCGGACGGCGAATACGTTCCGCTAGCCCAGCAGGATTCGGAATTGTGGGACGCGCGGATGATCGGTGAGGCCGAGACGCTGCTACGGCGCGCCAGCGACCTGGGTTCCATCGGCCGATATCAGCTCGAAGCCGCATTGCAGTCGGCCCACGTGTATCGGTGCCGCACCGGTCAAGCGAACTGGGCTGAGGTAGTGCAACTTTACGACGCGCTATTGGTGATCGCTGGATCGCCGGTGGTCGCGATCAATCGCGCCCTGGCGCTCGCGGAGTTGCATGGACGCCAGCGCAGGTCTTGCGGCCATGCAAGAAGTAGCCGCCGATGCGCGCCTCGCCGAATACCAACCCTACTGGGCAGCACGCGCGGAATTGTTGGCAAAATCCGGCGCATACAGCGAGGCACGCGAGTCATACGAGATGGCAATCGGTCTGGAGCGCGACCCCTCCGTCCGCAGCTTTCTTCAGCAGCGGCAATCGGCGCTGCCACGTCGACCGTAGGGCACGATGCATCGTGCCCCTACGGTGTACAGCGGAGACAAGCAGCAAAATTTGACAAGGTTGGCACACCAGGAGTGCCCGTGCCACCTCGAACCTACGGAAAAGCGTTGGCGCGTTTCGCCTCGGCGTACGGCTTGATGTACACTCTCAGGTCCCCGACGAATTATAAAAATGAGCCGCATAACTGCCATTTTGCCTGCCGCCGGTCTGGGTACTCGCATGGGTGCCGAGACCCCGAAGCAATTTCTTGAGCTGGAAGGCGTGCCAATTGTGATGCTAAGCCTTCGGCGGATTGCCTCATGCGAGCTGATTACCGACATCATCGTGGCCACGCGCGGTGACGGAATCGCGCGGCTCGAAGAGCAGATTCGCGCCGAGAAATTCAAACAGACCGTGCGCGTCGTGCGCGGCGGAGATGCGCGGCAGGATTCCGTGGCGCGGGCCTTGCAAGAGGTGGCTGACGATACCGATCTGGTCGTAGTGCATGATGCGGTACGCCCGTTTGTCACGCGAGAGCAGATCACCCGTGTGATCGAAGAGGCGCGGCGGTGCCATGCAGCGATTCTGGGGATCCCCGCGATGGACACCGTGAAAGAAGTGAAGCGCGCGAGTTTGCCGGAGGATGTGGCCCTGATCACCGCCACGATTCCGCGCGAGCGCGTAGTGCTCGCGCAAACGCCGCAAGTGTTTGCCGCGAAGTTGCTGAAAGAAGCGTACGCGCGGGCCGAGGCCGACGGTGTGAGCGCGTCGGACGACGCCGGGCTGGTAGAGCGGCTTGGACACGATGTGCACGTGGTGCTGGGCTCCGAGCGCAACATCAAAATCACGAAGCCCGCGGATATGGACCTCGCGCGGTTCTATCTGGAACGCGAGCGCGCGAAGTCATGAGCGTCCGTTGCGGGATCGGGTACGATCTGCATCGCCTGGCGGAAGGCCGCAAGTTGATCGTGGGCGGGATCGAGCTGCCCTTTGAGAAAGGGCCGGTGGGGCATTCGGATGGAGATGTCTTGGCTCACGCGTTGTGCGACGCGTTGCTGGGCGCGGCCGGGCTGGGGGATATCGGCACGCATTTCCCGGACACCGACCCGAAGTGGAAGGGCGCGAACAGCTTGATTTTTTTGGAGCACGCCAGGAAATTGCTCGATGCGAAAAAGTTTGCGATCGAGCACGTGGATGCCGTGGTGATTACGGAAAAGCCCAAACTCGGTCCACATTTTCCGAAGATGCGCGAGGCTCTGGGCCGCGCGCTGGGCGTGCCCGCCGAGAAAATTCACCTGAAGGCGAAGACCAACGAAGGCGTGGACGCGATCGGCCGCGGTGAAGCGATTGCCTCATACGTGGTAGCGACGATCACGATGCAGTTGTAGCGGCCGCCTTCTGAGGCGGGCGCCTTTTTTCTCTGCCATCCCACCAACGAACAAAACGATCGCGCCATGCGATAGAATCCCACCGATGGCTGTCGAAGAAATTCCTCCCAAGTCCGATGTAGCGATCCTGAATCCGTTCAGCGCCGCGGATGTCGCGGCTCTGTTACGCGAACGCGGGTGGATTTCGTCTTCGGAGATTTCGGCGGAACAGAGCTCCTGGTGCGAACGCGCAGCGTTTCTGCTCGGACCGCAGGCCGCTGATCGCGAGGCTCTCTCGGAGCTCCTGCGATTGGTGTTCGAATATGACGCGGCACGGACGTTGGCGAGCGTCGAGGCCCACGCGGTGATGACGCGATACGCGGCGCGCGATGTGATTCGGTTGCTGGCGCGCCTGCTTTTGGATGGCGGACCTTGTACCCCTGAGCGTTTCAAGGAGATTGTTACCACGCTGAAGGAAAAGCTCGACTTGCGCGGACGAGAAGTGTTGCATCCCTTGCGGCTCGCGCTAGTCGGTCGGGCCGGCGAAGGGCAGCTGGATCGCGTGATTTTATTGGTGGATGCCGCGGCGAGCGCCGGTTTCGCGGCAAATGTGAAAACGGTGCGTGAAAGGGTGATTGAGTTTTGCTCGGCGTTGGATTGAAGCGCCACGAATTGTGAGAGGTTCATGGATCGATTGACCGGCATTCATGCGGTGCGCGAGGCATTGGAAGCGGGGCGCGCCTTTGATCGCATCGTGATTGCCAAGGGAAGACAGGACTCGCGCGTCGAAGAAATCGTGCAAGCGGCGCGCGCGCGAAATATTTCCGTACGCTTTGAGGATCGCGGGCAGCTCGACCGCCTGGCGGATTCGAAGGATCATCAGGGGATCGTCGCGCTGGTGGCCGCGCGCGCGGCAGGCACCCTCGACGAAATTTTGGCGGCAGCGAACGCAGGCGCCGGGCGCGGCGAAAAAGGACTGATCGTCTTGCTGGACGGCGTTGAGGATCCGCACAATCTCGGCGCGGTCATTCGTACCGCGTTGGCGGCAGGTGCCCACGGCGTAGTGATTCCGGAGCGCCGCGCCGCGGGTTTGACAGACACGGTGGCGCGGGCTTCCGCCGGCGCTCTCGCCCATCTGGCGGTCGCGAAGGTGACCAACCTGGTGCGCACGATGGAGGAATTAAAGGAGGCGGGATACTGGCTGATCGGGCTGGACGAGCGCGGCGACAAAAACTACACGGACGTGGACTACACCTCGCCAACAGGAATCATTCTCGGCGGCGAAGGCAAAGGCCTGCATGAGCTGACGCGCAAGCGGTGTGATTTTGTAGTGTCGCTGCCGACGACCGGTCCGGTGAAATCGCTGAACGTGTCGGTGGCGGCAGGAGTGGTTTTGTTCGAGGCCTTGCGCCAGCGCAAAGGGAAGCGATAGAGACGAAGCAGTTGCTCGCTCGGTCGCTGAAACCCTTCGGCGCAAAGCGTAAGCATCACTTGAATGTAGGGGCGGGGCTTGCCCCGCCCGGCCGACCCGTGCGAGCTGGCGCGATCTATTTGTCGTATTGGATCAGCGAGAACACGTCCAGGCCCGGAGTCTCGCCCGCCCCTTCAGGAACATGAGCTCCACCGCGAACGCCAGCCCTTCCACCTTGCCGCCAAGTTGTTCGACGAGTTTCACCGTGGCCGACGCCGTGCCTCCCGTAGCCAGCAAATCGTCGCAAATGATGACGCGATCGCCGGGCTGCACCGCGTCTTCGTGAATTTCCAGCGAGTCGGAGCCATACTCGAGCGCGTACGAAACGCTCCTGGTTTTTGCCGGGAGTTTTTTCGT
>CAVSNL010000021.1:0-82504 GCA_963729285.1 uncultured Acidobacteriota bacterium
CGGTCCAGAAACGGGGTTCGAGGAGACGAGAACCTGCAAGAGCTGGTGTCAGTTCTGGTGTCACTTGGATTGGCGAATCTGGGCGGAATTAGGCTGGGCTAGTCGTTGCGAATTTTCCGCATCTAACTGAAATGGCATATGTTGGCATGCTGTGGCATTTTGGGGCGCGTACCTCAAAATGGCTTAAAAGGCCGCTGCTCTACCACTGAGCTACGCCCCTAAACTCTTTGCTGTACGACTTGTTTGCGAGACGCGTGTTCAAACCAAACGTTGCCCGTTTTCGACACGTTCGGAGATCTTCGCCGGCCGGAACACACGCCCTCTCCCGTCGCCCCAGTGGTGCACAACCCTAAGGGCGGCAACCGCAGCATCATTTAGCGGGACGTATAGGGTTCTCTGTTCTTCGTCCGCGGGGCGCTCAACATCCGGCCACTAAAGTCTACCATGTCCCCAGTCAGGCTGTGCTAACTGGCCTTCGCTAGAGAGTGGCGGCTCGCCGCCGGTGGCCGCTAGCGAGATAGAGTGAGGCTCTCGGATCCAGCAACGGATCACCCGAGGATTCGATTCCATCTACTCGCGGAATTGGATCGAAAATAATTTGGCGCTGGGCGGCTTCTTCGTCCGGAACCAGGGCGTTCAGTTCGATGACGCCAAATTCCACGAGAGGGTGCTGGTCTTCCCAATGGACGGTGGAATCGTCGACGATCTCTCCCTTCGAAGCCACTTGTACCAGAATGCGCATCTTCACGGGACCGTGCGCGATTCTGTCCTTGATTTCGTCAAAAAGAAAATTCGGCTGCTGCTTAGCGGCTTCCGCTGGCTCAAGGTAGTCGCTGCGTTCCGTTGGAACGATGCGGTAGCGCCCGAAGTTGCTGACCCCTTCGCCGTTGATGAATTTGTACGCGGTAACGGAATAGAACGATTCTTTCGCGAAGCTCGTGGGGGTGGGCTTGGGCGCCTGAACGAACGCCAGCGCCGCGGGATGCGAACCGAGAAAGGATTCAACCTGCGTGGGTTTTGGCGTGCCAGGGCCGCTGGCATGAATGGCGCGGAGGAATTCCAAAAACTCTTCGGCGGTGCGGGTAGGGAATGCGTTCACCGAGTGCGCAATAATGTCCGTGTGCTTGTGTTCAGCAAGATAGAAACGAATGGCGATGCCGCGTGGGCTGGCGTTTTCATCGTAGTCCGGCACGGTGGGAATGCCGCCGAAGTCCGAGAACCGAACGCCGATTCGTATCGAGGGCCTGTTCACATGAGGCGCCTTGGTCAGCGCTCCCACGCCGGCGGAGGGAGTAAAGCTGCCGGACAGGAGAATTCCCTTTGCGTGTGTGGGACGAAAGCCCGGGTGAACTCCGAACACATCGTCGAACGCTTGAAGGGTGTCACGGCTCAGGGGGTCCACTTGCTCCATTTTCGTCTGAGGTTTTGTCATTTGCGTCTTCCTTTCTCAAAGAGTGGAGGAGCGTTACTTGAGGTAGCCGGGCAATGGGCGTCATAGCTGCTCCGAGAGTTTGAGCCCAAGAGTTTACTACCAAAATGTTTTCGAGAGGTAAAACGCACCGCGGGTCGCTCGATCTGGGCCGCTGTCACTGGCCGTTTGGCGAGGGCCTTCTTTGCAGCATCACCAAGTGCCTACAACAAACTCTGAGGGTCTGTATCCTAGATGATTCGAACCTCACACATGGTCATAAAATAAAGCGGCAGCGGTTGAAATTGTTGGCGCTTATGTTTTCGTGGCGCAAAATCAGTGTTGATCGCTCGGCGGGTTCCCTTTGATGTAGACTTCCCGGTGGCCCGGAGCGGCGGGGGCCGCTTCGTGCGCCGGTGAATCGTGTTGCCTCCGCGGATTCACGTGCTCGAGCAGACTGCGGGAAACGTTGGGCTTGCGCCAGAGGAGCGATCATGAAACGACGGGAATTGATCCGTGCCGGTATTCTTTCGGGTGCCGTCGCCGCGGCGTTGCGCCCTCGACTTGCCTTGGCGCAGGCTACATCGCCGTCATCCGAGTTGACGCCAGCCCAAAGCGGCGTTGACGCCTCGAAAGACCTCGCGGCAGCGGGATGGAGGCCGCTCTTTCTGGATGAGCACCAGAATGAAACGCTCATCGCGCTCAGCGACCTCATCATTCCCGCGACGGACACTCCCGGCGCCAAAGAGGCGCTCGTGAACCGCTATATCGACCTCGTGCTGGCTGCCGATACGCACGAGAATCAACGAGAGTTCCTGAACAATCTGGCATATCTGGATGGCGAAAGCATGCGGCGCTACAAAGCAGCGTTTCGCTACCTGTCTCGAGAAGATCAGGATGATTTGTTGCATGCGCTGGCGTATCCGGGCGCCATCAGCGAATGGACCGGTGAAGCCTTGCCCGACATAGGCCACACTCATTTCGAAGAACTGAAGAAGCGCATCGGTATCGCGTATTACAACTCACAGATCGGTACGCGCGAACTCGGCTGGGACGGCAACTATACCCACGGTATCTACCAAGGTTGTGAGCATCCCGAAGGAAACCATAAATGAGCCGGAATTACCTGCAGCAAGATCCTCTTCAACAAACCTACGATGCCATCGTTGTGGGTTCGGGCGCCACGGGAGGATGGGCCGCCAAACGACTCGCGGAGGCGGGTCTGAAAGTCGCGTTACTCGAAGCCGGCCGCGCGGTCAGTCCGACCGAGTTCACCGAGCACACCCCCGCGTACCAGCTCAAGTACCGCGACCACTCACCTGAAATCGTGCGCACCCGGCCCATCCAGAAGCAATGCTATGCCTGCATGGAGTACAACTACGAATGGTTCGTCAACGATCTCGACAACCCGTACAGCACACCGCCTGACAAGCCGTTTACATGGCAACGCCTCCGCGTCCTCGGAGGGCGCTCGCTGGTCTGGGGCCGCCAAAGCTATCGCCTCAGCGATAACGATTTCAAAGCCGCCAGCCGCGATGGTTATGGCGATGACTGGCCCATCGCCTACGCCGAACTGGCGCCGTTTTACGACATCGTCGAGAAGTACGTGGGCATCACGCGGCGCCGCAGAAGGAAACGAGATGCTGCCCGACGGGCAGTTCCTGCCTCCGATGAAGATGAGCTGCGGAGAAGTTCTGCTCCGAGAGCGCGTCAAAGCCAAATTCGCGCGCACCGTCACGATCGGACGCGCGGCGGTCCTGACACAAAATCACAACGGGCGCCTCGCCTGTCACTATTGCGGACCGTGCGAACGCGGCTGCAGGACCTTCTCTTACTTCAGCAGCCCGTTCACGACCGTCGCGGACGCACAAAACTCCGGCAATTGCACACTGCTCACCAACGCGGTGGTCAGCCACGTAAACATGGACAGCGGCACGAACAAGGCAAACGCAGTGACCTACGTCGACCGCCTGACGCGCCAGGTGAAAGAGGTCCGCGGAAAGTCAGTCATCCTTTGCGCGCAGGCCATGGAATCCACGCGCATCCTGCTGAACTCCTCGACCCGCGAATATCCCGCCGGCCTCGCAAATTCGAGCGGCGCTCTCGGCCACTATCTGATGGATCACGTCGTCGGAGGAGGCGCGACCGGTCAGCTACCCGATATGAAGACTCCGCCCAACGCGAACGAGCCCCAGCGCCCCAACGGAATCTATATCCCTCGTTTCCGAAATACTCCCTCCGCCAAAAAACATTCGCACTTCATTCGCGGCTATGGCTATCAAGGCGGGGCCGGCCCCGAATTCAACTTCGGCGCCGAAGGCTACGGCACATCCTTCAAGGGCGCCGTGAAACAAGGCGTCTACTCGGTCAGCATGGGCGCCTTCGGAGAATCACTCGCCCGTTGGGACAACTACATCGAAATCGACAGTAATCTCAAAGATGCCTGGGGCATTCCCGCGTTGCGCATTGTCATGACTCACGGCGACAACGAGCGCGCGCTCATGGACGACGCCGGGGCCCAAGCGGCGGAAATGCTGGAAGCGGCCGGCGCTAAAAACATTCACGTGCAGGACCATGTCGAAATGCCGGGCATGGCCATCCACGAATTAGGCACGGCGCGCATGGGAAACGATCCGAAAAAGTCCGTGCTGAACCCCTTCAACCAGACGCACGACGTGAAAAATCTGTTCGTGATGGATGGCGCCAGCTTCGTGTCGTCCGCCTGCCAGAACCCGACGCTCACCATGATGGCTATCACTGTCCGAGCCTCCGATCACCTCATCGACCGCTTTCGCAAAAGCGAGGTCTGAGCCAGAGCCTCTCCGCACCCATCTCGATCGATCATGGTATACACAGGATAATCTTTCGATTGTCCTTGACACTCACACCTGCTGGGAACAACATCATGTCGAGGTTTCGCCGTTTGAGGCGAGATTCCACCCCGTAGTACAAACGCGGTTTCTTTAAAGGCCAAGCTCCGCATCGAGCGCTAAGAGAACAGCAACTCTTAGGTGTGGGTTTATTTCCTCGTTCGGAGCCCAACCACTTGTCCGACGTACAGGTGGTTTGCACACTCAACACGCCAGCGTTTTAGGCCACACCACACAGCTCCGGCTCGCTCATGCGAGACGGAATGCCGAATTTCGCAAAAAGGAGAATCACTATGTCTGAAGGAAACAAGAATCTAGTCCGTCGTTTGTTCGAAGAAGTTTGGAACAAGGGCCATGCCCACGTGGCAGACGAGTTGTTCACCTTGAACTACACGCACCATGACCCTTCGACGCCCGATGTAGGTCGAGGTCCCGAGAGTGAGAAGAAGCGAATGACGCTCTACCGTCAGGCCTTCCCCGACCTTCGATTGACGATCCATGACCTCATCGCCGAAGGAGAAACCGTGACCGCCCGCTGGACCTGCACCGGCACCCATAAGGGCGAATTGGCCGGGATTGCTCCGACCGGGAGGTACGTCACGATGACCGGGATAAGCATCGCCCGCTTCGCGAACGGAAAGATGACAGAAGGCTGGGTCAACTGGGACGCCTTGGGACTAATGCAGCAACTCGGCGTCGTCCACGAGCTAGGAAAAGTCAAAGCGCCGCCCAGAGGTAGTCGCGCCGGCGCTCTCAGCAAAATCGGAAGGCCCGATCGGTACGGTCGGGCCTTTCCCACTTCCATACTATTCGCAGAGAAAGTCAGTTGCTTCCTTCGTTTTTCTCATGTGCAGGAGGGTTTGGCCGCCAAACATGCTAAGGGTCGCGGCCTTTGGCCCTTGAATCTGAATCACGGCTGGGAAGTGCTCGACGACAGTAATTTTGTCGGCTTGTATTTCCGCCGGTTCCGTTTGACATCCCGTCCCCGTTGGCCATCGCACAGTCATCGTGTTCGCGGAATCTCCGAGCCCAATCACTAGCCACTTCACATTTGCTCCTTGATGGGTTTCTGTCACTCGCCAGAAACCTGCGGCCTCTCGCTGGTATTTGGTGTACGTGACATGCCGTGATTCAGGCAATGCTGAAGATGCACACAGAATAATCGCAATGCAAAAAATCCTCGGCATTCTCGACCCGCCATAAGAACAACCAGTTCGTTCCGTCGTCTAATTGCAAGTGTATTCGCACGTCTTTGTAGAGTCCACTGTGCGCTGGGTCTAGTGGTGTTTCCTAGGGACATTCGTCAAGCGGTCGCAATACCTCGCTCGGGTATGACATCGACCTGCAACCTCGGATCGGCGGCCGGCACGTATGTCACCGGCAGCCCCAATTCCCGTCGCACGATGTTGCAGCCTTGTGCGATCGCACTCGCCTTGTAGAAGGCAATTTCGCGGTTGCAGCCCTGGCGGCCAAACCCACAATCGCTCGACACGATCAGGCGCTCCGGCGGGATGTACTTCAATGCCTTGCGGATCTCGGCAGCGACGTCTTCCGGCCGATCGGCCTGAAGTGAGCGATGGCTCACGGCCCCCACGCAAATCTTCTTCTTCAGATCGTGCTTGAACGGCTCAAACAGTTCGAGATCCTTCTGATTGCGATCCTTCATCTCCAGCGTCCACACGTCCCCGCGACATCGCTCCAGATAGATTTCGATCGACTTGGCATAACTGGTGTCCTCCATCACCCGTTGCATGTTTGGATTGCCCCAACAGGTGTGGATCCACAGCTCCACATCCTCGAGCCCCTGGACCTCGCGGTTGAACGCCTCGATCATGAATTTCACTTCGTCATGATCTTTGCCGTAGGTGTTCGCCATGAAGTGAAACGTCGGCTCCTCGGTCTGAATGCAGCGGCATCCGGCATCGCGCAGCGCCAGCAATTCCTTATTCATCGCCTCCGCCATATCCCAGATTACCTGGCGCTTGTCCTTGTACTTGGGTGTGTGAATGTCCAGGAACAGCGCCATCACCTGCGAGCAGCACGTACCGAACTTGACGGGTTTGCGGGTTCTTCCCTGCGACATGCGCCACAACTTCGGATAGTCGAGTGGCCGGTGCTCGATCTTGTCGACGACGTGCGGCCATCGCCACCCGGTGTAGATCTCGTTCAGCAGCGTGCCGGGCGGATAGTGCAGCCAAGGCGCTGTGGTCTGCTCCGGCTGCAGATAATCCCCTTCGAAACCTGCCCAGCGCTGAAGAGGATAGTGGTGCCACGCGCGGCCCGCGAGATCCTCATCCAGGTGAAAATCACCGTGCGTGACGATATCAAGGCCGGCACGCTCTTGATCGCTGATCACCACCGCCAGGGCGTCTTGAAACTTCTCGCGAAAGCGCACATCGAGCATGCACGTGTCGAGCGGGCGACCCCACATGCTCACGTCGAACCAGCGGGGGCGCGGAAACGAGCCGGTGACCGTGCTGGGAAGCGTCAAATCGGCGGTAACGGTGAACATGGTTTCCTCCGGGTCGGCATTGTACTTCTACCAGTGCCCTGCCCGGGCGATTACCGCCCGGCGCGGATCAGATCCGCGGCTTTTTCGGCGATCATGATCGTCGGAGCGTTTGTGTTCCCACAGGGAATGCGCGGCATCACCGAAGCATCGGCGACGCGAAGGCCATCGATACCGCGCACCCGCAGGCTCCCATCTACTACGGCGGTCGAATCGCTTCCCATCTTGCACGTGCCCATCGGATGGTAGATCGTCTGGGCCTCCGCACGAACGAAATCCGCGATCTCCTGGTCGCTTTGCACCGCTGAGCCGGGGTGAAGTTCGGCTCCCCGATAGGGCTCAAAAGCCTTCGCGTGCGCAAGTTGCCGGCTAAGCTTCACTCCTTCGACGATGACGCGCATGTCGGCGGGGGTCGAAAGATAATTCGCACGAATGGCGGGCGGGTCCAGCGGGTTGGCCGACTTCAGCGAAATCGAACCCCGGCTTTCCGGAGTGACTAGCGTCGGACCAAAACCAAAACAGTGCTCTTTTCGCGGGGTGAGTCCGTGATTGACGTAGTACGCGGGGCCGAAGAGCAACTGCAGGTCCGGTTCACGCAATCCAGCCCGCGTTCGCCAGAAAATTCCCGCCTCCGCGACGTTGGAGACCAGCGGGCCGCGCTTGAACACCAAATATCGCAGAAAATTTCTAAGCGATTCCGCGTTCGCCATGCTGACCGGCTTTATGCAGAGATAGCCTACCGATACCATCAGATGGTCCTGCAGATTCTTGCCTACTCCCGGAACATCGTGCACGACATGGATTCCGACGCGACGGATCTCGTCGGCGGGCCCGATTCCCGAGAGCAACAGCAACTGGGGCGAGTTGACCGCGCCGCCGGTGAGAATCACTTCGCGCTCGGCGAGCGCTGTTTCGATGGCATTACCCAGGAGGTACTCGATCCCGACCGCCCGGTGCTTCTCGACAACGATTTCCGTCGCCTGTGCGTGCGTCAGGACCGTCAGATTTTCTCTCGCCAGCGCGGGCGTCAAATACGCATCCGCGGTGCTATGACGCTGGCCGCCCATCTGCGTCACCTGATAAAGTCCCGCGCCATCCTGACTGGCGCCGTTGAAATCCGAGTTGGCGGGTATGCCCAGCTCTTTGGCCGCCGCGAGAAACGACCGTGTCAGCGGATTCACGCGGCGGAGATCAGCGACATTCAACGGCCCGCTCGCGCCGTGGTATTCCGATGCGCCCCGCTCTTGTCGCTCTGATTTCTTGAAGTAGGGAAGAACATCCTGGAATCCCCAGCCGTCGTTGCCGAGACCCGCCCAATCGTCGTAGTCGCAGGGATTGCCCCGGATGTAGATCATGGCGTTCATGGAACCCGAGCCGCCGATCATCTTCCCGCGCGGCCAGTAGAGCTTCCGATTGTTGAGGCAAGGCTCCGGCTCGGTGGAATAGTTCCAATCAACGTTGGTCTTATAAAGCTTTGAGAACGCGGCAGGGATGCGAACTTCCCTGGCGGAAGCCGGGCCACCCGCTTCGAGCAGAAGAACGCGTGTGTGGGGATCCTCGGTGAGTCGCGACGCCAGAACACAGCCCGCCGATCCTGCACCTACGATCACATAGTCGTACGCCTTGTTATCCGCGGGCATCGATGACCGCAGCGATTATTGACTGTTCCTGCGCGCAAAGTCCAACCTCAACGCTGATTGGATAGCGGCGGATGCGGAAACAGAAAGGTCGTCGTGTGGCGACCTCACGTTTTGTCGAACTGGCTGTCGAGACTGTCGAGGCTAGGTTTCGGCCAGGCGGACGCTGGATTTGGGGCGCTGCTTGCGCTTCCACTCGTGGTCGTGGCGCAGGCGCGATTGGTGTTTCTTTACTTGCGTTTCCAGTTCGGTGAAGGCTTGCTTGCAGGCGGCGCGGACGTTTTCGCCGGTGCCGGTGGCATGCATGGCGCCAGTGGGCAGCGATAGGGTCAGCGCGAACGAATGCTCTTCTTTGTGAGGGTTCTGCGAAAAGACTCCGTGCAACTGCACCAGGTCCGGCTCATAACATTTCAGGAGACGGCTGAGTTTTTCGATTGCACGGGTCGCCTGCGTTTCGACGGCTTGGTGCGAGTCGACGTGCTTGTAACGTGATGGAGAGTTTCATGGATGCACCTGTAGGGTTGTTTGCGGGAGGGGTGGGCCGCGCAGTTTCTTGCTTTGCGCCGCATGGAGAGGTCAGCATAGCAACCGGCGGCGTTGGCGGCAATCGGGACTTGGCTTTATCGTTCCGGCGGCGTGGTTGGGCGAAGAGCGGAAAAAGATTTAACACAGAGACCACAGAGTTAGGAGCACAGAGTTCGCAGAGGGGCGGGTTCGCTTTAGGAGTTATCTTCATAGTCGCTGACTGGGGTAATCGTCGACGGGCTCGTTGACATGGCTGCGTCGCTGCCCCTACTCTCTTCGCAGCGCGGGCCGCGCAATCGGACGGCGCCTGTCGATTTTCGCGCTTCCGCTCATGCTCGACACTGATCCACGACGATCTGATCTTGCGAACGCCTCTGGAGGCGGCGTGGAAAGGCTTGTAGAGCGGGTTTCTGGAGGTTCGGCGGGCGGCAAGCTGAGCCCACGGACCGAAATCCGGCAGCCGAGCAAATGAACGGCGCGCAGACCGCGCCTTGCTCGGAGATCCGGGTTGGGCCGGCGGGCTGGTCTTATCCGGATTGGGCCGGCTATGTGTATCCTTCGCCGCGGCCCAAGGGATTTCACGAAGCTACCTACCTGGCAGAATTTTTCGACACGATTGAGATCAATACTTCGTTTTACTCGCCGTTGCAGCCGGGTCACGCGCATCAGTGGCTGGAGCGCGTTGCGGCCAATCCGCGTTTTTTGTTCACCGCCAAGCTGTGGCAGAAATTTACGCACGAGACTTTTTTTGAAGCGGAGGGCGGCGCTGCGGCGGCTCCGGCGCGATCAAGTTCCTCGAAGCTTAGCCGCATGGCTTCGGGCTCGACGGGAAATCCAAGCGCGGAAGATGAGCGCGTTGTGCGCGCCGGGTTTGACGTGCTGCGCAATGCGGGCAAGCTGGGAGCGGTGTTGCTGCAATTCCCTTTCTCGTTTCACCGCACGAGCGAGACGACGGCGTACCTCACTGCCGTGCTGAAGCGGTTTGCGGACTATCCACTGGCTGTGGAGGTGCGGCACGCTTCGTGGGACGACCCGGAAATTTTCGCGCTGCTGCGCGAGCATCACGCCGCGTTCTGCAACATCGATCAGCCGATCATTGGTAAGTCTCCTCTTGCCGAGGAGGAAGTCCCTCTTAAGAAAAAGACAAACCGCCGGGGCCGCTCGGCAGTCAATCGAGCACGTCGCCCTTGCCGGGCGAGGATCCTGGGGCGCCGATCGGATACATCCGACTGCACGGACGACGTTATGACACCTGGTTCAGCGACGACCCGACGATTCCGTCGCACGAACGCTACAACTATCTTTATTCCTCCGAAGAACTTACTCCGTGGGCGGAGCGAATCCAAAGTACGGGAGAACACGCGCGCAAGGTTTTCGCGATCACGAACAACCACTATCTTGGCAAAGGGGTGGTCAACGCACTGCAACTGATCAGCATGTTGCGCGGTGCGAAGGTGAACGTGCCTGAGCCGCTGCGTGCACAATATCCGGAATTGGAGAAGATCGCGTCGAGGCCACCCGAGAAACCAACCCTGTTCCCGATGGGGAGGGAAACCAAGGGCTGAGACTGCGCCGCGGACGGCAGGAAACGGTGGGAGGCGGACCATGTTTCTAGTTAACAGTTTGCCCCCCTCCCCGCCATTTTTCGTAAGTGCGGATTCTAAAGGGTTTTAAGTGTAGTGATTTTGGAAGTGCGGATTCTAAACGAGTTACGCGCCTATTTCGCGGAAGTGCGGATTCTGAAGGAGTTAGGTGAATTCTGGCATATCTGGCGAGACTTTCTTTCGTGCGCGGAATAGGGCTTTCCAGGCTTGAGGCAGGTTGCGGAAGCGGAGAAAAAGGGCGAGGAAGCATTGAGCGGCGGCGGGAGACGGTTAGCTGCGGATCTGAATCGATATACACGGTCAAAGATAGCATATGAGTATCAATTGGCTAAGTGTTATGCAGTGAACAGCGAGAATTGTAGGTGTGGATGGCGGATCGGAGGGTTAAGCGAAGGGGATGGGTAGGGAGGATGTTCGCCTCACGGCGCCAGGCGGCGAAAGAGTCAAAATCGGCTCCCTGGGAAAGAACGTGAAGAGTGGGATGGCGCGCTTCGAAAGGCGGCCGCTACAATGGTTCGCGAGGGGCTCGCGGAGGGAAAAGTCAAGACCCGCACCCTTTGAAACCCAAGGGTGCGGCACGCGGCTGTGGGACTTAGTTGACGCGCACAGCCAGGAATGGCTGTGCCACGGGAGTCTTTGCTCGAATCCAGGTCAAAATCGAAACTGCGTCAGGAATTGCCTGAGCCAGCACTCGCTTGATAGGCTGAGCGAATGAGCGTGATGGACTGGATGCTTGATTCCGACCCTTCCATTCGATGGCAGGCTTTGCGTGATCTTGCCGATGCTCCGGCTGAGGTCGTGGAGGCGGAGCGGGCGCGAGTGGCCACCGAGGGGTGGGGCGCGCGGCTGCTAGCCTTGCAGGGCGAAGACGGCCAATGGGAGGGAGGGGCGTTATTCCCCGCGCGGAGGGGTCATCGCGAAGCGGCGGCGAGTCCGACGACGACGAGGGCCAGCCCTGGACCGCCACGGCTTACAGTCTCCTGCTGCTGCGTGACCTTGGGATCGACCCACATTGTGACCAGGCGCGCCGGGCGGTGGCGCTGGTCAGAGAAAACTGCCGGTGGGAGCACGCCGGGCAGCCGTTCTTTAGCGGCGAGGTTGAGCCGTGCATCAACGGTATGACCATCGTGCTGGGTGTCTACTTCGAACAGGATGTCGATGGGGTGGTCGCCCGACTACTTGGTGAGCAGCTCGAGGACGGCGGGTGGAACTGCGAGGCGGAGAACGGTTCCGTTCGCTCTTCGTTCGCGACCACGATCCGCGTGCTGGAAGGGCTGTTGGCGCATGAGCGCGCAACCGGTGGATCGCCGGAATCGATCGCGGCTCGACGCCGGGGTGAGGAGTACCTCCTCGAACGAAAGCTGTTCCGGCGTAAGAGCACCGGCGAAGTGGTCGACCCGGCCTGGTTGCAATTCTCGTTTCCGACGCGCTGGCACTACGACGTGCTGCGGGCTCTGGAGTACTTCCAGGTCGCCGGGGGTCTCCCGGACCGGCGGCTGGACGAAGCGATTGATTTGCTCCGATCGAAGCAGCAGCCCGATGGCACGTGGCTGCTGGAGAACACTCATCCCGGCAAGGTCCACTTCAGGCTTGAGGAGGGCGATGGCCGGCCTAGCCGGTGGAACACACTGCGTGCGCTACGGGTCCTCAACTGGGTGACGCGTTAGATGGCGGCTCTAAAGGTGAGCACCGGACGCGCGGAACCCTTGAGGAAAAATGAAGCAAATAAGCTGCTGTTTGTGGTGGATATCGCGGGGACGCTGGTGTTTGCGGTCGAGGGAGCTACGGCGGCCATGCGGGCGAACCTGGATCTGCTGGGATTGATGGTGCTGGCGTTTGCGACAGCGCTGGGCGGCGGAATTATTCGCGACGTATTGATTGGGGACGCGCCACCGGCTTCGCTGCGGGACTGGCGTTATTCGGCGGTGGCGTTTACGGGCGCCGCGGTCGTTTTCTTTTTGCATTCGTTCGTGCAGGGCGTTCCGGGGACGCTGATTCTGGTTTTGGACGCGGCGGGTTTGGCTTTGTTTGCGATTTCGGGGACGCAGAAGGCGCTGGTTTTTGGCATGCATCCTTTCGTTTCGATGCTGTTGGGCACGATTACGGGAGTTGGCGGCGGCACGGTGCGTGACGTCTTGCTGGCGCAGGTTCCGGGAGTGTTGCGGGCGGACGTGTATGCGACCGCGGCGCTGGCGGGATCGGCGGTGATGATCGCGTGCTGCAAATTGCGGTTGCCTCAGGCGTGGGCGGCGTTGATCGGCGGCGTGGTTTGTTTTTTGCTGCGAGTGATCAGCGTGTGGCGGCATTGGAATTTGCCGCGGGTGATGGGCTAGTGAAGGCGAGTGATGGGGGTGCCGCGGAGAGGTTTGCGGGTTGGCTTTTTGGCTTGGCTCTTTGTTTGGCGTTCATTTAGAGAAAATTTCCATATGTTACTTGCTGAGGGCTGGCCGGGCTGAAGCCCGGCGCCTACATCCAGAGGAGCGATTTGAGGGGGAGCGATTTGGTTTTAGTTTTAGCGGGACATTCTTTTTACGCGGGGAGGACAACTGGGAACGGTCGGGTGCCTATGCTGCGGGAGAGACGGAAGCCCGACTCAACGAGCTTTGGGCGGGCTTCGGTTTGTACCGACTTTGTCGGTTGCGACGGGGTCCTGGTTTGACCCCGCGCCATTCTCCAAGACTGAGGGGTCCTCGGATATGAAGAAAGCGCTTTCGACGGTGGTACTGGCTTGCGTTGTGGCCGGGATGTTTGCGGTGAGTACGTTTGCGGATGAGTTGGTATTTTTCTCGCCGGTCGTGGGTTCGAATCCAGGCGTTACGATTGCGGGTGTGGCGAGCGGTGGGGCTCCGTGGGTGGTGAGACGCGGCGCGGCGGTATTGACCGATGACGGACGATTGAACTTGGACGTGCGCGGGTTGGTGCTGCCGAGCGTGAACAACACGGCCGGGCCGGTGACGCAGGTGGCGGCCAGCGTGGTGTGCGGGGATGCGGTGGCGGCGACGAGCGGCGTGGTGGGGCTGACGACGAACGGGGACGCGGAAATCCGGGCGAAGCTGACACTGCCTTCCCCATGCCTTGGTGCGATCGTCCTGGTGCGCGTGGCTGGCGTCAACGGAACGGTGCTGCCGGCTCCGAGTGCGTTTATCGCGGCGACGGGCTTGGTGAAGGACGCGGACGATAAGTAGAGGCGAAAGAGTGTTTTCTCCAACGGCCCGGGCCAGTCCTCTGTTTGAGGCTGGCCCTCTTTTTTTTTGGGGAGAGTTTGCGGAACGGGTAGATCCGAATGCTGGGAGGACGGTGGAAGCGCGAGTGGGAAAATGAAGTTTACGAGGCGAGGAGGTCGCGATTCGAGTGCGGATTACTTCTTGCCAGGTTTTGCGGGGACACAGACGCTTCGAGACTCAGCGTAAACAAAAATGTCTGTGCTACTTACTTCTTGAAGAGGTCCTCGAAGGCTTGGCGCGCGTCGTTGTGGCGAGGCGGGGCGGTGGCTGCGGCGGCGGGAGCTTTCTGGGCGTAGGAGGTTGGGGCGGTGTCCTTCTCTACCGTGGTGCGGAATTCATAGAAGGTGCAATTGTTCTTGGCGTCTTTGGGAGTGATGCGCTCGGGGATGGGTTGCGTACATTCAAATTGGGCGCCGGAGTCGAAGAAGCGGCATTGCTTGCAGCAGTGCAGCTCGAGCTGGCACTTGGGGCATTTCCCGTTGGGATCGAAGCCGGCGGTGAGGACAGCGCCGCAGTTGGAGCAGCGGGCGCGGGTTACGGTGCCGACCATGCGCGGGGTGCGGGGACCGAACTGATCGGCGCGGGGACCGCCTTGCGGGGGCTTGCGGTCGTGATTGTGACCATTGCTGTGCGATTTTTTCTTGTCGTCTTTTTCCGCGTCGCGATAGCCGCGGTGACTGTACTTTCGATCCACAAACGCCTCCGTCCGTCAGTCCTTGACGGACTGCGACTACACCAACTGTCTTTGCGCGAAGAACAATTCCGCACGTTTGGCAACTATGCTCAACGGAACAAACGTTGATGCCGGTGAGTTGCCGAATCCGTGCGGTGGCGCGAATGAGGGCAGGCGGAAACCTGTGCCACACTGCGACATCGCTCGTAAACCCGGGCGCTAAAACTGAGCAGCGGCGCTGCTTGCTATAAGAGCGGCGACACGCTAAGGCCACAGAACTCCGCAGACTGCGCTCTGCGCTACAGGATGATCCGCGTCGCTCGCTGCAGGATGATCCGCACTCCAACGTGGCTTGTACCCAATCGGATTAATACACTCGACCGGATTGCTACACTCGACCGCCCTGCGCTATCTTCCCCAGAAGGTTACGTAAAAGGATTACCGACGTTCGAGCAGGAGATGGGACATCTATGTTTTTAGTCCTCTGGGAGTTCGAAGTCAAGCCCGAGTGCGAAGAACGCTTTGAAAGAGTCTATGGCCCGGGTGGCGACTGGGACTCCCTGTTTCGTCGCGATGCCCACCATGAGCGGAGCGAATTGTTCCGCGACACGGAGCGGCCTCGCATCTATTTGACGGCCGACTACTGGAAATCGCGCAAGTCGTACGAAGAATTTCTTCAGGCTCGCGGTGCCGAGTACAAGGAACTCGATTAGATCGCAGAAGAATTGACTGCGAACGAGCGACACATCGGATCGTACGAAATCGTGGCGCCTTGAACTCTGCGGCCTCCTTCGTGTTCGCATCGCCTACCATAAGTTGATGCATACGTGGTCGGTATCGAATCAGCGGAATTTCCTCAGCGGCTAAAGCCGAATTTTGCTTGTCTTCGAATGTCGGAGCTAAAGCTCCGACCCCTATCAAAATTCAGGTAAGGCTCGCCCCTCTAAAGAGGGGCGCCTACAGGGAGTGTTACGCCCAGAGACTTACTAGGCCGTCCGCGGGCAGGTCGGGCTGCAGAAACTTTTGCGGCGTGCCATTGACGCGCTGAACCGCTTCGGCGGCAAGGTAGCCGCTGCGTACCGCACCTTCCATCGTTGCGGGCCAGCCTGTGGCGGTCCAATCGCCTGCTAGAAACAGCTTGAGGATGCTGGTTTCCTGTTTGGGGCGCCAGCGATCTACGCCAGGTTGGGGCGAGAACGTTGCGGCTGTCTCTTTGATGACGGTGGCCTTCATAAGGTTCGCGTTCCGGGCTGCGGGCAAGGCTTGTCGAACTTCTTTCAGGCACAGGTCGATGATCTCCTGACGCGGCTTTTGTAACAAATCATAGGATGCGCTGATGACGAGTTGAAGGTACTGGCCATTTGTCACATTTTTGCCTTTTTCGCCGTTGGCGGCGGGACCGTAGAGGGCGGTTTTGTTGAAGACCCATTGCGTGGTGGTGTCGAGAAGCGTGATGAACGGCTCGGTCGTGACTTCGCGGTCGAACCAGAGATGAACGCCAGTAATAGGAGCGTCTTTGAGATTCTGAAGATTGCGGAATGCCGGGTCGCTTTCGCGGATTTCTGGTGGAAGGAGGTCGGCGAAGGTAGTGTGCGGGACGGCGAAGATGCAGGCATCGGCAGATTCTTCGCGATCGTTGTCGAATCTCACAGCGCTTAGAGCGCCGTTTTCGATGCGCAGGCTGCGGACTGGGGAGCGAAGCTGGACCTCCCCGCCCTTTCCCTCGATGAAGGCTTTGCAGCCGTCGTATAGTTCAGCCAGCGGGACGACAGGGACGCCCATGCGGTAGCCGGTGCGATTGGACAGAAATGCTTTCCAGAAAACGTCGATGCCGTAGCGGGCGTCGGTCTTGTCGAACTCTTCGTCGAGCGCGCTGACCAGCACGACGCGCCAGAAACGCTCGATAGCGCCTTTGGTTTGGCGCTGGCGGCGGAGCCATTCGAGCATGGAGATGCCGCCGGGATCGGTCAACGTCGCATGGGTGACCGCTGGTCCGCAAGATAGCGAGCATGGCACGAGCGATGGAAAGCTTATCTTTCAGCGTGAGCGGGGCGAATTTGGCGAAGGAGCCAGTCATGTGGAACGGCGCGGGGAGCATGCCTGCTTGCATTTCGCCACGGCGGCCTTGCGGGATCGAGGAACACCAGGCGGTCGAAGAATTTGATTTTGTTCGCGGAGCCGACGCGGCGATAAAAGTCGTCGAGGTTGGTGCAGCAGCCGAGCGTTACGTGCTGGCAATTGTCAACGTGCTCGCCGTCGGGCAACACGTAAGAAGTGGCGCGGCCGCCGAGGAAGGGGCGCTGCTCAAATAGGCGGACACGCCAACCCGATTCAGCCAGCGCGACGCCGGCTGCGAGTCCCGCCAGCCCGCCGCCGATCACGATCACACTTTTCAAGGATGGTCTCTTCCGTCACGCGCCCGAATCGCGCCTGGGCGATGAATACCATTTTTTCCGCGCGCGAAAGGCGCACGCGCTCTCCGAATACGGCGAAGTCCAGCGATTCGATGCGCGCGAGTAACGCGCTATAGGTGCGAGTGAGAAGCCATAGCGTGCCGCGGCTCTCGGGATCGATCAAGTTCAGCAAGGCGGCGCCTTCTTCATAGCATTGCCAGGCGCGATCGGCCTGGAAGCGCAGGAGTTCGCGCACGCCGAGAGTGGCTTCATTGCGGCCGAAGTCTTGAGGCGGAGACGCCGTAGCGCGCCAGATCTTCTTCGGGGATATAGACGCGGCCGAGGGCGTAGTCATCGTGAACGTCGCGAATGATGTTGGTGAGTTGGAATGCGAGGCCGAGTTTCTCGGCAAGGTCCAGAGCGCGCGGATCGTTGAAGCCGAAGACATGGGTACATGTCAGACCCACAGTGCCAGCGACGCGATAGCAGTACTCACGGAGACGATCGAACGTTGATAAGTCTGGACGGTCAGATCCATTTCGGCGCCGGAGATCAGATCGTGCAGATAACGCGCGGGCATGTTGTAGCGGCGCATGGTGTCGACCAGTGCGGGCAAAACCGAGGCGGCGCCCGTAGGTAGAGAACCGGCGGCCCGGTCGGATCCTTTGACGGCGGCGTCCAGCGCCGCGCGCCAGTTCGCCAAGCCGCGTTGCTTCGCGGCGAGATCATCGCCCCCGTCGGCTACGATCATCGATCAGGCGCATGAAGGCGTAGAGCGCTACGATGCCGTCTCTGCGGGATTTCGGGAGCAGGAAGAAAGCGTAATAGAAATTGCTGTGGGAGGCTTTGGCGATGCCGATGGCATTCACCGTAAGAGGTGGCGACGGTCGTGCTGGCTGGGGAGTCACTTGCAGTGATTGGCCCGAGCGTTTGCGGCGCAGCATACTGCGCGCCTACAATTTTGTTAGTCAGGTGCGCCAAGAGCGAGCGACTAAGCAGGCGGGCTTGCTTGCGCTTTGCTGATCGACGGGCGGTGATGGAGCGTGTCGTAGCCGGATGCTTCGATGGCGTCGAGAACGGCCAAGCCGCCGCGGCTGAACATTTCCAGGTCGATGCTCAGGCGAGCGTCCACCATTTTCGCGAGTGGCATGCCTTCGGCGAATAAGGCGCGGGTGCGGGCGATCAAATCTTTCATCAGGCGCGGATAGCGGTCGTCGAAACGGCGCTCGACGATGTCGGTCTCGCTCAGGCCATGGGCGGCTGCGGCGTCGAGAGGAATATAGATGCGTCCTTTTTCGAGATCGCGCGAGACGTCTTGCCAGAAATTCGCTAGTTGAAGCGCGGTGCAGGTGGCGTCGGACAGTCGCTGGCGCTGCTCATCGCGGTAGCCGCAGAGATAGAGGACCAGGCGACCGACGGGATTGGCGGAATAGACGCAATAGTTCACCACGGCATCCCAGGTCGGATAGCGCTTCACCGTTTGATCTTGGCGGAAGGCTTTCAGCAAATCCGCAAAAGGTTGCTTGGGAATATTTTTTGCTGACGATGGTTTCACGCAGAGCTACAAAGACGGGATGCGACGGGTGTCCGTCGATAGCACGCGTTCAGCTCTTGCTCCCACCAGTCGAGGAGCTCGAGAGCGCGAGAGCGTCAGGGACTTCGTCGCCTAGATCATCGGCCCAGCGGCAGTAGGCGTAAACGTTGTAGAAATGCTGGTGGAGTTCTTTGGGGAGGAGCCAGGAGACTACGTTGAAATTTTCGTAGTGGTGCGTGGCGAGCCAGCGGGTGTAATGTTGCGCGACTTCCGGCGAGCAGCCTGGCGGCGGCGCGTTTTCGGCGATTTCGAGTTCGTTGGGGCGGAGCATCACGATTTGCTGCCGGACGCAGTGCGATTAAGACGTTTCGTTCGGGCTATACAGAAATGCCGCAGGCCTCCGAGGACTCCGCCCTGGGCTACAGGGTCGGACTACACAGTGGATCATGGGCGGACGGCTAGCTTGATTTCGCCGCTGCGAGACTTCATGCGCTCGAAAGGCTTGGGGTAGCTCGTTCAGGCGGATTTCTTCGGTGACAAAGTCGTGAGCCAGGATGTCGCCGCGGCGGATGGCTTCGAGCGCTTCGCGAATGAAGCGCGGCGTGTGGTGGAACGGGGAGATGATCTTGATCTCGGAGTAGTGAATGGCGGCTGGCTCGATTTCTACGCGAGTGCCGGAGGGCAAGCCGCTGAAGAAATTGACGACTCCGCCGCGGCGCACCATGGTCAGCGCTTGCTTCCAAGTGGCGGGATTGCCGGCGGCTTCGACCACGGAATCCGGGCCGCGCTCGATCTTCGGTCAGATCCTTTACGGCGGCAACGAGATCTTTAACGCTGCGTGACATTGATGGTGGCCGCCGCGCCCAAGCGCCGGGCAAGTTCCAGCGGAGTGGCACGCCGGGCCAGGGCAATGACGCGCACGCCGCGGCGCGAAAGCATGCGGACATATTTCAGGCCGATGGGACCGCAGCCGATGACCACCGCGGTGTCGCCGGTGCGAACTTCCATTTCGTGGATTCCGCGCAGCACGCAGGCCAGAGGCTCGACCAGCGCGGCGCTGCCGTCATCGACGGAGTGCGGCACTTCCAGCATATTTTCCATGACGATGCGGCCGGGGATGCGCATGTATTCGGCGTAGGCGCCGTTGTTAAAGAGCAGGTCTTCGCAGAGATTTTCCTGGCCGCGGCGGCAGTGATAGCAGCGCAAGCAGGGCGCGGAGTTGGCGGCGATAACGCGCAAGCCAATGCGCCACCGGGGGTCGACGCGCTTGCCGACCGCGGCGACTTCGCCGACGACTTCGTGGCCGAAAACGGCGGGCGGCTGGATCATCTTGCGCGTGATAGCCGCGCTGCCAAACTTTCAGGTCGGTGCCGTCGGTGAGGGCGAGGCGCACGCGGAGCAGGACTTCGTCGGCGGCCAGCGCCGGAACGTCGATTTTCTCGATGCGCAAATCTTCGCTGCCGTAGAGGACGGCCGCGGTCATTTTCGACGGCACGACCGAGCGCGTACAACCGCGGCGGCTTCTTCGCCGAAGTAATCGGGCTTCTTTGTGGTCGTTGTTCTCATGCGTGCGTGATCAGAATCTTAAAAGACTCCGCCGTGGGCCGCGCCGCAAGTTCCAGCGCTTCCTGGATTCTATCCAGCGGGAACCGATGGGTGACAATATCCATGACCGGCAGTTTCCGCAGAAGCACTAGTGGCGGCCGCAGCTTCTTGGATGTCTACGGCGGCGCTGTAGCTGCCCAGGATTTCTTTTTCGTCGATCCCCACTGCCGCTGCGGGAAACTCGATCTTGGTAACCGGGTCGTTCGCGGCAAAGAGCAAAACGCGTCCACCGGGCCGTGCTGCCGCCAGCGCATCGGTCACGACAGCCGGATGCGCTACGGCTACCAGCACCGCATCCGCCCCCCGGCCCTCCGGTCCTGGCCTTTATGTCTTCTACAAGCTTACCATTGGTTGGGTCAAAAGACTCAAGTGCGCCAAGCGTCAGGCTTTTGGCGCGGCGCTCGGCGATGGGGTCGCTGGTGTAGAGCTTGGCGCCTTGGAGCTTGCTGACCATTAGAAGCTGCAGGCCGATGGGGCCGCAGCCGAGGACCAGGACTGTTTCGCCCGGCGCTACGCGGGCTTTTTGCACCGCTTTTACGATGGTGTTGATGGGCTCGATGAAGGTGGCTTCTTCGAAGCTGACGTTGTCGGGCAGGGCGACGATGCCGCGCTCGGCGACCCAGGGCATGGCTTTGACGTATTCGCCGAAGCCGCCGCCGTTGGGAGTGAAGCCCGCGGTGAGGCCGGTGGTTTTGTATTGTTTGCATTGCGAAAAGAGGCGCTTTTCGCAGTAGAAGCAGGTGCCGCAGGGGGTGTGGTGGAAGCTCATCACGCGGTCGCCGGGCTTCCATTTGGTGACGCCGGGGCCGACGGCGACGACGGTGCCGGCGAGTTCGTGGCCGAGGATTTGGGGCGGCTCGACGTAACGTTGGAAGATTTTCTTGATGTCGGTGCCGCAGATGCCGCAAGCGGCGACTTTGATGAGGACTTCGTCGTGCGCCGACTTCGGGGACGGGGACTTCTTCGACGCGGACGATTCCCTTTTCGCGGTAGACGCCGGCGCGCATGGTTTTGGGGATGGGGCCGAGGGACCTTGGCGATATCCGCGATGGTGCCGGTGCGACTCATTGCGGCTGCCACCTCTCTGGTTTGCT
The DNA here is from genome assembly GCA_963729285.1 of uncultured Acidobacteriota bacterium. Lineage (GTDB taxonomy): Bacteria > Acidobacteriota > Terriglobia > Acidiferrales > UBA7541 > Acidiferrum. Next base: position 21,077 of record CAVSNL010000021.1, read on the forward strand.
TCGTGAAGCCCGTTGGGGTACAAGAGCCTCTGATGATAGCCGTCGAGAAAAACCGCAAGCTCTTCCGCTGCGTTCCTGCTTTGCCGACCGAACCGGATCAGCGCAGGCATGGAGCCGGGATGTCCGCCGCAGCTCCTTGCGAAGCACCTCGTTTTTCACTCGGCCCGGATGGCGAAAGAACTCGATTGAAATCGATGGGCAGATCCTCTTCGACGCATCGCTGATCGCCCGAATGGCAGCCACCGATAACTTCTCGCTAATAAGCCGCGACATCACGTGCATAGCTCTCCATCTCGACGGCATCGGCCAAAACGCGCGAGCGCGATGTTTTTCCTCGCGAGCTCACGATGATTGGTCAGCTGTCAACAGTGTACTCGACAACTTTCGCTCCCCGGCGCTTTGCTGCCAAGCACTAGTCGCCGTCGCAGGGAACCGATGGTTTTCCATTTCGTCGCGTACACCCACTCTCTAGCGGACCACGAAATCTCCTGGGATGTATTCCGTTTTGAGCGCGCCAGCGAGACCGCTGAAATGCACACGGTCGAGGCTCCGCCCAGGCGACTTTCGGCAGCTCGACCAAACGAAATCGAGAGCCTTGATTCCAATTCCGGTCAAGAGAACCCACACGGCACAGTCGCCGATCTGAGTCTCGTGGACTTCGCACTACGCCCAGACCAATGCCCCGACATTGATTCGCGCTAACTTGAACGCCACTGAGCTGCGCCACGGCGCGAATTCAGCATCCACCGCAAATGTGACCAGAACTTTCATTGCATTGAGTTAGATGCCGACCTAGAGTCATGGCGCTACAAACCTAAGCGGCTACGCCGCCGCGTGGACTATGCGCTTGGCGCGCGTGGCGTGACGTAGCCGTTGGCTTCGTACCAGCGTACGGCGCGTTCCAACGCTGCGGCGACTGGGCCCGGCTTTGAATCCGAGTTCGCGCTGCGAGCGCGAGCAATCGACGAACATCTTGTGCTGCGCGATTTTCACGCCTTCGATGGGGATGCCGGCTCCTGCCGATCAGGCGCGAAAAGATCGTGTTCGCGTAGGCCACAGCCAGCGCTAGGCCGTGCGGAATCTTCAGGCTCGGCGCGGGCAGGCCGGTGATTTTCGCTAGTGCGTCGAGCATTTGCTTTAGCGTGAGGTTTTCCCCGCCCAGTAGATAGCGCTCGCCGACTTTGCCTTTTTCGGCAACGAGCAGGTGTCCCGCGGCGCATTCTTCCACGCCAACGAAATTCAGACCGGTTTCGACGTAGCCGGGCATTTTGCCGTTCAGGAAATCGACGATGATTTTTCCGGTGGGCGTGGGCTTCCAGTCCCACGGGCCGACCGGAGTGGTGGGCATGGCCACGATGACCGGCAGGCCTTCTTTCGCGGCGTTCAGCGCTTCGCGTTCGGCCATCCATTTCGAACGCTTGTAGTGGCCGACCATTTCTTCGAGCTTGGCGTCGGTGGATTCGTTCGGGCTGCGCGGGCGGTCGACGGCGATGGTGGCGACCGTGCTGGTGTAGATGAATTGCTCGACGCCGGCGCGTTTGGCGGCGGCGAGAAGATTTTTCGTGCCGCCGACGTTGGAATCGTAGATGTCCTGCGAATGCTTGGCCCACAGGCGATAGTCCGCGGCGACGTGAAAAACGCGCTTGATGCCTTTCATGGCGCGATCCAGCGAAGCGGGGTCGCGCAAATCGCCGGTGACATATTCCAGCGGGAGATCGGCGATGGCGCGGTTCTGGCTGGAAGGGCGCAGCAGCACGCGCACGTTTTCGCCGCGCGCGACCAACTGGCGGGCGATGTGGCTGCCGAGGAAGCCGGCGGCGCCGGTGACCAGCGTGGTCATGGGACTTGCGCGCCTTCTCGCAAATTGCCGTTGCGCTGATTGCGGCTGATCTACGCCGACGCGTGACAGCTTCGCGCCCAGAAGCACGAGCTACGGCGTCGCATCGTCAAGGAAGCCAAAAGTATTCGCCAGCGCGGCGGATCCAAGCAAGGCATCCGACAACGCTTCTTGGCGGCAGCCTGCGCGACAGCGAGCTCAGACGCGCCTGACGCGGCGAAGATCACGCAGCCATCCAGTTTCAGCGCTGGAGCAATTCACGCATGGAGCTGCTCAATTCAGCGCATCCACTTCGCTCGGCGCATGCAGCAGCGTAAGCGCACAGAGCAGAAATCCCGAGAGCTTGCGCGACGCGAATTCCTTCGAGCGCTCTCGAACGCACCGTCATCGATCCCGCGCCGAAGGGTCCGCGCGACTCTCGAAACGAATCACGAGACGAAGATCGCGGCGACGGTTGAAATTCGTGCATGCGGCGGCGCAGCAGATCGACCATCGGTTTGCAAGAAACACGTGGCGGCCCGCTGCGGCCAGTGCATTTGCGTATCGCGGAATTTCCGGATGTCCGAGCGGCTCGGCCACCGCCAATCCAAACCGATGGCGACGGAGTCTTTTCGACGGGCTGGCAGCAGTGATGCGCCGGCGCAGGAGGCGAATATCGGCAGGAGCCGAATAATCAACGGACCGAGTGCTGCTGGCGCGAACGGCGCGGGCTGCGGCTCCGAGTTGGAAATCCGCGGTGAGCCGCAGAGGAAAGCGCATCCGGCGCTCTAAAATCCGCTACGCAGCCGGAATTCGGCTGGCTGGAATGTCATGGCGCAGTATTGTTCGGTTTCTTGCGCCTGGTTGCGGAATCTGGCCAGCGCGTACAGCGGGAACGAATTGCGATACAGGTGATACTTCAGGTAGAAGACGCAGGGAAACCCGTGCCGGTGAATTCGTTCTCGCTCCAGGAGCCATCGGCGTTTTGCTGGTCGACGAGATAGGCGACGGCCTTTTGGATCGCCGGGTCGCTGGCTTCGGCGCCCGCCAGCAAGCCGATCAAGCCCCACGCGGTTTGCGAGGCGGTGCTCGGACCCTGGCCCTTGGTTTGCGGCTCGTTGTAGCTGCGCAGCGATTCGCCGAAGCTGCCGTCGGGCTTCTGCACCGAGCGCAGCCATCGGACGGCGCGCTGGCAATATTCCTTGGCGGTCAGCGAAACCGTTTCCAGCGCGCGCAGCACGCCGCTGGTGCCATAGACGTAGTTGACGCCCCAGCGTCCGAACCAGGAGCCGTCTTCACACTGGTCCTTCAGCAGGAATTTCACGGCGCGCTGAATCGCCGGATGATTCGCGGTCCAGCCAAAGCGGCCGAGACATTCGAGGACGCGCGCGGTGACGTCGGCGGTGGATGGATCGATCATGGCGTTGTGATCGGCGAAGGGAATGTTGCAGAGGAAACCCTTGTTGTTGTCGCGATCGAACGCGGCCCAGCCGCCGTCGCGATTCTGCATGCTGAGCAGCCACTGGATGCCGCGGCGCACCGCCGCTTCCATGCGCTTGGGATCCGGAAATTTCACGCGCTGCAGGGCCATCAACACGAACGCGGTGTCGTCCACGTCGGGATAAAAATCGTTGCGAAACTCGAAGACCCAGCCGCCGGGCTCGGCGTCCTTGTTTTTAACCTGCCAGTCGCCGGGGCCGAGCACCTGCTTCGACAAAATCCATTCCGCGGATTTCACCAGCGCGGGATGATCGGCGGGCACGCCTGCTTCTTCCAGCGCCACCATCGCGATGCAGGTGTCCCACACCGGAGAAACGCACGGCTGCATGCGAATGGTGTCGTCTTCTTCGATCTCAAAACGCGCAAATTCGCGGATCTCGCGCGCGGTCAACGGATCGTCGGGACCATGCCCCAGCGCCATCAGAGCGAAAATGGAATTCATCATCGCCGGATAGATGGCTGCGAGACCTTCGGTGCGTTCGAGATGTTCCAGGAGCCAGGACTTCGCTTCGCGCAGGGCGCGCTGGCGCAGCGGCTTCCATGGCAGCTTCTCGTATAGCTTCATGGCGCGATCTGCGGCGAGGAAGAAATTCCTCCAGGAGATAAGCTGGTCGCTCCAGTCAAACGCGGCCGTTTTTTGCTTGGGATCCTTGAACAATTCATCGACATGCGCAAATTCCGGCAAGCGCCAGTTCGGGCGCAGGGCGGAAAGTATCGCCATCGGGATTACGATCCCGCGCGTCCAGGAAGACATTTCGTAAATGTTGAGGTAAAACCAGTTCGGCAGGAGCATCATCTCCGGCAGGATGGACGGCACCATCTCCCAGCCCAGCGCGCCAGCCACTGCCAGATAAAACCGCACGTAGGAATTGGAGCGCTCCAGGCCGCCCGAGTCGCAGCACGGTTTCGCGGGCTTGCACCATGCGTGCCGATTTGGGATTGTCGCCAGCCAGCTTGAGCGCGAAATAGGCTTTGCAGGTCGCGTTGAGCTCGGACGGGCCGCCAGGATAAATGCTCCAGCCACCGTCAGGCAGTTGCTTCTGCCGGACGTAATTCGCCAGCTTGGCAATACGTTCTGGATCGGCCTTGCCCAGGACGTGCAGGTAATAGATGTAGTCGGATTCGAGGGTGCTGTCCGCTTCCAATTCGCCGAGCCAGTAGCCCGGCTCAAACTGGAGAGACAGCAGTTGGTCAGCCCCACGCTCGATGGCCTGCTCAAGGCGCCAAGCCCAATTCTGCTGCGAGGTAAGTACCGCGGCAGAAGATGAAGTGGCGTCGAGTCCGATGCGAGTACCAGCTGACAACGAAGCCTCCCAACGCGTAAAGGATGATTCGACGGCGAGCCTAAACAACGCACTTTCAGGCACTTCTGGGCGGACGCCCCACCGTCAGGCAACCCAGGTTACACGAGTACTACTGAATTATCTCTAATCTCGCCGACCAGTGGTCAACCGTTAAGATGCAGCGACGTTCACAGTTTGATGCCAACCGCAGAGGTATCGGTATAGAGCATTTCGCGCACTGTCTGGGTCAGGCCGCTTGGCAGCGGGTCACCCTCTCGCTGCAGGAATTGCGGCTTGGCCCGGAGCAATTGCAACGGGGTACCTTTCCAGCTGAGGCGCATTCCCCCGGGCGAGATCCCCCGGGCAGCGGTTCGCGCAGAACGAACGCTGATGCACGATCGATTTGGAGTTGCGCGGACTGTTTAAAGTCGGCTTTCGCCGGATGGACCACCATCAGATACAGCGACGGCTTAAGAAATTGCAATAAGGTGTTGCTCTCCAGGATTAGGTTGGCGGGCTCGCCATTTTCAGTTGTTTCTGTTTCCCGCAGCGCGTCGCGCAACAGCGGCATGCCTTCCGCCAGAAAACCCTGCTTCGTTCGCAGCCAAAACGATTGCCGAGCGCCTGCCGCCAGAAAACGGGCGCTATCGGTTCCCGTATCGCTGCGTTTTTCCCAACTGATGGCGCAGATGTGCTCGTCAGGTGCGCAATCGCAATCTCTGCCCGTTCTGCGCGCACACGCCGTGACCGTACTGCGTAATTTTGCCGGCGATCCAGCGCGCCTCGGGAAATGCGGCGATCACATCGCACACCAGTTGCGTTTTGCCGATGCTTCGCGTGTGGCCGCCGACTACGATCACTCGCCAGTTTTGTTCGCTCGTCGCCATCTCGTCGCCTGAAGCGCTCTACCCACTCCGCAGGAAAACCGCTGGGTGCCCGCACTGGACCCTCGTTCCTCTCTCGATTCGAGTATAGCCGTCAAATCCCTTGTAGGGGCGGGGCTTGCCCCGCCCGGCCGTCGCGTGGCAGCGAAAACGCCGAGGGGCTCTCGTGTGAGCCGAATTCCTTTTATTTTTTCTCTGCCTTGCTCTCCAATTCTTTGATGCGGGCCGCGAGTTCCGGGAGCCGTGTATGCCATACATATTGTTCCTTGAACTTATCCATCGATCGCGCCGGCGTGCCCCACACGGTCTGCCCGCTTCGGACAATTTTTCCGCCGAGCACCCCCGACTGCCCGCCGATCACCGCGCCATCCTCCAGATGAACCTGTTCCCCAAAACCGGCCTGACCACCGATCACCACATTTTTCCCAAAAACGCACGAACCCGAAATTCCTGTCAGCGCGGCAATCACCGTGTGCGCGCCGATGTGGCAGTTGTGGCCCACATGAACCAAATTGTCCAGCTTCACCCCGTCGCCGATGCGCGTGTCGTCCGAGCGAACCGCGGTCGATCGTGGTGTTCGCGCCAATCTCCACGTCATCGCCGATCTCCACGATGCCGATCTGCGGAAATTTCCAGTAGCGCCCTTCGCCGCGCGCGTATCCAAATCCATCCGCGCCAATCACCGCTCCAGCGTGAATCTCCGTGCGGTCACCCACGCGCACGCCGCCATACAAAGTCACTCTCGGATGTATTCGGCAGTGTGCACCGATCCAGCATCCCGCCGCGACCACGCTGTGAGGGCCGATCTGCGTGCCCTCCCCCACATGCGCGTCCTCTCCGATCACCGCGTACGGCCCGATGCTGACGCCCGGCGCGATCCGCGCCAGCGGCGCCACAATGGCGGTGGGATGAATACCCGACGCGATCGGCGGCCGCCCCAGCAATAGCGCGGCGGCCTTCGCAAACGCAACCTTCGGATGTGCATGTCGCAATACCATCTTGCCCGCGATGCCCACGCCGTCTGCCGCAATCACACAGAGAGCTGCCGACGACGACGCGCGCGCGGCGTTTTTAGCGGCGTCCACATAAATCAGATCGTGCGGCCCGGCGCGTTCCGGCGCTGCCACCCCGCGCAGTTCCACCGCGCCGTCGCCCTCCATCCTTGCACCAATATCCGCCGCTAGTTGCTGTGCCGTCCTGCTCATCGCATTCACCCACGTCTTTGTTGAACGTTCTGACTCATTCCCTGGTCAGCTTAAGAAATCATAAAGCGGCGCTTCGCCTTTCGGCCGCGTCTTCCACCGCGCATGCACCCAGACCCACTGATCTGGATGCTTTCGAATGATCTCCTCGATCACCTTTGTAAACTTCTGCGTGTTGACCAGCACATCGCGCTCCGTATCGCCGCTTCGACTCAAGTCAACCGCCGGTTCGAATCGCAGCCGGTATTTTGCGATTTGCGGGTCCCAAAACGCGTACCCAGGCACCACCGCTGCATCCGTGTGCAGAGCCACGCGTGCGAGGCCCGTTGTTGTACACGCGGGCGTTCCGAAGAAATCCACGAACACGCCTTCTTCCCGCATGGTGTTCTGATCCGCCAGAATGCCAACGGTTCCCGCATCGCGCAGAATCTTCAGTAGCGCGCGCGCCGATTCATTCTTGAAGACGGGCCGGTTGCCTGACAAACACCGATAGCGATTGACCAGGTCGTCCACTCGAGGATTGTCCAGCGGACGCGCCATATAGTGCAGCGGAAACCCATAGAGCGCGTGGGCAAAGGACGATAGCTCCCACGCGCCGATATGCCCGGTCAAATATAAAACGCCTTTGCCGCGTCGCTGGCCCTCCAGAAAATTCTCATGACCGTCGAGAATCACAACCTGCTCGATGTTCTCTTTCGTGCAGCGCGGCAGTCGCGCGAACTCTGCGGCCATCCATCCCAGGTTTTGGACCATGCCGCGAATGGTGGCTTGGCGTTGCGCTTCATCCCACTCAGGAAACGCCAGCCGTAGATTGAACTCCGCCGTTTTCCTCAATTTCGGCAGCAGGGCATAAGTCGCTCGCGCCACTGCCGCGGCAAGATCTCGCGCGAGCCGACGGGGTAGAGCACCCAGCGACTTGAGCATCGCCCACACCACCGCATATTCAAGCCACTCCCTCATCGTCTCCCGCGTGTGCCGCAATTTTGCGCTGCAAATCCCCGACGCGCGACAGTATGCATTCGGTCGCTTCGGTCCCGCCAGTTCGAAGTTACCGCCTCGTGCTCAGGCGCGAGATTGTGCGCCTGCGTCAGGTCGGAGTGGATTGTCGTGCTAGACTCGGCCCGTGGAGACGAATCCTCCCGCGCCGCCGCCCGCGACCACAAAAAGTTTAGCCGCCCGTATCGGGTGGCTCGTCCTTATCCTCATCACTCTTTACGTTTGCTATTTCAGCCATCTCGGCGCGATCGGTTTCGTCGGCCCCGACGAACCGCGTTACGCTTGGATCGCCCGCGATATGGCCGAGAGTGGCGACTGGATCACTCCCCGCCTCTACGGCCAGCCCTGGTTCGAGAAGCCACCTCTCTATTATTGGGGTGCCGCCGTCAGCTTCAAACTCTTCGGCGTGACCGAAGCCGCAGCCCGCCTTCCCAGTGCGATTGCCGCTTTGATGGGGACGTTGGCGCTCGCGTGGCTTGCCTGGCGAGTTTACGGCGCGGAAACCGCGCGCTGGTTGCTCCTGCTACTACCGGCAACGGTCGGAATGATCGGTTTCTCTCACGCCGCTGCCACGGATATGCCTTTCAGCGGAACGCTTACGTGCGCCATGGTCGCCGCAGCAGTTCTGCTTGGCCTGGGGCCCTTTGCGAGTCGAGATTCAGGGCCGGAAGTCGAGGTCGTACCGCGTTCGTTCTCCTCGATGATCTTCGCCAACCGCACAACCTTGCTCGCCTCCGCTCTCTTCGGGTTTTTTCTGGGACGCGCGATGCTCGCCAAAGGACCGGCGGCGATTATCTTGTGCGGTGGAGCTGTCTTCTTTTGGGCGTTGGCCACCAAACGCTGGCGCGACACTCTCCGCCTGCTTCACCCCGTCGGGATCGTTGTTTTTTGCCTGACGGCGCTGCCTTGGTATGTTTTGTGCGCGCTCCGCAACCCGGACTTTCTCCGCGTTTTCATCATCGAGCACAACTTCAAACGCTTTCTGACGCCCGAATTCCAGCACATCCAGCCATTGTGGTTCTACGCGGAAATCATTCTTCTGGCGTTCCTGCCGTGGACTGCCGCGCTGATCTGGACGATGATCGTTGGACTGAGGCGCCTAAGTCAGACGAGGCGACTTAGCGCATTTACTTGTTTTCTGTTGTGCTGGGCGGGATTTTGCGTGGTATTTTTTACGATTTCTCGATCCAAGTTGCCTGGTTACATTCTGCCCGCCGTCCCCGCGATCGGACTCCTTCTCGCTCGCTCGGCCACGTCTCTGGCGTCGACGAAACATCGATCCTTCGGACTCGCATCGCTCGCTGCGGCCTTGCTATTTGCCGGCTTGGTGATGAAGGTGACCGACGAGCGATTGTTTAAGAACCTGATCGCCTTCGCCCCTTTGTTTGGATTGATTCTGGTCGCGTTCGCACTGGCAAACTGTTTGCTCGGCGTCTTTTTCCTGTTCTCTCGCCGAAGTGCGGCTCTGGTTGCGGGCATTCTGCCGATCCTTCTAGCTTTCGCTATGGTCGACGAATTCTTGCCCTTCACCCCAGTTTCGATTTTGTCTCCACGCTACCTTGCCTACCAACTCCAGGCCAACCGGGTGCCTTTAGCTGATTTACGAGTCGCTGGGATCAGGCGAAGTACTCTCTACGGACTGAACTTTTATCTGCGGACCGATTTGCAGGAATGGGACCACGATCCATCGCGCGAATCCTACGTGCTCACAACCGCACGGTTGCCCTGCTCGAAAATTCCCGCCGATTTGACTTGCTCTAGTTTGTGGGGAGAGGTCGACAAAATCGATGACTTCGAACTGCTGCATCTCACGCCGAAGCGCTAGTGAGCAGCGCCCCCAATAGGCGGCAACCTCAATAAAAAGAAACTTACCACGCGGTTCTCGTACGCGCGCTTGTCGTCATCGCCCATATCCGCGAAGTTTCCGTGCCCGATGTTGGCCTGGTCCTTCGGTTCGGGCGCCTTCAAATACATTTGCCGCGTAATGTCGCCAAGCTCCGGCTCATCCGCGGCATTGACGAACAATTTCTGCACTCCGGCCAGGGATGCCATTCGCTTGGTGTTGGACAGCGGAAGCTCGCCACGATACTGGTGATTCAGCCACTGAAAGCTGAACTCGGCGGATTTGGTCATCAATGGAAATCCGCCCAGACCCTGGCGTTCCACGCCCACTTTGACCATTTGCTCCGGCAGGTCGTACACGGAGTCCAGCACCAGCGCCCGCACGCGCTGATCGCTCTCCGCCTCGCGCAGCGCGGCGTAGGCGCCCAGATTGTAGCCCCACAATCCAAAGCTGTTCGGATTGACGTCGTTTCGCGTAGCCACCGCGTCGATCGCTGCACGTACCTCGTCGGCTTCGTGATAGCCGAACGACGTGATTCCGTCATTCGCGCCATGCGCCGTGAAATCAAACACGAACACGTTGTACTGGTGATCCTGCAGCGCGGAAACCAGCGTCAACAACTCGCCCTTACTCGATCCATATCCATGACAAAGGACAATCGTGGAAGCCCCACGAAATCCTGGAAAGAACCAACCTTCGCGCGTCCCAACCGCGCCCGGCACCGAGAACTGCATGGCGTCCGGTCGCCCCGGAAAACTCTGCATGTTGATTTCGCTGCTGGTGCGTTGCGGCTTGATGATCCGGTACACCAGAAAACCCGCAATCGCCAGCGTCGCCAGCACCGCAAAAAACACCAGCGCCAGCACCGCCGTCAGCAGCTTGATGTACCAGCGCATGGGAGAGCGGAGTTCCGAAAAGTTCGCCATTAGGGTCTGCGCCATAAGAGTGCAGGTCCGACAACCATGGATATCAACGCGACAATTCGCATGCTAGCACACCCATGTAATCGGCCATTCCGCAACCGCCGCTCCTTGTGCCTCATGCGTACCGTATGACTAACCTCGTGGCGCGGCGATTTATTCGGCGCGCTTCCTTCCTTTTCTCTATCCCCCTTACTTCATTTACGTCCGATTGCCAGTTATGATGGACCTTCCGGCACGGCCCGCCGGTCTTCGCCCTTTCATGAACATCGTTGACCTTCGCCAAACCACGGTGCGCCAACTTGAGCCGCTCCTCGAGGAAGAATCGTCACACTGGCGCGACGAACTGCATTGGGACTACCGCGGCGCGCTCGATCTCATCAAACGTTTTCTTGAGGCTCACGCGCTTTGCGGCTCCGTCGCTTTTGAAAATGGCACTGCGGCAGGCTATTCGTTTTACGTTTTAGAAGAGCAAAAAGGGTTGATCGGCGGTCTCTACGTTTCGACGCGCTACCCGCAAGCCCCTATTGGCCGCAGGCTTTTGGAAGACATGCTGTTTTCCATGCGCGCCGTGCCGCAACTTTCTCGCATCGAAGCGCAGCTCATGCCCTTCGGCGGCCCTGTCGATGCACCGCTCCTCGAACAGGGGTTCCATCTGTATACGCGACAATTCATGTTGTTCGACTTGCGCAAGCATGCGGACGCTCGTCCCGGCGCCGCGACCGGCATGCGCCTGGACCGCTGGAGCGACCGTTTCTTCGATCCCTGCGCCAAGCTCATTTATCTCTGCTACGCCGATCACGTCGACGGCGAGATCAACGATCAGTATCGCAGCCGCGCCGGAGCGCTGAAATTTCTGAAGAATATTATTCTCCTGCCTGGCTGCGGACAATTTGTTCCCGGTGCATCCTTCGTCCTTCGACAGCCTGGCAGCGACGATCTAATCGCCGCCGTACTCACGAGCGAGGTTTCCCCCGGTGTCGGCCACACCACGCAAATCTGTGTATTGCCCGGTTATCAAGGCCACGGCCTCGGGCGCATGTTGATGCAAACATCCTCCGACGCACTTCGTTCCATGAAATTCCGCGAACTAACTCTAACGGTCACCACCGAAAATCGTTCCGCCGTCCAGCTCTACGAGAGCCTGGGATTCACCACAATCCGCACGTTCACCGCTGGCGTCTGGCCTCGCTAGCGGATGGCTCACTGTCCTTCCTGACTCTTCTCAGTAACATCGTTTCCTCTCCGAGGATAACCTCATTTTTCAATCGACTCCCTTCCGCGGGTGCCGCACCCTCGGTTTTGAGGGTGCGGTTTGACTTCCCCTCCAGCCCCATTGCGAGCCATTGTAGCGGCCGCTTTCCGAAGCGGGCGCCGTGCACCCTCGCTCTCGGGGGTGCGATCTTTTCTTGCAAGCGGGCGCACCCACTCGGTTAGAATGACCAGCCGCGGTCGTACCATCGAAGAATAACCTTCTTCTTCAACCGGCTTTGCCTTCGGGATGTTCCATTCAAAAGAGGCTGCATGAGCTACCGTGCTCTCGCGTCACGTCACCCCGCTGTGACTCGCTTCGCTTTGACATCTCTCCTTCTCTTGTTAAGCATGTCTGCAACGCGCGCTCAGATCACCACGAACGACCCAGCCTTCTACGGCCCGTTCAACGCCATCTTCCTGGCGGACGGTGAAGGTCTGCGCAAGCCCCTGCTCGAACACGATTCCGTACTCCGCGCCGATTCTCCCTGGTCGCTCTATTGCTGGATGCGCACCGACGTCGCTCTCCAAGCGCCAACCCTCCTCGCCGGAATCGGAAATCCCACCGAAGAATATCCCCGCTATCTGGCGCTGGACTCCAACAAGCTTATTCTCTGGATGGGCAAAGACAATTCCCTCACCGCTCCAGCCGTGCTCAGCTCTGCAAAATGGCACTTCCTGGCCGCCACATTTGACGGCAACGAATTCCGCCTCTATAGCGATGGCGCGCTCGTCGGCAGCGGCAAGCTCGACCTCGGCTCGGTCAGTCCAGTCCTCCAAATGGCGCCCCCGAACTCCCCGTGGCCCAACGGGCAGCACTTTGGCGGCAAGATCGCTTCGCTGACTCTCGTGCGTCGCGCGCTGGATGCCGGCGAAATCAAACAACTCCGTCAACAGTTCAACGATTTCTCGCTCACCGAATTCGAAGAAGGCTCGAAGCCCTGGCCCGTCCAAACGCGCGCGCAAGCCGGCTACCGCGCCCCGCAAGATCCTTCGACCATGCCCGTCAGCAAAGCCCCGATCTCGCGTCCGGTCGCCACAAAATCGCAACCCTCCCAAATCTCGGCAGCCCTTCAGGAATCCGGAAACAACTCCTGGACGCTCGCAAGCGGCTGGATGCTCAGCGCTGCGCCCGATGTAAAAGCAGAGGGCGCCGAGATCGCGCAGCCAGGTTTCAACACCAGGGACTGGATGCAGGCCACGATTCCGGGCACGGTTCTGACGACCATGATCGACCGCGGCATCTATCCCGATCCAGACTATGGCCTGAACAATCTCGCCATCCCCGAGAGCCTCAACAAGAGGGATTATTGGTATCGCACGGAATTCAAAGCCCCAAACACCGCGCCCGGTACGCATCTGACGCTCACTTTTGAAGGCATCAATTACGCCGCGTCCGTCTGGCTGAACGGGGAATCGCTAGGCACGATCAAGGGTGCATTTATCCGCGGGATCTTCGATGTCACGCGTGTGATAAAGCCCGGCCAAACCAATGTTCTCGCAGTACGCATCTCCCCGCCTCCGCATCCCGGCATTCCACAGGAGCAGTCCATCAAAGGTGGTCCCGGCGAAAACGGCGGCATTATGTGCCTCGACGGCCCTACGTTTGTCGCCACCGAGGGATGGGACTGGATTCCGGCCATTCGCGATCGTGACACCGGCATCTGGCAACCCGTCACGCTGACCGCATCCGGCGGCGTAAAGATCGGCGATCCGCAAGTGGTCACGACGCTACCCCTGCCCGACACCTCGCGAGCCGACGTAGAAATCTCCGTGCCGCTCGACAATTCAAACGCCGCTCCAGTTCGCGGCACGCTGAACGCATCATTCGAACAAGTCACGGTCTCAAAATCTCTGACCCTCGCGCCCGGAAAGAGCGCCATCAAACTCACGCCTGCCGAATTCGCCCAACTCACCGTGCAACATCCGCGCCTCTGGTGGCCCAATGGCTACGGCAAGCAGGATCTGTACCACTTAAAACTTAGCTTTACCGAAGACGACAAAGAATCCGACACCCGGCAAGTGCGTTTCGGCATCCGCGAAATCACCTACGAGCTCAGTCTGCTCGATTCCACCGGTCATCTCCGCCGCGTGGAATATTCTCCGACCATCGCCCATCAGAAAAACGAGCAAGTTGTCGACGTCTCCCACGACGGGATGCGCGAAATTCCCGCAGCCGATCCCTTTCCCGCCGGGTTCCCCGAAGCTTGGCGCGAAGGCTGGCACTCCTGGGTCGCCTCGTTAGCTCTCGGCGCCGAAGCGTCGCCCGCGATTCATTCACTGGATGACACCAGGACCGCGCCCTATCTCGTCATCAAGGTAAACGGAGTCCGCATCGCAGCCCGCGGCGGCAACTGGGGCATGGACGATTCCCGCAAGCGCGTCTCCCGCGCCCGCCTGGAGCCATTCTTCCGTCTCCACCACGAAGCCAATCTAAACATCATTCGCAATTGGGTAGGCCAGGACACCGAAGAAGTCTTCTACGATCTCGCCGACGAATACGGCCTGCTCGTCTGGAACGATTTCTGGGCCTCCACGCAAAATTACAACGTCGAGCCCGAAGATCCCGCGCTCTTCCTCGACAACGCCCGCGACGTAATCCTGCGCTTCCGCAACCATCCCTCGATCGTGATGTGGTGCGGCCGCAACGAAGGCGTTCCGCAGCCCATCCTCAACAAAGGCTTGGCCGAACTCATCGCCGCTCTCGACGGCACGCGCTACTATTCGCCCAGCTCCAACCAGGTCAACCTGCAAAACTCGGGCCCCTACAAATATCAGCCGCCTGCGCTGTATTTCACAACGCTAAATCACGGCTTCTCCGTAGAAACCGGCACGCAATCGTTTTCGACGCTCGAATCCTTCCGCGCCTCCATCCCCCAGCCCGATCAGTGGCCCATCGACGACGTCTGGGCCTATCACGACTGGCACGCCAGCGGTAACGGCGAGATCACGCCCTTCATGAACGAGCTGCAATCCGAATTCGGCGCCGCCACCAGCCTCGAGGACTTCGAGCGCAAAGCCCAAATGCTCAACTACGTCGAGCACCGCGCCATCTTCGAGGGCATGAACGCGCACCTCTGGGCCCCCAACAGCGGCCGCATGCTCTGGATGACGCAACCCGCGTGGCCCAGCAACATGTGGCAAATCCTAAGCTCCGACTACGACACCCAAGCCAGTTTCTACGCGGTGAAAAAAGCCAGCGAACCCATCCACATCCAGCTCGACCCGTCGAACTACAGCGTAGCCGTCGTAAACAACACCACAGTCCCGCTTCCCGAATTGACCGCCACCGCCAACGTCTTCACCCTGAACAACAAGGCCATTCAGCACGACGAGAAAAAACTGGAAGCCGCCTCGAACAGCGTGACGGACGCCTTTAGACTCGATCTAGGTTCTGTCCTCGGCGCCGCCGAAGTCGTGCTCGTGAAACTGGAACTGCACTCCGCCGACAACAAACTCCTATCCGACAACCTCTACTGGCTGGCATCCGACAGTCCCACGTATCGCCAGCTCAACCACCTCCCTGCCGTAAGCCTTTCCGGCATGGCCACTGCAACCCGCGCCGATCAATCCACGCGCATTCACGTCCAACTGAAAAACTCCAGCGCCACTCCGGCCCTGGCCGCGAAACTCACACTCCTCAACGCCTCCAACAACGCGCGCATCTTGCCCGCCTACCTCAGCGACAACTACGTCTCGCTTCTTTCCGGCGAAACCCGTGAGATCGAAATCGAGTACCCGGCCGCCGCCGCATCGAACGCCACACCCCAAATCGCCATCCGCGGCTGGAACATCACGCCCCAAACCATCGGCGTCACTCCCCAAAAATGAATCCCCAGATGCTTGACGCCAATTCCGCCAAGAGCCTGTAGGGGCGTCACTTCCGATTATCCTGACGGACGAAGGGCGGTCCCTCTTCGATGTGGTTTCCGCCACCACCGTACCCGCAACCGCCCAAGCCTACCTTGTCCGCTCACGCGACAGCCTTTCCCACAACTGGACACCCGACACACCTCGACTCTCTCTCCCAGGAAACAAACACCCTCCTTACCTCGTATTACCAACAACACCGCTGGAAGCGCACGTGCACTAAATGACCAGTTCGCCACAAATAGCGCCGGAGGCCAGAGCCCGTGATGACTTTCTTCCAAGACATTCGCTACGCCCTTCGCATCCTGCTCAAGAATCCTGGCTTCACGCTGATTGCCGCGCTGTCACTCGCTCTCGGCATCGGCGCCAATAGCGCCATTTTTGGCTTCGCCGACGCCATTCTCCTTCGGCCACTTCCCATCCTGGCTCCAAGTTCAGTCATGAACATCGGCACCACCACGCCCGACAATCCCTACGGCGGCGTTTCCTATCCCAACTACCGCGATCTCCAGGCAAAATCGCAGTCCTTCGACGGCATGATCGCCTCCCAGCTTTCCACCGTGAGCGTGGCCACCTCCGCCAAAGCGCTACCCCAGGTTTATTTCGGGGTCCTCGTCAGCGACAATTTCTTCCAAGCGATCGGCGTGCAACCTGCTCTTGGCCGCGCCTTCCTTCCCGAAGAAGGCAAGGTTCCGGGTCGTGACGCCGTCGTCGTGATCAGCGACGATTTGTGGCAAACACAGTTCGCCAAAGATCCGTCCGTCATTGGCCGCAGCATCCGCATCAAGGGCATCGATTTCACGGTCGTCGGCGTCGCCCCGCCAACCTTCACCGGCGTGGATCTGTACATTCACCCGGCAGTCTATGTGCCTGCGATGATGAGCCAGCGCCTCGACGCGGCTCCCATCGATCCGAACCAAGATCGCGGCGACCGCTCCTATTCCGTCAAAGCGCGCCTGAGGCCCGGCGTGTCCCGGCAAACCGCGCAAGCCGAGGTCGCCACGATCTGGAGCGGTCTCCAGCAGCAATATCCGGAAAATAACCAGAATCTCGGCATCGTCGTGCGAACCGAACTGCAAAATCGCATCGCCCGGGAAGGCCCCGACGCCGCGCTTGTGGGTCTGCTCATGGCGCTGGTCAGTGTGGTCCTCTTGATCGCTTGCGCCAACGTCGCCAGCTTGCTGCTCGGCCGCGCCCGTGCGCGCACGCGCGAAATCGCCCTGCGTATGTCCCTGGGAGCTTCGCGCACCCGCCTGCTATCGCAACTCCTCACCGAGAGCTTGCTTCTGTCGCTCATTGGCGGCGTCCTTGGGCTAGGCATCGCTTACGGAGGCATCGCGTTCTTTCAAACCATCCCGCTTCCCAGCGATCCGCCGATCGTGATCAGGCCCGAGCTCGACGCCCGCGTTCTGGTCTTCAGCCTGGTCGCCGCGATCCTCAGCGCTATCGTCTTCGGGCTTGCTCCCGCTGTAAGCAGCTTGAAGACCGATCTCGTGCCCGCGCTCAAGACCAATAGCAGCACGACCTTCGGAGGCCGCACCATCGGCCGCAATGTCCTGGTTGTCGGCCAGATCGCTCTGTCGATGGCCCTATTGGTCGCTGCCGGCATGCTCCTCAATGGCTTCCGCAGATCGCTCGCCACCGACCCAGGCTTCAGCACCGATCACCGCCTCATGCTCGAGTTCGATACCTCGCTGGTCCGCTACTCCTCGCAGCAGACCACCGACTTCTATCGCAAGCTGGTGGATCAGACGCGCGCCCTTCCGGGTGTTCGCACCGCCACTCTAGCCCGCTCGATTCCTTTTCTGCCGGACCAATACATGACCGCCGTCATTCCCGAGGGCTACCAGTTCCCCAAGGGCCAGAATTCCGATTCCCTGTTCGCCAATATCGTCGACGAGCGCTACTTTGACGCCCTGAACGTTGCCATCGATCAGGGTCGAGCCTTTACCGTCGACGACAAAGACGGTTCGCCGCGCGTGGCGATTGTCAACCAGCAGTTTGCCAAGACCTATTGGCCCAATCAGGACGTTATTGGTAAGCGGTTCCACTTGAATGATCCCAAGGCTCCCCTGGTGGAGATCGTCGGCGTCACACATACCAACAAGTACCTTTTCGTCGGAGAGACTCCCACGAGTTTCGTCTACTTGCCTCTGGCTCAGACTCCCAGCAAACAGATGCTGCTCCTGGTCCAAACCTCAGGAGATCCCGCAGCGGCGGCAGGCGCCGTGCGCGAAATCGTTCGCGGCCTCGATGCCAACCAGCCGATTTTCAATGTACGCGCGGTTTCGACCTTCTTTCAGCAGCGCGCGGTCACCGTTCCGTGGCTGATCACCGAAGTGATCATCACCATGGGCTTGCTGGGTCTCACTCTCGCGCTCGTTGGCCTTTACGGTCTGATCGCCTACTCCGTTAGCCGTCGCACCCAGGAGATCGGCATCCGCATGGCCATCGGCGCCAACAAGCGAGACGTACTTCGCATGGTCATCCGCCAGGGTCTCGTCCTATCACTCGCCGGAATCGCCTTGGGCAGCGTGGCCACCTACGGTGTCGTGCGCTTGCTGACGGCCGCCCTAGCAGGCTTCAGTTCCATGAACCCGATCACCTTTATCTTCGTCCCAATGTTGCTGATTTTCGTGACCCTGGCGGCCTGCTACATCCCAGCCCGTCGCGCCTCCCGGGTCGACCCCATGGTCGCGCTGCGCTACGAATAGCGTTCTCCATGCGACCTGAGGAACGGACGCGACGTAATGAGGTAATGAAGTAATGAGGTAACCATTCGGAGCGGGTGCCGCGCCCCTCGGTTTTAGGGTGCGGGTTTTGAACCATCGCGCGACGCCCCAGCCAGCCGAGGATCTCGTTAACCGTTCCGACCCTCCCCCCGCCTTATTTTGTAAGTGCGGATTCTAAAGGACTTTAAGTAGCTCTGTTTACATCCTGCAGGAGCCGGGCGATGCCTCAGCCGATAGAGGTTAAAAGCCAGGCCGAGCAACAGAGCTTGCCGCATCTGGGAGGGCAGGCTGCGACCCGGTGCTTTGCTAGAGAGCTTGCGTTTGATCACCGAGAAGACGGTTTCTATTTTGGCGCGCGGCCCATACAACGGTCGCGGAAAAGCACGATGCATCTGGTAGCGAAACTCTCCTTCCGGAATACCACGCCGCCGATTGGGAATCACGCTGTGGGCTCCCAGCGTGCCGCGCACGTGTCGGTGGTTGGCTTCGGAGTCGAACTCCGCGTCCGCCAGCACCACTCCAATAGGCATGGTACGGCTCGCCGCGTCCACCAAGCCGGGCAAAGCACGGGTGTCGCACCACGGGCCTTGTCGCGCGCGTTGCGCCAGAATGATCTGGCGATCCACATCGACCACGATCAGCCACTTCAGAAAGTGTCGATAGCGTGTTTTTCCGCCCGCATGCTGCTCGACGCGGCGTATGAAATAAGTACTGACAGCGTGCTGCGTAAGCCCGGTGCCGTCCACCGCCACGCATGCCCGGCGTCGGCCGCGGCGCGAACTGCGGCGCAGGCGCCGCACCGATTCTCCCAACGCGCTCTCCATGGTATCGTCCGGCAACCGCCGCAAGAAGCGATACACGGTGGAGTAGTCGGGTACGCTGGAAAGTCGCAGCACGGCACGCAACTCCACATGCTCGCGCAGTCGCACCTCGGCTTCGCGGAAAGTCCAGTCTTCGTAACGCATCAGGCAGAGGATGGCCAGCAACTGCGGTTGGGTGAATTGGTGTTTGCTGAAACGACTCCGGTAAGTCGGAAGAATCGCCGTGGCTATATCCATAGCCACGCGAGCAAAAGGCAGGAGTCCGATTTCGGGCATCGCACCTCCTGCTCCATTAGAAAACACCATCACCGCTTGCTCGTCCTCATGGAAAATCCGCCTTGGTGCCAAGGATGTAAACAGAGCCATTTTAAGTTCAAGAATTTCGGAAGTGCGGATTCTAAACGAGTTACGGGTGCGTTTTTCGTAAGTGCGGATTCTGAAGGACTTAGAGTTTTGCAGAAGG
This sequence comes from uncultured Acidobacteriota bacterium, assembly GCA_963729285.1. GTDB lineage: Bacteria > Acidobacteriota > Terriglobia > Acidiferrales > UBA7541 > Acidiferrum. Next base: position 40,658 of record CAVSNL010000021.1, read on the forward strand.
AAATGACGAAGTAGCGAAATAACGAAGTAATGAGGTAAAGGCGTGCGGGAGGGGGATGGAGCCGAAGTGTCACAACCCATGATAGCACGGATTGTTAACTATATCAAACTATTTATGAATCGATACCATTCGAAAGATTTAGCAGTGTGGTCGCTTAGTGTTGGCTTGAAGTACCAGCTACCTGATCCCGCATCCGCAGGTAGGTCCGGAGTAAGGATGCGAATACATCGAAACCCGCACACTTGAAACAACGCGAAGGGTTCGACGCCGCCCGCTTCGGAAAGCGGCCGCTACAGTGATTCGGGAAAGTCAAAACCCGCACCCTTAATTACCTCATTACTTCATTATCTCATTACGTCGCTTCTGACGCTTCCATCTGGGGGAATGCTATTCGTAGCGCAGGGCGGCCATCGGGTCGAGGCGGCTGGCTCGCCACGCGGGCAAATAGCCCGCCAGGAAGCCACAGCGGCGAGTCCGGCGGTGGCCAGGACGAGGGTCGAGGGATCGTGGGCGCTCAGTCCGTACAGCTGGCTTTGCACTACGCGCGCGAGGCCGAGGGATGCGGGTACGCCCAAGCCGACTCCAACCGCAACAAGCAGCAGCACGTCGCGCATGACCATCCACACCACATCGGTCTGCGCGGCGCCCAGCGCCATGCGAATTCCGATCTCGCGCGTGCGCTGCACCACGTTGTAGGCCATCAATCCGTACAGCCCGACGGCCGCGAGGAGCGTGGCCAGAAAGCCGAACACCGTCGAAAGGCTGGCGATCATGCGTTGCGACGACAGCGAATTGGCGATCTGCTCATCGGTGGTGCGCATGTCGAAGATGGGGAGATTGGCGTCGAAGTCGCGCACCTTCGCGCGAATCGCATTCATCAGCGGGCCCGGATCGGCGGCGGTGCGCACGTAGACGGTGACTCCGCCAACGTAGCGCGCCGGCATGTACGGAATATAGGCCTGCGGCGGAATTTCGTCGCGCAGGTTGGTGTACTTGATGTCTTTCACCACGCCGATCACTTCCATGTCGGTGGGCGTTCCAGGATCGGTGCCGAAGCCCAGATGCAGGCCGAGGGGATTGCGGCCGGCAAAATATTTCTTCGCGAACGACTCGTTGATGATGATCACGGTGGGCGACCAGTCGTCGTCCTCGGGACCATGCTTCACTTCTTTGTTGTCGGCAAGGGTGAAGTCGCGCCCCATCAGAAAGGGCACGCCCAAGGTCGCGAAATAGTTTGGGCTGATCTGGTTCATGTAGGGTTCCGCGCGGCTTTCGGGATTGTCGGGATTGTAGCCTTCCACGGTCATGCTGCTGTCCCACTCGTCGTTTTCGAGGATACGCACGCCCGCCAAACCGACCGACTGCACGCCGGGAAGCGACTTCAAGTTGTCGGCGAGATCGCGGTAGGCGAGTTTTGTGCGCTCCGGCGTATAGCCGTTGAGCGGCGGATCGATATTGAATCCAATCAGGCGCTCCGCGGGGAACCCTGGACCCAGGCGGCTGAGATTGTTGAGGCTGCGCAGAAACAAACCGGCGCCGATCAAAAGCAGGAGCGAAAGCGCGACCTGCGCGACCACCAGCGATTTGCGCAGCCCGCGATTGCCGCTGCCGACGACCGCGCTGGCCTCGTCCTTCAAGATCTTGCCGACGTTTGGCTTGGTGGTTTGCAAGGCCGGCACCAAGCCGAAGACGAGAGCGGTCAGCGCCGAGACCCCGAACGTGAATGCCAGGATGCGAAGGTCGGGCGTCGTGGAAATGTTCAAACGCGCGGAATCGGCCGGCAGGTACAGAGACATCAGCGCCTTGTCGGCCCAAAAGGCCAGCAGGAGTCCCAATGCTCCGCCCAGTGCGCTCAACGCAAGCATCTCGATCAACAGCTGCGAGACGATTCGCCCGCGGCTGGCTCCGATGGCCAAGCGGATGGCCATCTCTTTCTGGCGGCGGGTGGCGCGCGCGAGCAGCAGGTTGGCGATATTGGCGCAGGCGATCAAGAGGACCATTCCGGTGGTGGCCATCAGAACCCACAAAGGAGTGGACAATTCGCGGCGCGCGGATTGCCGACCCTGCGAGCCCGGGAGGACATCCATCCAGCATTTTAGAAATTGTTCGCGGTCATAGGCAGAGGCGTGGTTGAAGGCCGCTTCTTTCACTTCCATTTCGAGCATGGAATGCATGAAGGGCTGCAGCGAAGCCTTGGCCTGCGTGGGGGTGACGCCGGGCTTGAGCCGCCCGAAGACATTGACCCAACGATTGCGGCGATTGGTGAGCATGTCGAGATTTCCGGGCATCAGCTCGACCTGCATCATCATGGGCACGAAGATCGCGGGCGGCTCGCCAAGCTCCGCGCCATGAAAGCCGGCTTGCGCTACGCCGATGACGGTCATCTTCTGGTTGTTGACCAGCATCGTGCTGCCAATAATGTCGGGATTTCCGCCGAGGCGTTGCTTCCAGAAGTTGTAGCTGAGGACGACCAGAGGATGGCCGTGCGGCGTGCGATCATCGTCGGGCGTAAAGGTACGGCCGAGCGCGGTGCCCACTCCCAGGACGTCGAAGTAGGTTCCGGAGACGAGCTCGCCCTTGACGCGCTCCGCTTGTTTGCCGATGGTCACACTGGCGTACAGCGGAAAACGCGCGAACATCCCGGAGAAGACCTCGTTATGCGCCTGAAAGTCTTTGTACATCGGATAGGAGATGGCGTTGGAGCCCCAGTTGCTGCCGTAGTGGTGGCCGCGCATGGTCAGCAGCACCAGGCTCTGTGGGTCTTTGACGGGCAGGAGGCGCAGCAAAACCTGATCGAGGAGCGTGAAGATCGAAGTGTTCGCGCCAATCCCCAGCGCAAGGGTCAGCACCGCAACAATTGTAAAGCCAGGGCTGCGGCGCAATGTCCGCAGCGCATATTTCAGGTCGCGAACCGCCGTCCGCCAGAGGCCGACGATGTCCATGAACCACTCCTAATTACGTGGCAACGACCCCGGGGTGTAGGCGCTGGGGCCGTTGCCGGATTCCACCACGGAAATAGAGACGATGGAACTGGCAAACCGTCTTGAGAAAATTTTTGCGCCGGCGGACGCACGAAAACACTCTTGCGAATCGAAGCCGCATGCCAACATTACGTTCGGCCCTCGCGAAATGTTCCCTGTAGCGTTGCCGCGCATGCCGTAATATGGTCCAGCCTGTAAAGATCAGGAGACGAGCCAATGGCCAAATACGTGATTCAAAGCAAGCGTGGTGCGCCGCCCCAGGGCGCCTATTCCCAGGGATGGCGGGCTGGAGATTTCATCTTCGTGACCGGGACGGGTCCCATCGATCCGGCAACCGGAAAGCTTGCGGGCGATACCATCGAGCGGCAGACCGAGCAGACCATCGACAACATACTTTCGATTCTGGAGGCCGACGGGGCCTCGCTGGCGGACGTGGTTAAAGTAACCGCGCACCTCAGCGACACGGGTCTCTTTGCCCGCTACAACGAAGTTTATGCGCGGCGGTTTTCCAAACCGTATCCGGTGCGCACCACGGTAGGAAGCCATCTGGGTCATGCGCCGGGGATGCTGGTCGAACTCGATTGCATCGCGTACGCGCCGGCAAAAGCGGGGAAGACGAAGACGCGCGGGACGAAGAAGAAGGCGGCCGGACGCAGACGCTAACTTTGTGGCGTTGTGAGATGAGAGAGGAAGCCCTCAGCGGCTAAAGCCTTGTTGATTCAGCTTCCGTTACGGCACGGCTGAAGCCGTGCCCTGACAAAAATCGGAGTTCTCACACAGACTCTAAAGTCCGGCGCCTACATCTGGATGTTCGATATTTTGCTGTTCGACGTTGTGGCGGGACGGTGCTATTTCGCGGTTTGCACGGCTTGAGTGAGAGTTGCCGCGGGCAGGAGGGGGGCCTCGCGGCCGCGAGCCGTAACTTTCTCGACCGACTCGATCCCGCCATGCCGCACCACCAGCGCGTCGTTGAAATTGTTTACCGTCGGACACACGTGCCTGGGCAGCAGGTAGAGCGCTTCTCCTACACGAGGACCAGCTGCGCCTTCCTTGACCGCGATCGGAAGATGCTCTTCGCTGGGTGAAAGCGGGGTTAGTTCCGGATGTCCGACGACTACGCAGGTCGGGACGCCGGCATCCGCGGATACGGCCTTGTGTCCCGCGTCACATGTAACGATGCCCGCGCAGGGATGGCTCACGACGCGCGTCAACACCAGTACTGCGGGCTGGTAGCCGTACTCCTTGGGCAATTGCGCCATCGTCGTCGCGTCGCAATACACAACCGTTCCGGGCGAAACCCGGTGGATGAAATTTGCGTTTCGAAAACCCTGATAGGAAAGCGCGCTCGGGAACGTGGGCGTTCCGGCGGTGATTAACTCCGGAACCTTTATTCCGCTGCGGTCGAGGGCGGCGACAATTTTCATCAGGCGATCGTAACCGGCATGCGCGGCTTTCGTGCGTTCGGGCTCTTCCGATGCGCCGAATTGTCCGTCGTAGAAGTGCAGACCGCGGAACTCCAGGCCGCCGCTGCCGATGGCGCGTGCGAGCGTGACGACGTCGTCGGCGTGGCCCTCGTCGATTCCGGTGCGGTTCATGCCGGAATTGAGATCGAGGAAGATTCCCACGCGGCTGCCCTGCCACTGCCGAAGCTGTTCTTCGTTTTCGATTAAGACGGAAATGCGGACATCCGGAAATTCGTTGGCAATTTCCCGCACGCGGCGCGCCTTGGCGCCCATCGTTGGATAGGCCAAAAGAATATCTCGGGCACCGCACTGGCAGGCGACCAGGAGTTCCAGAGTCGTCGCGCACTTGAAATTGCGAACGCCGCGCTGGAGCAGAAGGTGCAAAGTGTAGGCCAGTTTGGATGTTTTGATGTGGACGCGCCATCGATCGGCGTCGCCGCCTAGCAGATGTACTGTGCGCTCGATGTTGGAAGCGATGATTTCGGGATAGATCACCAACGCGGGAGTGAGCACGTCGTCGAGACCGGACACGGCATAGCGCGGGTCCCATGGAAATTCGTTCACTAGCATTTTTTGTGCGGCCATTGCGGCTCTGATGATAACGCGGAATTAACTGCGGCCATAGCCTGCGAATCGGATGAGGGTGGGGTTGAATGGGACACAGACAGGAGTGTCTGTGCTACGCGGGTGGCTCCAATTGACCGAGTTGATGCTGGATAGTAGGCTCTCTGCTCTTCCATGACTTCGACCGATCCTGCGGCACAGAAACGACAAGACTCATCGGACCTAGTACGCGGCCTTGGCGTGTGGTCGGCGACCGCCATCGTCATTGGCGACACCATTGGCACGGGCGTCTTTCTGGTCACCAGCGACATGGCACGCGCGGTCGGCTCGGTGGCCTTGGTTTTTGTCGCGTGGATTCTCGGCGGGATCATCGTGCTCTTCGGGGCTTTCTGTTACGCCGAGCTTGGCGCGGCACTTCCGAGAGCCGGCGGCAACTATGTCTACCTCGGACGAGGTCTCGGTCCATTGTGGGGATTTCTGTTCGGCTGGATGACTTCGTTTCTCGAGCGCCCTGTTGGGATGGCGACGCTGGCGGCCGGGATTTTGCGGTTCGCGTCATTTCTGTTGCCCGGGGTGGCCGCGCCACTGTTCACATACCACATTGGCGGCTACAGCTTCGTTTTTACGCTAGCGCAACCGCTTGCGGCGCTCATCGTGGCAGCCGTCACGGCGATCAACTACTTGAGCGTGCGGTTTGGCGGGAGCGTTCAGGTACTGCTGACATCTCTGAAAATGGGAGCGATTCTACTTATAGTGATCGGAGGAGTGCTCTTCGGAAAACATGCGGCGGCCGAAGCTGTACCACTGGTCAGTTCTCTTGGCTTCGGCGCGATTGGAGCCGTACTCACCGCTCTGGTTCCGGCAATGTGGGCCTACAACGGATTCAACGACCTCGGCGACCTGGGGGAAGAGATCGAACACCCAGAGAGAAATATTCCTCGCGCCATTATTCTCGGGCTGCTGACGGTCGGCGGTCTGTACTTGCTGGCGAATGTCGTCTACTTCCATGTGTTGCCGTTTGCGACGATCGCGCAATCGCAACACGTCGCATCGGATGTTGTGCAGTCATTCGCGGGTTCGCGCGGGGCTGCCTGGCTGACGGTGGCGATGGCCATCTCCGCGCTGGGAGCGCTTCACGTCGTGATTCTGACCGGGGCGCGCGTCCCGTACGCCATGGCTCGCGACGGCCTCTTTTTCAAATTTGCCGAGCGGGTCAACCCGACTACGCACACGCCTAGCGGCTCGCTGATTTTTCTCGGAACGATCGGGGCTTTGCTCGCGCTTACCGGGACGTACGAGGAACTCTATTCGCTGTTTGTTTTTGCGGTTTGGATTTTCTTTGCGCTTACGGCGATTGCGTTGCTTCGTTTGCGGAAGATTGAACCTGGCCTTTCGCGTCCATACCGGGCTTGGGGTTATCCATGGACACCGCTTATCTTTTTGTTCGCGGCTATCGCGCTGACGGTGAATTTATGGTTGGTGCGGCCGGTGCGATCGTCACTGGGATTGATGGTGATTCTGGCCGGGGTTCCGTTTTTCTATTTGAAGCGAAGAGGCGACAAAGCACGAAGTTAGCCAATGGCCGCTGATGTGCACGGCAACCAGGAGGCACTGGTTTTAACGGGACATAGACTCCTCGAGACTCAGGGTAAACAAGCACGTCTTACTGCTTACTTCTTCCGTGCAGCTTCGAATTCATCGCCGGGTTGCCAGCCTTGCAGATCTGGCGCCATTTCGGCGAATTGGCCTAGCAGGAAACCGAATCGGGCCATGGCGGCTAGTCCGGTGAAATCCATGTCCGCGCGGTACTCGTCGCTCGGCTGGTGATAGTGATGATCGACGTAGTCTTTGGCTTGGGCCTCGCCCCAGGCTTCGTCATGACCTTTGAATTTCAGGCCTTCGCCGACCGAGAATGACGGGACACCGACGCGCGCCATGCTGAAATGATCGGAACGATAGTAGTGTCCGGCTTCAGGATGTGCGTCCGGCCGAATGGTGAGGTTCAACGTTTTCGCCAAGGACTCGACCGTTGGATAGAAAGTGGTGCGATCGGCGCCGGTAACTTCCACTTCTTCGGGCTCACCGATGGGCGCGAGCGCGTCAAAGTTCAGATCCAGCGAAATTTTTCCCGGCGGGACCGGGGAATGTTTGCCGAGGTATTCGGAACCGAGCAGGCCTTGCTCTTCCGCGGTCACCGCAGCAAACAGAATCGAGCGGCCGGGTGGCAGTTTGTTCTCGGACCAGGTGCGCGCGAGTTCCAGCAAAATACCGCAGCCGGTGGCGTTATCGACGGCGCCGTTGTAGATGTTGTCGCCTTTTGCGTCGGGCACGATGCCCAGGTGATCGTAGTGGGCGGAATACATCACGGCTCCATCTTTGTGCTTGGGGTCCACGCCGGGACGCATGGCCAGTACATTGCGTGATACGAAGGGGCGCAACTCGCTGGCGACGTGTGCTTGCAAATGGACGGGCAGTTCGATGGGCTTGAAATCGCGCGATTGCGACTGCGCGAATAGTTTGTCGAGATCGAGACGGTCCATCGCAACAAGTTTTTTCGCTACGTCGAACTGAATCCAGGAAGCCGCCTGTAGTTTCGGCGTGGCGTCGGGTCGCAGGTGAGATCGTTCGGTGCCCATCGAGTTCCTTACCACCTGCCAGCCGTAACTCGCGAGGTCGGTGCGATGGATGATCAACGTCGCCACGGCGCCGCGGCGCGCGGTTTCTTCGTACTTGTAGGTCCAGCGGCCGTAGTAGGTGAGCGCTTTGCCTTTGAAGAATTTCGGATCATCGGAAACAGGCTCGTTGACGAACAAGCAGCGCGACTTTGCCTTTTAGATCAACGCCCTTGTAGTCGTCCCAGTTGTACTCTGGAGCAGTGATGCCGTAGCCGACGAACACGATGGGCGCGTCGATATCGGCAGTCTCTGTCTGGCTTTCGTTGTTGGTGACAAAGTCGTCGAGATTTTTGAGTGCGAGCGGCTCGCCGCTCTTCGGCACTAGCTTGAAAGTGGTGGCCGGCAGGGTGTGCACGCTGACCATCGGCACGTTTTGAAAAAAAGTGCCGTCGTCGCCCGCGGGCTTCAGGCCGTAGAGGGCAAACTGCGTTCCGATGTATTCGGCCGCGATATCGCCGCCGCGCTGGCCGGTACCCCGGCCTTCGAGCAAATCGCTCGATAGGAATTTGACGTGCGCGCGAATTTTCTCGGCATCCGGCATCGCGACGCCAGTTACCTCGAGCTTCACCTGCTTCTTCTGACCCGAAACCTGCGATACGACGACGGTGCCGCCTAGAAACAGAAGGGCGATGAGTTTCAGTTTACGCATGAGCTGGTTCCTTCGTCATGGGAGTGGCGTGCGAAGAAGAAAAGGATAACGCTGAGGCGCTGAGATCGCGGCGGAGCGCGGAGAATATCCAACATACGGATTGCGAAACTGATCGCCGCGTCCTCATTTCTTTGCGCGATCTTTCAGCAGGTTCTTCAGCTCCGACATGAACTCTTGCACGTCCTTGAAATCCATGTACACCGAGGCAAAGCGTACGTAGGCGACTTTGTCCAGCTTCTTCAGCCGGTGCATGATCATTTCGCCGATCTCGGTGGTGGTGAGTTCGCGCTCGGTGGCTTCGTGCACAACGCCTTCGATGTCATCGACGATCGCTTCGAGCCTGGGCGTTGGCACGGGCCGTTTTTCGCACGCCTTCAGCAATCCCTGCAAAATCTTCTGGCGCTCGAAGCGCTCACGGCGGCCGTCCTTCTTGATCACCATGTAGGGAATTTCGTCGATGCGTTCGTAGGTGGTGAAGCGGCGGCCGCACTTGAGGCATTCGCGACGGCGGCGAATGGTATCGCCGGTGCGGCCTTCGCGAGAATCGATCACCTTGTCATCGACGTGCGCGCAGAAAGGACACTTCACTCGGCTGGCTCTCCTGGCGATACGCTGGCGTTCTCGTCCATGGCCTCTTCCTTCCGATGCACTTCCTCTTCTTCTTGCTTAGCCAGGCGCCGCAACTCGCCGAGCGACATGCCCTCATGAATCAGCAGCGGAATGCCCGCGAGACTACACCCCGCAAAGGAAATCAGCCAGATCAGAATTGCCGCCGCGGCCGCAGGCTCTTTTTCTACTCCAAAAATTGTGGTGTACGCAAGAAAACAGGCGAGCTGCGATCCGCCGCCGACACCCGGCAACTGTATCGCCGATCCCACCATGGTGAACGCCAGCACCAGCAGCGCATCGCCGAGACCGATGTCGGCGAGCTTGCCGCCCAGACTGTGCGAGATCCACACATAGATCAGCGCGACGCCAACCCAGTGCAGTGCGGAATAGAACACGGCTAACGCAAGTTCGCGCCACGTGCGAATGGTCTGCACGCCGCGCGCGAATCCTAGAACGATTCCGGCAATTTTCGACCGCCATCCGTGGCGGGCGCGCCAACCGTGCAATCTCCGCTCCAGCAGCGCGGTGCCGTGCAGGCGGAGATAGACCAGGATGGCGATGGCGACGAGCACTCCGACAAAAAGAAAAGACCCAGTCGTTCTCGCAGCCGTTGCGAGAGTGCCGGAAGACCCACCAGGTTCGGTGCCGGATTGTACCCGGGCTTCGAACAGCACCAGGCCCAAACCCGCGATGATGGCGGTGCTCGCGGTGTCAAACAGCCTTTCGAGCACATACACCCCGAACATGTCCGCCACCGGCAGCTTCTCCTTGCGTGCCAGGAGTAGCGGCCGGATCGGTTCGCCCGCGCGGCCCAGCAGAAAAACGGCGGAGAAGCCCGCGAGGGTGAGCTTGTAGATCGCCCAGAAACTCGACGGGCCGAGGTTGCTCTGAAGCACTTGCCAGCGGAGCGCTCGCAGCGCGTAACAGATGTAAATAGCGACGAGCGAAAGCAACAAGTAGTAAGGATTTGCGTTGCGGGCGACCAGCCAAAGCTTGGCGCCGCTGAAATCGGCCAAGTTGATGAATTTACTCGACCTGTAAATGATGAAGCCCAGGACCGTCAGCCCGAGCACAACCAAAAGGAGCTTCCTCGACGAAGAACGCATGCGCTTTGAAGCCTACTGGCCGCACTGGACAACGTCAAGTTTGGAGCACGGGCCAATCGTGAAAAATAACGTGCGGAAGGATAGTGCGAAGAGTATCTTATTGCGGAGAGTGGCACCGCTCTGCACCGTGGCAGGGGCTGTTGAACGATGTCGGAGGTGGCATCCCGACGTGCGGTACGCGAAGCAAAGATGCCATTTGTGGGTAGGCAAGATTGGAACTCGCCAAGGAGGAAACCGTGTTCAACGGAGCGCGCATGTCGTTGACGAGAGGATTGAAGGTCACGTGTCTCCTATTGGCTTGTTGCATGGTGGCGTGGGCGACCGTGCCGCAAGGTTGGTATCTCGCGGGAGATAAACCGGCGGACTACGAGTCGGGCGTGGACTCGCAGAAGATGCACAACGGCCATCCAAGCGCCTACTTGAAGGGGAAAAAACCTGAGATCGATGGGTTTGGGACGCTCATGCAGGATTTCCGGGCGGACCAATACGTGGGCAAGCGGCTGCGATTCAGTGCGTTCGTGAAAAGCGAGGGCCTGGAGAACTGGGCGGGCTTGTGGATGCGCGTGGACAACAGTGCCGGAACGGGACCGCATGTGCTGGCGTTTGACAATATGCAGGACCGGCCGATCAAAGGGACCACGGACTGGCAGAACTATGCGGTGGTGCTGGATGTCCCGGAAGGCGCGACTGGGATTTTCTTTGGCGCGCTGGTGAATGGATCGGGCGGCATTTGGATGAGTGACCTGAAGATTGAGCCGGTGGGAACCGATGTTCCGACGACCTCGAACATGGGAGCGAGTGCGACGCGCCCGGATGCGCCGCAGAACCTGAACTTTGAACGGTAGATTATTGTCACGGCGCAGATCCGCTTGATCTGTGTCCGTTTTAGATACGACGTGCTTGGCTCGCCGGGCTGAAGCCCGGCGCCCACATTCCCTTACAATCTTGGCGCGGTATACTTCGCCTCACCTTATGGCTGTGATGATCTGCATGCTGCGGGGCGTCAACTTGGGCGCTCACAACCGCGTCAAGATGGAAGCGTTGAGGGCGGTGTGCGAATCGCTGAAGTTGCGTGATCCGCAGACGTACTTGCAGAGCGGGAATGTGATTTTCAAGACGGATGAGCGCGATCTGGTCAAGCTGGCGAAACGAATTGAAAGCGCCATCGAGAAAAAGTTTGGGTTTCAGACCGACGTTGTGTTGCGCTCCGCGGTGGAAATGAGAGAAGTAATTGCGCGGAATCCATTTGCGAAGCGGCGCGGGATTGAGCCTAGCAAATTACTGGTTACGTTTTTGGCGAGCGATCCGGGTGAGGAAGCTCGAGCGAAGGTACGGGCTATCGAGTGCGCGCCGGACGAATTGTTTATCGATGGGCGCGAGATTTATATTAATTTTCCCAATGGGGCAGGGCGGCCGACGCTGTCGTGGGCAACGATTCCGAAGATGCTGAAAGTTTCGGGGACGGCGCGGAACTGGAACAGCGTCGCGAAGATGTTGGAGATGGCGGAGAAGATGGAAGCGGCGAAGTGAGCGTCCGGATTGGGCTGTGAGTGTCCGGATTAGAGCGTGCCGGGGTTGACACCGGGCGGGGCAAGCCCCGGCCCTACAAAGCCCTAGCCCCTAGAAAGCGTGTGGTGGGCTCTAGCAGGTCCCATTTGTTGCCGTAGAGGTCTTCGAAGACTGCGACCGTGCCGTAGGACTCTTCGCGCGGCGTTTCCAGGAATTTCACTCCGCGCGCTTTCATTTCACGATAGTCGCGCCCGAAATCGTCGGTGTGCAGGAAGAGAAAGACGCGCCCGCCGGTCTGGTTGCCGATGTGCGCGGCTTGTTCGGGCGTTGATGCCTGGGCGAGAAGCAGGCTGCTGCCGTGAGAGCCGGCAGGGGCGACGAGGACCCAGCGCTTGCCTTCGTCTTGAGGGGTATCCTCAATCAATTGGAAGCCGAGCGCGATGGTGAAGAAAGCCACCGCTTCGTCGTAATTTCGGACCAGAAACGTAACATGACCTAGTGTTTGCGGCATGAGACTCAGTCTAACTCTTCGAAGATGAAGCTTTTCGCCGCAACATGAGGACAGGATTCTTATTCCGGCGACCTTGCCGCATCGACGTATTTGCTGACATCAGGACAGTCCGAGGAGCGCGGCAACTCGATCGCGAACTGCGTCGAGGACAGAGGTGGGAAGTTTTCCGAACCGCTGTACCCGGCGGTGACGCCAGTCGAGGCTTTTCAATTGGTCGGCCAAAATGACTCCGCGAACGGCCAAAGCCGATGGAATCGCCACCTCAAAGGGATAGCCTTTCTCGTGACTCGTGATGGGGCACAACACCGCCAGTCCCGCCTTCTCATTGTAAAGCCTAGGTGAGAGAACTATGGCAGGCCGGCGACCTGCTTGCTCGTGTCCAGCCTGCGGGGTGAAATCAACCCACACGACATCGCCAGCGTCGGGAATATAGTTCTTCACTACCAAATCTCGTTCCCCTCCGGATGGCCCCAGTCCGATTCGCTGTGGCGATTTTCTGATGTAATCTCGCGGACGAGTTCCCGGAGGCTCGGTTTTTGTTTTGGCTTGCGAATCGTAAGCGCGCCCGGTGCTTCGACGTCGAGCTCTAGTTTGTCGCCCGGATTTAGTTGCGCCGCATCAGCAATAGGCTTGGGTATTCTGACCGCCAGGCTATTGCCCCATTTGGCCAGCTGCGTTTTCATTGCTTGACTCCGTATATACATTGTAGATACGAGACCAGTGATTGGTCAAGCCGGAACGCTTGGCTTGTGTTTCGCTGGGGTCGTGAGTAAGATGCGGCCATTCGTGCCTGCCATGGGTCATGTCGCCAAGCAAGTTGTTGGGAAGAGGGTGTTTGGCATGGAAGCTTGTGGCTGGACCGAGCCCTTCGGGGAACTTTTTGGTGGCAATTTACGTTCCATAGTTTGCAGGCCGAGACGTACCAGGATTCGAGGCTGATGAGACGTTGGAGCAGGATGCCCAACTGGTCCAGCAATGCCTCCAGGGAGACGGTTCAGCCTGGGAGGAGCTTGTACGCCGTCACACGCGCCGCATCTTCAACATTTGTTACCGGTTTACCGGGAATGGGACGGAAGCCGAGGATCTATCGCAGGAGGTGTTTCTGCGGGTGTACCGTACACTAGGAAGCTATCGGTCGGCGCATGGAGGGTTTGCGACGTGGCTCACCAGCGTTACACGCAACTTGCTGATCGATCACTACCGGCGCTCGAAGCGGGATCGCTTGACCGATTCACTGGACGACGCCATGCCGGTGGTGGAGAACAAGGAGTCGGCAGGGCGGCGGCCCGACGAGCAGTTGTTGCTCGGCGAATTGAGTTCGCAAGTGCAATCGGCTTTGGCCAAGCTTTCGCCGGACTTGCGGGAAGCAGTGATCTTGCGGGACTTGCAACAACTGGAGTATGCGGAGATTCAGCAAGTTCTGGCGGTGCCGGAAGGGACCGTGAAGTCGCGGATCAATCGCGGAAGGATTGAATTGGCGAGGATTTTGCAACAAATGGGTGTTCGGCCTTCGTGACCGGGAAAGAAAGAATTGACGCAGAGGACACAGAGACGCAGAGGGCGCAGAGAAGAAGTAGGAAAATAGAGAAGTAAGGAAAACCGAAGAAGACGAACATGAGTTGGACTTGCGAACAAATCGAGGCGCGGCTTAGCGACTATCTGGATGGCGCGCTTGCGGGGACCGAACGGACGGCGTTTGAGGCGCACGTTGCGGAATGCGACGAGCGATGCGCGCCGCTGGTGGCTCACGTTTCCCAGCTTCTGTCGGGCATGCATTCGATGGAGCAGCTGGAAGCTCCGCCGCGGCTGGTCTATGCCATTCTGGACAAGACGTTGGGGCCGCGGGAGACCGCAACGGGATGGGCTGCCGTGTTGGGTTGGGTTCGCGGCATGGCTTCGATGCGTTTCGCGTATGGAGCGCTTTCGGTTGCGGGTACGTTTGTGATTTTGCTGAGCGCGGTGGGCTTCTCCTGGCGCAAACCGAAGCTGGCCGATTTGCAGCCGGCGAATATTTACCGCAACGCGGACCGGAAAGTGCATCTGGTCTACGGGCAGACCACAAAGTTCGTGAACGACCTGCGCGTGGTATCGGAAATTCAGTCGCGCTTGCGGCAGGACAACGATCTGCAGACGAATCCGGAGAGCGTGGTACCGTCATCTTCTCCCGAGAAACAGCCGGGCCGGACCGATGGCTCGAAGCCTTCGTCGCCGCGGCAGCAGAATCGGGCCGATGATGTCTCGCGGCAGATTCAGGTGCTTGCCGAAGAACTGCCCGTGTGGGCGGGCCATGTGAGCGGGCCCATGTTCGCGAGGAGATTGCCATGAAGTGTGCGGTCCATCCGGAGGTGGACGCCACCGGTTTTTGCCGAAATTGCGGCAAGCCGATGTGCCCGGTGTGCGTGCGTCCGGTGCGCGACGTGCTGTACTGCGAAGATTGCCTGGCGAATGTGATGGGACATCCGGCGCCGTCCCCCGTCGCAGCGTTCGCGCCTGATGTTGCAACCGGACAAGTCCCCATGCCGCCGCCGGTTGTTCCGCGAGCCGCTGTGGGACCGAATCCCGCGCTGGCGTTCTTCCTGGGATTTTTGCCAGGACTGGGAGCCTTCTATAACGAGCAATACGGCAAGGGCGTGATTCATCTCGCGATTTTTCTTTTCCTCTTCATCCTGGGCGTGGATGGCGCGTTGAGCGGCGGAGCGGAAGCGGCACTATGGATTTGCATTGCGGCGCTGTGGGTGTATATGCCGGTTGATGCGTATCGCACCGCGAAGGCCAAGCTTGCGGGAGAGATTCTGAACGATCCACTGGAATCATTCAGCAAGGGCAAACCGGTGGGACCGTTCCTGATCATCGCCATCGGCATTTTATTGCTGCTGCACAATTTCGATTGGTTCCCCTGGTGGCGCATCCAGCAATTCTGGCCGGTGATTCTGATCGTCGTCGGCGTGCTGATGTTCCGCCAGCGCCTCGGGGGGCGGCCGTGAGGGCCAAAGAGAGGTGGCGCCATGAGTGATCAGGTTCGGTGTCGCTGTGCGCGATGCACCATACGCGCGCTACTCGGGCCCGCGGTCATCATCACCATTGGCGTGCTTTTTCTGTTGCAGCAAGCGCGTGGCGGCTATTTTGATTTCGGCAACACCTACCCCGTGATCCTGGTCGTGATCGGCGCGATTTTGCTGGCGTCATCGCTGGCTCCGATGGAAGGCCACATTTCGTCGACTCCCGTTCCACCCGCCGCGGCGCCGCCGGCGCCAGGTTCTACTCCCGGACCGACGCAGAGCACGTATCCCGGGCAGGGACAATAACCAGACATGTCTAACGGTCGCCCGCGCGGCAGCAGCATTTTCAGCGGCCTGCTTCTGATCTTCATCGGTGTTCTGCTACTGCTGCACAACTATCGCGGCTTTGAGCTGGGCCGGATCCTCACGCATTGGTGGCCGTTGCTGTTGATCTTTTGGGGCGCGTTGAAACTTTACGAACGAATGGCGGTGTCGCGCTCCGACGATGTTGGAGGTTCGCGAATCACACCCGGCGAAGTTTTTCTTGTGCTTGGGTTACTGGCGCTCGTCGGAGTGGTTGTCGCGGTGGAGGGAGTGAAGGAGCATTTTCCCGAGTGGGTGAGCGGCGACACCACGACGGCCGATCTTGACGTGACGCCGAAACCTGTTCCCGCAAATGCGCGCATCACTATTCGTGGGATTCACGGCGATATCAGCGTGCGAGGCTCCGATGAGCCGGAAATTCGCGTTAACGGGAAGAAGAATGTGCGGAGTTGGAACGAGAATGATGCACACCGCGTCGCCGACCGCGTTGGCGTCGAAATCGTACCGAACGGCGACGGTTTTGACGTGCAGCCCACGAGCGGTGGCGATTCGCGGGTCAGCGTGGACATGGACGTGGCGGTACCGAGTAAGTCCGCGGTGACCATCCGCAACGATAAGGGCGACATCTCCGTGGCCGATATGGGTACACCCGTGACGATCAATGGCGGCACCGGGGACATCGACGTGCGCAACACCAAGGGCGACGTAAATATCGATATGCGCCGGGGTGACGCGAAGGTTTCGGGAACCAAGGGAGATGTGAAGATTTCGGGTACCGGCGACAGCGTTGACGTCACCGATGCCACCGGGAATTTCACGATCAACGGAGAGTTCGTAGGGCCAATTCGCGCCGAGAAAGTCGCCAAGGGCGTACGCTTCGTTTCGCGTCGCACGGACCTGACGTTGACGCAACTGAGCGGGCATATGGAAGCGGGATCGGGAAATTTGGAGATTGTCGATGCGCCCGGGAATTTGAATGTGCGCACGCATGAGGAAGAAATCACCGTCGAAAACGCGGGCGGCAAAATCAAAATCGAAAATCGCAACGGCAACGTGGAAGTACGCTTCTCTTCTCCGCCGAAGGAAGACATCGACATCACCAATGCGTCCGCGGGCATTACGCTGGGGCTACCCGAAGCATCGAGCTTTCAGATCGTAGCCGACTGCCACTCAGGAGACATCGACTCGGAGTTTGAGGCGGATTCGCTGAAGAAGACGACGGAATCGGGTGACTCGCACCTTGAAGGGAAATACGGCAACGGCCGCGGCCCGAAGATCACACTGAAGACGAGTTACGGCTCGATCTCAATTCACAAGAATTAGTTCGACGGTCGGATCTTCGTTCTTACCGTTCCGCTACCCGTTCCAAATCATCGTAGAATTTCGGATAGGAGACGCCAGCGCAGTCAGCGTCGCGAATTGTAGTCGTGCCTTCCGCGGCCAAGCCCGCTACTGCGAATGCCATGGCGATGCGATGATCGCCGCGCGGATCGATTTCTGCGCCGCGCGTCTTTCCTGCTTTGCGCCCTTCGACGCGGAGACCGTCTGGTCGTTCGTCGACGGTTGCACCCATACGTCGCAAATTTTCCGCGAGCGCGGCAATGCGATCGCTTTCTTTGACACGAAGTTCGGCAGCGTCGCGGATCTCGATTCCCTCCTCGGTATATGGTCCGAGTGCGGCCAGCATCGGAAGTTCGTCGATCACCAGGGGTATCTGTTCTTTCTCGACGATTCCACCTTTGAGCGACGTGCCTTTCACCGACAAGTCGCCGACCACTTCTCCATGCGCGCTTCGTAGAGACACCACTTTGATCGCTGCGCCCATCGAGGCAAACACATCGAGAATCGCGGTCCGTGTCGGATTCAGGCCAACGTTGTGAATCAGCAGATTCGAGTCGGGAAACATCGATGCGGCGGCGATGAAAAAGACCGCGGAGGAGATATCGCCGGGCACATCGAGAGACCGCGCTTGGAGCTTGCCGCCGCCGTTTCCACCGGAGCCGCGAATCTGAATGGTGCTTCCATGCTTCTGGACATCGATGCCGAATTCTTCCAGCGCTAACTCGGTATGGTCGCGAGTGCGAGCCGGTTCGATGACCGAGGTTAGGCCCTCGGCGAAGAGTCCCGCGAGAAGGAGCGCAGACTTCACCTGCGCGCTGGGCATGGGCATTTTGTAATGGATGGCGCGCAACTTCGCTGGCCGAATCTCCAGTGGCGCGAAATTATCTTCGCGCGCGCGAATGTCCGCGCCCATCTGGCGAAGTGGGGACACTACGCGTCCCATGGGACGCTTTTGCAGGGAGGCATCGCCGGTCAGCTTGGAAGTAAAGTCTTGTCCCGCCAAAATGCCCGTGAGCAAGCGGATCGTTGTGCCGGAATTGCCGGCATCCAGCGCGCGCCAGCCGCCTTTCAGTCCTTCTGGTCCGCGGCCGGTGATTTTTACGTAGTCTTTGTCGACCTCCACGCCGGCGCCCAGCGCTTTCATGCAGTCGAGCGTGCTGTGACAGTCCGCAGCGGCCGCGAAGTGCCGCAACTCGCTGGTGCCTTCAGCCATGGCGGCCAACATCGCGTACCGATGGGAAATGGACTTGTCGCCGGGCGGCTCGACTGCTCCGGTGAGGTATTTCGCCGGCAGTATCGTCTGTTTTTTCACGCCGCAATTTTAGCATGACCGGTCTTGGGCTTTATTCATGACGCGTGGACTTGGCGCGCCGACCCTCGTGCGCTAGCTCCGTACACCAGGACGCAACGGTCAGGGCGGAAGGTCCCCGACGGGAGGCAAGAATGTTTCTAGATTGTTACTGGCCACAGGTACAGTTTTTTAATGGAACCTCCCCCAAACCCGGTGAAACACGACGGCACTTCCATCCGTATTATTGATGTGGGAGAAAAGTCATGTCAGCCCGTAGCAGCTTTTTCAAAATAGCGTCCAAAGCGGGAATCGTGTTTGGCGCGCTCTTCGTCGTGAGCGTTCTGCTGGCAGCCATTCCGGCACATCAGCAGCAGGTACTGCGGGTCGCCGTTCCGCAAGATCCCTCGACCGCACCTGCATCTGTCCCTGCGCCACAAGATGCGGACCACACGTCAATGCCGGGAATGAATATGTCCGACGAGAAGGCCAACGAGCGGGCTGCCGTCAACGACATGACCCCCGGTCATCAAGACGCTCACAGCCAGCACATGTTTATGACGGCGATGCGCGAGCGAACACCCGAAGACGTGAAGCGTGCGGGAGAAATCGTGACGCAACTCCGGGCCGGCATCGAGAAATACAAGGACTATCACGTCGCGCTCAACGACGGCTTCCGGATTTTCATGCCGAATGTTCCGCAACCCGAGTATCACTTCACGAGCTATCGCAACGGATTCATGGAAGCGTTTACGTTTGACCCGGCGAGGCCGACATCGCTGCTGTACAAGAAGACGGCCACGGGGTACGAACTGGTCGGCGCGATGTACACAATGCCTAAGCGCGCCACGGAAGAACAGTTAAACGCCCGCGTGCCGCTCAGCATCGCCATGTGGCACCTGCACACTAATCTATGTATGCCAGCGCGCGCCGAACTGCACAATGCCGACTGGACCAAGTTTGGATTGCACGGGTCGATCGCCACGAAGGATTCCTGCGATGCCGCCGGAGGACGGTTCTCGCCGGTGATCTTCGGCTGGATGGTCCACGTCTACCCGTACGAGGACTCGCTCGACAAAATCTTCGCCATGCATCACCACATGGACTGACAGACGCCACCGGCCCGCGCCTGACCGACCGCACACTCCCTGTGGCAGTGCGCCAAAGCATGAGCCCGAAATTGGCCTGCGTCCACCCGCTCTGACTTGTTACAATTCCAAATCCGGATACGTAATCAGTAGCGTTGGTTTCGGTTCGGGCTGGACCAAGGCTTTTCGCTAAGCAACTCTGAATGGAATTTCTCGCATGCTGGCTGGCATCCGCACGCAGGACTTACGCAAGGTCTACACCTCGGCTCCTCCCCCGGCAGCAGGCGCGGGTGGCTTCGGCAGCGCCTCACCGCGCGCCAAAGGCAAACAACCGAAGCCCCAGATCGTGGCGCTCGACGGCATCTCCTTAAACGTTACGCCCGGCGAAATCTTCTGCCTGCTGGGACCGAACGGCGCAGGCAAATCCACGACCGCGGGCATCCTGACCACGCGCGTTCGTCCGACCAGCGGGCAAGCATGGATCGGCGAATTCGACGTCTGGAAAAATCAGGTGGCGGTCAAGCGGCTGATCGGGGTGGTCGCGCAACGCCCCAATCTTGATTTCTCGCTTACCGCGCGGGAGATTCTGCTTTTCCACGGCGCCTATTTCGGTATCGACTCACACGAACGCGCAAAACGCGCCGCGGCTCTCCTCGACCGCTTCAAGCTCACTGACCGCGCCGACCACATGGTCCGCGGCTTTTCGGGCGGCATGATGCAACGCCTCTCCATCGCGCGTGCCATGATGCACGATCCGCAAGTGCTCTTCCTCGACGAGCCCAGCTCCGGCCTCGATCCGCAAACCCGGCTTCTTCTCTGGGAAATCGTCCGCGAGTACAACCAGAGCGGCAAAACCATCCTGCTCACAACCCATAACATGGAAGAGGCCGATGCCCTCTGCCAGCGCCTGGCTATCATCGACCACGGACGCGTTATCGCCATGGGTACGCCGCGCGAGTTGAAGGCTTCGGTACCGGGCGGATACCTGCTTCGCCTCCGCTTCGGTCATTCCTCCGACGATGTACTGTCGCGCTTGAAAGCGCTATCCGGCGTCACCGAAGTCCGCCCCACCGACGGGCACGGCGCCGACCTCTACGCCGACCGCGGCGGCTCCCTGGTTCCCGAAATCGCCAACGCCGCGCTCGCTGCCAGCGTGGAATTGTGTGACGTACACATCTCCGAGCCCAGCCTCGAAAACCTCTTTCTCCATCACACCGGAAGGAGTTTGCGCGAGTGAACTTCAAAACTTTTCTGGCCATGCTCGGGCGCGATCTCCAGGTCGCTCGCCGCAACATCGTCCCACTGTTGCTGCAGACGTTCCTGCAGCCGCTGATGTTCGTCTTTATTTTCGGCCGCGTGATGGTTGGCAGTGGCTTTATGCCGCCCTCGTACAAGAGCTTGCTGCTTCCCGGCATCATGGCCCTCAGCATGATCGGTACGGGCATTTGGGCCGTCGCCATGCCCCTGATTTCCGAATTTCAATTTACTCGCGAAATCGAAGATCGCCTGCTGGCACCCATGGAAATCTCCTGGCTGGCGGTGGAGAAGGTTGTCTTCGGCACCTTGCAAGCGCTCGCCGCAGGTCTAATGGTGATTCCCTGCGCATGGCTGCTGCTGCGGCCGGGCGTGGAGCTAAACCTGCACGCCCCGCTGCTCTTCGCCATGGTCGCAATGCTCGTCGCGCTGTTCTCGGCCGTGGGTGGCCTCGCCCTCGGATGCAGCATCGAACAAACCCACATTGGCTTGATGTTCTCGCTAGTGGTGGCGCCGATGATCTTCTTCGGTTGCACCTACTATCCGTGGAGCGCCCTGACCAATTTCCCCATCATGCAGAAAATCGTGCTGATCAATCCGCTGGTCTACGCCAGCGAGGGCTTGCGCGGAACGCTGGTGCCGCAATTCCCTCACTTGCCCATGGTCGCGGCAGTGGGAGGCCTACTTTTCTTCGACGTCGCGCTTCTGACTTTCGGTTTGCGTCAATTTCACAAGAAAGCGGTCACCTAAGACGAAGAGACCTCGAACACGGACGCAGCGTGGCGCTCCGCGCAGCGGCGTACCACTCGGTTGAACCAACGGTCGAGTACTTCGCGGTTGACAAAGCTCCCCTCATCTCCAAAAATCGCCACTGCAATCTATCTACAACGAGCGAGCCCACTCCATGTTCATCCACATGTTTGCATTCCGGTTTAAACCGGACGTCACAAGCGCACAAAAAGAGCGCGTTCTCGAAGAAATCCGCACGCTGAAAGACCAGATCCCAGAGATCCTCGAATCCTGGGTGGGATTCAACGTCTCGCCCCGGGGTCATGGTTACGAATTCGGCGGCGCCATGAAATTCCCGACGCAGCCGCGTGTGAGCGCTACAACAATCATCCCGTCCATCAAAAGCTTTTGACCTGGCTCGTGCCCCTCATCGAAGCGATTGAAGTAGACTTCCCTGTCTGACCAGCGCGCCCAAAAGCTGCCCACTATGATTGGTCGTACGATCTCGCACTACCGCATTCTCGAAAAGCTGGGTCGCGGCGGGATGGGCATTGTTTACAAGGCCGAAGACACCACTCTGGGACGTTTCGTTGCGCTGAAATTTCTCCCCGAAGATCTGGCCGACGACCAGCAAGCGCTGGAACGCTTCCAGCGCGAAGCCCGCGCTGCGTCCGCCCTCAACCACCCCAACATTTGCACCATTCATGAAATCGGCCGCGACGAAGGCCAGGTCTTCATCGTGATGGAACTCCTCGAGGGCCAAACGCTCAAGGAACGAATCGCCGCCAAGCCCCTGGAAATCGATCAACTCCTCGATCTCGCCATCGAAATCAACGACGCACTCGAAGCCGCTCACGCCAAAGGAATCATTCACCGCGACATCAAGCCCGCAAATATTTTCATCACCAACCGCGGCCACGCGAAAATTCTCGATTTCGGCCTTGGCAAAACTAACCGATCAGCACCACACGGCAACCGGCGCCACTTCTTCCCTCCCCACGCTCAGCGGGGATGCCGCCGCTCTTACGAGTCCAGGTTCCATCGTCGGCACGGTCGCCTACATGTCCCCCGAACAAGTCCGCGGCGAGAATCTCGAAGCCCGCTCCGACCTTTTCTCGTTTGGCACGGTCCTCTACGAAATGGCCACCGCCCGCCTGCCATTTCCCGGGCAACACTCCAGGCGTAATCTCCCACGCCATCCTCGAACTAACGCCCGTTGCCGTAACCAGTCTGAATCCCGCAGCGCCTCCCGCGCTCGATCGCATTCTTGCCAAAGTTCTCGAGAAAGATCGCAATCTCCGCTACCAAACGGCCTCCGAGATCCGCGCCGATCCCACAATTTTTCTTTGAGACTCCGTTGGTTGAGCCACGAAGCGAGTCCTAGGACGCCTAGCCTTCTCGGCCCATTCCGCGCCTTCCAGCCGTTCAATTGCTTACCCGTACCCCGCCAAGTATCATGAACGCTCCATGAACCCGGTTCCGTCGACTCTGCTCTCGCACTACCGCCGCTCCCGCAAACTCGCCCTGCCAATCCTCGCGCTAGTAGCGGGCCTCTGCTTCGCTCTAGCTCCGCCTCTTTCCGCGCAGTCCGACGAAATCCTACCCCTCAGCCAAGTCCAACCGGGAATGCATGGCTACGCCTACACGATCTTCGCCGGCGACCAAGTCGAAAAGTTCGATCTCGAAGTCATCGGGGTAATGCCCAACTTCCTCGGTCCTCGCCAGTCCATCATCCTGATCGAACTCAAAGGCCCGAAAGTCGAGCACACCGGAGTAGTCGCGGGCATGAGCGGCAGCCCCGTCTATCTCGAAGGCAAGCTCGCGGGCGCCCTCTCGCTGAAACTTGGCGTATTCACCAAGGAAGCCATCGCAGGCGTCACGCCGATTGAAGACATCCTGCATCCCGCGGCGCAAGACAACGCCCAGCCAGTTCCGCGCAACAGTTCACGCTGCCCAATGAAGCCGCGCCCCGCACCGGTTTGCCCTCAGGCTCCTCGCTCGAGCCCATCGCCACCCCGCTGGTCTTTTCCGGCTTTCAGTCCTCAACGCTCCAACAATTCGCCCCGCAAATCCAGAACTACGGCTTCGTTGCCGCGCAGGGTGGCACCGCCGCGCCGCAACCCGACGACAAAAAACTCGTCGCCGGTGACATGGCCGGAATGGTTCTCGTGCAGGGCGATGCCTCCATCAATTCCGCCTGCACGGTCACCGCCGTCCAAGCCGATCGCGTCTATCTTTGCGGCCACCCCTTTCTAAGTCTAGGCGACGTCGCGCTTCCCATGGCTCGCAGCCGCGTGGTCACCACGCTTTCCTCATCGCTCGCCTCCACAAAAATCGTCAACGTCGGCGGTTCGATCGGCACCATCACCGGCGACCATCTCACCGCCGTCACCGGTAAACTCGGCGCTCCTCCCGCCATGATTCCTCTCGATCTCTCGATCGCCACCGGCAGGGGCGAGAAAAAACTTCACTTCGAGCTCGTCAATCATCCGAAACTCACGCCGCTCCTCGTCGCGCTCACCACCTTCAACGGCCTCACGCAAAATGCCATCTACGGCGAAGGCACCACGCTTCATCTCTCCGGCGAAATTCGCCTGCAGGGCCACGCGCCCGTGCAAATCGAAAATACCTACGCGCCGGGCGATTCCCTCGGCCAGGACGGTCTGCCGATCGCCCTCAGCGTGCAAAGCATCTTCGGCCGGCTATTCACCAACCCGTACGAAATACCCTCCGTCGAACACATCGCTCTTCGCGTGGAAAGCGTTCCCGGCCGTCAATCCTTCACGATCGACAGCGCCTGGCTCGAAAAAGGCGAAGCCGCCCCCGGAGAAGACCTTCGCGTGCGCGTTCTGCTGCACCCATATCGTGGATCCGCCGCACATCGAAGAAACCACCGTGCACATCCCCGATCAGATTGCCCGCGGCACCATGCTTCGCGTCCTGGTTACCGATGGCGACCTCCTCAATCGCGCTTCCCGCGGATTCCTGTTTTCGGGCAGCAGCGGCCCCGCAGGCCTCGACCAACTCATTACCCTTCTGAATCGCGAGCGCCGCAACGATCGCCTCTACGTCGGCCTCTTCGTTCCGTCCCCCACGATCATCTGGGACGACAAAGAACTTCCCAACGCCCCGCTATCCCAAATCAACGTCATCGACGGCCGACCTGCTCCCGGCACTGTCCAAGTCCTGCGTGAATCCCTCGCCAGTGAAGCGTCCGTCCAGCTAAGCGGCCCGGTCACGGGCGTCATCTCCTTGAATCTACAAATCCGGTGAACACCTAAATGCCCAGCCCCCGAACGCTCCATTCCAGAACTGTCATTCCGAGCCGTCTTCCAGCGGACAGCACGCAAATCGCTTCTCGCGCGCCTCGCGCTTCCGGACTCTTTTCTCATTACTTCTTTACTTCATTGCTTCTTCCTTTTCCCCTCTCCTAGCCGAACACACCCGCAACTGGCGCCAATCCACCTACGACGATTTTCTCAAGGGCACCTCCAACGGCGTCGCCGTACGCAGCGATGGCCGGCTCGAACTCTCCCCAAAATTTACGCTGCTCGCCGACGCCGACGCTTCCTTTCTGTGGTCTCTCCGCGTCGATCCAAAGGGCGTTCTTTACGCCGGCGGCGGCTCCCCCGCAAAAGTCTTCCGCTTCGACGCCGGCGGCAAACCCACGACCGCCTTCGAATCCACCGATCTTGCCGTGCAATCGATCGCGTTCGACGCCAAAGGCACGCTCTACGTCGCCACCTCTCCCGACGGCAAGGTCTATCGCGTCTCCGCGTCCGGCGAAAAATCCGTCTTCTTCGATCCCAAAACGAAATACATCTGGGATCTCGCGTTCGGCTCCGACGGCACTCTCTACGTCGCCACGGGAGACAAGGGCCAGATTTTCGCCGTTTCCCCCGATGGCAAGAGCGAGCTTTTCTACGCCAGCGATGAAGCGCACATCCGCGTGATGGCCTTCGACACCAAAGGCAATTTGCTGGCCGGCACCGAGCCCAGCGGCCGCGTCCTGCGCGTCACTCCGCTGGCAAACAAAAATTCACGCAAGGAGAAAGACGCTGCCGCGGAAGGCTTCGTCCTCTACGAAACCTCCAAGCGCGAAGTCACCGCGCTGGCCGTTGCGCCCGACGGCAACATCTACGCCGCGGCCATCGGCGAGAAACAACGCACCGGCGGCCAGCCCACAACGATCATCACCTCGCCGCAAGGAACCACCACGATCACCGGAGGCGGCGTTATCGGCGGCACACCGCAAAACCAGACGCCCTTTGTTCCCTTCCCGCCGCTTCTCTCCAGCAGCATCTACAAAATCTCTCCCGACGGCGCCCCCGAAGAACTCTGGACTTCCCGCGACGATCTCGTCTACGCGCTCGCGCTCAATCCCGAGGGCCGTCTTCTCGCCGGCACCGGCAACAGCGGCGCGCTCCTCGCGATCGACGGCCACGGCGTTTTCGCGCAACTCGCCAAGGCCGGCTCCGCGCAAATCACCGGAATCGCGCGAGGCGCCAACGGCAAAATCTTCTTGTGTACCGCGAATCCCGGCAAGGTTTTCTCGGTCGGTCCCGAATACCAGCCCGAAGGCACCTACGAATCGCGCTCCTTCGACGCCCAGCTTTTTTCGCAGTGGGGACGCATCGATTGGTGGAGCCCGCCGCCCGCCGCAACTTCGCCTAAATCGGCTGGGACCACCGGCGAACCCCGCCTTGAATTTTTTGTGCGCACAGGCAACACCGAAGATCCCGGCAAGGAATGGTCGCGCTGGTTTGGGCCTTACTCGAAATCCGGCGTGAGTGTACAAGCTCCGCCAGCTCGCTTCGCGCAATGGAAAGCCGTCATCCACGATGGCCGGCCGGGCGATGGCATCGAGTGGGTCAGCCTCGCGTATCTTCCGCGCAACGTTGCTCCCGTGATCGACGGCATCGCGGTGCAGGATGCCAACGTGCGCGTGCAAAGCAACAATCCGATTCAGACCGGCCAGGCGGCCTCAGTGACCCTGAAAACGCCACCGGCGCCGAATCCCACCGGAGTGGTTATTTCGCAGAGTGCTTCATCGCAAAAATTTGAGCAGCCGCCCCAAGGATTCGTGCAAAGAGGTTATCAATCCGTTTTGTGGACCGCGCACGATGACAACGATGATGAACTGCGCTTCTCCGTTCTGTATCGCGGCGAAAACGAAACCCAGTGGAAGCTCCTGAAAGAGAAGCTCGATCAGAAATTTTATTCCTGGGACGCCACTGCCCTGCCCGACGGCGCGTACTACCTCAGAATCGTCGCCAGCGACGCTCCGTCGAATCCTCCCGCCGTCGCGCTTGACCACTACGCGGGACTCCGAGCGTTTCGTGATCGACAACACGCCGCCGATGATCGAGCTTCTTGAGGCCCAATGTTCCCGGCGCGCGAAGTGCATCAACTCTTCGATCCGTGGTAGTGAAATTTACCGCCCGCGACGCAACCAGCAGCATCGAGCGCGCACAATACAGCATCGACGGCGGCGACTGGATCCTGGTCGCGCCCGCCGGAAACATCAGCGACGCTCTCGAAGAGCGCTACGAATTCTCGCTGAGCGAACTCAGTCCCGGCGAACATTCCATCGCGGTGCGCGCCTACGATCACTTCGACAACGTTGGCAGCGCAAAAACCGTCGTGAACGTGCCTCCCGCGAAACCGTAATCTTCGACTCTCCGCGGCAGCGCCCGCTTTCCGCTTGCCCTGAGCCCCGAAGGGAGGCGCGCGCCTTTTGACGATCGCCGGCCAGGTCCAGCTTTCGACCAGGCCCTGGGCGTGGCGGCGGCCTTCGGCACACTCCCACAACACCCGCTGGCACAGCCATTCCTGGCCGTGCTCGGATCACTGGCCTCGGCACCTAGCCGGCCCGGCTCCACCCGGCCCCGGCTCCAATTGTCATCCTGAGGCTATCCGACGAGGATAGCCGAAGGACCTCAACGTCGGCACCACGCGAAAAATGATCCGACGCCACGATTTCCACTTAATGAACGGGGATGCCTCAGCGCGTCCCCGCGGTGCTGCCCGCGCCAGGATTGCCTGATGGCTCAACAACTGCAACAACTGTCAGCGCTGATCTAGTTGACCGCGCGTTCCTGCATGCTTGGGTTATGGAATTTTTCGATTTCGGCCCCAAAGCCGATGCGCCCATCGCCGTAAGGCTGATTCTTCACGTGCACCACGCGAGCGGTGCATTTCGTTTCTTCTGCTTTGTTCCCAGTAACTTCGGCGGGCATGCGCAGCGTCGCTTCGATGGGGGTTCCGATCTGCAACGGTGCCGACGATGCAAAGTAGAATCCCCCGCGCGAAACATTCAACGCTTCCGTAAAGTGATCGCTCTTGTCGGCGGTCAGATTGATGGCACGGAAACGCAACGGTGTGCGAATGTTGTAGCGGGTGAGCTGGCGTCGTTCGGATGAGCTCATGGTGATGCTGGCCTCCTCCACACGAGAAGATCTGCTCGTGGGTTCTCGCGAAATTGGAGAAGGGGGACTCAGGCTACCAGAGCCACTGGCGAGGTCAAGTAAGAAATCATTCATAGTGCGTGAACATTGCGAAAAGGAGTGCGAAGCGCCGCGCGGCCGCGCGAGCCAAGCAGAGCGAAGTCGAGTTCGCTGTGCCATAATGCGACAATTCCCGATGCGACAATTCCAGTGCCATTGTGAAAAAAGACCGTCCGCATCTCGCGCTCGAGACGCCGAGCCTGCCAGTGGCACAGCCATTCCTGGCTGTGCTCCCGGTAGACAGGAACTTACGTGAACAAATGAGTTCGACAACACCAGCGAAGACCGGCACGTTCACGCCCCCGGATTGGCCAAGCATCGTGGAGGCGCACGCGCGGATCGCGCCGCGGATTCACCGCACTCCAGTCATGACCTCGAAGTCGCTCGACGCCATGGTGGGCGCACGGGTTTTCTTCAAATGCGAGAACCTGCAGAAAACCGGCTCGTTCAAAATTCGCGGCGCAACGAATGCGATTTTCTCGCTCGGCGACGAAGAAGTTTCTCATGGCATCGTGACGCAATCGAGCGGCAATCACGGCGCGGCGGTCGCTTGCGCGGCGGCCTGGCGCGGCGTTCCCGCGTGGATCGTGATGCCCAAGAATGCGCCAGCGGTGAAGCGGCTCGCCGTCGAAGGCTATGGCGGACGCGTCACTCTGTGCGAGCCGACCATGACTTCCCGCAACGAAGCCACTAGCCGCATTCAAGCCGAAACCGGCGCGCATTTGATTCATCCTTACGACGACGACCGCGTAATCGCGGGCCAAGCTACTGCCAGCAAAGAATTTCTCGAGGAAATCGGCGATCTCGACGCGCTGTTCGCGCCGGTAAGCGGCGGCGGTTTGCTCAGCGGGACCTGCCTCGGCGTGAAAGGGCTTTGCCCCCAAGTCCGCGTTTTTGGATGCGAGCCGGCGCAGGCCGACGACGCCTACCGTTCGCTCGCGACCGGGACACTGCAGACGATGGACGCCAGCGACACCATCGCGGACGGGTTGCGCGCCTCGCTTTCGGCGCGAACGTTTGCAATCTTGCGCGAGCACGTTGCGGGAATCCTCCGAGTCAGCGAGGAAGAGATCATCTCGGCAACACGCCTCGTTTGGGAGCGCATGAAGATCATCGTGGAACCATCGTCCGCGGTAGCGATAGCACCTCTGCTGAAGGCGGATGCCGTTGCCGGATTGCGTCTGCCCGCCCGGGCCGACGGCGCGAAGTGGAAACTCGGGGTGATCTTCTCCGGTGGCAACGTGGACCTATCGACCCTCCCGTTCTAAGCGGACTATTCAAGCCGGGCGTTGTCTTGATTTCAATTCACTTTAGTCCGGCTAAAGTACCGCTTCAGTTATTTCAGATTGACATCATCGCGGCAACGCTCCTACTGTGCGCATAACGACACCCATTCAAGTAACAGATAGCGATCATCACGGAAAGTAATCGTTGGCGGTGGACTTAACGTCGAGGTCGAGTGGATCCCTGGGCGCTGGACGTCGTCGTGTGTCTGCGTCGCAGACCACAAAGGCGCTGATCCGGACTGGCAACGTCGACGAAGCGGATCGGCCCGGAAAAGGAAAAGCGGAAAATGAAAGCGAAATTTGCCACGTTGGTTTTCGCACTTCTGTCAGCTCCTTTGCTCTCCCATGCGCAGGGCCTGGGAAGCATCGCTGGACGCGTACTTGACCCCAACGGAGCGGCGATAGCCTCTGCGCGGGTTGTAATCCTTCAAGAGGGAACGGGATTTTCCCGCACGGCAACGGCGGATGCGGACGGACTGTACGTCATTCCATCACTCGAGCCAGCGACATACAGCATCTCCGTTGACGCTCCGGGATTCAGCACTTCCAAGCAGAGCGGCATCGTTTTGCTGGCCGACCAGACGCTGACGGTGAACTTGAGCATGAAGCTAGGTTCAACGACGGAAACGGTTACGGTGAACAGTAATGCGCTGCAGGTGGACACATCTACATCAACGCTGAAACAGGTGATCGAGCAGGAACGAATTTCGGAATTGCCACTGAATGGACGCAATGCTGCGCAACTTACACTGCTGGTGCCGGGCGCGGTGAATGCTCCGAATGGCGGTGCAGACCAGGGAGCGACCAAGACGTTCCCGGCCGCGGTAACTTATTCCGCCAATGGGTCGCGCCAAAATACGATCAGCTATCAACTCGACGGCGGGAACTACGTCGACGAATACACCAACGTGAACCAGCCATTTCCGTTTCCGGACGCGCTGCAAGAATTCAGCGTACAGACCAGCAACTATAGCGCGGAGTACGGAGAGAATGCCGGCGGCGTAGTGAACGTGATCACCAAGTCCGGGCACCAACAGTTTTCATGGCGATGCGTTTGAGTTTATCCGCAATCCGTATTTCAACGCTCAAAATTTCTTCGCGACACCCACCACCCCCGACCGGGTAAAACGCAATCAATACGGAGGAACCATTGGGGGGCCCGGTCATTCGCGACAAAACGTTCTTTTTCGCGGGGTATCAGCGAACGGCATTTCGCAATCTGGTATTGGGCAGTTCCAAGGTCGTGGGACAGACCGACATCAGTAAGTTCCTCGCGGGAGGCGGAAAGATCGACCCCTGCTGTAGCGACGATGCTGGGGATTGACCCGACGACCGGCCAGTACCTGGGGGCCAACGCGAAATTCAGCTTGGCAGGACCGATTCCAGCAGGATCGAACCCTACTGTGCCTTTCTCGAAACCCGATATCGAAAACTACGACTCCGGAATGGGCCGGCTGGACCACGCCATCGGCCAAAAGGACCGAATTACCGGCCGGTACGAGTTTGACCGCTTCACGAAAGCAGCGGTTTTCGAGCCGTTGCAACTAGTGGCGTACACGGACGCCACGTTCTCCATCGTGGCCCAAAACGCGTTGGTGCACGAGACACACATTTTTTCCCCGCGGTTGGTCAACGATTTTCGCATGAGCTATTCGCGCGAGGTATCCACCCGCGGGCCTTCTCCGCAAGCCGTGAATCTGACGGGTTTCGGCGTCGCGCTGCCGTTCGAACCCACGCCGGACGCGATTCAGGGCATCGGCGTGCAGAATGGATTCAATATCGGAGACAATCCGAGCGGCGTCTTCACCCGAAATAATTTTACTTATGCCGATGATGTGAGCTGGGAAAAGGGAAAGCACGACTTCCACTTTGGGGGACTCATCGAGTGGAGCCAGGTGGACCTGAATAACCAGTTCAATCAGCCGGGCATCGTGAATTTCTGCACGCAAGACACCTACCTGAAACAGGCGCCCGGATTGCCGACCTACCAGAATTTTCTCGCTGGCACGATGTGCGACGGCGGCCCGGCGGGCAACGGCTATGCATTCCAGCAGGGCGCGGGAGAATTCAAAGCCAACCGTAACAAGTTTCCCGGCGTTTACGCCCAGGACAACTATCGCCTGAATCGGCGGCTTACGTTGAATCTCGGGCTGCGATACGAACCAGCACTTCCTTGGAGCGACAACGGAAATCGCTGGGCCCAGGTCAATCTGTCGGCGATGGCAGCGAATATTCGATCCAACGTATATCCGAATGCGCCTCCAGGCATCTTCTTCTCGGGTCAGAACGGCATTCCGAGCGATCCGGGCATGCCCGACAACGCGCTGAACCCGAACTGGAAGGGTGTCATGCCACGGCTAGGTTTCGCCTACGACGTGTTCGGCGACGGCAAGACGAGCCTCCGTGGTGGAGGCGGAATTTTCTACGACTCCCGCGCCATGGGCATGTTGAGCAACCGCTATGTGGATGAGTGGCCCTTCAGTCCCCAATTCATTTTGTCGACGTCGGGAAACAGCGCGCCGACGCCTGGATCAACCGCGGGTTCCTTCAGCGATCCACTGTGCACCTTGCCATCGACCCAGGCAGCGCTCAATTGCACCGGGGCGCAGGCGGCGTCCTATCCAAAATTCCCGAGCCCCTTCCCTGCGCCTACCAACTTTCCGTACAGTCCTCCGTTCAATCAGATCGCGGTGACCTACGATCCCAGCGGCACGTACCACGTGCCAACCGTATATGAGTGGAACCTGACCGTCGAACGGCAACTACCCTCAAATATCTTGATGCGCGTGGCGTACGTCGGCTCGCGCAGCTTGCACATCCTGGAAACGCAGGACTACAACGCCGGAGCCTGCTGTACCACCACGGGCAAAGCGAATACCGGTTCCACGAATCTGCTCGTTGCGTCGGCTAGCGGCGGAGAGTTCAAGACGAATACCTTTTCGACCGTACAGGCGGACATCACCGACATCAACGCCAATTACCATTCTCTGCAGGTGTCTGGCGAAAAGCGAATGTCCCACGGACTGACGGTTCTCGCGAATTACACCTTCTCAAAAAGCATGGACGACCTACCGTTTGGCGAGGGAGTCGCCGGCTTCGACACTGGGTATTCCGCACTACCGCTGACCGATCCGAACCGGCACAAGTTCGATTACGGGCCTTCGTCGTTCGATCACACTCACGTATTCAGCGGCTCATACGTGTGGCAGCTTCCAAGTCTGTCGAGACAAAACCGCTTCGCGCATCACGTCTTCGGCGACTGGCAATGGGGCGGAATCGTCTCCGCAGCCACCGGCCGGCCGATCACTGTCCTGCAAGGGACGGAAATCTCCGGCACCGGTATCGGCAATGACCGTGGAACGTATTGCACCGGCAACGGCGCGGCCGGCGATACCTGTAAGCCAGGGATCAGCGCCTACGGCAACAATTCTTGCGCCGGCGTAACCGCGACTTGTGTGAGCTGGCTGAATGCGGCGGCCTTCGAACCCACTAAAGTAGGCGGGGCGAACAACTCCGTAATCTTCGGCACATTTGGAGACATCGGCAAGAACGCGCTACGTTTGCCGGGCACGTTCAACTGGGACATGCAACTCTCGAAATACATTAACTTCACCGAGCGTTGGAAGCTCCAGCTAAGGGTCGGAATACTTCAACATCTTCAACCATCCGAACTTCGCCCCGGAAAGTACGAGCACCGGAACCGTGAACAGTACGGACCAGATCAGCTCGTTCGACAAGTTAAACGGCAATTCCGCCTTCGGCACGTTCCGAGCTGGTCAGGCGGCCGATCCGAGGGTTGCCCAACTGGCCGCAAAGCTCTTTTTCTAGGAGTCATCGCATAAATGCATCTCAAAGGGGTCGGAGCTTTAGCTCCGACATTTAAGGACAGGCAAAATCGGGCTTTAGAGTCTGTGTGAGAACTCGGGTTGACGCGTCTCTTATACTGCATGAGAGAGGGGACGCGATGACGAAATTTTTGGAGTACAACCCGGACCAGGCGTATTTGCTGCCGCCGAGCGTGCGGGATGTGTTGGGTTCGGGTCATCTCTGTTTTTTCGTGCGGCGCGTGGTGGCGAAGCTCAACTTGGACGCTTTTAGGAAAGAGTACGGGGAAGAAGGCGGCCCCGCCTACGCGCCGGAGAGGTTGGCTTCGGTTTGGCTGTACGCCTACGCGCTGGGGGTGACCAGTTCGCGAAGGTTGGAACAGCGCATTCGCGAGGATTTGGCGTTTCGCTATTTGGCGGGCGGGGCCGCGCCGGATCACTGGACACTGAACGCGTTTCGGCGGCGGCACGCGAAGGGATTGAACGATTTGTTCACGCAAGTGGTGGAGTTGGCGCGGAAAGCGAAACTGGGCAAGCTCGGCCACGTGGCGATTGACTCGACACGCATCGCGGCAAACGCCTCGCGGAATCGCGTGGACACCGAGCAAGCGCTGCGGGACGCGCGGGCGCGCATTCGGCGGGACATTCGTCGTTGGCAGCAGCAGTGTGATGCGGACGACCCCAACGAAGGTGCGGGCCATGAAGTGGACCGCGAAGTGATCGAGCGGCTGGAACAGCAACTTGCCGGAATTCCTGAGCGGTTGGAGCGGCTGCATAAATCGGGCCTGCACAAGGTGTCGCGGACCGATCCGGACAGCCGTTTTCTGCGCGAGCGCGGCGGATTCACGCTGGGCTACACCGCCACGATGGCGGTCAGCGAGGATCACTTGATTGTGGCGCAGCGGGTGACGCAGGAGACCAACGACAATGAATTGCTGCTGCCCATGGTGGATCTGGTGGAGCAGCAGTGCGGAGAGAAACCGCAACGCGCCAGTGCCGACAGCGGATTCTTCTCGGTGAACAATCTGCATGCTCTGGAGGAGCGCAAGATTGATGCCTATGTTCCAGACTCGAATTTGGCGCGCTGGTTGAATCGCGGGGGCCGGCTGCGGCTGCGGGCCAGCGATCCGGCACATCGCCGCATGCGACGAAAACTGCGGGACCCCGTGGGCGGTATGATTTACGGGCGGCGCAAAGCGATCGTCGAGCCGGTGAACGGAGTGCTGAAAGAGCAGCGGGGGATGCGGCGGTTCCGCCGACGCGGGCTGGAAAAAGTTGCCGTGGAGTGGGCACTGACAACCACCGCGTTTAACTTGACGCGAATGTGGCGCGCCAACTAAGCGCCCTGCAGCCAGAACTTTAACGAAGTAGTCAGGAGTCATCGTCCTAGGCTCGTATTCGTGGTTCAAAATCAACGGGCCGCTGAGTCTTCACACAGACTCTTTAGCCCCTGAGGAAATTCTTCTCTTCCCTGTCTCGGCCATTTATGAGATGCCTCTAGTTGGAATAGGCATCGGGAGGAGGCAGGTGATCCTCGGTCAATCGAGGAGCACCCGTTGCCTCTGAGGCTGCGGTCTCGATCATCGGGGTGGCACAAAGCAGTTCACCGGCAGGATTTACGGTTCGTTGAGTCGTACTGAATTTAGAACTCAGTTTTTTCGCTTTGACACTCCTGCAACCCGCTTTTATATTTCGCGGGAGTCAAACGGAACTAGGTTATTGGCGGACATTTCTACACGGAAAGGCGCCGTCGACCCGGTGCTGGAGCCGGTGTCCGCCGCCCCGGTTCATCACTTCATGGATCGGAGCCAAGCAGTCGAGCGCATCAACTAAAGGTGTACGCATGCGAGGAGCATCCGTAAAGCCATCCGACCTCAACGGCGATCCTTCGTCCGTCGCATTGCTCTCCCGCGATCAGATTCCGTCCGCGGTGGAAGATGTGCTCTCTTCAACCGACTTCATTGACATCCACACACACCTGTTCGCTCCGGAATTCGGCAAGCTTGGCCTGCGGGGAATTGACGAGCTGCTGACGTATCACTACCTCGAAGCAGAACTCTTTCGCTCTTCGCCCATCCGTCCCGAGCAGTACTGGGCACTGTCAAAGCAAGAGCAAGCCGACGCCATCTGGCGGGCGCTGTTTATCGAGAACAGCCCGATCTCCGAGGCGACTCGCGGAATCGTCGCGGTCCTACAGGCGTTCGGCCTGCCGACAAACGCTCCGGACCTTCGCGAAGCGCGAGCCTTTTTCGAGGCACAGCCAGCGGAAGGACACGTCCGGCGAGTATTTCAGCTGGCCGGCATCAGTGAGGTAGTGATGACCAACGACCCGCTGGACCCCGCGGAGTCGTCGGTTTGGATGAACGGGGGCCTGAAAGACCGGCAATTTCACGCCGTATTGCGGCTCGACCGTATCCTGTGGGGCTGGTCTCGCCATTGGGAAGTATTGGTTAGCCAGGGATACGCAGTTGACGAGCACGCCTCAGGGAACTCGGTGAACGAAATTCGCAGGTTTCTGGCGGACTGGTGCAAACGTATGCGCCCGCTGTATATGGCGGTTTCGCTTGAGGACACCTTTCGCTTTCCCGACGAAAGCACGGCGAACAAAATACTGAGCAAGGCTGTGTTGCCCTCATGCCAGGAGTTCGGTCTCCCGATGTCCCTCATGATCGGCGTAAGGCGCCAGGTAAACCCAGCGATCCGCTTGGCCGGTGACGCGGTTGGAAGAGCCGACTTGCGAGCCGTGGAACACCTGTGCCGAAGTTTCCCGGCAAACCGCTTCCTGGTCAGCCTGCTCAGTCGCGAAAATCAGCACGAACTGTGCGTGTACGCACGAAAATTCAGCAATCTGATGCCCTTCGGATGCTGGTGGTTCATGAACAACGCCTCCATCGTGGAAGAAATTACCCGCGAACGAATCGAAATGCTGGGCACCAGTTTTATCCCGCAACACTCCGACGCGCGCGTTCTGGAGCAGGTTATCTACAAGTGGCGAAACACTCGGGTGATCCTTGCGAAGATTTTGGCGAACGCGTATCGCTTGCTGGACGCCGACGGCCGCGGAGTATCACGCCTCGATATTCAGCGCGATGTCAACCGTCTCTTCCGCACAAACTTCGAGCATTGGACCAGACTTCAACCGGGCTAAAAGTCATCTCTCATAAATGCATCTGAGGGGGTCGGAGCTTTAGCTCCGACATTTAAAGGAGGAATTTCAAATTGGAAATTTTAGATTTGAAAGGGGAAGAGGTAAAGACAAAGGCCGCGAGCCACGGCGGGCGCGCGGACTCCTTCGCGTAAATGACGAGCGGGATCGGGACTAGGCGCCGAAGACGACGCGCGTGCCTGTGGAAGGCATGATTAGCTTCTCGGGCATCTCGCGCTGTACTGCCATTATGGTGCGGAAGCCGGTGCAATGCATGGGGATCAAGTAGTCCGGGTTGATTTCCTTCATAGCTGCCACGGTCTTGGCGATGAGTTCATCAGGATAGGGAGCCAGGTGCCACCCGCCGACCACGGCGTGCACTTTCTCGATCCCGGTGGACTTCTGGATTTGGCGGACGGAGTTGATGATGCCGGCGTGGCCGCAGGATGAGATCACGACGAGTCCCCGGTCTTTCACGTTGTAAGCGCTGGCGTGCTCGCCCCAGAAGATGTCTTTCACCAACTCGCCGGGCTTGGCTTCTATCTTGACTGTGCCCGGAGGGAAGTGGAACGTGGCGTCGCAGGCGGAGCCGGGCGCGCCGGCTTCGAGACGAGCTGCCGGAGGAGACATCTCGAAATCGGTGATTCGAGAGATGTGGCCGGAGGTGAAGGCGTGACCCGCGACTACGGTGGGCTCCTCCGCGATCACGACCTTCAACCCTCGCGCTTCGAGCTCATCCCGCTTGAGCTCACCGTAGTCGAGTTTATTGCCATCGGGTTGCACCACCCAGCGATGGCAGAACGTATCGCGTCCTCCGGCATAGAGAGTGAGCCCTGGTTTGGCTCTTCCCTGGAGAGCCTGTGCCAAGTCGGGCAGGCCACCGTAATGATCCTCGTGCCCGTGGCTGATGATCAAGGCGTCGGCCGTGGCGGGATCGACTTTCAGGCCTTTGAAATTGTTTGTGAGCGTGCGGGGCGTGAGCGCGAAGTCCAGCAGGATCTGCTTTTCCTCTGCGCCTCGGAGGGACTCCAAGTGAAAGGCCAGCCCATGTTCCGACAACAACGAGACTTCTGAGCCGTACGGATGGGGCAAAGTATTCCGAGTGATCGTGAGGTTGCCGATTTTCCCGCCCTTGGCGTAGACGTCGTAAATGTTGTCCACCAGGTTGGTGACAACGAGGCGGTCAGTGGTGGGGATTTCCTTCGGAGCATCGAGGAAACTTCCGAAGCGGCCCGTGCCGCCCACTAGGAACGTTCCGCCTGCTACGGCTCCCAGCTTCAGGAATTCTCTCCGGTGCATGCTTGACCCCCTTCATCTGACCCGAGAACTTCTTTCTTGGCTTCGAAAACGGTAAGCATTGTAACCCCAAAGGACTCAGAGATGAGGTGGTGTGGCAAGACGATTCAATTAAAGACACGCAAAATCGGGCTTTAGAGCCTGTGTGAGAACTCCGGTTTTCGTCAGGGCACGGCTTCAGCCGTGCCGTAACTGAAACCGAATCAACAAGGCTTTAGCCGCTGAGGGCTTCTTCTCTCGGTTCTCACACAGACTCTTTAGCCCCTGAGGAAATCCTTCTCTTCCTGTCTCGGCTATTTATGAGATGGCCACTAGCCGCTATCGTTCTAGTTTCGATTCTGCCAGCAAGGCGTCGCGTAGAAACTTTGCAATGGATTCGGTGAGCTTGCGCGGGCAATCCGTGCGAGCCATCGCCAACGCCAAACTTCTCTTCAGGCGGTGGCCCTCGATTCGAAACTTCTGAAAAAAGCGGGATTTGTCGCTCACCGCATGCTCCGGAAGGATCGAGCTGCCGAACCCTGATTCCACGAGCCGCTTGATCGCCTCGGTGTCGTCCGCCTCCATCGCAACCCGGAGAACTATGTTGATCTCCTTGAAAAAGTTGTCGATCACCCGCCGCATGTTGCTGCGCTTGGGATACAGCAAAAACGGAACGTCCGCGAGTTCGGCAGCGCGGATTGAGCCGATCCGGCCGGTCACAACATTGTTCGCGGAGGGGCGCACCACAAGCAACTCCTCATCGAAAAGCGGTATCAGTTTTAAACCTTGCTCGGCTACCGGAAGGGAGATCAACACCAGGTCGAAACGCCGGTCGAGCAACCCCGCAACCATTTCTTCGGTCACCCCCACCGTGACCCGAATGTCCGCCTTGGGATAGTTTTCCCGCAGTTGCCTCAGCGGACGCCCCAGTTGATAGATAAGGGTTGTAACGCCGGTCGCGAATTCGAACGGACGCGTGTCCTTAGCTAAATCATTTTCAAAGTCCTGATGAATCTGGGTCATCATTCTTACGACTTCTCTGGCGCGTTCCGCGAGGCGCTGCGCGGCGGGCGTGGGAATCAACCGTTTGCCGCGGCGCACGAATAGTTCCGCGCGAAGCTCGTCCGCGAGATTGTGGAGTTGAAGGCTGACGGCGCCCGGCGACAGGTGGATCCTCTCCGCGGCGGCGGTCATGCTTGGCGAATCCATCACCGCGAGAAACAGCTGAAGCTGGTGAATGTCCATTATGCTTCTCCAGGTTACCCACGCGATTCGGACGCCGTTAGCGGGCTTTGTAGAAGCACTCTACCAAATCCAAGTACGTCGCGCGCGTTTCACACTGATCGGCGTACGCTCCGACGGTCTGCAATTCTCTGCGGTGCCGGCCGTCTTCATCGTTATCTGAAAGAGATTGGTATATTCTATGCGATCGTTGCGAGCGGGCAATCCGCAAAGGACGATCTGCGGTGCTGGCACTTGAGATTGCCGCCGAGGTGTCCATCATTATCAGAGGTCGAGCGAACCGTGCGAAGCCAGACCCTGATATCTTTTCGGGACGCGGCGCCTGCAGTCGTACACCTATTCAGAATACTCTGATGGATGGGAATCATCGTGGATCGACATTGAGCTAATGGACACACCTAAGGAACTAAACGAGATCGTTCTTCCGCAGACAGTGGTCGGCCCGCTCACGCGCGCGGCAATTTTTCTGGTCGTCTGCATTCGCCCGGAGCAGGACAACTATGCGGCGCTGCGATCATTCTGCGCGGACCTCTCCGGGCTCGTGCGCGCTGTTGAGTTTCGAGACGTGGAAGCCGGTCTCACATGTGTCGTTGGATTCGGCTCAGACGCCTGGGACAAACTCTTTGGATCGCCTCGCCCCGCCGAGCTCCATCCGTTTCGAGAGATTCGCTCAGGCGGCCGCCATGCCGTCTCCACTCCGGGCGATATCCTCTTTCACATTCGAGCCAAACGCGCCGACCTCTGTTTTGAATTGGCCACACAGATCATGGACAACATCGGCGATGTAGTTTCCGTTGCCGACGAGGTTCACGGATTCCGCTATTTCGATGATCGCGATGTCATCGGGTTCGTCGACGGCACAGAAAATCCGCGAGGTGATGCGGCGCGCGATGCCGCGATTGTCGGTGACGAAGATCCAGCCTTTGCCGGCGGCAGCTACGTCATCGTGCAGAAGTATCTTCACGACATGAAGGGATGGAATGCTCTCCCGGTTGAGACGCAAGAGCGCATTATTGGCCGCAAGAAACTCTCAGACATCGAACTGAAAGACGCCGAGAAGCCACCATTCGCGCACAATGCGCTCACGGTGATCGAAGAAAACGGAAAAGAACTTAAGATTCTGAGAGACAACATGCCTTTCGGGCGGCCCGGCCACGGCGAGTTCGGGACCTACTTCATCGGTTACAGCCGAACTCCGCGCATCACCGAAACGATGCTTCAGAACATGTTCGTGGGCCGTCCCCCTGGCAATTACGACCGCCTCCTCGATTTCAGCAACGCAGTTACCGGGAGTTTGTTTTTCGCGCCGTCATCGACGTTTCTCGACAGCATCAGCGGAGACGCGCCGCCCTCTGCCGCGATCGAAGCATCACCGGGATCGGACGCGCCTTCGGCCTCGTCCGTCGGCGATCCATCAATAGGATCGCTCGAAATAGGATCGCTTAAAGGACACGAAGATGAATAACCTGCATCGGGAGTTAGCTCCCATCTCTGACGCTGCATGGGCGCAGATTGAGGAAGAAACGACCAGGACGCTCAAGCGCTATCTAGCCGGGCGACGGGCGGTTGATGTTCCTTCGGCTGGAGGAGTGGCTCTGCCGGGAGTTGCGACCGGCCATCTGCGGTCGATCTCCGCTCCTGCTGACGGCATCATCGCAAGACAGCGAGAGGTCAAGCCTCTCGTGGAGTTGCGTGTGCCTTTCGAGCTGTCCCGTCAGACAATCGATGACGTAGAGCGTGGATCGGATGACTCCGATTGGCAGCCTGCAAAAGACGCCGCGAAGAAGCTTGCCTTTGCTGAAGATCGGGCCATCTTCAACGGATACCACGAGGCGGATATCCAAGGCATTCGGGAAGGCACCTCCAATCCAATCCAGACGCTTCCCGCGGATGTGCGTGATTATCCGGACGCGGTGGCACACGCATTGAGCCAACTACGTCTTGTCGGCGTGAACGGCCCCTACTCGGTCTTGCTCGGAGCCAATGAGTATACGGCACTCGCCGAAACTCGCGATCACGGATACCCCGTCCTGGAACATGTTAAGCGTATCGTCGACGGCAATCTGATCTGGGCGCCAGCGATCGAAGGTGCGTTCGTCCTGTCCACGCGCGGCGGCGATTTCGAGCTCAATATCGGGCAGGATGCTTCAATCGGCTACCTCAGCCACACCGATTCCGTGGTGAGGCTGTATCTCCAGGAGACGTTCGTTTTTCGCGTCCTTACCGGCGAAGCCTCTGTTGCGCTGTCACCGGCACAGAAGCCTTCATAAGATCAGCGTCAACGCAGATCGGCGATTCATAAAAAATAGCGGGCGAGCCTGTAAGCCGGATTTTGTGCCGCATGCGTCCCTAAAACGAGACGCTTGCGCAGCGATCATTCCTCTAGGTCACGGCTCGCGCCGTGACTCAAGCAGCCTACCCGAGGGTTGCTCTCTGCAGCGGCTTGCGCCGTTGCCGAGGGAGCGCATTCGTCGCAACAACCGCCGTGAAGCGGCCACCACGCGAACGCTGACTCGACGAGCCGGGCCGGCTCTCCCCTCCTATTTGGCCTTGCACCACGCGGGGTTTTCCGTGCCTCGTGTGTTGCCACACGAGCGGTGGGCTCTTACCCCACCTTTTCACCCTTACCAACGTAACGAGCTGTGCGAAGACGTCTCGCAGGTTTTCCCGCGCGATGCCACCGTGCCGTTCCGCCGGCGGTATATTCTCTGTGGCACTTTCCGTGAGCGAACCGGCCAGCACCGGCCGAAGCCGATGCCATCCGAATCGCTCCCCTGGCGTTACCAGGCGCGTTGCCCTTACCTTACACCCGCGGTTAAGCGGATGAATGGTTCCCTGATGACTCAGGACGGTGTCCGGACTTTCCTCCCGTCCAGCCATCTTGCGATGGCCAGACCAGCGATCACCCTGCCCGCCCGCCGTTTCCATTATAGCTTCTGATTCGTTGAACTTGCGGGGAATACTTTGCCCGATGGTCGGTCATCGAAATCGCAGTAGTGCTAGTTAACAATAATCGCCACCCCCCCTGGGGTTTTTTGTAAGTATTCATTCTAGAGGAGGTTAAAGTTGTTTGTTTTGATAGACTTCTGCAAGTGTTGATTCTAAGGCAGTTGCAGGCATCGCCTTGCGATTGAAGACCGGAGCGATGTTTTGATGACTGGGCAGGCGGCAAGGATAAGAGGAACGCTGATCGCAGACACGTCCAACGCTATCACATATAAGACATTTTGTCAAGTACTTTCTTAGGTATCGTTCATCTAACACCGAAAAATCATCTCCTCAGGGGCTACAGCCCGATCTTGCTTGCATTTGAATGTCGGAGCTAAAGCTCCGACCCCTAAAAACACTCCGATCCCCTTCGGAGCGCTCTCCCCTTTGGAACATTCATTTGATGATGGCAGTCGAGATTGATGCCAGTCGAGATCCACTCACTTCAGTAGCTTGTCGAATTCGGATTCGGTCAAAATCGTTACGCCGAG